>JBIOUH010000096.1:0-7124 GCA_044866955.1 Steroidobacteraceae bacterium
GTACAGCGAGCTTGTTCCTGTGCAGGAGAGTTCTCAACTCAGAGAATTCTGCGAAAGACTCGAATCGCGCGAAGCCTATCCGCCCGATGCCGAAGACGTAGTCGCCTCTCAGGATGACGAGGGAGCACACTCTGTCATGCGCCACCGCCGAGCCCGAGAGACAGCAGATCAGTGCAATGGCAGCCAGTTTGCTTTTCATGAGACGACCCCTCTTGTTGACGACCAGTGGACCGACAGTGCCGCTGCCGGGCTCACGGGTCCTGCCCGCACGCAGCAACTGGCGCCGGTCCGTTACAGCTCGGGCACTGGATCAAGCGCAAGTCGCCTTTCCTCGAATCACTGCACTCGGATGCGCGCTGGAGTGCCTGGGCCGCGACACTGACTTCGTTCGTCATCCTTATGTTCAATCTCCTGTCGCCGAACAGCGGCAGTTGGCTCTGCAACGGCACCTCAACGGAAAATCCGCACCGTTGGCTCTTCGAGCCGGATGAGGAAAGTTGCATGAACAAATCGTTGTTGACAGGTCTCGTCGCGGGCGCGGCGGTGGCGACTGCCGGCGGCGTATTCGCGGGCTACAAGATGATGAGCGGACCGGAGTACGCGCAAGTGCTGGCCGTGCAGCCCATCATGCAGACGGAGAAAACGCCTCGCCAGGTGTGCGAGGACGTGGCAGTAACCCACACGCGTGAAGCAAAGGACAAGAAGCAGGTCGCGGGCACCGTCATCGGTGCGGTCGTGGGCGGCGTGCTGGGCAACCAGGTCGGTGACGGCGACGGGCGCAAGATCGCTACGGTCGCAGGCGCCGCAGCAGGCGGCTATGCCGGCAACCGCATCCAGAACCGGATGCAGCAAGGCAACACCTATACGACGACCGAACAGCGCTGCCGGACCGTTTACGACTCGCACGAAAAGCAAGTCGGTTACGACGTGCGCTATAGCCTCGGCGGTGTCGAGAGCTCGGTGAAGATGGACCATCACCCGGGCGAGCGCATCCCGGTGCAGGACGGTCAGCTGGTGCTCACGCAGGCCGAGCCGCAGAAGATCTGACGATCGCGACGCGTCTCGATCATGCAATGACCTGGGCCGGGGATATCCCCGGCCCTTTTGCATCCGCGCTCAGTGATGCAGCCCGATCCTGGCCCGCGGCGCGTCGCCCATGAGCTTCAGGAAGTCGCTGCCGTTCACGTGCACGAGCGCGCGGTGATCTCCGCCCTCGAAGTACACATCTGCGGCGTCGACAAATGCCTCATCGATGATCGTCTCCATGCCGTAAAGCTGACCCAGCGGCGGCACGGCGCCCGGCTCGCAATCCGCGAAGAGTCGCGCCACTTCCTCTTCGGTAGCGAGCCCGAGCTCACGACCCCAACGCCGGTGCAACGCTCCGAGGTCTACGCTGCGCGTGGCCGGCACGACTGCCATCAGGTATCTGTCGCCATCTTCGAGCACGACACTTTTCGCGAGGCTTTCGCCGGGGACATGCGCGACCTGCGCGGTGTGCGAACTGTGCGATGTGCGCGGGTGCTCGATGATGTCGTACTGGACGCCCGCGTCCGACAGACAAGTCTGAACCCTTGCTGCGATGCTCATGATGCGTCCTCCGGTTGCACGGACTGGGTGGGCGCACAATGATGCTCCGAATCGATCCGCTGGGAATCAGGGCTAGCTGCACATGCCCGCGAACTTGTCCCCGGAATACAGAGCGGCGCAGGCCGCGCTGCAGCAGGCGCGCGATCCCGGCGAGCGCCTCGAGTGTCTGCGCGAAATGCTGCGCGTGATTCCCAAGCACAAGGGAACCGATCACCTCCAGGCTGACCTCAAGCGACGGATCCGCGAGCTGGGCGAGGAGCTGGAGCGACCGAAGAAGGGCGGAGCGCGCGGCGGTCCCGCACTGGTCATCCGGCCGGAAGGCGCGGCGCAGCTCGCAATGCTGGGTCCGCCGAACGGCGGCAAGTCGACGCTGCACTCACGGCTCACCGGTTCGAACGCGCACGCTGCGGCCTATCCGTTCACGACGCAATTCCCGGAGCCGGGAATGATGCCGCACGAAGACGTGCACTTTCAGCTCGTCGACCTGCCCGCCGTTTCGCCGCACCATCCGACGCCGTGGCTCGCGAGCGCACTGCAGACGGCTGATGCCTGTCTGCTGGTGGTGGATCTGAGCGATCCCGACTGCGTGGGAGAGATCGAGACCGTGCACGACATGATGCGCGAGAGCGGCGTGACGCTCGCCGAGCATTGGGACGACATGAAATCTGCGCAAGAGGACGCCGCAGCGGACGATCCATTTGCGCTGTGTCTGCCCACGCTGCTGCTCGCGAACAAAGCAGACGTAGTCGCGGACGCAGAATCGGAGCTGCGCACGCTTCTGGAGCTCGTCGGCCTGCACTATCCGGCGCTGGCTGTCTCCGCAATCAGCGGCCACGCGTTGGGGGAATTGGGCGCG
The DNA here is from genome assembly GCA_044866955.1 of Steroidobacteraceae bacterium. Classification (GTDB taxonomy): domain Bacteria; phylum Pseudomonadota; class Gammaproteobacteria; order Steroidobacterales; family Steroidobacteraceae; genus Steroidobacter. The sequence continues at coordinate 2,444 of JBIOUH010000096.1, forward strand.
TGGCTCTTCGAGCATCTCGGTGTCGTGCGCGTCTATACGAAGGCGCCCGGCAAAGCCGCAGATCGCTCCCGGCCGTACACGCTACGCCGTGGCCAGACGGTCGCGGACGTCGCACGCCGGGTTCACAAGGATCTGGCACGATCCCTCAAGCACGCGCGCGTGTGGGGAGCGTCCGGCTTCGAGGGTCAGCAGGTCGGACCCGGACACGTCGTTGCCGACGGCGACATCATCGAGCTGCACGGCTGAGGTCGTGCGCTACTGTTAAATCTCCGTTGTCTTTCGCTGCGGGCAGGTCCACAGTCATCGGCGCTGACAAGGGCAAACCCACCGAAAGGTGGGGACGCAAAGCTTCCGGTCTACAGACGTAACGTCTATGACAGCGGGGTCGCCAGTTATGATCGCCGAGGATCTGCAGAGCGCACTGCTCGATATCGCACTATGGCTGTATCGCGGCTTTTTCCTGCCGGGCGATCAGCTCCTGTCGCAATTCCCCGGGCTCTACTTCGCCAGTCACGGCCATGTGGTGTCCGGACTCGTCTCCGCTGCAATCTGGCTCGCGGCGATCGTACTGATCGTCATGCTCTACCGGCTCATTCGCGATGTGGACCGGGCGCTGACTGCGTACATCGTGCGTCTGTACGAGGAATTGCAACGCGCGGTGCGGGTGGTCGCAAGGCGGGTGAGCATTGCTCTTCGCTCCTACGCGCTCGCGCGACAGGCACGCCTCGCGAAAACGGAGGTTTCCGAGCAGCCGGCGCTGAGCGGAGTCCAGCTCGAGATCCTGCAGACTCACGCGATGCTGCCGCCCGGCCACTTGTTGACGCCGCATGAAATCGCGAGCGCCCTGGAGATGCGCCTGTTCGATGTCGAGCGGGCATTGGGCGCGCTCAGAAAACTGAGCCTGATCGAACGCACGTTCGGCGCGGGCGACGGCGAGGACGGCTATCGGTTGACCAGAGCCGGTGCGGTTCTTCTGGCCGCCTGCAGTCGGCAGCCGGTCAAGGAATCGAAGCGGATCGAGCCCACGCTCGGGAGCATCTGACAGCGCACCCGTTCAGCGCGCGCCCTTGTACCACCCGACATTGTTGAACGGCTGCCCGACCTCGACGACTTCGCCCACGCGCGGAGTAACGAGCTGCACGTGCTCTGCTTCCGCCGCGCGCAGAGTCCATAGTATCGGCTCATCCCACGCGTGATACGACAAGTTGAACGTGGCCCAATGCACCGGCAACAGGATCCCGCCGCCCAGATCCTGATTCGCTCTCACGGCCGACTCCGGATCCATGTGAATGTCGAGCCAGCTCGGCGGCGTTCCGTACGCGCCGATCTTGATCAGGTTCAGATCGGTGTCGCCGTAGCGCGCGTGGATCGCGCGAAAGTGATCCGCATAGCCGGTATCCCCGCTGAAGTAGAAGGAGTGCTGCGCGCCTTCGACGACCCATGACGCCCACAGCGTCGAGTTGTCCTGTCGTTTGCGCCCCGAATAGTGCCGCGCCGGCGTGCAGTTGATCTGCACGTTCTTCAGCTGCAGCGATTCCCACCAATCCATCTCGTGGATCTGGGCAGGCGCGACCTTCCAGCGTTCGAGGTGCGCGCCGACGCCGAGGCCCACGTAGAACTGTGTGCCCTGCGCCGCGAGGTGCTGGATCGTCTTCATGTCCAGGTGATTGTAGTGATCGTGCGAGATCAGCACCGCGTCGATCCCCGCGAGGTCGGCAAGCCCGATCGGCGGCGGATGCATGCGCTTCGGTCCGATCTGCACGGGCGAGACGACGTCGGACAGCACGGGATCTGTCATGAGCCTCACGCCGTCGATCTCCACCAGGACGCTGGAATGACCGAACCAGATCGCGCGCAGGCCTGGCGATGCCGGCGTGCGCAGTGTTTCTGGCGCTACCGCGATCACCGGAATCTCGAAGTGAGGCTCGCGAATCTGCCCCTGGCGGTACAAGCGCATCGTTTCCCAGAACGTGCCGCCCGTTTTCTGCGGCGGCGTGTTCTGGAATCGGCCGTCGATCCATTCCGGCGAGCGCTGCATGCGCTCGAGTCGCTGGCCGTCGAAGCGACCACCGAAGGCAGGGAGCTGGAAAACGCCGTAGCCCGCGACCGCGAGGAAGGCGACGATGCCGAGCAGAATCTTCGCGAGCTTCTTCAAGCCTCTCATCGCGCGCGATCTTAGCAATGCGACGCTGCAGTTGCACAACGCGCAACGAAGGTTGCTCCTTGACACGTCCACGCATCGGAGTAGTACTGCCTCGCCCGCAGTCCAGACATCGAACAACAGACAAGGGGGCTCCCATGAAAGGTCTCACTCGTACGACGACATTCTCATTGGCGCTCTGTTCGGCGCTGGCGCTGAGCCAGGCGCAGGCGCAAGCGCCGGCGGCAGCGGACGTGTATCACGTGCTGTTCGCCAAGGCGGCGCCCGGTCAGGCAGCCGCGCTCGCCAAGGAGCTGCAGGAGCAGGACCCGAAGGACCCCATGGCCTCGCACTATCTGCTCCTGCGTCACCAGTCGGGAGATGACTGGGATTACTGCCTCATTCAGCATCTCGGCACGAAAGCAGCCGTCGACGTCACGAACGCAAATCCGAACTCGCCGCCGACGATGGCGTGGCACACCGATACGTTCGTAGCCGGTCCGTCGTGGGCCGATGTCACGCGTGCGCTGCTGCCCACCGACGCAAAGGCGGCGAGCTCAGCCTATATCGTTGCCGTGCTTCAATCCGTGCCGGGACACCGCTCGCAGCTCGATGGCCTGGTGCGACAGATCAACACCGATGCGAAAGTGCCGGTCAGCAACCTGGTGTTCACGCACCTCGAAGGCGGACCGTGGCAGTTCCTCACCGTCGACCGCTACAACTCCTGGCAGGATCTCGCCACCGACCGGGCGCCGGCCGCGAACGATGCGGGCTGGTTGCAGGTGCGGGAGCACGTGGCTTTCCACCGCGACACGATCGCCGACCGCATCGTGCCGAAGTGACGGATCTGCGCGAGAATGGCGCTCTGTACCGGGGCGCCATTCCACCTTGAAGACCGACGATCGAGCTGAGCATCGCTACACCGCCGTCTCACACGAGAAGGCCCACGGCGCAACTTACACGCCAACCATTCTCGCGGACTTCGTCGCGAAGCAACTAGCGGCGGCGGTCCTCGCGCATCGCGACGCGGAGCTGCGTATCCTGGATCCGGCAGTCGGCGATGGCATTCTGCTAGCAAGTCTGGTGCGTGCTCTGCGCGTGCGCGGATTCAGCCGCATCTCGGTCCGCGGCTATGACACCAATCCGGTGGCGCTCGCAGAGGCGGAACAGCGCTTCGCCGAGGAGTTTCCCGATCTCACGCCGACACTGGAACAGCGCGACTTTCTCGACGACCGCACCGACGCGGAGCGCTTCGATGCGGTGATCGCGAATCCGCCATATGTGCGAACGCAGGTACTCGGAGCCGAGAGAGCGCAAGAGCTTGCACGGCGCTATGGGCTGACCGGACGCGTCGATCTCTACCACGCGTTCCTGCTGGCGATCAGCCGCGTGCTGGCGCCGGACGGAACGCTGGGAATCATCGTCTCGAACCGCTTCATGAGCACGCGCTCCGGGCAATCGGTTCGCAAGGCGTTGCCGGAGCTCTACGATCTGCTTCACGTCTGGGATCTTGGCGACACCCGCCTGTTCGATGCGGCCGTGCTGCCCGCTGTGCTGCTGGCGCGAACCGCGAACGCGCGGGACGCAAACACGCGCTTCACGAGCATCTACGAGACAACGAACACGCCAGCGGAAAACGCAGGCTCCGCAATCGAAGCTCTGGATCGGCACGGGGTCGTGGCGACCGATGATGGCCGCCGCTTCGACGTCGTTCAGGGATCGCTCGATACGAGCGGTGTCTGGCGCATGGCGACGGCTCAAAAGGACGAGTGGCTCGCACTCGTTCAGGGCCGCACGGTTGCGCGATTCGGCGATCTCGGAAAGATCCGGGTCGGTGTGAAGACCACCGCCGACAGCATCTTCATCCGCGATGACTGGCACGCGCTTGCCGAGCACATGCAGCCGGAAGTGCTGCGTCCTCTGACTACGCATCATCTCGCTCGTCGCTATCGTGCACTCGAGCGCGTCGGGGCGAAGCGCATTCTCTACACGCACGAATCTCGCGCCGGGCGCCGCGCAGCTATCGATCTCACTCAATACCCGCGCACCCGCGCGTATCTGGAAACCCACCGCGAACAGCTGGAACGGCGACGTTACGTGAGCGACGCCGGCAGGCAGTGGTACGAGATCTGGGTCCCGCAGGATCCGGCGGCGTGGTCGCGTCCCAAGCTCGTCTTCCCGGATATCTCAGCCGAGCCCGTGTTCTGGATCGACGAGACCGGCACGATCGTCAACGGCGACTGCTATTGGCTGGCTCTCGAACCCGGTCAGAACGAAGACCTGCTCTGGCTCGCCCTTGCAGTGGGCAACTCGCAGTTCGCGCTGGAATTCTACGATCACCGCTTCAACAACCGGCTGTATGCCAGCCGCCGGCGATTCATCACGCAGTACGTGAGCGAGTTTCCGCTGCCGGATCCCACGCTGCCGCTCTCGAGGGAAATCGTGGCGCTCGCAAAGCAGATCTATCGCTCGACGCCCTCCGCGGATGCCGACAGCCTTGCTCGCGCTGTCGACGCCCGCGTGCACGAGGCCTTCGGGCTC
>JBIOUH010000097.1:0-12595 GCA_044866955.1 Steroidobacteraceae bacterium
AGCAACGCTGCCGTCTTTCGCCCGGTGATCGCCAGTGGCGCCGAGACGTCCTTGTCGCCGTGGACGATCAACGTCGGCACGGCGATCTTCGCCACCTCGGCCCGAAAATCAGTCGCAGTCAGCGCCTTGTTGCAGTCGAGCAGTGCGCGCATCGAGCACTCCAGCATCAGGCCCTCGATCCAGCTCAGCAGTGCGTCCGAGGTTTCGGGGACGACGAACGGCCGCAGGTTGTCGTGCAGCGCTTTCGGGAAATCGCGCACCAGCACGTTGCGCCGGCCGTTCTCGAACACGGAGGGATCGATGCCGTCGGGGTTGTCGGCCGTCTTCGTCATGAACGGCAGCGTCGCGGCGATCAGCGCAACCCGCGCGACGCGCTTCGAACCGTGCCGCGTCAGATAGCGAACGGCCTCACCGCCGGCCATCGAATGCGCGACGAGCGTGACGTTCTGCAGATCCAGAGCATCGAGCACCGCTGCGAGATCGTCGGCGAGCGTGTCGTAGTCGAAGCCGCGGCCGGGATCGCTCGAGCGGCCATGACCGCGACGGTCATAGGCGATGCAGCGCAGTCCGCTGTCGGAGAGCGGCGCCATCTGGTACGCCCAGCACTCGGACGTGAGCGCCCAGCCGCTCAGAAACACCAGCGGCGTGCCGGCGCCCCAGTCGCGATAGAAGAGCTGCGTGCCGTCGCGCGTCTCGACGAAAGGACCGACGCGAGTACCTGTCGCAGCGCCACGTGAGGCTCGTCGCTCCGCCAGCGCGCCCTCGGCAGCCAGCAAGGCAGCTCCGCCAATCGCAGCGGTTGCGCCCTTCAACAGATCCCGTCGCTGCATCGTCGCTCTCCTCAACATGACTCGTGCACCGAATCATGCGAGTGCGCGACGCGGCGCGTCGATTACCTCGGAGGTAAGGAGCGGACCTGATGCAGTGAGAACGAGGGCCGGATGACCGTGAGGCGCGCACGCACGCTCGGGTTGGCGCTGCCGGCGGCTCCGCCGTCTTCGCGCCAGCTGTCGGCAACGCGCCACGCGCTTGCCGTCGCAGCACGTGCATGCAGATGGCTCGCTATGGCCTCGGCCATGGTCACGAAACTTCCCTTGAACATGCTCTACCCCGGACACTTTCCAAACATTTCAAACCTAAGACGCACCGCGCCCGCGCAATTCGACTCCATCGAGGCAAAAAGTTGCGTCAAGAACGGTGCGTCAGTGGCGTCATGCCGGCGAATCGCCGCTGGGCGCCGGTGGGCCGATGAATTCCGACTCGATGATGATGGTGACCTGGTCGCCGACACCCAGGTTGCTGCCTGCAGCAGGGATGCCGCCGGAGATGCCGAAGTCGGATCGCCGCAGCACGCCGTGAGCGGAGAAACCGACGCGGGCCTGAGGATCCATCGGATGCTTAAGATAGCCGCCGTTGTACGTGGCATCGAGCACGATCGGCTTGGTGACGCCACGTAAAGTCAGGTCGCCATGCACGCGCAGCGCGTTGTTGCCGAGATCCTCGACCCGCGTCGTGTGGAAGGTGATTGCCGGGAATTTCGCGGCGTTCAGCCACGGCTCGCCCTGCAGCTCGCCGTTGAAATCGTACTGGGGATCGGGATAGTCGGTCTCGATCGAGCGCGCATCCACCGTCGCCGTCAGTTGCGTCGCCGCGAGATTGTGTGGGTCGAACTGCAGCTGCGCATCGATACCCCGGAAGCGCGCCGTGAAGTTCGAGAAGCCGAGGTGCTTCACGCGGAAGAGCAGCGAGGTGTGCGCCCTGTCGACCTTGTATTCGCCGGCCGGAACGTCCGGCGCAAGCGCCGCCTTCTTCGAGGGCTCGCCAGCGGGCTCTGCAGCCGGCGTGGCAGGGGCTTCCTGTGCGGGCGCGGTCTGCGCCTGGGGCGGCGCGCCCTGCTGAGAACAAGCCGTCAGGGCGGCGAGCGCGAGCAGGAGGACGTAGCGTTGCATGTGGATCTCCATGAAGGGTGACTAGCTGTCCCTAGGACGCACGCCTGCGGCGTCAGCCGACATTGAAGCCGAGAAAGATGTCAGGAGCTGTCCGGTTAAGTCAGAATGCGCACTCCAGGTGGGGGACTCACATGACCAAGAAGAATTCATCTGTGCGCACACTTGCGGCAGTGTTGTGCGCCGGGGCATGGGCCATCGTTGGGCACGCCGACGAACCGGCCAAACCAACCGACACTGCGGGCTGGAAAACGGTGGAGGGCGGACACGGCACCGGCTGCGCGACCGACGCCTCGCGCTACGAGTTCTACGTCCACGAAGGAGACCCGAAACGCGTCGCGCTGTATTTCGAGGGCGGCGGCGGCTGCTGGAACAGCCGCAACTGCGGCCTCGACGGGCAGGCGACATTCGATCCGAGCGTCGATGACAAGGATCGTCCGTGGCTCAAGGGCCCGGGCGTGGGAGGCATCCTCGACGCCGGCAATCCCGACAATCCCCTGCGCGACTTCACCATCGTGTTCGCACCGTATTGCACGGCCGACGTCCACCTGGGTGTGGACGCTGTGCGCTACGAAACCAGCGACGGCAAGAACCTCACCGTGAAGTATCGCGGCCTGGCGAATTCACAGCGGGTCATGGACTGGGTGACGCAGCAGTACGCCGATCCGAAAACGGTGTTCGTCAGCGGCGGCAGTGCGGGCGCGATCCCGTCGCCGATCTTCGCTTCGCAGCTCGCGCGTCATTACACGCAAGCGCACGTCGTGCAGCTGGGCGATGGCGCTGGCGGCTATCGCACGATGCGACTCGCGCAGTGGCTGGAGCTGTGGGGCGCGACCCGCGCCCTGAAGCACGATCCTTTGTATCGCGACCTCGACATCGAGACCGCGAACTTCGAGGACTTCTACTCGCGGGCCGCGCCGGTGACGAACCTGCAGCTCGCGCAGATCAACAGCATCGAGGATGGCACCCAGCTGTTCTTTCTCGGCCAGCTCGGCAACAAGGTGACGTCGCTCGCGCCGCTGCTGAGCGCTAACATCGCGGATCTGCGCAAGGCGGATCCGAAGCTGCGCACGTATACGATGCCGGGCGTCGTCCATACCGTGCTGACGCGGCCGGATTTCTACACCGCGAAGGTGGACGACGTGGCGCTGACGAAGTGGCTCGACGACCTGGTGAACGGCCGCAAGACCGCCAACGTCGGCGACTCGCTGCTGGTGCCGGGTGCGGAACGGTTGCAATGAAAAGAGGAATGATCGTGAGACTCAAGCGATTCTGTGGAGCCCTGCTGACCGGGTTGTTCTTCGTCACCGCCGCGCATTCGGCTGAGGACGCCGCGCTGGCGCATGCGCGCAAGCTGTTGCAGTCGACGATCCTGGTCGACGGTCACAACGACCTGCCGTGGGCGATCCGCGAGAACAAGACTGCGCCGGGCGACGTGAAGGCTTACGACCTGCGTAAACCGACGGCGGGCGCCACGGACCTAGCACGCCTCAAGCTCGGCGGCGTCGGTGCGCAGTTCTGGTCCGTGTACATCCCCGGTGAGCTGCAGGGCGGATTCGCACGCACGCAGCTCGAGCAGATCGATATCGCGCGTCGGATCATCGCGCAGTATCCGGACCGGCTGCAGTTCGCCGCCTCCGTAGCCGACATCCGCGCCGCGCACAAGGCCGGCAAGATCGCTTCGCTCCTCGGCATGGAAGGCGGTCACGCGATCGAGGACTCGCTCGGCGCGCTGCGCGCTTACTACGATCTCGGCGTCCGCTACATGACGCTGACCCACAACGTGAACCTGAGCTGGGCGGACTCGAACGCGCAGCCGCCGGAGCACGGCGGCCTGACGCCATTTGGCGAGCAGGTCGTGCTGGAGATGAACAAGCTCGGCATGCTCGTCGATCTTTCGCACGTGTCGGATGGCACGATGGACGATGCGCTGCGCGTCTCGCAGGCGCCGGTGATCTTCTCGCACTCCTCGGCGCGCGCACTCTGCGACGTGAAGCGCAATGTGCCCGACGACATCCTGCGTCGGCTCAAGAGCAACGGCGGGGTGGTGATGGTGACTTTCGTCGCGGGGTTCATCGACCCGGCGGTGGCGCAGCTGCAGGTGCCCGCGATGGCGGAGATCACGCAGCGCTCCATCGGCAAGAGCGCAACGGAGCGCGACCAGATCGAAGCGGAAGTGCTCGGCAAGCTCAAGATGCCGCCGACTTCGATCGCCAAGGTCGCCGATCACATCGAGCACATCCGTGACGTCGCGGGCGTCGAGCACATCGGCCTCGGCGGCGACTTCGACGGCAACTCGGAGTGGCCGGTGGGGTTGTCGGACGTATCGATGTATCCGAACCTGTTCGCGGAGCTGATCCGCCGCGGCTGGAGCGATCAGGACCTGAAGCTCATCGCCGGCGAGAACGTGCTGCGCGCGTTTGCGCAGGCCGAGGCGGTCTCCAAGCGGCTCTCCAAATAGGTCGGGCTCGTAGGTCGGGCTTCGGCCCGACGCCTCATATGCCCTCGCGCTGGCAATTCTGGATCGATCGCGGCGGCACCTTCACGGACATCGTCGGCCGCAAGCCCGACGGCGCGCTCGTGACGCTCAAGCTCCTGTCGGAGAACCCTGAGCGCTACAGCGATGCGGCCGTGCAGGGCATACGGGAGCTGCTGGGCGTCGGCGAGCAGCCCATTCCGGCCGGGGCCATCGACGTCGTGCGGATGGGCACGACGGTAGCGACCAACGCGCTGCTCGAACGCAAGGGCGATCGCACCGTGCTGGCCATCACCCGCGGGTTCGCCGATGCGTTGCGCATCGGCTATCAGCATCGCCCCAAGCTCTTCGTGCGGCACATCGAGTTGCCGTCGATGCTGTACGAGCAGGTCGTCGAAATCGACGAACGCGTTGGAGCGCATGGCGACATCGTGCGCCCGCCGAATCTGCAGCAGGCCGAGCGGGACCTGCGGGCCGCTTTCGATCGCGGCATCCGCTCGTGCGCGATCGCGCTGCTGCATGGCTACCGGTATCCGCAGCACGAGCAACAGCTCGAAGAGCTCGCGCGCCGCATCGGCTTCATCCAGGTCTCGGTCTCGCACCAGGTCAGCCCGCTGATGAAGCTGGTCGCACGCGGCGACACGACGGTTGTCGATGCGTACCTGTCGCCGGTTCTGCGGCGCTACGTGAATCAGGTTGCCGCACAACTGCCGGGCGTGAAGCTGCAGTTCATGCAGTCGTCCGGCGGTCTCGCCGATGCTCAGCAGTTCCATGGCAAGGACGCGATCCTTTCCGGCCCGGCGGGCGGCATCGTGGGTGCGGCACGCACCGCGCAGCAGGCGGGCATTCGCAAGATCATCAGCTTCGACATGGGCGGCACTTCCACGGATGTTGCGCATTACGCGGGAGAATACGAGCGCGCGTTCGACGCCGAAGTTGCCGGGGTTCGACTGCGAGCCCCGTTGATGCAGATCCACACGGTCGCGGCGGGTGGCGGATCGGTCTGTCAGTTCGATGGCGTGCGTCTGCGCGTCGGCCCTGAATCGGCGGGAGCGGACCCCGGGCCTGCTGCGTATCGCCGCGGCGGCCCGCTGACCGTCACCGATTGCAACGTGCTGCTCGGCCGGATCCAACCGGAGTTCTTTCCGGTCGTGTTCGGTCGTGACGGTGATCAAGCGCTGGATGGACAGGTCGTCGCCGAACGCTTCCGCGTGATGGCCGCCGACATCCAGGCCGCAACGGGCGTGCCGCAGACACCGCACGGTGTCGCGGCTGGGTGCATCCGGATCGCAGTCGAAAACATGGCGAACGCCATCAAGAAGATTTCGGTGCAGCGCGGTCACGACGTGACCGAATACACGCTGTCGTGCTTCGGCGGCGCGGCGGGTCAGCATGCGTGCTTGGTCGCGGATGCGCTTGGGATGCAGACCGTGTTCATGCATCCCCTCGCGGGTGTCTTGTCGGCGTACGGCATTGGTCTCGCGGACGTGACGGTAATGAAGCAGCGCGCCGTCGAAGCAGTTCTCGATGATCGCGCGCTCGCAGACCTCGATGCACCGTTCGCGGCACTCGTGAGCGACGCACAGGAAGCTCTGCTCGCGCAGGGGGTAGCGGATGCGGATATCACGATCGAGCGCAGAGTGGCGCTCAAGTACGAAGGTACGGACAGCACGCTGCAGCTGCCGGTCGCAACCAAGGCGGCGGAGCTGACGAGCGCGTTTCTGGAGCAGTATCGGCTGCGCTACGGGTTCTTGATGCCGCAGCGGAGGCTGGTGATCGAGTCGATTTCCGCGGAGGCGGTGGGGTCGAATCGGACGGAAAGTTGGGCTAAAGCCCAACCCACACCACTCCAACCCGCTGCGCCAATCGTTCGGCCCGTATTCTTTGGAGAGCAGTGGCACGACACGCCGTTCTACGATCGCGACGCGCTGCGGCCGCAGGACGTAATTTTGGGACCGGCAGTCATCCGCGAGCGCAATACCACGACCGTAATCGACCCAGGCTGGCGCGCGGAGGTCACCGCTCTGAATCACTTGCTGCTGCGACGAATCGAGCCGTTGCAGCGCGCGAACGCGATCGGCACGCGGGTCGACCCGGTGCTGCTCGAAGTGTTCAACAACCTGTTCATGTCGATCGCGGAGCAGATGGGCGTCACGCTCGCGAACACGGCTACGTCGGTCAACATCAAGGAGCGGCTGGACTTCTCCTGTGCGCTCTTCGATACGCAGGGCAACCTGATCGCGAACGCGCCGCACATGCCCGTGCACCTCGGCTCGATGGGCGAGTCGGTGCAGGAGATCATGCGCCGTCGCGGCGACACGATGCGGCCTGGCGACGTGTACGTGCTGAACGCGCCGTATGCAGGCGGAACGCATCTACCGGATGTCACGGTGGTGATGCCGGTTTTCCTGGGGCAGCAGCCTTCTTTCTACGTCGCTGCTCGCGGCCATCACGCCGACATCGGCGGCATCACGCCAGGCTCGATGCCTTCCGACTCGGTACACATCGACGAAGAGGGCGTGCTCATCGATAACGTGCAACTGGTCGCGAAGGGCGTCTTTCTCGAAGCGGAACTGCGCGCGTTGCTCTCCGGGGGCAAGTATCCGGCGCGGAACGTCGAGCAGAATCTCGCAGATCTGCGTGCCCAGGTCGCGGCGTGTCAGAAGGGCGCGTCCGAGCTGGCGGCGATGGTCGAGCATTTCACCTTGCCGGTGGTGCACGCATACATGCAGCACGTGCAAGACAACGCCGAAGAAGCCGTGCGCCGTGTGATCGACGCGCTCACCGACGGCGACTTCGAGTATCCGATGGACAACGGCGCACGCGTGCGTGTCTCGATCCGCATCGACAAACAGGCGCGCGCCGCGAACATCGACTTCGCCGGCACGAGCCCGCAGCAACCGAACAACTTCAACGCTCCGGTCTCCGTTACGCGCGCCGCCGTGTTGTACGTGTTCCGCACGCTCGTAAACGACGAGATTCCGATGAACGCCGGCTGCCTCAAGCCGCTGCAGATCTCGGTGCCTGCAGGTTCGATGCTCAACCCGCAGTACCCGGCCGCCGTCGTGGCCGGCAACGTCGAGACTTCGCAATGTGTCACGGACTGCCTGTACGGCGCACTCGGCGCGCTCGCGGCGAGTCAGGGCACGATGAACAACTTCACGTTTGGCGACGGTGCTCATCAGTATTACGAGACCATCTGCGGCGGATCGGGTGCGGGACCGGATTTCGACGGCGCATCGGCAGTGCAGACTCACATGACGAATTCGCGTCTGACGGATCCAGAAGTGCTGGAGTGGCGCTTCCCGGTGCGGCTCGATGATTTCCGCATCCGTCGCGGCTCGGGCGGAGCAGGGCGGCATCGTGGCGGCGACGGTACGGAACGCCGCATGAGGTTCCTGCAACCGATGACGGCGGTGCTGCTCGCGAATCATCGCAAGGTCGCGCCTTTCGGCCTCGCCGGCGGTCAGCCGGGAGCGACCGGCAAGAACTGGATCGAGCGCGTCGATGGCAGCATCGAGCACTTCGGCGCTACCCACGAGGCAGAGATGAACGCCGGGGATGTGTTCGTCATCCAGACGCCGAGCGGTGGCGGTTTTGGCTGAGTCAGCGCGCCCCAGCCGCCTGGCGACCGCGAGCATCGTCGGCACGATGCTCGAGTACTACGACTTCGCGATCTACAATACGCTGGCCGCGCTGGCGTTCAACAAGCTGTTCTTTCCGTCGTTCGACCCGCTGACCGGTACGATCCTGGCGTTCTCGACGTTCGCGGTCGGCTATTTCTCGCGACCGATCGGCGGCTTGGTCTTCGGGCACCTCGGCGATCGCTACGGACGGCGCTTCGTGCTGGTCGCGACGCTGATCATCATGGGCGTGACGACAGCGCTCATCGGCGCGTTGCCGACATACGCGACCGCTGGCGTCCTGAGTCCGATTCTGCTGATCGCGTTGCGCTTCGTGCAGGGCACGGCGCTCGGCGGCGAGTGGGCCGGCGCTGTGCTGCTGTCTGTCGAGCATGGCGATGTCCGCCGGCGCGGCCGCAATGCCTCCTGGGCGCAGATGGGCCCCTCCCTCGGCACTCTGCTCGCGACAGGCACGATCGCGCTCGTGATCTCCCAGCTCGACAACGAAAGCTTTCTGTCGTGGGGCTGGCGACTGCCGTTCTTCGCCAGCGTACTGCTGGTCGGCTTCGGGTTGTGGATCCGCAGCGGCGTGCAGGAAACACCGCTGTTCCGCCAACTCGAACGGGAGAAAGCGCAGGCGCGAGCGCCGGTCAGCGAGGTCATCGGTACGCACTGGCGCGGGCTCCTCCTCGGCGGCGGTGCGCGCATCGGGCCGGACGTGCTGTATTCGCTCGCCGCAGTGTTCTCGCTTTCCTATCTCACTACGACGCTCGGCGTCTCGCGCACGCTGGCATTGATCGCACTCTCCATCGGCGGAGCCTGCAATGCGTTGACGATTCCGCTCTTCGGCGGGCTGTCCGACCGCTACGGCCGACGTGTCGTTTACGGCGCCGGGGTAGTTTGCGCGCTGGCGCTGGCGTTCGCGTTTTTTCCGCTGCTCGGTACCGGGTCGCCGGTGGCAATCACGGTCGCCATTGCTGCCGCCCTCGTGGTACACGCGATGATGTATGGGCCGCAGGCCGCATTCATCGCCGAGCAGTTTCCGACGCGCGTGCGCTACGCCGGGTCGTCGCTTGCATACACGCTGGCGGGCATCGTCGGCGGCGGTATCGCACCCTTAATGTTTGCAACGTTGCAGAAGGTGTACGGTACGACCCTCGCGCTCAGTACATATCTGGCGGTCGCATTGCTGATCACTGGCGGCGTGCTGCTGATCGCGCGTGAGCGCGCGGGGGTCGAGCTCGAATAACAGGGGGAAAGCTCGTCATGATCGAAGTCCACCATCTCAACAACTCCCGCTCGCAGCGCGTGCTGTGGATGCTGGAGGAGCTCGGCGTGCCTTACACGGTGGTGCGCTACGAGCGCGATGCGAAGACCATGCTCGCGCCGCCCGAGCTCAGGAAGATTCATCCGCTCGGCCGCTCGCCGGTCATCAAGGACGGCGACTTCGTGCTGGCGGAGTCGGGCGCGATCATCGAATACCTGGTCGAGCGTTACGGCGCGGGACGATTCGTCCCGGCGCGCGGCACGCGCGAGTACGAGACCTGCCGCTATTGGGTTCACTACGCGGAAGGCTCGCTGATGATGCAGCTGCTGGTGAAGATCTATCTCGATCGCGTCGGCGAGCCTGCCAAGCCGATGCTGGAGCGCGTGACCGGCGCGATCCGCATGCACCTTGGCTACACCGAGAACTCGCTCGGCGCTTCACAATTCCTGACGGGCTCTGCATTCACCGTCGCCGATGTGCAGATGAGTTTTCCGCTGGAAGTGTGTGCCACTCAAGGGATGCTCGGCGCCGAGCATCCGCGCCTGTCCGCGCTGCTGAAGCGGCTGCATCAGCGGCCGGCTTACCAGGCCGCGCTGACCAAAGGCGGACCGTATGCGTACGCAAAGGAGGAGGGCTAGCGGCTCAACCCGGGCTTTATTACATGTCGGAACTCTTCCGGCAGCGAATTCATTGCTGATGCGGAAACATATTCCGCCACGAAGCACGCTCTCTTCACCGAGGCTGGATGGGTCTCTCGGGTGTGCGACAAGCAGAAGGAATGCACTATGGAACATGTGACCTCGATCCCGCGCCGGTTCGACCGCCGGCTCTTGAGCTCTGCTATTGCAGCGTGCCTGCTGGCCGCCGCTCCGCACGCGTACTCACAATCCGCGAGCGCGACGTTGCGCGGCCAGGTGAGCGCCGGCGAGCAGCCGGTGGGCGCTGCCAGTGTCGTTGCAACGAACACCGAGACCGGTCTCACTCGCAAGGTGCAGACTGAGCAGAACGGCAACTACAACTTGGCCGGCCTGCCGCCCGGCACGTACAAGGTCGAAGTCACGGGACCGACGGGCGCGACAGCGCGACTGGTCACGCTGCAGGTCGGTCAGACCGCGACGCTGGACCTGGGGCTCGCAGCAGCCGGCGAGAATATCGAGTCGGTGACAGTCACCGCCACGCAGCTGTTCGAGACGCGCACCTCCGAAATCGCGACGTACGTGACGCCGAAGCAGATCGAAGCGCTGCCGCAGAACTCGCGCAACTTCCTCGCATTCGCGGACATCGTCCCGGGCGTGCAGTTCGCGACCAGCGCAGACGGCTCGACCAGCGAGATCCGCAGCGGCGCACAGTCCGCCAACGGCGTGAACGTGTTCATCGACGGCGTCGGCCAGAAGAACTACGTCCTGCGCGGCGGCGTCAGCGGCCAGACTCTGACCCGCGGCAATCCGTTCCCGCAGCTCGCCATCGGCGAGTACAAGGTCATCACGTCGAATTACAAAGCAGAGCTCGACCAGCTGAGCAGCGCCGGCATCGTCGCCGTGACGCGCTCCGGCACGAACGAGTTCGAATCCAAAGCGTTCTACGACTACACCTCCGAGAACTGGCGCGCGTCCGATCCGATCGAAGCGCGCGACGGCCGCAAGGCGGAGTCGGAGCAGAAGCAGTACGGCATCGCGTTCGGCGGCCCGATCATCCGCGACCGGATGCACTTCTTCGTGACCTACGAAGGCAAGGAGTTCGAGACGCCGGAAACGGTGACGCTCGGTCAGGGCATTCCCTCGAGCGCCGCGCCGCCGGAGCTGCGCGATCTGCTCGGCGTCGTGAGCGCGCCGTTCGAAGAGGACCTGTTCTTCGGCAAGATCGATTGGTCGCCCGGCGACGATCACCTGCTGGAGCTCACCGGCAAGGTGCGCCAGGAAACCGAGATCTCGAACATCGGCGGTCAGAACACTGCCACGTTCGCCAGCGACAAGAAGAACGACGAGAAGCGCATCGATCTGCGCTACCAGTACACGAGCGCGCGCTTCCTCAACGACGCGCACATCACGTACGAGGATGCGGACTTCAATCCGCGGCCGGTGAATCTCATCCCGGGCTATCGCGCGACGACCGCAGATCGCAACCAGCTCATCCTGAATCTGGGCGGCGGCGCGGACTACCAGGACAAAGGGCAGAAGGGCTGGGGCTTCCAGGACGACCTGACGTTCACTTCGTTCGAATGGGCCGGCGCGCACACGATCAAGACCGGCATCAAATTCAAGCGCGTCGAGATCAATGCGTTCGAGCAGCAGCCGTACAACCCGCAGTTCTCCTATGACGTGTTCCAGGACACGACGACGCCGTACCTGGTGCAGTTCGGCGCCGCCATTCCCGGCCTGCCTGACCGCAACGTGGAATCGCAGAACAGGCAGTACGGCATCTATCTGCAGGACGACTGGGAGGTGACCCAGAAGCTCCTGCTGAACCTCGGCATCCGCTATGACTACGAGGAGACGCCGAGCTATCTCGACTACGTGACGCCTGCCGACGTGATCGCTGGCATCAACTCCGTCGATACCTCGGAGGGCGCGGCGCCGGGCCAGACCTATCGGCAGTCGCTGGCGCTGGGCCGGTACCCGGTGAACATCGACGACTACATCAGCAACGGTCACAACCGTTCGGCGTTCGACAGCGGCATCCAGCCGCGCTTCGGCTTCTCGTACGACTTCTCGGAGGACGAGACCTTCGTCCTGTTCGGCGGCGCGGGCCGCGCCTACGATCGCAACGTGTTCGACTACCTGGCGCTCGAGCGCTCCAAGGGCACGTTCCCGACGTACGAGCGCAACTTCAACGTGCAGGGCCATCCCTGCGACTCGGCCACCGATCCGAGCTGCCTGGAATGGGATCCGCGCTTCTTCGAGCGCGCGAACCTCGAAGCGCTGGTCGCGGCGAACCCGAACCTCGGGCGCGAGATCAACCTGATCAACAACGACCTGAAGACGCCGTATTCCGATCAGTTCAGCCTCGGCATCCGCAACCGCTTCGACCTGTGGAACCAGAGCTGGAACACATCGGCGACGGTGGCGTACGTCGAGTCGAAGGACGGCATCGTGTTCACGCTCGGCAACCGCCGCGGCAACGGCAACTTCCGCACCAACGAGGACGCGATCTGGGGCGACTCGCCGTTCGGCAACGGCATCCCGGGCCTCGGCACGCTGATCATCATCAACAACGGCATCGAGTCTCGCGCAACCTCGCTGCTGCTGTCCGCGGAGAAACCGTACACGAATGAGTCGAAGTGGGG
>JBIOUH010000098.1:0-6984 GCA_044866955.1 Steroidobacteraceae bacterium
GCGCGCATACCGAGGTCAATGAGGCCGACCTCAGTGCTTTCGTCCAGGAGCTGACCGTGAAGGTCGCTCAGGAAAGTCGTGACGGCGCGCAGTTCCGCCCGTAGCAAATGCGAATCGCTCTGAGCCACTTCATCGACTGCACGTGCGTCACGAATTGAA
Source organism: Steroidobacteraceae bacterium (assembly GCA_044866955.1). Classification (GTDB taxonomy): domain Bacteria; phylum Pseudomonadota; class Gammaproteobacteria; order Steroidobacterales; family Steroidobacteraceae; genus Steroidobacter. The sequence goes on from JBIOUH010000098.1 coordinate 160, forward strand.
GCGCTGGTACTGCGGCACCGCGTCTCGCACGTAAGGGTGTAAGAACAGCGCCGACGTCGAAGATCTTTCCACTTGCCTTCGTCCGTCCTGCGGACGAACGGCCACTGGTCTGCAGGCCGTTGACTCCGCAATAGTCGGAGTGCGCTGCCGGTGGGCATTCGCGATCGCGATGCCTGCAGCGCCCACAGCATAAGCATCAATGGGAGATCAGATGAAACGTCGAACTCGAGTTCTGCTAGGTATCTGGACGTCTTGCCTCGGCGCTGCGGCCCACGCGCAGTCTGCGTACGAGCCCGATCAACCGCAGCGCGTGCAAGCCCAGCTTGCCACTCAGGCTGCGAGCGTTTCCTCGTACTGGACACCGGAGCGCATGCGACAAGCGAAACCCATGCCGACGCCAGCGCGCGTCATCAGGGCGAGCGACCTGCTTGCCGATTCTTCGGCTGTCGACGACGACCTGGCTGCGGCGGGCGCCGAGCCGGGCTTTGCCAATGGCTGTCGACCGGGAGCGGTGAACTGTCGCAGCGTCGAACGCGTAATCAGTCCGGACAGCGCGGCCTATGCGCAGATGGCGGGGCTCGCTCAACCGCAGCATGGCACGAAGCCGGCGAATCCGCTCAATGGCCCTTACGGTCCGTTCCAGCGCTGGAGCGAGCACGACTCGATTACCGCGTATCCGAAGTCTACGGTCGGCAAGCTGTTCTTCACGTTGCCGGGGCAGGGCAATTTCGTTTGCTCCGCATCCGTGATCAATCGCAACACGTTGATCACCGCGGGACACTGCAACTCGGACGGCAACGGGACGTTCGCGACGAACCGCCTGTTCTGCCCGAGCTGGAAGGACGGACAGAATCCGACGCGTGGCTGCTGGACGATCGTCAACAGCAAGACATCGGCGGGCTGGCACACGAGCGGCGATCCTGACCGCGACTACGCGTGCCTCATCACCAATCCGAGAGGCACCGTCAACCCGAACATGATCGGCAACGTGACCGGTTGGCTCGGCCGCGCCTGGAACTTCGCGTCGAGCCAGGCGGAGCGCACCTTCGGCTATCCGCAAGCAGCGCCGTTCAATGGCAACCGGCTGATCACTACCGCATCGACGGAGTGGTACACGCATGACTTCACGCCCGGTGGCCAGGTATCGAAGATCATCGGCAGCGATCTCACGGGCGGATCGAGCGGCGGTCCGTGGATCCTGGGTTGGGCCGGCGCGGAGTTCGCCGACACCGACGGCAACGCGGCGACCGATCCGGGTTCGAACTGGGTCAACGGCGTGAACAGCCACAAGCGCTGCTCCGTCAACTGCAACACTCCGCCGACAGCGACGACCGGCGTGTTCTGGCAGGAGATGACCTCACCGCCGTTCCGGAATACGGCGGCGGCCGATGAATCGGAAGACATCATGCAGGTGTGCTTCAACAGCGGCGGTGCCTGAGTAGACAGCGACCGGTCGCTCGACCAGCGGCCGGTCGCTTCATCGTTCGGGTTCGAATCGAAAGCTGCGCAGGATCTCCTGCGACTGCGCAGCGAGTGGAGCGACACGCACGACGACGTCGTGAGCGGCGACGTAGATGAAGCGATTCGGTGCGAACATCTTCCCAGTCGCAATCTCCAGTGCAGGCCGACCGCCGATCGATGTTGTGGCTACGGATCGATCGCTCTCACCGAAGGGCCAGCCGTGTTCGTCCAACCAATCCCCTAACTCCAATTGCCTGGGATTGGCGAAGACCTCGATCCCGAAGCTTCCAGGCGAGTAGTCGCGCAGAATGTCGACGTCTTCATTGCGGCTCAACAACTTCAAGGTCAGGAGTGTCGAGCGGTCTTTGGCGAGGTGCTCCTGAATCGACCAGGACGCGGGGTAGTCGAAGGAGAACCCGAACTGCTCGCTCGTGTACGTCTTGTTTGGGACCGCTCCCGCGCATGGCTGTGCAGCGAGGATCAGGACCAGGCATAGAACTCGAACGAGGTTCTTCACGATGACACCCATGACGGTCATTCGTAAGGCGGCAACTTGATGAGGCTGGCCGCGATCGCAACGTATCATCCTGCCGGCCATGGCACTCTTGCAATCGCTCGGTCGATGGCTCGCCATGTTAGCTCCCGCGGCACCGCTGATGTCCAACGCCGCCTGTGCACGACGTTGTTGTTTTGGAAGGCGGGTCGGCTGACGAACTCGGCAGGAAAGGATTCGTGCGCACCGTAGACGACGCATCGCGATCGTCTTCACCGCACCGGGATACGTGCGGGGAGGGATTGGATTCGGCAGATGCCTAGGCGGTGGCGGCCACGACGGACTCCGCGCGGCGGATCTCGCGGGGCGACAGTCCGGTCCAGCGTCGCATCTGGCGCAGCAACGCATGGCGCTGCGTGAAGCCGACACTCGACGCAATTTCACTGACATCCATTGGCGTGGTCTGCAGCAAGCGCAAGGCGGCCTTCGCTCGTTTGCGCAGCAGGTACTGGTGCGGTGTGATGCCGTGGACCAGCGTGAACAGACGCAGGAAGTGATACTTGGACAGGCAAGCCGCCTTGGCGAGAGCGTTGAGGTCGAGCTGCTGGCGGTAGTTCGAATGCAGGTAGTCGGTTGCAAGGCTGACGCGACGATGAATCTCGCGTCGCGTGGCTGCACGGTTGAGCTGGAACGAGTCGACGCGGGCAAGCACGCCATCGCGATGCGCGAGCATCCGCTCGAGCAGGAAAGTCAGCTGCTCGTCGTACCAGGCCTCGTCATCGACGCCGCGCAGGACATGCAGCCGGATGTAACGCAGCACGGGGCTGACCAGCTTGTCGTGCGGCTGCAGGCTCTCGAGGAACTCAGCCGACCGCTCGACCCCTGCATCGCCCCGTTCCAGCGCCTTTTCCAGGGTGAGCGTCATCGCGCCGTAGGCATGCTCGACCAGCCCTGGACCGAGATAGATGGCGAACGATTCGACCGGCTGCGCCGAGTCGATCTGAGTCGTGCAGATGCGGCCGTTGTTGAGGATCAGAAAGCTGTCGTCGTCGACTGCGAGCGTGCGGCCGTCGAACTGGCAGCGCTCCTCGCCGCCCCACGCGGCGCGGATGGAGAGTCCGTGCGCGCAGGGACCGAATTTCGCGCGCCGCGCGCGGCCCCAGATGATGCAGTTCTCACGCCCCCACCTGGTGTTGAAGTGGTGCCGGGACTCGGCGTGAGCCAAAGCGAAGTCGGGAAGAGTGCGTAACAGCATGGCGTTCCGGGCATCTGTGAAGCTGACATGCTACGGGCGGGCGACACCGGCGACGGCGCGCGGGGGCGACCTGGATGAATCGATTTCGGACCTCGCCTGTGGCCGGTTTCCGGGTTGGCTTGCAGCGCGGCCGAACGTGCTCTAAATGCGACTGGCCGCGGCGACGGCTTCGGTCGCGGATCGACAAGAAGGGATCAGAAACGGACAATGACCGGCGTTGCGCATTTGCGCCGACGGCTGCATGACCGATGCTCCAGAACATGACAGCTCCCATCGATATTCTCTTCGTCATCGCGCCGCATTCGCTGCTGCTCGACATTGCAGGGCCAGCCGAAGCCTTCCGGCTGGTCAACACCCAACTTGCCGAACAAGGCAAAGGACCGCAGTTCCGCTTGCGGTTCGCCGGCCCGGTAACGTCGATCCCGACGTCGGTCGGGTTGCCGATCGCGCAGCTCGAGCCGTTGCCGGCAGCGTTCGCTACGACGACGTGGGTCGTGCTCGTCGGGCAACCGTCGGTCCACGTGCGCCGGACGACGCCGGAGGTCATTGCAATCTCGCAGTGGCTGGGCCGGGTGCTGCGGCCGCATCTGGAAGCCATCAATTGCGCGCACCGCCTGCTCGCAGTCTGCTCCGGTACGCTGCTGGCAGCGCGCTCGGGACTGCTGAACGGGCGCCGCTGCACCACGCATCACGATCTGCTCGATTTCCTGAAATCGCGGGCGCCGCGTGTGTCAGTCGTAGCCAATCGCGTGTTCGTGGTCGATGGCCGCGTGGCATCCACTGCAGGCATCACAGCCGGGATCGATCTCGCGCTGTATCTGATCGCGCAGGAGTGCGGTGAAGCGATGGCCATGAACATCGCGGAAGACATGGTCGTGTATCTACGCCGTACTCCGCGCGACACGGAACTGTCGCCGTATCTCAGGCACCGGCGACATCGCGCTGCAGCTGTGCACAGAGTGCAGGAGGCCATCAGTGCAGCGCCCGAGCGCGACTGGACGATGCCCGCAATGGCGTCGGTAGCCCACGTGACTGAGCGCCACTTGCTGCGGTTGTTCGTGCAGCACTGCGGAGTGTCGCCGCTCGACTTTCTTCGCAGCATCCGCCTGGAGCGGGCCCGGCAGCTCATCGAGCGAGGAGCGAGCGTCGCTCACGCGGCGGAGACGTCCGGATACAGTTCGAGTCTGCGCTTGCGCCGAGCCTGGAAGCGAGAGTGGGGCGGCTCTCCACGCGACGCGGTACGAGCAGGCCAGTGACGTGCGGGTCGACTACGTGCCGTCTGATATCACCAACTTCACGCCCGTGTTACGCGCGACCTGGGTGCCGGCAACAGGGGATTGACTGATCACACGGCCGGCCGGCAGGGCCGAACCCGACTGCTGCGTGACGGCCGACACGGCCAGCTCCGCTTGCACAATCGCCGCTGTCGCTGCGGACTGCGACGATCCGACTACTTGCGGCACACCGATCGTGGGCGACACCGACTTCACGATCGGCGTGATGAATTGATCGAGCACCGCATAGTTGCCGGTCCATGGCCCTGAACGCCACGGATTGCCTGCGCGCGCGACGACGATGTCCAGGCTCGGAATCACGACGATGAGACTCTCACCCAATCCCCACGACCAGAAAGCATCCCGAGGTACGCTCGGCAGCGTGCTGTCGGCATTGGTCCACCACAACATGCCATAGTGACTCGACGCCTGCGGGAATCCTGCCGGATCGCGCATGGGCAGCCCGACGACTACCGGATGCGGCTGCTGCACTTGCTGGACGAAGGAATCCGGCACGATCCGTTGACCGGCCCAGCTGCCGCGGCGCAGGTAGAGATAACCGATGCGCGCCATGGCGTTCACGTTGACGGTGATGCCGGCGCCGAGCTCTCTGCGCTTGACTCCATTCAGCAGATCCTCGCGATATGCGTTCGAACGCCAGCGCAGATCTGCAGTGTTGATCCCCATGGGGGTGAACACGCGTGAGAACAGCAACCAGTTGAGGTCGGCGTTGAATGTGACGGTCAGGACGTCCGCCAGCCAATTCGCACCACCGTCGCTGTAGGACCATCGAGTGCCGGGCTGGAACAGAAGCTGCGTGTATCCGCCCGCCTTGTCGAAACCTGCAGTCTGTGTTGCCAGGTGCAGCAATTGGATGTCATCGAGCCAACCGGTGCTCGCATTTGCATCTGGCGGCAAGCCGATAGTCGGCAGGTGCGTCTGCGCTGAATCATCGATCGCCAGCATTCCATCCAGCAGCGCAAGGCCGAGTGCTGTGCCGCCGATGGATTTGGCTGTCGACTTCACGTCGTAACGCAACGCGGTGTCGCCCCAGGACATCACCGCCTTGCCACCGCGCGTGATCATTCCCGATCCCGCACCAGTCAATGCGTAGGTGCGTGCCTGAGCGAGCAGCGTCGCATTCATGTTCATCGCTGCGGGCGTGGCCGTAATCCAACCGCCCGTCGGCCAAACGGTCGCACTCGATTTCACATCGGCCCTGGCAGTGCCGGTCACGCCGCTCACCGTGGCCCGGATCGTGTGCAACCCCGCCTGGGTCGAAGCTGTGTACTCGCCGGTGCTCGAGATGATTCCGGAGGAAGCACTCCATACAGGGTTGACGCTGAGGACGTTGCCATTGCCGTCGCGTGCCACGACCGAGAACGTCTGAGAATCAGCCCGGCCCAGCGTGACGAATCGCGGGACTACTTCGACACTCGCGATCGACTGCTGAGATGCGACGCGCACTTCCACCGAGTCAGACGCGGACACCGCGCCGTCACTCACCGTGAGGCTCAGCAGATAGGTCCCGGGCGCGGCGAACGTCGCACTGGTTTGCGCCGCAGTCGCATTCTGGAAGCTCACCGTCGCGGGACCTTTCGCGACGGTCCACAGATAGGTCAATGTCCCAGACGGCAAGCCGTCGTCCTGTGCAATACCGTAGAGCTGCACTGAAGCCTGGGGCCAATCGAGCAGTTGGTCAGCACCCGCGTCCGCTGTCGGCGGCGAATTTGCAGCGGTCGAGGTCCATCCCGGATCACTGGTTTCCACCGCGTTGCTGAGGCCGCGCGTGCCAGTGTTGCCGTTCTGCGTTGTGTCAGTCAGCAGTTGGCCAGTGCTCTCGTCCAAGCGGTAATGCGCGACGAGATCGACTTCCGAACCGGTCAGTTGCCTCTCATTCGCTTGCAACTCGGTCTGTGTGAGAGCGCGGCGCCAGATCCGCACTTCATCGAGGCCGCCGTCAAAGGCACGATCGAGCTCCTTACGATTGCCGAGCGTGAGCGCTGTCGTGCCTGCCGCGATCGAGCCAGTGCGAGCAGCGGACGCGACTCTGGCGCCGTCGACGTACAGCGCAACAGTCGAGCCGTTGTAGGTCCCGGCAACGTGATGCCACTCACCTCGGGTCAGCTCACCGCCGCAGATCCGCGCGTCGACACCACCAATGGTCGCGCGCCACTGAACAGCCCCGCGCGTGCCGAATCCGCAACCGGTGTCGCCGGTCGAGATCGTCAGCTCATAACTGCCTGTCTTGCTGACCGCGCGGTCCTGGTTCTTGTCGATCGCGATCGTCGCAGGATTGATCCAGGCCTCGACCGTGATCTGCGACGTTGGCGACAGCGCTG
>JBIOUH010000099.1:0-18929 GCA_044866955.1 Steroidobacteraceae bacterium
GAGGGAGCGACGCTCGTGATCGAGACGAAATACTTCGCGCCCACCAGCGCCGCTCGCGGCGGCCCGGGCGGACTGTTCTTCGTCGGGCCCGACACGACTGTGACCGAGCGCATCACCCGCGTGTCGGCGGACGAGCTCAGCTACGTGTTCACGGTGGAGGATCCGACGTACTACACGCAGCCCTGGAAAGGCGAGACGCGCTTCGGCCGTTCCAGCGACCAGATGCTCGAATACGCGTGCCACGAGGGTAACTACTCGCTGGGCTACGCGCTGATGTCCGCGCGGGCACTGGAGAGCGCGGCCGTCGCGAAGGAATGAGAACCTGACGCGCGATGGCAGGTTCTGGCGCGATCATGGGCAGGAAGGCATGATCGCCCGGACCGGGGAGCCATCCGATGAAAGCCATCGGGCTGAAGATCAAGTCGGGCATTGCGATTGCGGCCATCGTGCAGCAGAGCGCGGACGGTTGCGTCATTGAGGCAGTGCGCAAGATCGCGCTGGCCAGCGAAGACCTTCCACAGTCCCGCTTTCCCTATCACCCGACGATCGAGCTTCCAGAAAGACAGGGCGCCGCGCTTTCCGACAAAGCGGTCAAGGAAGTGCGCCGGGTCGCTGCGCAGGAGATGCGCAAGGTGCTGGAGGAGTTCGACGGCATCGAGCGCGCCGCGATGGTCGTCGGCAGCGTGGTCGATCCCGATTCGCTGGGCAATCCCCACGTCCGCGTGCATGCGCTCGAAGGTAAACTGTTCCGCGAAGTGGTCGCCGAGGCGCTGCGCAAGCGCGGCATCGATTGCGGCGTGCTGGTCGAGCGCGACGCATACGCGAAAGCCGCGCCCACCCTGGCGTCCACGGAGCCGAGGCTGCGCGCAGAAATTGCAGCCCTCGGCCACGGCCGCATCAAGCCCTGGCGCGCCGAAGAGAAGCTCGCCACCCTCGCAGCCCTTTGGTCAGTGGTGCCGGGAGAGCAAAAGAGGGGAAACTGAGCGGCGCAGCAGCTTGGGAGGAACCATGAACAAGCTCGTCATCGCGTTCGCAATCGCCGCCTCGATGCTCGCCGCGCCTTGCGCACTGGCGCAGGAACACGATCAGCACGAGCACGCCGCGGCGCTCGGCGACGTCAATTTCCCGGTCTCGTGCAACGCGGAGGCACAAACGCACTTCAATACGGCCGCGGCGCTGCTGTACTCCTTCTATTGGGAGAAGGTCGATGCAGCCGTCGCAGCCGTGCTGCACGCGGACCCGAGCTGTGCAATGGCGCATTGGGCCAAGGCCATCGCGAGTCTCGACAATCCGCTGGGTTCGCCGCCGACGCCGAAGCAGGAGCAGGAAGGCTGGGCTGCGGTCGAGAAGGCGCAGCAGCTTGGCGGCAAGACGCAGCGCGAGCGCGACTACATCGCAGCGGTCGAGATCGTCTTCAAGGATCACGCGACGGTGCCATTCAAGACGCGCGCCGCGAGCTACGAGAAGGCGCTGGAGCAGCTCTACACACGCTATCCGCAGGACTCGGAAGCGGCGGTGCTCTATGCATACTGGTTGCAGGTCACTGCAGACCGCAATGATCTGACCCATGCGAAGCAGCTGCAGAGCGCGCGCATCCTGGAAAAGGTCGCTGCGACGCAGCCTCGCCATCCGGGCGTCGTGCATTTTCTGATCCACGCTTACGACTTCCCATCGATCGCGGAACAGGGCATCGACGCCGCGCGGCGCTACGCCGCGATTGCGCCCGATTCGCCGCATGCATTGCACATGCCTTCGCACATCTTCTCGCGCGTGGGCTATTGGCAGGACTCCATCGACACCAATCGCCGCTCGCACGCTGCCGCCACGGCCGATCGCGATCGCTATCACGCGCTCGACTATCTCACCTACGCGTCGTTGCAGTTGGGGCGCGACGCGGACGCGCGCAAATGGGTCGAGTTTGTCGAATCCAACGTGACGTTCAACGAGCAGACGCGCCAGATCGCGTACGCCTCGGCGGTGATCCCGGCGCGCTTCGCCCTCGAGCGCGGCGAATGGACGAAGGCGGCGCAGCTCACTCTGCATCCGGCGCAAACGGCTTTCGACTGGAACCCACATCCCGAAGGCGAGGCCGCCAACGCGTACGCGCGCGGCTTGGGCGCAGCACGAGCGGGCAACGCGCAGGCGGCGAAGTCCGAGACGGCGCGTCTCGGCAAGCTGCGGCAGGCCATGGTCGCGCAGAAGAAGGACTACTGGATCGAGCAGGCGGACATCCAGGTCGACACGATCAACGCCTGGATCGCGCGCGCCGAAGGCCGCAACAACGAAGCCGTGAAGCTGATGACCGCGGCGGCCGATCGGGAAGACCGGACCGAAGAGCACATCATGATGCCGGGCCGCGTGATCCCGGTTCGGGAAATGCTCGGTGAGCTGCTGCTGGATCTGAAGCAACCGCAGGCAGCTCTCGTGGCATTCGAAGAGTCGCTCCGCAACGACCCGAAGCGCTTCCGCAACGTCTACGGTGCGGCGCGCGCCGCCGAGCTGGCAGGACAGCGCGACAAGGCGCGAACCTACTACGCACAGCTGCTCGATCAAGTCGGTCCCGATGCGTCCGGCCGCGAGGAAATCAGCCGGGCGCGCGCGTTCGTCGCGAAGCTCTGACGGGATTTGCCGCAGCCGCGGCCGGCGCGCATCATGTGCCGCCATGGAGCCTTGGAGCGAGTTTGCGACCTATGGCGACGCGGCGTCCGCCGAAGTGATCGTCGGTCTGCTGCGTTCCGAGAACGTCCCTGCGCGCATCGTCTCCGATGAGCCCATGCCGGGCCTGATGCACGGATTCTGCATCATGGTCCCCGCCGCAATGCTGCGCCGGGCGGAGTGGGTCCTGTCACAGGCCCAGCTCACCGATGCTGAGCTTTCCTACTACGCGACCGGTCAGCTCGGCGACAACAACCCGCCGCGCTAGTCGCCACAATTCATCATAATCTGCCACGCCGCGTGCTTCTTTGCCGCTCACTCTGGCGCCAGCTATTCGCTTGGCTGTGGAGGATCGATGCGCGGCTATTTGCCCGGAACGATTGTCGCTCTGGCGTTCATCGCGCTGGGCGGCTGCCAGCAGAAGGAGGCCGCCGACGGCGCTGCAGGCGCAGCACAGTCTTCCTCGACGAAGGAACTGGCAGCGCCGGCCGGGCCTTCAGGCAGCTCGCCGCAGCAACGCGACACGCTGGCCTACGAGCACAGGGTCGCGGTGGAGCTCAGCAAGGAGGGAGTGTCCGGCAGGCTGAACGAGATCGAGTCCGCGTGCAGGGCTGCCGTCGCGTCGCAGTGTGCGATTCTCGAGTCTTCCCTCAGGTGGTCCGCAAGCCTGCCGAGTGCCAGCATTCGCATGCGTCTCGCACGAGGCGGCGTTGATAGCCTGATCGACCTCGCCAGCAGGGACGGCAAGATCACCGCGCGCAGAACGCAAGCCGAGGATCTCGCCCAGCCGGTCGCCGACACGGAGCGCCAGCTCGCACTGCTCGGCGTGCATCGCGATCGTCTGACCGAAATCATGAAGAGCCGGGACCTGAAGGTCGATCAGCTCATCACCGTCTCCAGGGAGCTGGCGGGCGTTCAGACGCAGATCGATTCGCTGGGCAGCGCGCGTGCCAACCTGGTTCGACGGATGGATACCGACCTGCTGACGATCGACCTCACGCCGCCGCTCGGGGAGTTTGAGATCGGGTCGACGCCGGTCAAGGATGCCGTCCGGCAGTTCGGGCGCGACTTTCGCGAGGCGGTGGCGACTGTCATCTACTTCGTCGCCTGGCTCATACCGTGGCTCTTCCTCATCCTCCCCGGTCTGGTGCTGCTCAGGATGTTCTGGCGCTGGGTGGGCCGTTCGCTGAGTCGCTTCGAACGTCGAGGCAAGGCGGTGGCATAGCAGGCGCGGGGCACGTACTCTCGGACTGTCATGTTCCTTCGCGCACTGTTCGCTTTCCTTGCGCTGCCCGGCATCGTAGCGTTCGCCGCTCCCATCTGGTATCTCGTCACGCGCTCGCGCACGGAGCTGCTATTTCCCTGGGCCTTGTTGCCACTGCTGGTCGGCTGCGTCGGCTTGCTCTGGTGTGTCCGCGAGTTCTACGTGTCCGGGAAGGGCACGCTCGCGCCGTGGTCGCCGCCGCAGCGCCTGGTCATTACCGGCTTGTATCGCTACTCACGCAATCCGATGTACATATCGGTGCTGTTGATTCTGCTCGGCTGGGCCACCGGGTTCGGCGCGTGGCAAGGGCTGCGCATCTATTTGGGAATCGTCGCCGTCGCGTTCTACGTGCGTGTCGTTCTGTTCGAAGAGCCGTGGCTGGCTCAGACACACGGAGCTGCGTGGGATGACTACGCGCGACACGTGCGACGCTGGCTTTGAGAGGCGTATCATCGCGCGAATGGTCATCGATCGATCGCTGCGTTCGGCAGTTCGGTTCGTCTGCATCGCCAATCTCGGTTACTTCTTCGTCGAGTTCGGCGTAGCGCTCGCGATCTCGTCAGTCGCGCTGTTCGCCGACAGCATCGATTTTCTCGAAGACGCCTCGGTCAATTTCCTGATCCTCCTTGCGCTCGGCTGGTCGATGCTCGCGCGCGCGCGCGTCGGCATGGTGCTCGCGGCGTTGCTGCTGATCCCGGGCCTTGCGACATTGTGGATGGCCTGGAACAAGTTCCTGTCGCCGGTGCCGCCGGAGGCCGTGTCGTTGTCCCTGACTGCGCTCGGTGCCATGGCTGTGAACTTCGTTTGTTCGCTCGTGCTCGCGCGGCATCGCGAGCACGGCGGCAGCCTGGCGAAGGCTGCCTTCCTGTCTGCACGCAACGATGTCATTGCCAATGCCGCGATCATCGTCGCCGGCGGGCTCACGGCGTATTTCAGCTCGGTCTGGCCCGATCTCATCACCGGGATCGGGATTGCGGCGCTGAACGCCGGAGCGGCGCGCGAAGTGTGGGAAGCGGCGAGGAGCGAGCATCGCGAGGCGAGTGCATGAGTGCGAAGCCGGACCCGGTCCGCGCCAGGTCGCCGTTGCTGTTCATCCTGCTGGTGTTCGCGTTGTCCGTCCCCTTCTGGCTCGTCGGTGCAAGGTATCGAATCGAGTTGCTGCCTGGGTTGCCCCTGGCTGCGATCATGGTGGTCTGTCCGCTGCTCGCGTCCTCGATCCTGATCGGGCGTGAGCAAGGCAGCGCCGCCGTCAAGGCGCACCTGCAACGCTCGCTCGACTGGCGTCGCATCGTGGCGCGGGTCTGGTATCTGCCGATTCTGCTGCTCTGTCCGGCGGTGGCGGTATTTAGCTATGCCGTCATGCGCCTGCTCGGCATGCCGGTGCCGGCGCCGCAACTATCCTGGGCTGCTGCAGTCGTATTGTTCGTTTTGTTCCTGGTCAGCGCGCTGGGCGAAGAGTCGGGCTGGTCGGGCTACCTGATCGATCCGTTACAGGAACGATTCGGCGCTGCGCTGGCGGGCATCGTTCTCGGGATCGTCTGGGCCGCGTGGCACACGGTGCCCTTGCTGCAGGCTGGCCGCGCGCCGGGCTGGATAGCATGGTGGTGTCTGGGTACCGTGTCTCTGCGTATCCTGCACACATGGTTGTACAACAACACGGGGAAGAGCGTGTTCGGCGCGATCCTGTTTCATGCGACGAACAATGTCAGCTGGCAGATGTTTCCGAACAGCGGGTCGCATTACGATCCGCGCATCAATGGAATCATCGTCAGCGCCATAGCGGTGCTCGTCACGCTGAGGTGGGGCGCGCACACGCTGACGGGGAGGCAGGTCCGATGAAGAGCCCGACGACCCTCGACGAGTACATCGCCTCGTTCTCGCCCGACGTCCAGGCGATCCTGCAACAGATCAGAACAACGGTCGCGAAAGCAGTACCGAAAGCGGAAGAAAAGATCAGCTACCGGATTCCGGCATTCATGCTCGATGGCATCGTGATCTATTTCGCGGCGTTCAAGAAGCACATCGGCGTGTTTCCGCCGGTCCGTGACCCGCAGCTGAAGAAGGAGGTCGCGCGCTACGCGGGACCGAAGGGCAACCTGCAGTTCCCGCTGAGCGAGCGCATCCCGTATGCGTTGATCGGTCGCATCGCGAAAGCCCGGGCGAGGGCGAACGTGGCGAGTGCCGCTGCGAAGAGAAAGAAGAAGCCACCGAAGTGACGCAATCATGCACCGGTCGCGACGCCGCTACGCGAGCACCGGTTCCACCCGTGCCGGCCGCTCCGCCCATTCAGACCGCCAGCTGATCTGCCTGGCCACGACGAGCGCTCGCAGATCCTGCACCGCGAGCTTCGCGACCAGCGGGCAATCGAGCACGCGCGCAACGGCGCGATACTTTTCCAGCTCGCGCTCCGCATCTTCGGGCTCGCCCGCCAGCTCGAGGCTATTGACCCGCCGAATGAGCGCCTGAACGAGCGGACAGCCGCCGCAATCGTGAGCCGGGGTCTCGTGTCCGCGAAACACACAGGCTGCAACCGTCTGCTGAATGAAGTGACGTGACATGGCTCAGGCTCCGGGTGCAGTCGGATTGGTGCCGGCGACGATGACGAACTCGCCGGGGATGCGGTAACCGTGATCGCACCGCCAGGGCTCGATTGCCTGCTTGTAGCGTTCGCGTGCTTCGGCACGCACTTCGTCGTCGAAGCGCGACCAGGCGAGTGCGACAGGTCCGCCGATGAATGCAGCATCGCAGGCCGTTTCGGCGTCGTCGTATTTCAGGGCGCTTGCCACGCGTCGCTGCCGGACGTCGCCAAAGCCGGCGGCCTCGCACAGATTCACGAGCGCGTTGGGCTCGCCGAGCGAGAAGAACAACGGGCAGACGTCGCTGTCGACCTCAGCCTCGACGATCGGAAATACCGGCGACCAGCCGCAGTTCGCGCGCTTGCCCCAGACTGCGATCGCGACGCGGCCGCCAGGCTTGAGCACGCGCCGCCACTCGCGCACTGCACGCTGCGCGTCCGGTACGTACATCAGACCGAGCGAGCACAGGACTACGTCGAACGTCGCATCGGGCAGGTTGAGCGTCTCGGCATCCATGCGCCTGAAGGTGACGTTCGACGCGCGCTGATCGGCGGCGCGTTGGCGCGCCACTTCGATCATCTGACCTGACAAGTCCGTGCCGAGTACGCTGCCGGCCGGTCCGACGATTGCGCCTGCAGCCAGCGTCGCAAGACCAGTGCCGCAAGCCAGGTCCAGCACCTGCTGTCCCGGCTCGATCGCTGCCAGCTCCAGCATCCAGTTGCGCGCAGGGGCGAGTTGCTCCTGCCAGAGGGGATCGTAGTCGTTGCTGGCCAGGTCCCAGCCGTAGCGCTGCACACGTCGTTGGAGCTTTGCATCCATGCTGTGCAGTTTGCTGCTCTCGCGTCGCGTGCGTCCTGTCCGCACGTCGCCAAGGTCTGACCGAGCGTCCGCCTCAGCGGAACTCGAGCCGCGTCAGCGCCTGGTCGATGCGCTGACGCATGGCGTCGGGCCGCATCGGAAACGCCCGGAAAAAGGCTTCGCGACTCAGCGAGGCATTGCGCTCGCGCACGTTTTCCGCCCAGAACGTTGCGCGCGCTGTGTCGCCGGCGAGCTCGTGGGCAGCAGCGGCGATCATCGCAATCAGCACGTGTGCGCCGGGGGAGCGGGCGCCGCGCTCGGCCCAATGTGCAGCTTCCACGTCTTCGTTCACAACCATATGAGTGAACGAACGCGTGGCCAGCATCGCGTAGTGCAACGGATCGAGCGGGCTCAGGCGCATCGCGAAATCGACGTGCTCCCGGCCCGCGCCCGCCTGTCCCGCAAGTGCTTCGGTCCAGGCTCGCGCGTAGATTCCCTGCGCATAGTGCGGGCTGATGTCGGTCGCGCGCTCCAGCCAGCCGAGGCTGGTTTCCAGGTTGCCTTCGAGCCAGTACGTGCGACCCATAGTGAAATTGACGAACGGATCCAGCGGATCGAGCTCGAGCCCGCGCTCGGCGCAGCGCCGGGCCTGGCCGACGACGCCGGCGAGGTCGTGCGTGTAGTGCATGAACGCCGTCTGGAAGTGCACGAACGACAATCCCGCGTGAGCGCGTGCGAACGTCGGCTCCAGTACCACTGCGCGCTGGAACAAGTCGGCGGCGACATCGTTGTCGCGGCGATTGAAGCGATACAGATGTTGCAGGCCCAGATGATAGGCCGACCAGGCGTCGAGATTCTCCACCGCAGACAGCCGCGCGATGCCGGCTTCGTGCATCGGAATGCGGATCTCGAGCGCCATCAGCACTTGCGAGCGGATCTGCTCGCGCATTGCATGCACGTCCTCGACGCGTCCGGCAAAGCGCTCGGCCCAGACGACGGCGCCGTTCTCGGTGTCGACGAGATTGACCATGACCACCAGCCGGTCAGCCGAGGTCTCCAGCGTACCCCACAGGCAGTAACGCACGCTGAGCAGCCGACCGATGTCACCGAAGTCTGCCTCCGGTACGCGCAGACGGAACGAGGAGCCGCGTGCGGTGACGAGCAGCCAGCGCAATCGCGCCAGGTCCGTGATGAGCTCGTCCGGCAATGCGTTCGCGAGCGGAGCGTATCGTTCGTCGCTGCCGATGAAGCGGAAGGGCAGCACCGCGAGCGATGGCCGCAGCATGCGATCGGCGCGATTCACCATCTCGCGCAGCCCTTCGGTTTTCGGCGCGGTCACGATCGGAGCGTTCTGCACGGCGCGGGCTTGCCCCACGAAGCGATAACCCTGGCCGTGCAGCGTCTTGATGAGTTGCTGCGCCCGGCCGTCATCGCCCAGCGCCTGTCGCGCTGACTTCACGCGGCTCGCGATCGCGGCATCGGACACGATCCGGCCGTCCCACACCTTTTCCAGGATCTCGTCCCGCGAGACCAGCCGCTCGCTGTTCTCGACCAGCAGCGCCAGCAGTCCGAACACCTGCGGCTCGACGTGCACGACGGCGCCGGCCGCGCGCAGCTCGGCCGCGGCGAGATCCAGCTCGAACTGCCTGAAGGTGTAGATCATCCCGGACTAGGATAGCGAGCTTTCTCCATGATTTCTTCAGACGGCCTGCAAGCATCGGCGCCGCGCCCGTGCGACCGTCCGCTGTCCAACGACGTGTATGTACTCACAACCGAGAAGGAAGCGATATGAAAGTGAATCTCAAGCCCACGCTGACGGTGCTGGCTGCCGCGATTTCGTGCGCGTTGCCGCTGGTCGCCGGTGCGACCGATCAGGCCGCCACCGATACGCACTACTCGGGGAACTTCCAGCCGGTCGTGGAGCGGGTGCGCCAGGCCGTGCTGGGCCTGCCGAAGTCCGAGCTCGCGAAGTACGGCGCGCTTCTCAAGACGCCGTGCGTGACCGGCCCTGAGTTCGGCGCGATGGGCGTGCACCTGATCAACGCGGAGAACGTCGACGGCGTCGTGAACGTCGACAAGCCCGAGGCGCTGATCTACGAGCCGCAGGCGAACGGCAAGCTGCGCATCGTCGGCGTCGAGTACATCGTGCCGAAGGAAGCCTGGGACGCTGCGAATCCCGCGCAGCCCGGCCTGCCGTCGCCGACTCCGGCGCTGCTCGGACACCTGCTCAACTTCGTTGACTCGCCGAACCGCTACGGCATCGAAGGCGGCTTCTTCGAGATCCACGTGTGGGCGTTCGAGGACAACCGGCTGGGTGCGTTGACGGACTGGAATCCAGGCGTGACCTGCGAGAAACAGCGTCTGCCGGCCAACTGATCGGCTGACGAGGTGGCAATGCTCCCTCGCAGCCGACTGGGCGATCGCCGGCAAGGCGCTGCGAGCGTCTGACGTTCCCAACTTCGATGAGGCCTCGCAAGGCCTGTGATCGGGTCGCGGAGTCCACCTCCGCGGCCCGGTCTTTCGTTCGAGGCCTGTGCCGGCCGTCCGGGATTGCTGTCCGAGCATCCGTGCCTGCCGCCCACCCCCTAGGCGTCCGGGCCGGACGCGCCCACAATCGCACCAGACGAACCGGGAGAGCGAAGCATGTCGGCACAATATGTCGCGGACGCCATGGAGCGCGTCGAGATCGTGCTGCGCCGGCGCCCGGATATGGGCCTGCACGACGACTCGCCGGCCACGGCCCGCTGGCGCAACAGCACGCGCATCGTTACCAGTCACGAAAACGGCATCGAGGTTACGACCGATATGCCCGGCGAGCTGGGCGGCACCGGCGATCAGGTGACCCCGGGCTGGCTGATGCGCGCCGGCCTTGCAGCCTGCACCGCCACGAGGATTGCGATGGGCGCCGCAGCCGCCGGCATCGAGCTCACGCGACTCGAGCTGCGTGCGAGCAGCCGCTCCGATACGCGCGGCATGCTCGGTATGACCGAGCCCGACGGCACACGCATCAGCGCTGGACCGCGCGACGTGGAGCTGCACGTGACGATCGCCGCGCACGGCGTGCCGGCCGAGCAGCTCCGGGCGCTCGTCGAGGAGAGCCATCGCTGCTCACCCGTACCGTGCGCAATCCAGGAAGAGACGCCGGTCGGATTGCACATCGAAGTCGCAGGCAGTTGATGGACGCGTTGTCGCAAACGCTGAAAGTCGTGCACCTGATCGGCGCGATTTTCATCAATGCCCGGTTCACCGCGCCATGGTGCTATCTCTCGCAGCGCGCCGATTCGATCGCCTCGCTGCTCGAGCCCGGCGCCGAGCGCGTCGTGATTTTTCACCTGATTACCGAAGGCGAGTGCTACGTCGAGATCGACGGCCAGCCGCCGATGAAGCTCATCGCCGGCGACGCGATCCTCTTTCCGCAAGGCGATGCGCACATCATGACCTCGCAGCCCGGCTTGCCGCCCGCGAAGGGCTCGCGACTCGATGCCGTGCTGGCGCGCCGTCCGCGACTTCTGACGTTCGGCGGCGGCGGTGCGACGACCCGTCTGCTCTGCGGCTATCTCGCGTGCGAGGCGCGGCTCGCGAAGATGTTGCTCGCGGGACTGCCGTCGATCGTGCGCGTCAACGTGCGCGGCTCGAATGCCGGCGCCTGGCTGGAGAGCTCGGTCCGATATGCACTCGCGGAGGCGCGCTCACCGCGACCGGGCGGGCAGGGCGTGCTTGCCAAGCTCGCAGAAGTGCTGTTCATCGAAGTGCTGCGTCTGTACATGCACGAGCAGCGCGAAGGTCGAACTGGATGGCTCGCGGGCGTCAACGACCGCATCGTCGGCGCAGCGCTGGCTGCGCTCCACAAGCATCCTGCGCAGGCGTGGACGCTCGAAGATCTCGCGCGCTCTGCGGGCACTTCGCGCTCCGTGCTCGCCGAACGGTTTCAGGATCTGGTCGGCACCTCGCCGATGCAGTACCTCACGCAGTGGCGCATGATGCTCGCGGCCAATCTCCTGCGTCATAGCAACACGCCGCTCGCTCACATTGCCGAAGGCGTCGGCTATCAAACGGACACTGCTTTCATTCGCGCCTTCCGGCGCGAATTCGGTGCGCCGCCGGCAGCGTGGCGTCGCAGCCAGGTGAAGCGCGATCAGGCCCTATAATAGGGGCATGGTCGCAGCGAGCATTCACGCTCAAGTCCTCGGTTCCTCCTTCGATCGACTGCCGCCGCTGGTGCGCAGCGTTCACGACACGCGTGCACGCAAGGAATTCAGCGGCCGCTGCAGTGTCGAGAGCGGACGTAACTGGTTGGCGCGGTTGATTCAGCTCTTTGCGTCGCTGCCGCGGCGCTCGCATCCGGACCTTCCTGTCCATGTCGTCATCGAACGCAGCGAACGCGGCGAAACTTCCGAAAGTCGTGAAACGTGGACGCGGCGCTTCGGCGAGCAGCGCATGCAGTCGACTCTCCGAGCCGGGCGCGGCGCGCTTGAGGAAATGTTCGGGCCGATCGTTCTGCGGTTCGCGCTGACGGCCGAGCCCGATCGCATCGTCTGGACGCTCGTAGGTGCGAAGTTTCTGTTCCTGCCGTTGCCGGCGGCATTGTTCGCTGGCTGCGGGGCGTTCGAGACGATCGTCGACGGACGCTACTGGTTCGACGCCCGCGCTCACATGGCTGGCATCGGCCTGCTCGTGCATTACAAGGGATGGTTGGCAGAGCATGGCGGATAGCAGCTGCGCAGTCGTTCTCGGCGGCTACGGAAACTTCGGCAGACTCGTCGTCGCGGCGCTTGCAGCGGATCGCGATCGCCGCGTGATCGTCGCGGGTCGAGATGCTCAGCAGGCGAGGGCAGCGGCCGAGGCGATCGGGTCGCAGGCAGAGCCCGCCGTGCTCGACGTTCGCTCGGCGAATCTCGCCGCGGAGCTGCGGCGGCTCGAAGCGAGCGTCGTCATTCATACGGCCGGTCCGTTTCAGGGGCAGGACTACAGCGTGCCTCGTGCGTGCATCGAAGCGCGGGCACACTATGTCGATGTCGCAGACGCTCGTGGATATGTGTGCGGCATTTCAGCGCTCGATGAGGCAGCGCGAGGCAACGACGTGCTCGTCGTCAGCGGTGCGAGCTCAGTGCCGGCGCTCTCGTCTGCCGCCGTCGATCATCTGCGCGGACAGTTCTCGAAGATCGAAAGCATCGATCACGGCATCACGTCCGGGGCGAAACCTCCTGGGCTCGCAGCAATGGAGGGCGTGCTGAGCTACGTCGGTAAGCCGATCGCGCAGTGGCGCGACAGTTCCTGGCAGACCGTGTACGGATGGCAAGACTTCACGCGTCATGACTATCCGCAGCCGGTCGGTCGGCGATGGCTCGGCAACTGTGACGTGCCTGATCTCGAGTTGTTTCCGCAGCGGTATGCGCCGGTGAGAACAGTTGTATTTCGCGCCGGCGTCGCGGTGACGGTTGGTATGTTTTCGACCTGGAGTGCATCGTGGCTGGTCCGCGCCGGACTGATGAAGTCGCTGCTGCCGCACGTTCCGCTTCTGCGTCGCGGCGCGCTTGCGATCGAGCGCTTTGGATCGAAGAGCAGCGGCATGCACGTGACGGTTCGCGGGCTCGATCACGAGTCGCGACCCATAACGCGAACCTGGTGGCTCCTCGCACGCAATAATCACGGGCCACAGGTGCCGTGCTTTCCGGCGATCGCACTCGCGCGCAAGCTCCTGCGCGGCGAAGTGCGCACGCGCGGCGCGATGCCATGCGTGGGGTTGCTGTCGGTCGACGAGATCCTCGCCGTCGGTCGCGGTCTCGACCTGGAGACTGCCGTCGATCGCTGACTACTGCTGCTCGGGCGGTAAACGAGTGTTCTGATCGTGGATCAGCCGCCACTGTCCCGCTTCCTTGCGAAACGTGAACGTGACCCAGCTGCGGCTGCGATACGATTTGCCGTCGCCAGTATCCTGGTAGAGGCTCTTCGTCGTCAGCACCGCGAAGTCGGCGCCGACGTTGCGGCTCACCGGCTCGAACTGAATCGTCCAGGTCTTCCCGGCGAAGAACTCCTTGTGGAAATCGACGTAGGCCTGGCGCGTCGCCGTCTGCACGCCGTTCGGCAGAATCAGCGTCAGCTGATCACCGGACGTGATCGTGCTCTCAAGCGCCGGCAGATCGCGCGCCTGCACCGCTCTGACGTGCTCGGCGAACACCGCGTCGATGCTGCCCTCCACGCCCACCGGCGCTGCACCGGCCAATGTGCAGCACAAAAGGCTGACGAGCATGGCAACTCGGATGATCACAGCATTCTCCTGTCGGTCGGGCGTCCGCCCGGACTCTGGAGAAAATTATCTCGCCAAGACGCCAAGGCGCCAAGCAGAGTCAAAATTCCGCATCTTCAGCGCTCCGAATTCTTCCCCTTCTTTCTTGGCGATCTTGGCGATCTTGGCGAGAGATATTCTTGTGCTCCGATCTCTTTCCGCAACCACCCATGCAACAGCACTCCGGCTTTGGCTCCAATGCCGGTGGCGCACTGAGCTACGCTGGGAATGGGGCAGGTGCCAGCGTGAGTTTGCGGAGCAGAGAGGAGAAGATCGGAAATCCTCTCGCCAAGATCGCCAAGGAAGATAGAGACAAGAAATCGATTCGGTTTCGGGTTCCAGCCTTGCCGGGCTTGGCGAGAGTAGTTCCGGGTCTGACGTTTCAGCGATGTGCCGCAACTGAATCCTGCGGCGCCTGCTTTCGATCCTCCATCCCGTAATCCCGCACCACCTCCGCGACGCGAATCCGATATTGCTCGAAGATGGAGCTTCTTCCGGCGCGCTGCACCTCACGGTGCTGCTCGAGATTGCGCCACTGACGCACCGCTTCCTCGTCGCGCCAGAACGACAGCGAGAGGATTTTTCCCGGCGTGGTCAGGCTCTGGAAACGCTCGATCGACAGGAAGCCGTCGATGTCCGCGAGCAGCGGCCGCAATCGCGCGGCTGCGTCCAGATAGGCATCCTTCTGGGCGTCCTGGGCCATGCCTTCGAAGATCACTGCGATCACGATCTCTCCTTCAGTGGCAGCACGGGCAATCGGTGGGTGCGATCGCCATCGTCCCTTCGACGTTGCCGAGGAACGTCCGCTCCTCGCGCAGGATGAACCGCTTGCTCTGCGCGAACGCGAAATTCTGCATGCTCTCGGCGTCGGCGCGCAGCTTCGCCCGGTAGCGCTCGTAGTCAGCGAGGCTGGCGAAGGAAATCAGGCCCCAACCGACATGATTCGTGCCTTCGTGCGGCATGAAGTAGCCGATGAGGTGGCCGCCGGCGCGGGGAATGAGCTTGCCCCAGCGCTGTGCGTACTCGCGAAAGGCGTCGAGCTGGAACGGATCGATTTCATATCGGATGAAACAGGTGATCGCCATGGGTTGCTCCTGCAATCGCGGAAGCGAACAATAGCGGCTGACGGCACCCCGTTGGTTCGAGGAGCATCGAACAATGACCGATGGATCCAGCATGGTGGCGGCGGCGACGCTGATCGGCGACTACGCGCGTGCGAAAATGCTGACCGCGCTCATGGGCGGTCGTGCCTTGACTGCGACGGAGCTCGCGGGCGCTGCCGGCATCACCAAGCAGACCGGGAGCACGCACCTCCGCAAGCTGCTGGATGCGCGCTTCGTCGCAATGGAGGCGCACGGGCGGCATCGCTACTTCCGCATCGCCGACGAGGAAGTTGCGCAGTTGCTCGAAGGCATGATGAGCTTCTCGGTGCGCGGTGCTGCACGCATGCACGCGACCGGGCCGAAGGATCCAGCGCTGCGCAAAGCGCGTGTTTGCTACGACCATCTCGCGGGCGAGCTCGGCGTGCTTCTGTATGCGAGCCTGCACGAGCGGCATGCATTCGAGTTCGAAGGCCCGACAGTCGGGCTCAGCGCGCAAGGCGAGCGGTTGATCAGTGAATTCGGCGTCGACGCGCGTGCCATGCGCAATCAGAAGCGTGCGCTGTGCCGCGTATGCATGGATTGGAGCGAGCGCCGGCATCATCTCGCCGGTGCGGTCGGCGCCGCGCTGCTCGCGCGCGTCATCGAGCTCGGCTGGGCAGTGCGCGACAAATCTTCGCGCGCCGTGTGTTTCCGGCCGAACGGCGAGCGCCAGTTCCGCAACTACTTTGCCTTGAACGGAGATCGTCATGCAGTTGTATGAATTCAGCTTCACCCGCTCGATCCGCGCGCGCTGGACGCTGCAGGAGCTCGGCGTCGACTTCGAAGCGATCAGCGTGAATCTGTTTGCGGGCGAGGCGCAGCGCCCGCAGTTTTTGCAGCTCAATCCGGCCGCCAAGCTGCCGGTGCTGGTCGACGGCGACTTCGTGCTGACGGAGTCGGCGGCGATCGTGCTGTACCTCGCCGAGAAGTACGGCAAGTTCCTGCCGGCGGACGCGCGTGGCCGCGCCGAGGTCAACAAGTGGCTGCTGTTCACGGTGACGGAACTGGAGCAACCGCTGTGGCGCATTGCCAAGCACCGCAACCTCTATCCCGAGGCACAGCGACTGGCCGCGGACATTCCGCTGGCGAGCGAGGATTTCCGGCGGATGGCGGACGTCGCGGAGCAGCACATGCACGGGCGCACGTACGTCGTCGGCGACGGCGTCACCGTCGCCGACTTCGTCCTCGCCTACACGCTCGACTGGGCGAGCGAAGTGAAGTTGCTGGATCGCTGCCCGCAGCTCGTCGCGTACATGGAGCGCATGTACGCACGTCCGAAGGCTGCGAAGCGCATCGCTCAGCTTCGCGGGTAAGAGAGGAGAATCAGACAGGATTAACAGGATTAACAGGATAGAAGAACAGTCTCTCCATCCTGTTCATCCTGTTCATCCTGTCCATTCTTCGTTTCTTCCTCCTGTATCTACACCGGCGCCGGCGTTCTTTCCGCGAACTGCCCGTTCCAGTAGGGATAATAGGGATACGGCGGCACGAGCGCGCTCGCGGCATCGAGCCGTCCAATCTGCTCGGCGCTGAGCGTCCAGCCGACCGCGCCGAGGTTGTCGCGCAGCTGCTCTTCATTACGTGCGCCGATCAGAATCGTGGAAACCGTGGGCCGTTGCAGCAGCCAGTTGAGCGCGATCTGCGGAATGCTCTTGCCGGTTTCCGCGGCAACCTCGTCCATCACATCGATCACACGGTACAGCCGCTCTTCCTCGACCGGCGGCGCGAACTGAGCGGTTTCCTTGAGGCGACGCGTCGGTGTCGGGCGGTCGCGGCGCACGCGCCCCGTGAGGCGGCCCCAGCCGAGGGGACTCCAGACGACGGCGCCGATGCCCTGGTCCTGGCCGAGCGGCATGAGCTCCCATTCGTAGTCGCGCCCGATCAGCGAATAGTACACCTGGTGCGCGACGAACTTCGCGTAGCCATAGCGGTCCGCGACCGCCTGCGACTTCATCAATTGCCAGCCGGAGAAATTCGAAGCGCCGACGTACAGGACTTTGCCCGAGCGCACCAGGTCGTCGAGCGTCGACATGACGGCATCGATCGGCGTCTGCGCGTCGAAGTGATGCAGCTGCAGGAGATCGATGTAGTCGGTGCCGAGGCGCTGTAACGCGCGCTCGACGCCGCGAGTCAGGTTGTGCCGCGACGCGCCCACGTCGTTCGGACCGTCACCGGCACGCAACGTGAGCTTGGTCGACAGCACGATGCGATCGCGCCGTCCCTGGATTGCTGCGCCGAGGATGGTCTCGGACGCGCCGGCCGAGTACACGTCGGCGGTATCGAAGAAGTTCACGCCGGCTTCGAGGCACAAGTCGACGAGCCGCCGCGCCTGGGCGACGTCGGTATCGCCCCAGGCGTTGAATAGCGCGCCCTTGCCACCGAATGTGCCTGCACCGAAGCCGAGCGCCGAGACCTTGAAGCCGGACGCCCCGAGAAACCTGTATTCCATCGCATCGCTCCTGGACCATCACATGATGAGAACGTGGCGGGCAGAGTAGGGCGGGCGACCCGCCGGAAACACCGTTGCGGCGTCAATTCAGAACTTCCTGGCGGGCAAGTAGTCTGTAGCCTTCAGCAAGCATCGGATCTGAGGGATCTCAGGGGAGTTCAGGCCATGAAATGCTCCATCGTTGCGCACGCCGCGGTTCTCTTGCTCGCATGTTCCAGCGCCCTGGCAGCTTCGCCGTATGCCGGCGAGCAAGGGCGCGACATCAAGGCGCTCTCGTCGCAGGAGGTCGACGCGTACCTGGCGGGACAAGGCATGGGGTTCGCGAAGGCCGCCGAGCTCAACGGCTACGCCGGACCGAAGCACGTGCTCGAACTCGCCGGCGAGCTGTCGCTCACGAATGAGCAGCGCACGCGAACGCAAGCGCTGTTCGCATCGATGCAATCGGCGGCACGCTCTCTGGGCAGCGAGATCGTCGATCAGGAGCGCACCCTCGACCAGCTGTTCGTGAGCCAGACCGTCACCCCGGAGCTCCTGCGGGAATCTCTGGACCGGATCGCGACGCTGCAGGCGCGTCTGCGCGCGACACACTTGCAAGCGCACCTGGAGCAGGCTGCCATCCTGACGCCGGAACAGAACGCGCTCTACACGCGATTGCGCGGCTACGGCGAGATGCCGGCTCATCACCATTGAAATCTGCAACAACCGAGACATCCGCGCCTTGACGGCCTGGACCGTGCTCGCAAAGCTGGCGACAACAAACTCGATAGTGGAGTCGCCTCCATGCTGCGGTCCAGCTCGCGTCTGCTCGCTGCAATTGCCTCGCTCTCGCCTGCGCTGACGCCGGCGCAAACGCCGCCGCCGCCGCCGCCGCCCGGTTGTCCCGCCGACGTGCGCCATCAGTTCGACTTCTGGGTCGGTGACTGGAGCGTCACGGTCAACGGCCAGCACGCCGGCGACAATCGCATCGACAGGATTCTCGAGGGCTGCGCGTTGCTCGAGAACTGGACTGGCACGGGCGGGATGTCCGGCAAGAGCCTCAACTTCTACGACCCGGCGCGCCGGCAATGGCATCAGACGTGGGTCGACGATCGCGGCGGCTCGCTCGGGCTCGACGGCTCGTTCACCGACGGCAAGATGGTGTTGAGCGGGACGAAAAAGGACCAGGCCGGCAAGACGACGATCAATCGCATTACGTGGAATGCATTGCCCTCAGGCCAGGTGCGCCAGGTGTGGGAGCAGTCCAGCGACGACGGCAAATCGTGGACTGTGGCGTTCGACGGACTCTATACCCGCAAGAAATAATCCATTTGCACGGACGCGCCCGGCACTGCGCGCGAGTTCGCAACTTCTATAACTTGTGCCGCAAGCAGTGGCCCGCCCGCATCAGGGCCCGTCGCTAGCATGACTTCGTTCCCCACGCAGGAGAGGAGTCATTCAATGTCGACGAGCAAACCCATTCGGCGCGCGGTTCGATACGCGCTGCTGACGAGCGCTGCGGCCGCTGCCGCAGGGCCCGCGTTCGCAGCTGATCAGACGATTCAGGAAGTCGTCGTTACCGGTTCGCGCATCGCGCAACCGAATCTCGAGACCACCAGCCCGGTTACGCAAGTCACGGCGGATGACATTGCGGTACAGGGCGTGACGAGAGTCGAAGACCTGATCAACCAGCTGCCGCAGGCCTTCGCTGCGCAGAATGCCAGCGTCTCGAACGGCGCCACCGGCACAGCAACCGTGAACCTGCGCGGTCTCGGTTCGCCCC
>JBIOUH010000100.1:0-8623 GCA_044866955.1 Steroidobacteraceae bacterium
AAGAGGACGGTCGTTACTACATCGTCACCGAGCATGTGCACGGCGCGCGCACACTGTCCGCGTACTGCAAGCCGGACAACCTGCTGCCGGTCGATGACGTGGTCGAGATCATGTACAAGTGCGCGAAAGCGCTGCACTACGCGCACAGCCGCGGCGTCATCCACCGCGACATCAAGCCGTCGAACATCATGCTCACGCAGGCCAACGACGTGCGCATCATCGACTTCGGCATCGCGCTGGTCGCCGACTCGGACATCTCGCGCATCGAAGGCATCGCCGGCAGCCCGTCGTACATGTCGCCGGAGCAGGTGCAGTCGCTGGAAATCACCAACCGCTCCGACCTGTATTCGCTCGGCGCCGTCATGTACGAGCTGCTGACCGGTTTCCGCCCGTTCCGCGGCGGCAACCTGTCGAAGCTGCTGCACCAGATCGTCTATGCCACTGCGCAGCCGATCCTCACGCTGCGCAAGGACATCCCGGAGGTCCTGGAGAACGCGGTCGCGAAGGCGTTGCAGAAGGAGCCTGCCAAGCGCTACCGCAACGGCCTGGAGCTGGCCGGCGACCTGACTCGTGTGCACCAGACGCTGCGCGAGGGCCTGTCGAAGCTCGACAGCCAGGAACGCTTCTCGATCCTGCGCACGCTGAAGTTCTTCCACGACTTCTCGCAGTCGGAGATCCTCGAAGTGCTGCGCGCCAGCACCTGGCAGGACTACGAGAAGGAAGAGGAGATCGTCAAGGAAGGCGAAATGGACGATCGCTTCTACGTGATCGTGTCCGGCAGCGTCGCGGTGATGCGCAACGGCAAGGCGGTCGGTCAGCTCGACGCGGGCGACTGCTTCGGCGAAACCAGCTACGTGCGCGGCGCCAAGCGTCTCGCGACGATCAAGGCCCTGGCGCCGGTGACGCTGATGAAGGTGAGCTCGACGCTCCTCGAACAGTCATCGGCGGCGTGCCAGCTGCGCTTCAACAAGGTGTTCCTGCGCAGCCTGATCAGTCGTCTGCAGAGCCCGAGCTGACGAGCTGCACCAGCTGGCTCGAGGCCAGCACCGTGATTTCCCCGCCAGCGACGGCTGCTGTCGTCATCTCTGCCAGTTCCGGCAGATTCGATGCCATGACTTCGATGCGCCCGACGCGCGACGCGCCATCGGCCAGCACGATGCGCACCACGCGATGCGGCCGCAGCCCGTTCTGGATCGCCAGCAGACCTCCGTCGACCGCGTAGAGCCCATCGATGCCGCCCACGAACGTGCCTTCCGGCGCTTCCATGGGAGCGCTCCGCGCGGTTTTGAGATCGATCGTCCACAAGCCGCGCAGGTCCGCTACCACGAGCCGCTGAGCTGCAGCGAGATACGTCAGGCCATTCGGATAGCCGAAGGTCCCAGGCCCTGCGAGCGTTCGCCATTGGCCGTCCGGAGTCAGCTGCAACACTGCGCCGCGTTGCGAATCCGAGACGGCCACTGAGCCGTCAGGCAGCAGCGCGACGTCGTTGCACAGCGAATGGACGTCCGGCAGCCGGTAGCGCTGGACGCCGCTCGGCTGCAGCGAGATGCGCAGGAGGTGCGAGTGCGGCTCGCGCTCGTCCAGTCCCGTCGAGCATGCCCACGCGATCTTGCGTCCGGCGTCGTTGCGCACGCCGAGGATGCGGCGCGACGGCTCTGTTTCGCGCCACAGCAGCGTGGTCGCACCGGTCGCGTCGATGCGGTGCAGGTTACCCGTGGTCATCGAGCCCGCGATCCATCCGCCTGCGACAGCATCGATGCCTTCGCCATTCAGAGCGATGTCGGTGCGAATGAGTCGCGAGATTTTTCCGGAAGGCTCGCCGTTGCGCGCGGTCGTTTCGCGGAGTGCGGTCGTTTCGGGGTTCGCCGGCAGTGACGCAAAGCTGCTGCGCTCCCAGAATGCGTAGTGGTAGCCGTGCGTCGCAAGCCAGCGCAGCTCGGTGAGCGCTGGAGCAGTGCGGCCAGACATCGCGAGCGCTTCGGCGCGCAGAAAGCGCAGCGGCGGATTTGTCGGCGCCCACTCGGCGAGTTGATCGGTCAGCTGCAGGAAGCGCTGCGCATCGCCTTGCTTGCGCGCGTCGAGCGCCTGGTCGTAGAGCGCCATCGGGTCGGCGAGAGCCGCAGCTGCACCGAGGATCAGCATGCGCGCGATCATTGCGCACACCACTCGGCGTATGCGGTCGCTGCGCCTTCCTCGAAGCTGGGATACCGCGGCGACCAATCGAGCTCGCGAGCGTCGTTGCAAGCCACTGCGACATTGCGCTTCATCACGTCGACCGTGTGTTGCTCGTGCACGCTCGTCACTAGCGCATCGTCTGCAGCCAATGCGGATACGCCGCTCACGGCAGCGGCGCGTTCGAGCGTGCGGCGCACGCTGAGCGGCTGTCCGTCGACACCATTCACCACGCCGCCCGTTTTCGTTTCCACGAGCCTCGCATACAGAGCGGCGAGATCGTCGAGGTAGATCAGGGACCAGCAGTTGTCCGCGGCGTCGCGCGGGTAGGGCAGGTGTCCACTGCTTTGCGCGGCTGCGAACAGGCTCGCGATCGTTCCGCCGCCGCACCCGCCATAGACCATGCCGACGCGAATCGCGGCTGCCGAGGGCCCCAACATGCGCTCGACTGCGACTCGCGGTCGATACGCGTTCGACGTGTAGATCAACCGACGCGAACGCACCAGCGTGCGGGTCGCCTCCCTGTCCAGATCGAGGTTCTCCGCGCCATCGGCCGAATACTCGAATGCCGTGTGCACGACCGCGTCCGCGCTCTCGACTTCGTCCCCATAGGTTTCGGCCAGTGCGAGATTGCCGGGCACTGGCCGGATGCCAAGTACCCACAGGCGCTCTTCACTACTGGCGCTGCGGGCCAGCGCGGCCACAGTGTGACCTCGTGCCTGCAAGCGGGCCGCGACGGCGGCGCCGACATATCCGGTAGCACTGGTGAGGAATACGCGCATTCGATGCTTGCCAGCGAGTGCAGTTGCTTGCAGTGTATGGACATGCAAGCGGCGCGACTGTCGAAATCTTCTGCCTGTGCCACGGCGCAGTGGGAGCCCGGCTATCGCGTCGCGTGGCGCTACGCCGACGATCGCTTCGCCGTCGGCGACTGGCGCTGCGACGGCACGAGATCGGGCCCGCCGCCGGCCGGGGACGAATTCACGCGTCACTTCGAGATCGATCTGCATCGCCGCGGCTGGCACGTGCGGTCGGTCGCGCGGCAGCGCTACTTCATCGACCCGCTGCATCACAGCCTGTGGCCGGCGGATTCCGGTTTCCGGCTCGCGGATAACAGGGCGCATCCGCAGGCCGCGACGTTGCTGTTCGTGACGCACGCGCTGATCGAGGAATCGCTCGAAGCGATCGAAGGCGCCGGGAGCGCAGCTCTGCGACGGCTCCGAAGTTCTCCCGCGCACTGGCGGTCCAGCGAGCTGACCGCGTATCACGCGCGCTTGCTGGCGACGCGGCCGGACGATCGGCTGGCGCTCGAAGAGAACTCGCTTGCACTCATCCGGCGTGTCGTCGCGGAAGCAGCAGGCGCGAGTGACGTTCGATTGCGCTCGCCGTCGGCGCGTCGCGCTGTGGCAATCGACACGGCGCGCTCGTTCATCCTGAGCCGCTATCGCGAGCAGCTGTCGCTATCGGCGATTGCTGCCGAGTGCGGCATGGCGCCGTCGACGCTATGCGAGAGTTTTCCGCAGGTTGTGGGAGTACCGGTGTGGCGCTACGTGCAACGCTTGCGCCTGCAGGACGCGGCGCTGGCGTTGGCAGAGGGCGTGGAAGATTTGAGTCGCCTGGCGCTCGACCTGGGATTCAGCTCGCACAGCCATTTCGCCCAGGCGTTCCGCGCACAGTACGGAGTTTCACCGTCGCGGTTTCGGCGCTGGGAGTTGTCGGGCTGAAGCTGCCGCGCAGGGATGCGCGGATGGCGCGGGCGCAGGATGCGCTGGAGCGGCCCGATCTACGCTGACTCTTTATCCTTCTCAATCAGCGCGTAGGCGGAGTGGTTGTGGATCGACTCGAAGTTCTCCGCTTCGACCACGTAAGCGCGCACCCGCTCTTCCTGGTTCAGCCGCACCGCGACGTCGCGCACGATATCCTCGACGAACTTCGGATTGTCGTAGGCGTGCTCGGTGACGTACTTCTCGTCGGCGCGCTTCAGGATGCCGTAGACCTCGCACGAGGCTTCCGACTCGGCGATGTCGATGAGCTCTTCGAGCCACATGTGGCCTTCGACGCGTGCCTTGATCGTGATGTGCGAGCGCTGATTGTGCGCGCCGTACCTCGAGATGCTCTTCGAGCACGGACACAGGCTGGTGGCAGCGACCACCACCTTCAGCCACAGCTCCGGCTTGCCGTTGTGCAGCTCGCCGATCAGCGACGCCTTGTAGTCCATCAGGCTTTCGACGCCCGACACCGGCGCCTTCTTCATGACGAAGTAGGGGAAGTCCATCTCGATGTGGCCGCTCTCGGCGTCGAGCTTCTCGGTCATCTCCACCAGGATGTCGCGGAACGACTCGACCGAGATCTCGCGCTCGTTCCGGTGCAGCACCTCGACGAAGCGCGACATGTGCGTGCCCTTGAAGTTGTGCGGCAGGGCGACGTACATGTTGAAGTTGGCGATGGTGTGCTGCTCGCCGCTCGAGCGGTCCTTGACGCGCACCGGGTGGAAGACGTCCTTGATACCCACCTTGTTGATCGGGATGCGGCGGGAATCGGCCCGGCCCTGCACGTCCTCGATGGAGTCCGAGTCCTCGTCGGGGGGCACTGCATTGGAAGGAAGAGTGGCCATAGTCTCGATGTGCGGAATCGCCGTGCAGAAGGGCTGCTAGTGGGGGCCGGGCCAGTATAAAACAAGCCCCGCCGGCGACCAGCTATTAGCCGCCGACGGCCAACCGCTTGCCCGCCTGCCACCAGCGCGTGATCGCACCCTCGATGGACGCGCGGTCCAGGCCCGCGGCTGCGAGGCAGTCCTCGCGCGACCCATGCTCGATGAAGCGATCTGGAATACCGAGATTCAAAGTCTGCATGCCGTGGCCGTTCGCAGCGAGACATTCGTTGATTGCGCTGCCGGCGCCGCCCGCGACGACGTTTTCCTCGACCGTCACGAGCGCGCGATGCGTTGCTGCAATTCGCACGATCAGCTCCTCGTCGAGCGGTTTCACGAACCGCAGGTTGACGAGCGTTGCGTCAAGTTGCTCGGCGATGCGCTCGCACATCGGCACCATCGCGCCGACTGCCAGGATCGCGAGTCCGCTGCGTCCTTCGCGTCGCAGCTGCGCTTTTCCGACCGGCAGTGCGCGCATCGCCGATTCGATCGCCACGCCCGGGCCCTGGCCGCGCGGATAGCGGACGGCTGCGGGCTGGTCGAGCTGCGAGGCCGTGAACAGCATCTGCCGGCATTCGTTCTCGTCCGCCGGCGCCATCACGACCAGGTTCGGAATGCAGCGCAGGTACGACAGGTCGTAGCTGCCTTGATGGGTCGCGCCGTCGCCGCCGACCAGTCCCGCGCGATCGATCGCGAACGTTACCGGAAGCTTCTGCAGGGCGACGTCGTGGATCAGCTGGTCATACGCACGCTGCAGGAACGTCGAAGAGATCGCGACGACCGGTCGCAGTCCCTCGCACGCCATGCCGCCCGCCAGCGTGACGGCGTGCTGCTCGGCGATCGCGACGTCGAAGTAGCGATCGGGAAAGCGCTTGGAAAATTCCACGAGCCCCGAGCCTTCGCGCATCGCCGGCGTGATGCCGACGACACGCTCGTCCTGTTGCGCCATGTCGCACAGCCATTGGCCGAAGATCTGCGAGTACGACGGGCCGCTCGCTTTCTCCTTGAAGATCACGCCGCTCTTCGGATCGAACGGACCCGGACCGTGCCATTTGATCGGATCGGCTTCGGCGGGCGCGTAGCCTTTGCCCTTGCGCGTGATGATGTGCAGGAACTGCGGGCCCTTGAGATCGCGCAGGTTCGTCAGCGTTGCGACCAGCGCCTTGAGGTCGTGGCCGTCGACGGGACCGATGTAGTTGAAGCCCATCTCCTCGAAGATCGTGCCGGGCAGCACCATGCCTTTCATGTGCTCTTCGGAGCGGCGCGCCAGCTCCCACACCGTCGGCATGCGGCTCAGCACTTTCTTGCCGCCTTTGCGCAGCGTCGCGTACAGCTTGCCGGACAGCACGCGCGCGAAGTAGTTGGAAAACGCGCCGACGTTCTCGGAGATCGACATGTCGTTGTCGTTGAGGATGACGAGCATGTCGACGTCCATGCTGCCGGCGTGATTCAGTGCCTCGAAAGCCATGCCCGCGCTCAGCGCGCCGTCGCCGATGACGGCGACTACGCGCCGCGATTGCTCGTTGCGGCGGGCGGCGATCGCCATGCCCAGCGCCGCACTGATCGAGGTGCTCGAATGGCCGACGCCGAACGTGTCGTATTCGCTTTCCGAGCGCGTCGGAAACGGCGCGAGGCCGTTCTTGAGCTTGATCGTGCGCAGCTGGTCGCGGCGGCCGGTCAGCACCTTGTGCGGATACGCCTGGTGGCCGACGTCCCACACGATGCGGTCGTGCGGCGTGTTGAATACATAATGCAGCGCTACGGTCAGCTCGACCGTGCCGAGGCCGGCGGCGAAATGACCGCCCATCTGCGCGACCGTGTCGATGAGGTACTGGCGCAGCTCGCCCGACAGCTTTTTCAGCTTCGCCGGCGTCAGCGCGCGCAGGTCGGCGGGCGAGCCGATCGAGGAGAGCAGCGGGTACGGCGTTGCAGAGCCCATGGAGCGTCAGTCTACCGTAAAGAAGTTCAGGACTTGCGGAGCACCAGCCAGTCGGAAACGCTCGCCAGCGGCGCTGCGCGCAAGCCTTGGACGTCGAGCGCGGCGAGCGCGGCGAGCGCGTGCGCATGCAATTCGTGCATCCGCCGCCGCGCGGGCTCGACACCGACGCAGGATGGATACGTCGGCTTGTTGAGGGCGCGATCCGCGCCGGTGGCTTTACCGAGCTGCGCAGCGTCGCCTTCGATATCGAGCAGATCGTCCTGAATCTGGAATGCGAGTCCGATGGCGCGCGCGAAATCATCGAGCGCATGCGCCACCGCAGTGCTGACCTCGCGGGCGCACGCCGCGGCCATCATCACGGACGCGTGAATCAACGCGCCGGTTTTGCGCGCGTGCATTTCTTCGACTTCGGCGAGCGACAGCTGCCGACCGACTGCCGCGAGATCGAGCGCCTGACCGCCCGCCATGCCAGCGGTGCCGCTCGCGGCGGCGAGCAGCCTGACGAGCTCCAGACGAATTGCCGCATCCGCGGGCAATCCCGGGCCGCTCGCAAGCGTCTCGAAGGCGAGCACCTGCAACGCGTCGCCGACCAGGATCGCTGTCGCTTCGTCGAACGCCTTGTGACACGTCGGGCGTCCGCGTCGCAGATCATCGTCGTCCATCGCCGGCAGATCGTCGTGCACGAGCGAGTAGGCGTGAATGAGTTCCACCGCGCAGGCGACGCCATCGACGCTCGCATCGGGAATGCCGAGCGCGCTCGCGGTCGCGTAGGCGAGCACGGGGCGCACGCGCTTGCCGCCGCCGAGAGCGCTGTAACGCAATGCTTCGTGAAGACGCGCCGGGCGCGCGGTGGCCGGCGGCAGGCGAGCGGACAGCTCGCTTTCGATGCGACTCTGCCAACGTCCGAGCAATGCCTGGAATTGCGGCTCGCGCGCGGTCCCCACCGACTCAGCTGTCGCGCTCATTGTCCTCCGCAGCGAACGGCGCCGCCTCGAACTGGTCCGGCGCGCCGCTCTTGCGCAGCAGGATCTCGACCTTCTGCTCGGCCTGCTTCAATGCGCTCTGACAGACGCGTGTCAGCTGCACGCCGCGCTCGAAGTGCCGCAGCGACTCGTCGAGCGACAGGTCGCCCTGCTCGAGTTTCTCGACGATCGCTTCGAGCTCGGCGAGCGAGCGCTCGAAATCGGAAGCCGCGGTCTGTTCTGCGCTGGCCGTGGGAGATTTGCTGTTCACTGGAACTGGAGCATGGGGCGGGAGTTGCGCGGCAAGCTTGCATGCGCGTGTCGTCGTGGTCAATCGGCCGCGGCAAGCGAACGTAACGCTGCCGCCGTTGACTTGGTGCGCACGCAAGACTAGATTTTCACCCCCATTAGACTTGGTCTAACACTTCGACTCAAGCTTGGGTCCAACGCTTCGATCACCGAGGATGGCTGAAATGAAAAATCTGAAGGGCACGAAGACGGAGAAGAATCTGAAGGACGCGTTCGCCGGCGAGTCGCAGGCGAATCGCCGATATCTCTATTTCGCAGCGAAGGCCGACGTGGAAGGCTTCAACGACGTCGCCGCGGTATTCCGCTCGACGGCGGAAGGCGAGACCGGCCACGCGCACGGCCATCTGGAATACCTGGAAACCGTCGGCGATCCGGCCACCGGCCTGCCGATCGGTCCGACCGGCTCGAACCTCAAGGCGGCGATTGCCGGCGAGACGCACGAGTACACCGACATGTACCCGGGAATGGCGAAGTCGGCGCGCGACGAAGGCTTCGAGGAGATCGCCGACTGGTTCGAGACGCTCGCGAAGGCGGAGCGCTCGCACGCGAATCGCTTCCAGAAAGCGCTGGATACGCTGTAAGCAGCAGTCA
>JBIOUH010000101.1:0-18046 GCA_044866955.1 Steroidobacteraceae bacterium
ACACCTCCAGAATGGGCCCTGCGCTCCGCGCTGTTCGCAACAGTGCTGCACAAGCCCTATCTGTCAGCGCAGCTCCTGGAAGCGCTCGCCATCGCAGTTCGGCGCTGACGCCCTCCTCGCCATCTCAACGCGGGTTTTACGTCGACGCGCGCTGCGCCCTTCCGCTACCCTTAGTGCACCTTCTTGCCGTTTCATCGCAGCCGGGCCGCGTGAGCGGCGCTACCCTTGGGTCGCCAATGGACGCAGCCGCAGAAATTACATCGACGTCGGTTCATATCATCGACGACGACGACAGTTTTCGCAGGAGCATGCTGCGCATGCTTCTGGCTGCCGGCTACGTCGCGACAGGTCACCGCAGTGCGGCGGAGTTCCTGCTGGCCTACACGCCGGGCGGCACGACCTGCATCCTCCTCGACATCTCCATGCCCGGGCCGAGCGGCATAGACCTGTTGAAGGCCTTGATGCAGCACGACTGGGCACCGCCCGTCATCTTCGTCACCGGACGCGACGACGTCATCACGACCATCGACGTCATGAAATGGGGTGCCTTCAGCTACCTGCTCAAGCCGCTCGGCAGCGAATCGCTCCTGCCGGTGATCCGCGCTGCGCTGCTGGCTGACGGACAGCGCCAGGCGGCTCGACACCATGTCACGCGGCTGCGCGCGCACTTCGCAACGCTCACGCCTTCGGAGCGCGCAATCTTCCACGGTGTGGTGAACAACCGGCTGAACAAGCAGATCGCGGCCGAGCTCGGCGTCTGCGAGCGGACGATCAAGGCGCAACGTGCCAGTATGTTCGAGAAGCTGCAGATCCAGTCCGTGCCGGAACTGGTTCGCGCCGCAAACGCGCTGCAGAAGTGCGAGGGCGCCGGCGCGCGCGACCCCGCCGCCTGGCCGTGGTTCGGCGGCCGACCGCCGTAACGCGGGCAGCGCGCGATACCCGTCCCACTGATCATCAGCAGCTGATGCGCTGAGCTAAGTTGCGGCGACCTGCGGCCCTGCGCTCATGTTCGCCCTCCCGCGCTCATGCTCGACTTCATCCAGGACATTGTCGTGCGTCAGTGGAATGACTTGCTCGCACGTCCGAGCGGACCCCTGTCATTCCGCTTCCTGCTGCAACCGGTAGTAGCCGCGATCGTGGCCGTCCGCGCCGGCCTGCGTGACGCGCGCCTGGGGCGTGAGCCCTACTTCAAATTGATCCTTACCGATGCTGCCACGCGGGGACAGCGCATCCGCCGGGGGCTCGCCGCGACGTCGCGCATAGCAATTCTCGGCCTCGTCATGGATGCGATCTATCAGGTCGTGGCGCTGAAAAAATTCTATCCGGTCGAAGCGCTCATCGTCGTATTCGTGCTCGCGATCGTGCCCTACTTTCTGCTCCGCGGCCCGGCCGACCGCGTGGGGCGCTGGTGGCATGAGCGCGGGCTGCGCCAGACCGGCCAGACGGGCGAGTGAAGTCTCCATGGCAGCAGTCACCTCACAATCCCCTTCCGACGACGTCTCCGTCGAGCTCAGCGCGCGACGTACCGGGATGTCCTTCCAGCGCACGCGCATGAGTGCAGACCGCACGCTCATGTCCATCATCCGCACTTCCCTCTCGCTCATCAGCTTCGGCTTCACCATCTTCCAGTTCTTCCAGAAACTGCGCGCGAGCGAAGTGCTGACGAGCGCCGCAAGTGCGCGCACCTTCGGTCAGGCACTGGTGTGGATCGGCATCGGCATGCTGGCACTCGGCATCGTCTTCCACGTGCAGTTCATGTTGGGACTGCGGCACGAGCGCACCCGTATGAAGCTGGACGGATTGATCCACGGCGAGAGCAGCTTTCCCGTCTCGCTGACGCTGCTCACGGCGCTCGCCCTGCTCGGGCTCGGCATCGCCGCGATCCTCAGCATGACGTTCCGCACCGGTCCACTGGGTTGACAGAGGAGAGAATCATGGCTGCAAAGGGCAAACCCAATATCCTGATCATCTGGGGCGACGACATCGGCTGGTTCAATGTCAGTGCCTACAACCTGGGCATCATGGGCTACCGCACGCCCAACATCGATCGCATCGCACGCGAGGGCGCGCTGTTCACCGACTGGTATGGACAACAGAGCTGCACTGCCGGCCGCGCAGCGTTCATCACCGGGCAATCGCCGATCCGCACGGGGCTGACCAAGGTCGGCCTGCCAGGCGCCGACCTCGGCCTGCGCGCCGAGGATCCGACGATCGCCGATGTCTTGAAGCCGCTCGGCTACGTCACCGGCCAGTTCGGCAAGAATCACCTCGGCGATCGCGACGAGTTCCTGCCGACGGCGCACGGGTTCGACGAGTTCTTCGGCAACCTCTATCACTTGAATGCCGAGCAGGAGCCGGAGTGCCCGGACTATCCGCAGGAGCCGGAGTTCCGCAAGAAATACGGACCGCGCGGTGTGCTGCACACCTGGGCGAATCCCGACGGCACCCAGCGGATCGAGGACACCGGCCCGCTGACCATCAAGCGCATGGAGACGGTGGACGAGGAGTTCCTCGATGCGAGCCTGAAGTTCATCGAGAAGTCGAGCAAGGATGGCAAGCCGTTCTTCTGCTGGTTCAACTCCACGCGCATGCACATCTTCACGCATCTCAAGAAGGAGTCGGAGGGCGTGACCGGGCTCGGTGTCTATCCCGACGGCATGGTCGAGCACGACGGACACGTCGGCAAGCTCCTCGACAAGCTCGATGAGCTCGGCATTGCCGACAACACCATCGTCATGTATTCGACCGACAACGGCGCCGAGGTGATGAGCTGGCCGGATGGAGGCACGACACCGTTCCGCGGCGAGAAAGACACGAATTTCGAAGGCGGTTGGCGGGTGCCGTGTGCGATTCGCTGGCCGGGCGTGATCAAGGCGGGAACCGTTTCCAACGAGATGTTCTCGCACACCGACATGCTGCCGACACTAGCGGCTGTCGCTGGCGAGCCGGATATCGTGGGCAAGCTGAAGAAGGGTCACAAGTGCGGCAACAAGACGTTCAAGGTGCACATCGACGGCTTCAACCTGCTGCCGTTCATCAAGGGCGAAACGAAGGAGAATCCCAGAAAAGGATTCCTGTACTGGAGCGACGACGGCGACCTGATGGCGCTGCGCGTCAAGCACTGGAAGGTGACGTTCATGGAGCAGCGCGCCAAAGGGCTCAATGTCTGGCGTGAGCCGATGGTCGCGTTGCGGGCGCCTCTGCTCCTGAACCTGCGCAGCGACCCGTTCGAGCGCGGTCCGGAGGATGCTTCGGTGTTCTACGACAAGTGGATGGCGGACCGCGCCTTCCTGCTGGTACCCGCCCAAACGATCGTCGGCGAATTCCTCGCTACGTTCCGCGAGTTCCCGCCGCGGCAGAAACCGGCGAGCTTCAGCATCGATCAGGCACTGGAGAAGGCCGAGCAGACCCAGAAGACGATGACCGCCGCCGCAGCAGGCAGCGGCTCGAGATAGAGCAGAGGTCCGCGTCGTCTCGGGAAGCCCGGCGAAAGTCACGCCTTTTGCCGGGCGCGTCGCAAGGGGCCTCGGCCGCTTTCGACCAGAATACTAGACGGCGCTGGCCTGCTCTTTCTTGAAGAGCTCCGGAAACATCAGCCGGCGCATCTCGGGATGCCAGTTGCGCGTCATGCGCATGTAAAGCTCCAGCTCGGCCTGCGAGGGCGGGCGCTTGCGAAAAGGAATGACCTTCCGATCAGACATGCCGACTCCTGAAAAACGGCCATTGGCGCTCCGATTGTGCATGCCATGCCGCTGCGCTTTCGTGCCGCCGTTCGCCTTTGCGACACCGACGACTCTGCGAGCGCCCGCGCCATGAGGGAATTATTGATTTCTGTGACGGAGTTTGCGGTTGTCATCATCGATGGCATCGCGCTGCTGGTGGTCATCGTCGGCACCGTCGCAGCGTTCGTGGCCGTAGTGAGAGCGCTGTTCTCTCCCCTCTCCGGCAGTGATCGCCGCGCGGTCTGGCTCAATTACGCCCGCTGGCTGGTCGCCGGACTCACGTTTCAGCTCGCGGCCGACATCATCGAATCCGCCATCACGGAGAGCTGGGACGCAGTCGGCCGCCTCGCAGCCGTGGCGGTGATCCGCACTTTCCTCGACTACTTCCTCGAGCGGGACATGAACGACGTGCGCGGCAGAGCACGCACGACCGAGACGCCCGCCCGTTGAGGTCTGCCCCCACCCCGTATTTCCCAGGCTGCGCCAGCGCGCCACAGTCACAGCGGGATCCGCGGAGAAGCCCATTGGGCGGGATGCCGGGATCGGTTCCCAGTGCGCAGGCAGCACAGGTCGGCACTCTCAGGTCGACAGCAGGTTTATACGACGCCGCTACCTCAACAACAGGCCATCCCCACTTCGGCGGCGTCGTCTTCCTCCTGAAGATGCGCGCGAGCCTCATCACGGTCGATCGACACCGGAGTACGTTCAATGCCCTCACGCTTCAACGGCACGATCGATCTCGACATCCGCAAGTCCAAGGCCGATTGGCCCGCATTCCTGGACGCGACCGCGCCGCAGGATGCGCCGAACGTGCTCGTCATTCTCTACGACGACACCGGCCAGGCCGCGTGGTCGCCCTACGGCGGCCGCATCAACATGCCGACCCTGGATCGGCTCGCGAAGAACGGGCTCACCTATACGCAATGGCACACGACCGCGGTGTGCTCGCCGACCCGCTCCTGCTTCCTGACCGGCCGTAACCATCATGCGAACGGCTTCGGCTCGATCGCCGAGGCGGCCACCGGCTTTCCCGGCTACCACGGCCACATTCCGCTCGAAAACGGCACGATCGCGCAGGTGTTGCGCGACGCGGGCTGGAGCACTTTCTGGATCGGCAAGAACCACAACGTGCCGGTGGACGCCTTCAGCATCGGCGCTTCGAAGAAGCGCTGGCCGCTGGGGCTCGGCTACGACCGGTTCTACGGCTTCATCGGCGGCGAGACCAACCAGTGGTATCCCGAGCTGATCGAGGACAACCATTTCGTCGAGCAGCCGTACCGTCCCGAGCAGGGCTATCACTTCTCCAAGGACATCGCGGAGAAGGCGATCAACTTCATCCGCGATTCGCGACAGTCGGAACCGGCGAAACCCTGGTACATGTGGTACTGCCCGGGCGCGAACCACGCGCCGCACCACGCTCCGCAGGAATTCATCGACAAGTACAGGGGCAAGTTCGATGACGGCTACGAGGCCTATCGCGAGTGGGTCCTGAAGCGAATGATCGAGCGCGGCATCCTGCCCGCGGGCACCGAGCTCACCCCGATCAATCCGCTGCCGAAAGAGGTGCTGCCGAAAGACGATAGCGTGCGGCCGTGGAACACGCTGTCCGCCGATGAGAAGAAGCTGTTCTCCCGCATGGCGGAGGTCTACGCCGCGTTCTCGGAATACACCGACGTGCAGATCGGCCGGTTGATCGACTACCTCGAGGAGTCGGGCCAGCTCGACAACACGCTGATCCTCTACTGCGCCGACAACGGCGCATCCGGCGAAGGCAGCCCGAACGGCTCGGTGAACGAGAACAAATTCTTCAACGGCTTTCCCGACGACATCGCCGACAACATGAAGATGATCGACAAGCTGGGCAGCGCCGATACCTACAACCACTACCCCACCGGCTGGGCGGTCGCGTTCTCCACGCCGTACAAGATGTTCAAGCGCTACGGCTCGTATGCCGGAGGCACGTGCGACCCGCTGGTGATCCACTGGCCGAAAGGCATCAAGGCGAAAGGCGAAGTCCGGCATCAGTACCACCATTGCACGGACATCGTGCCGACGATCCTGGAATGCTGTGGCGTGCCGATGCCGCAGACGGTAGATGGCGTGAAGCAGAGTCCGCTTGCAGGTGTCTCGATGCGCTACTCGTTCGATGACACGAAGGCGCCGACACGCAAAGAGACGCAGTACTACGAAATGGCGGGCACGCGTGGCATCTGGCACAAGGGCTGGAAGGCATCAGCCCTGCACGGACCGATGCCGTCCGACCAGGGGCATTTCGACCAGGATCAGTGGCAGCTCTTCAACACCGACAGCGATCGCTCCGAAGCGCGCGATCTCGCGGCCAACCATCCCGACAAGGTCGAAGAACTCACGGCGCTGTGGCTGACCGAAGCCAAGCGCAACAACGTGCTGCCGCTCAACGACGTGAACGTCCGCATGATGCACGAGGAGCTCGAGTTCCATGCGGCTGCACCGAAGAGCGGCCGCTACGTCTTCTATCCTGGAACCTCCGAGATCCCGGAAGCGACTGCACCGCGCACTCTCGGCGCGTCGTTCAAGGCGCTCGCCGAAGTCGACTTCACCGACAAGAGCCAGGGAGTAATCTTCGCGCAGGGCTCGCGCTTCGGCGGCTACTCGCTGTTCGTCAAGAACGGCAAGCTGGTGTTCGCCTATAACTTCCTCGGGATCCCGCCGGAGCAGCGGTTGACGTGCGATGTTCCGCAGGCCGGCAAGCACATCGTCGGCGTCGAGTTCGCCAAGTCAGGCCATGGCGAGCACGGCGAAGCACAGGGAAAGATGACGCTCTACCTCGACGACCGCGCCGTCGCGAACGGAGACTTCCGCACGCAGTCCGGCCACTACGCCCTCTGCGGCGAGGGATTGTGCATCGGCTACGACAGTGGCGATGCCGTGAGCAGCGAATACAAGGCGCCCGCTGCTTTCCGCGACGGCCAGGTGATCAAAGCGGTCTTCGATATCGCCGACGATCACTATATCGATGTCGAGCGCAAGATGGCGGCCGCGCTGGCACGCGATTGAGCTGCAAGGAGTTGCCATGACGGTATCCATTTCCTATCTCGCGCGCTCGCTCAATCCCGCGCATGCGAACCTGGCAAATTCCGCCGGCGTGCCCGCCGGGCTCGCCAACGAACGCTACGTCGAATCGCTCGCGCGCATCGTCTACTACTGGGGCTATCCGGCGATCGACACGCTTGGCCGCACCAGCGGCTGGGAACTGATGAAGAAGGCGGGACCAGGCGCCACGATGGGACTTTTCCCCGGCGCACCCAAGAACCAGATGGGCTACCTGGACGACTACATGCCGCCCGCGCAGCGCAAAGTCGTCACGCCGAACAACGATACGATCTACGGCGTTGCCCTGGTCGACCTCGCGGACGAAGCCGTCGTCGTCCAGACACCGAGCGACGCCCCCAGGGGTCACTACTGGACGATTCAGATCGTCGATGTCTTCACAACCGTCATCCATCAGCTCGGCTCGGCGTCGAACACGCCCGGCGGAAAATTCCTGCTGGTCGGTCCGGGCTGGCGCGGAGAAAAGC
Source organism: Steroidobacteraceae bacterium (assembly GCA_044866955.1). GTDB lineage: Bacteria > Pseudomonadota > Gammaproteobacteria > Steroidobacterales > Steroidobacteraceae > Steroidobacter. The sequence continues at coordinate 7,280 of JBIOUH010000101.1, forward strand.
CGCAGGGTTTCGTCGACGTGCTGCGGCTGCCGACCAACATCGGCGGCGTGTTCGGCCGTAGTTTCGCCGCTCACTCCGCTGCAGAGAAACAGAAAGCTCGCGCAGTGCTGAATCAGATCGGCGTGCTGCCGCTGAGCATGGACAAGCCAGGGCCACATCGCTTCGATTGCGAAGCGAGCGCGCGCAACAAAGTGTTTCCCCCGGGGATCACTGCCGAACTGGTCGCGGCAGATCCCGACATCCTGCGCGTTCGCGCGGTGGATCCCAATAAATTCTGGGACGAGCTCAGGAAGGTCCTGGACGCGAACCCGGCCGTCGGCCCGAACGACGCGGCCATGCGCGACCAGGCACGCGTGCTGCTGGCGCTGCGTGATGCGGATCCGTCGTGGCGCGTGCAGCTCGATCGCCTTGCGCTCGCCGCGGACGCCGAGTTGCACGAGAGCGCGAAGTACCATGAGGTCGGCGTCGACGCGGGCAACGGCTGGCAGCGGCAGGAGAACGGCGGCGACTGGGGCACCGATTGGTTCGGTCGTGCGCAGGCGGCGGTCATCTACATCTACGTCAACGACTATCACGAGGCGATCTATTTCATTCGCGGCACGGATGCCAGCGGCGAGCTGCTGCAAGGCCGGTACAGCTACACGATGACCTTTCCGAAGGGCGCGCTGCCGCCAGTCGATCGTGAACGCGGCGGCTTCTGGTCGCTGACGATGTACGACCATGACTACTACATGCTGGCCGAGCCGCCGAATGGACGCACGAATGTCGGCAGGGTGAATCTCGATGCTAACGAGCTGCAGTTCGCGCCGGACGGATCCCTGACGATCACGCTGTCGCACACCGAGCCGCACGAAGCTTCCGCGAAAGCAAACTGGCTGCCGGCGCCTGAGGGACAGTTCGCATTGATCGTTCGCGCGTACGTACCGACTCAGCCGTTGCTGGATGGCAAGTACAAGCTGCCGAACGTCGAACGCGCCAGCAGCTCGGCGATGCACTGAGAAGGAGCTGCTTTATGCCGCCCGCAATGGTTGACGCTGCAACAGCAGCTCCGGGAGCATCTTGCCGGACCCACGAAGGCATGCTCTTCATTGCGGGCGGCAGCTTCCGCATGGGATCCGATCGGCACTATCCGGAAGAAGCGCCCGCTCACCGCGTCAACGTCGACGGCTTCTGGATCGACAGCACGCCGGTCACCAATCGGCAGTTTCGCGAATTCGTCGCCGCGACCGGCCATGTCACGTACGCGGAGATTCCACCGGATCCGAAGGACTATCCGAATGCGCTCCCGCACATGCTGAAGGCGGGGTCGCTCGTTTTCACGCCTCCGCAGCACACGGTCGATCTGCGCAACTGGGGAGCGTGGTGGACGTTCACCTTCGGAGCCAACTGGCGCGAACCGTACGGACCCGGCAGCTCGATCGAAGGCCTCGACGATCATCCGGTGGTGCATGTCGCGTATGTCGATGTCGTTGCGTACGCGCGCTGGGCCGGCAAGGAGCTGCCGACGGAAGCGGAGTGGGAGTTCGCAGCTCGCGGCGGGCTCGATGAAGCGGAGTTCGCGTGGGGCGATGACATGAATCCGGACGGTCGCTGGATGGCGAACACCTGGCAAGGCGGGTTCCCGCAGGAGAACCTGGCCGACGACGGGTACGAGCGCACGTCGCCGGTGACGCACTTCCCGGCGAACGGCTACGGTCTGCACGACATGATCGGCAACGTGTGGGAATGGACCAGCGATTGGTATTCGGCCGCACACAAAGCCGATGCAGCGAAAGCCTGCTGCATTCCGCGCAATCCGCGTGGCGCACGCATGCAGGAGAGCTACGACAGTTGTTACCCCGAGGTGCGCATTCCTCGCAAGGTGCTCAAGGGCGGCTCGTTCCTGTGCGCACCCAACTATTGCCGCCGCTATCGCCCCGCTGCGCGGCACGCCCAGCCGATCGACACGAGCACTTGTCACGTCGGTTTTCGCTGCGTGGTGCACACGCTCTGAGTGCGAGGGACGCACCGCTTGCCTCTAGTACAGATACAAAGTCGACTGCGGATGCGGAACCCTGTCGAGGGGCCGCTCCCGCATGACGGCAAGCCGTCCATGGAGACCGCGATGAACACGCTGCATCGATCGTTGCTCTCTTGCTTCTGCGTCGGTGCTGCAACGCTGACAATGCTCAGCGGATGCAGCGTTTCGCAAGCTACCAAGGACACCGTCGCCCGCGCTGACACCCGCTTTCAACAGGCTCAGCAGGCGCTCGGGAATTCCGAGGGCGGTGCGATGGAGCTGCAGCGGGCCAAAGATCACCTGGAGCAGGCGAAGCAGGCCGTGAAGGACTCCGACGACAAGCCCGCGCAACGCCATGCGCAACAAGCAGAGCTCGATGTGGAGCTCGCGGTAGCGAAATCTCAACAAGCTACCGCGCGCAAGGCCGCCGCGGAGTTGCAGGCGAGCATCCAGCAGCTGCGGCAGGAAACGGAGCGTTCCTCAACGACGCGTTAGTCCACTCGCGGAGTACCTGACATGAAGCGCAACTATCTTTCGATTGCAGTCGCGAGTGCAGCCGCTCTGCTGGCGGCATGCAGCTCCACGCCGGAGCGCATTGCGGAGCTCGATGCCGCGCAGGCCATCGTGCCGCAGGTCGAGGCCTCGCCGCGGGCCGGTGTGGCCGCGACCAACATCTCGGAGGCGCGCAAGGCGCTCGATCGCGCCAACGAGCTTGCAGCAAAGGGCAAGGACGTCGAGGACATCCGGTTCGAAGCGAGTGTCGCAGCCGCGAACGCCCAGATCGCGGCTGCCAAGATCGACACCGCGCAGGCGCGAGATGAAATCGAGAAGGGCACGCTCGAACGCCAGCAGGTGCAACTCGAAGCGCGCACCCGCGAAGCCGATCGCGTGCAACAGGAGCTCAGGGATCTGCAGGCGAAGCAGACAGACCGCGGCATGGTGCTGACGCTCGGCGACGTGCTGTTCGATACCGGCAAGGCCACGCTCAAGCCGGGCGCGTACTCGACGATCGACCGTCTCGCGCAGGTGCTCAATTCCTCGCACAACAGTCGCGTGGTCATCGAAGGCCATACGGACAGCGTGGGCTCGGAAGAGATGAATCAATCGTTGTCGGAGCAGCGCGCGCAGGCCGTGCAATCCGCCCTGATGCAGCGCGGAGTCTCGGGCTCCCAGGTGCGCTCGCTCGGCAAAGGTGAAACCATGCCGGTCGCGGGCAACGATACCGCTTCCGGTCGGCAGTCCAATCGGCGGGTCGAGCTGATCTTCTCCCAGGACGGGAGCCGAGTGGCGTCCGAGGAGTGACGGCCAGCGGCGGCGGCCGCCGCTGCCGCTGTGAACGTGAAGCCGCCATCGAACGACGCAGTCGGCGCGATACGGTGGCGATTGCTGGCTTTCGCCGCTCTTGCGGCGTCGTCGGTGGATGCAGCATCGGAGCTGGAAGGATCGCCGTGGCTCCTGACGCCCATCGTGCAGTCGAATCCCAAGCTCGGTACTTCCCTGGGCGCGCTCGCAGGATATCTGCACAACTTCGACGAGGAGTCGCAGCCGTCCATATTCGCAGTGCAGGGTCAGTACACGAGCACTGACTCGATCATCGCGGGAGGATTCGCCAAAACGTCATTCGACGAGGACCGGCAGCGGCTGATTGCCGGGCTCATGTATGGCTATATCAAGAACGATTACGACGACTACCTCGGCACCGGGGTTCCGCTGAAATCCAATGCGGAGCTGCGCTCGCTCATCGCACGCTACCTGTACCGTGTCAGAGGCAACTGGTTTGCAGGTGTACAGGGCATCTATCAGAACTTCGCGATTGGCGGAGAGACAGCGTTCGACGACCAGGTGATCGATGTCCTGGGCGTGAGGCCGTACGAATCGGGCGGGATTGGCGTCGTGGCCTATCACGATTCACGGGACAACGAGAACATGCCGACCCAAGGATGGGTACTCAGCCTCAACAACATGGCCTACCGGGAATCGCTGGGAGGCGAAGACAATTTCGATGTGTATCGCGCCGATTTCCGCTACTTTCTGCCGCACGGCAAGGGTAGCGTCTTCGCCGTTCGCCAGCTGAACCACTTGACCCAGGACGCGCCCACTCAGGTACGCGCGGCAGTTCAGCTTCGGGGTTACAAGCTGGGCCAGTACAACGGCGAGTACATGTCCTCGATCGAATTCGAGGAACGGTGGCGGATCGCACAGAAATGGACCGCAACGCTTTTCGTGGGAGTCGCCTGTACCTACGGAGACGACCAGTCATGTTCGGACAGCGCCAACCGCTATCCCGCGTGGGGCGCCGGCTTTCAATACGTTCTGAAGCCTGTGCAGGGAATCGTCGCGAACCTGGAGTACGCGCAGGGCAAGGACGGCAACTACGGCGTCTACCTGAAAATGGGATACGCGTACTGACCAGGCCGTCACACTGCTGGCTCGATCCTGTTGCGCGAGCTCACGCGGTCTGCGATCTCGCGCAGCATCGAGACCGACTTCAGCAACGCGAAGCCGGTGCTCATCAGGTTCAAGCCGACCAGTACGCCCACGGCCCACAGGCCCGACATGGGCCATTGGCTCCAGATCAATGCGCCCAGCAGGAGCGAGACGACGCCGCTGAAGAGCAGCCACAACCAGCCGCTCGCCGGTCGAAAGCGAAATGACACTACGACCTTGCACGCCCCATCGACCAGGAAGTAGCCCGCCAGCAATAGCGTGAGCAGACCCAGGCCGAAAAGCGGGTGGGCGAGGACCGCGACGCCGGCGAGCGCAGTGACGACGCCGACTACCAGGCCCAGCACTTTCTCCATCCCGGTCGCCGCCTGCACACCGCGAATGACGCCTGCCACACCCGCAGCCAGCAGGATGATGCCGATCACCACTACCACGGCACTGCCTGCCGCGGCGGGAGTCAGGATGGCGACGAAACCGAGCACGATCAGCGCGATACCCAGCCATCTGAAATGGCCGCCGACGGCAGCGTTGGTCTGCGTCATACGATTGCTCCTGCGCCGAGAACGCGCTCGATTTATAGGGCGAGCGGTCGCGCACGACTAGCGGTTTTGCGCATGGCCACGACATGCGCATATTCGATAGTGGTGCCCAGTCGCCTTACTAAGATGTAGCGCGTGACGGCAAACACGCGGATGGTCAATCAGAACTGGTGGCTGACCACCATGATGGTCAGCGCGCACCAGCACTGTCCGCCGCTCACGCGAGACATCGAGTGCGACGTGCTGATCGTCGGCGGCGGCTTCAGCGGAGTCAGCGCCGCCGCGGAGTTCCTGACGAAGGGACTGCGCGTCGTGCTCATCGAGAAGAACATCGTCGGCGGCAGCTCATCGGGCCGCAGCGCCGGCTTTCTCACACCGGACAGCGAGCTCGAGCTGCACCAACTGGTTCGCCGCTATGGCACGCAGGCCGCCGCGGAGATCTGGGAAGCGCCCTGCCGCGGCATCGACCGCATCGTCGACACGCTGAAGAAGCACGACATTCAATGCGGACTGCTGCGGCAGGACTCGCTGTTTCTCGGACTTGGCTCAGGCGGCACCGAGGCCGTCGAGGCCGAGCGTGAGTGCCGCGAGAGTGTCGGCTTCACGGATCAGCGCACCTATGACGAGAGCGGGCTGAAGCAGATTCTCGGCGCGCAGGACTACACTGCTGGCATCCGCTACGGCGGCACCTACGGAATCAATCCGCTGCTGTGCCTGCAGGGGCTGAAGGATCTGTTGATCGACAACGGCATGCAGGTCTTCGAGAGCACGGAGATGGAGCGACTCGACGACCACACGGCACATACGCACGGCGGCACAGTGACCGCGGAAAGCATCATCGTCGCGGTCGACAAGCTGACCAGCTCGATCAGTCCGCTCGCCGACGAAACGTTCCATGCGCAGACGTTCCTGAGCGTGACCGAGCCGCTGACGGACAGCGAGCTGCGCATCCTGTTTCCGTCCGGCGAGCAGATGCAGTGCTGGGACTCCAAGCTCGTGTACTCATACTTCAGGCTGACGGGAGACAATCGCCTGCTGCTCGGCGGCGGCACACCCGTCACGACGTTCCTCAAGGACGCTTACAACAATCCCGGCATCATCAGGCGGGTCATCAAGGACTTCCGCGCCCACTTCCCGCGGCTGAACGATCTGTCCTTCATCCAGTTCTGGCCCGGACAGATCGACATGACCCGCGACCTGTTGCCGGTCATCGCGCGACCGCCCGGGCTCGAGCACGTGCGCTTCATACTGGGCTGCGTGGGAATTCCATGGGCGACGTTCTGCGGCAGTTTCGCGGCGAGGAACGTGCTGGGCGAAGCCGAGGAAGACTACAAGAGGTACTTCAACTACTTCTCGAACCAGCGGCACTTCGCCCTGCCGAGCAGCCTCGGCAGGATCATCGGCAAGCCGCTGCTGTTCTCGCTCGCGAACAGCTGGGCGAAGTTCTACCAGGTCGACACGCTGCGAGCGCACAGCCAGGCGCAGAAAGAGTTCTGATACTCACCAGGGCGCTAGCGTTTGCGCACCCACGCGTACTGCCAGAACACGCCCCACGTATCGAAGTCGCCGCCGAAACGCGTCGAGACGCCACCCGACCACGCGAGCTTGAGGGATTGATGCGCAGTCAGCGGCGCGGACAGCATGGCGCCGACGCGCGAGTTGCCCTGCACATCGTCGTTCTCGATTCCACCCACCGTCGTGCGTCCGCCGCCATAGTAGGTCGAGCTTGCGGCGATCCACCACCTCGGACGAAAGCTGTAGCTGACGTGCACCTGCACTGCTGCGATGGAATCCTGCTCGCGCCGCCTGCCGCCGAAGAACGCGTCGTTGTCCGTATAGAACCACGCACCCAGCGACGCCTCGAACACCCAGCGCCCGCGCGGCAGCGCCAGGCCGATTTCCGGCTTGAACGACCAGCGGTTGCTGCCGATGTTGATGAGTCTGGAAGAGTCGTACTGACCGGTCGGCGCGATGATGGTGAGGCTTGCCCCAACCAGCGGTCGCGACTGCCCGCCGAGCAGATCCGTTGCAATGCGCACGCGCAGATCCGCGGGACCCGAACGCATGACTGTGCCGCTCGCATCGCCGACGTTGCCGCGCACGTCGGCCCACACGTACGGCGCAACAAGAGCGTAACTGCCGGTACGGCCGAACACGGTAGTCGTACCGCCGTAGACGGCGGTCAACGAATCGATTCCGGCTTGCACATCACTGGTCGGCGCCGAGGTATCGAACAGCACGGCGCCGTCCGACCGCATGTACCCGGCAGCCACGAAGTTGATGTGAGGCGCCGTGTCGGAGTAGGACTGTGGCTCCAGCTCTTGCGCGGATGCACCGGCGCAGGCGAGCAACAACAGCGCGTAGCAGAGCGACCCGCCAGACATCGACGCAGCTCTCGCTACGTCAAGGTCTGGCAGGCACTCCGCAGGGGGACTCAGAAGCGCCAGGCACCGGACAGCCAGATCGCATTCGCGTCGTCGACTTCGGACACATCGATGATCTCGTACTCAAGACGTGCGTGCAGATGCTCGAACAGAGTCAGCCCTACGCCCGCGCCATACACGAGATCCTCGCCGCTGTCGTCCACCGACCCCAGATTCTCGCCGCTGATCTCGACGTCGTAGAAGTAGTAGCCGACCCGGACGAACCCCTCGATCGGCCCGATCGGCAGCGTGCCGATCAGGTAGGGCGCGACGCCGTTGATCTCGGCCTTGACCTTGACGTTCTCGACGGTGTCCTCGGGACCGCCCAGGTCGATGTAGTCGAGCTCGACGCCGATGAACGGATTGAAGCGATAACCGCCGAACACCTTGAACACGGTATCGTCGCTGTCGAATGCCTCTTGGAGCTCGTCGGTCGTGTCGATGTCGTCCACTTCGATGTTGAACTGCCCCACTCCGACGCCCAGGTACAGACCGCGCTCATTGTCCGCGTGCGCCGCAGTCATGCCGCAGGCCAGGAGTACAGCCGCAAGAGTTGTGATGAGTCGCATGTAACCTCCGCAGTTCGAGTCTGCGTCGCATCGTCAGTCACTGCGCAGCACGCGACTATCCAAATTCCGCACGAGTGCCGGCGACCGCCTCGCGATCCGGCTCGAGCGCAGGTGCAGCGGTGCAAGTCGGCGTGCGGAATCTCGATAGGCGCCCTGCGTCCTTGGCTGTAGCGTCGGGTCGTCTCGTCGCGAGGTGACGGCCAATGAATGCGGGAGCATTGCAATGACCAGCGAAGCACTCATGCCGCGCTCGGCCGAGGGATTCACGAACAGGCAGCGCCAGTTTGTCCGCTACTTCACGGCCATCCTGATCGACCTGGTAGTGCTGAATCTGTTCGTCGAGTACTCGGACAAGGTATTCGTCGACTCCTTCACCACATCGTTGCTGGCCGCCGTGCTGCTGCAGGTGTTGCTGAAGTTGACAATCGCTGTCGAGCACCGGGTTGCCGCTTTCTTCAAGGCACGCGGCGGCGGCGTGAATACGTTCCTGCGATGGTTCTGCGCATGGCTGGTGCTGTTCGGGTCGAAATTCGTGATTCTCGAGGCGCTCGCCATCACATTCGGCGACAAGGTCCGGTTTGGCGGCATCTGGCACGGGATCGTGACACTCATCGTCGTGGTCATCGTCATGCTCGTCGTGGAGGAGCTCATCGTTCGGCTGTATCGACGGCTCGGCGACAACGCAGCCGACGCAGCTGAAGTCGCGACATGAAAAGCTACTACGCGCGCATGAATCTGCCGGAGCCCATGGTTCCGGCGGTCCAGGCGCTCAGTCTGCTCAAGGGTCAGACTGCCCTGGTGACCGGCGCCAACTCCGGTATCGGTCGCGCCATTGCGATCGCGCTCGGCAGAGCCGGGGCCAATGTGGTCGTGAACTACGTGACCCGGCCCGAGGACGCCGAGGCAGTGGTCGAAGAGATTCGCAATAAGGGGCAGCGCGCCATGATCGCTGAGGCCGACGTGGCGGATGAAGCGCAGGTGCAGGCTATGTTCGCCGCAGCGGTGCGCGAATTCGGCACGATCGACATCCTCGCCAGCAATGCCGGCATGGAGCGCAACGCGCCCTTCCATGAGATGAGCGTCGCCCAATGGGACGCCGTGATGAACGTCAACCTGCGGGGCGCCTTCCTGTGCGCGCGCGAAGCCGTGCGCGAGTTTCTGCGGCGCGGCGTTCGGCCCGAGGTTTCGGTGGCGGCCGGCAAGATCATCTTCACCAGCTCGGTCCACGAGGTCATTCCGTGGGCCGGCCATGTGAACTATGCCGCTTCGAAGGGCGGCCTGATGCTGATGATGAAGAGCCTCGCGCAGGAGGTTGCCGAAAAGCGCATCCGCGTCAACTCCATCGCACCGGGCGCGATCCGCACTCCGATCAACGCGGCGGCCTGGTCGACACCCGATGCTTATGCCGCACTCATGAAGCTCGTGCCCTATAAACGTATCGGGGAGGTGGAGGAGATCGGCCGTGCCGCGGTCTGGCTCGCGTCCGACTTCACCGATTACCTGGTAGGAACGACGCTCTTCATCGACGGCGGCATGACTCTCTATCCAGGATTCGAGACCGGAGGCTGAGATCGCCATGAGCCAGGAATCGCGACGTTTGCAGGAAGCCCGTGACGGCAAGCAGGCCTGGAAGAAGTGGGGCCCCTATCTCAGCGAACGTCAGTGGGGCACGGTCCGCGAGGACTACAGCGAGAACGGCAATGCGTGGGACTACTTCAGCCACGACCACGCGCGCTCGCGCGCCTATCACTGGGGCGAGGATGGGCTGGCGGGAATCAGCGACGACGGGCAGCGGCTGTGCTTCGCACTCGCGCTCTGGAATGGCAAGGATCCGATCGTCAAGGAGCGCCTGTTCGGGCTGATCAACCGCGAGGGCAATCACGGTGAAGACGTCAAGGAGTGCTACTTCTACCTGGACAGCACGCCCACGCATTCATACATGAAGTACCTCTACAAGTATCCGCAGGCTCCCTACCCTTACGATGACCTGGTCCGCGTCAATCGCGAGCGCGGTCGCCACGAGCCCGAGTACGAGCTGCTGGATACGGGAATCTTCGACCAGCAACGTTACTTCGATGTGTTCGTGGAATACGCCAAGCAGTCGCCGGAAGACATCCTGGTGCAGATCGGCATCCACAATCGTGGCCCCGATGCTGCCGAGGTGCACGTACTGCCGACCCTCTGGTTTCGCAATTCGTGGTCGTGGGGCGATGACCCGCCGCGCCCGCTGCTCGAGCGCGTGCAGGGTAACGGCAACGTCGTTCGCGCAGTCGAGCCGGTGCTGGGCGAGCGCTACTTCTATTGCGATGGCCAGGCGTCACTGCTGTTCACGGAGAACGAGACCAATACGCAGCGACTGGTCGGCGTGCAGAACCGGACTGCGTTCGTCAAGGACGGTATCAACAACTACCTGGTGCATGGACAACGCGACGCCGTGAATCCTCAGCAGACCGGCACCAAGGTGGCGGCTCACTACGTGCTGACGGTGCCGGCGGGAGGTTCGCAGACGGTTCGCCTGCGACTCACACCGGTCGCCCCGAACGCCCTGACCGCGGCGTATGGCAAAGGCAACGGAGCATTCGGCAGCCATTTCGACCAGCTGATCGCGACGCGGCGCCAGGAGGCCGACGAATTCTACGCGTCGATCATTCCGCGCTCGCTCGACGCGGATGCGGCGAGCGTCATGCGCCAGGCACTGGCCGGGATGTTGTGGTCCAAGCAGTTCTACTTTTTCGATGTGAATCGCTGGCTCAGGGAACGCGGCTGCGGTCCGTCCGGACCCTCGCCCAAGG
>JBIOUH010000102.1:0-9120 GCA_044866955.1 Steroidobacteraceae bacterium
CGATCGTGTACTGCGCGTAGACGCTGGTGCAACCGGGAGCGAGCATCGGTGTCGTCACGCGGCGCGCCGGGTCGCGCTCGTCCTGGAACGCCTCGGCAATCATCTCGCTGTAGCGCGCGCCGATGCGGGCACGAGCCTCGACTTCTTCGTCGAAGATCTCCATTTTCGCAAGCAGCACCGCCGCCTGCAGCGTGTCCAGGCGACCATTGATACCGAGCCGCGGATGGTGATAGCGCCGGTCCTGGCCGTGCACGCGGATCTCGCGCATCACCTTGGCGAGCTGATCGTCGTCGGTGAACAACGCGCCGCCGTCGCCATAGCAGCCCAGCGGCTTCGACGGGAAGAACGAGGTCGAGCCGACCTCGGAGAGTCCACAGGAGCGCTTGCCGCGATAGCGGGCGCCGAAACTCTGCGCGGCGTCCTCGATCACCGGAATGCCATGCTTGCGCGCAACAGCGTTGATGCCGTCCATGTCGCCGCACTGGCCGTACAGCGACACCGGCATGATTGCCTTGGTGCGCGGCGTGATTGCGGCTTCGAGCAATTTCGGATCGATGTTGTACGTGCGCGCGTCGATGTCGACGAACACCGGCTTCGCGCCCGCCAGCGCGATCATTTCGCCCGTCGCGATGAAGGTGAAAGGCGACGTGATCACTTCGTCGCCGCGCCCGATACCGTAGGCCATGAGCGCGATCAGTAGTGTGTCAGTGCCGCTCGACGCGCCGATGCAATGCTTGACGCCGACGTACTCGGCGAGCTTGCGTTCCAGCTCCTGCCCTTCGGCGCCGAGAATGAACTGTCCGTGATCGAGGACCGCCTGCATGCGGCGGTTCATGGACTCGCGCACGCGCTGGTACTGGGTCTTGAGGTCGATGAAATCCATGCGCCGCGATGATAAGCGCACTTCCCGCCATCCGCTATCGGCTGTCGGCTATCCGCTTCTCTGCCAGCAGCTCGTCGATCGCCTCGTTGGCCAGCTGGTCCGCGCGCTCGTTGCCCGGCACGCCCGCATGACCCTTCACCCAGTGCCATTCGATGCGGTGCCGCTCGATCTCGCGCTCCAGCTGCTGCCACAGATCGAGGTTCTTGACCGGTTTCTTGTCCGCAGTGCGCCAGTCGCGCGCCTTCCATTGCGGCAGCCATTCGAGAATGCCTTTGCGCACGTACTGCGAGTCCGTGTAGAGCGCTATCGAGCATGGCTTCTTCAACGCGGCCAGCGCGCGGATCGCCGCCGTCAGCTCCATGCGGTTGTTGGTCGTCAGCACCTCGCCGCCGCTCAGCTCCTTCTCATGCTGGCCGGAGCGCAGCACGACGCCCCAGCCCCCCGGACCGGGATTGCCGCGACACGCACCGTCTGTGTAGATCTCGACTGCAGGCGCCATTCTTTTTTCTGAGCTAGCCGCTGCCTCGCGTCGTCGGTTCGATCAGGCCACCGACCACTTTGGGCCGCAGCCGCCAGCGCGGCAGGACTGGCGTCAGCGTGTACACGCGCTTGCGCGCTTTGATCAGATAGCCGCCCGCGAACAGCGGCCACAGATACTGACCGCTGCGCTCGAAGAAGCTCTGCGAGGACGGCGCGCTCGAGCCGAGCGGCAGCGTGAACAGATAGCGGCGCGCGTCGACGATCTCGAAGCCGAGGAGCTTCAGCCAGTCGCGCAGCCGGCGCTCGCCGAGCATGCGCTCGAGCCCGGGCGGAAAGCCGTTGCGGGCGAACAGGTGTCGCAGGCCCCAGCTCGACAGCGGCCGGAAGCCGAGCACGATGAGATGACCTTCCGCGGAGAGAATGCGGCCGACCTCGCGCACGATTTCGTGCGGCTCCGGCTCGTATTCGAGCGTGTGCGGCAACACCACCGCGTCGACCGAGTCCGAGGCGATGGCCAGCGAATCGGTGCGCGAGCGGATCGGCGCGGGCCGATCGCCGGGCCGCGAGCCGTGCCACGCGAGCACTGCCTTGCGCTGCGTGCGCCCTTCCGCGAGCAGGCCGTCGTCGTCGCCCCACAGCCCGATCTGCAGCAATTGCCAGCCGAAGACCTGCGCGAGCGCTTCGGTCGCGAGCTTGCGCTCCAGCGAATACACGCGCTGGCCCAGCGCGGAGCGCAACCAGGACTGCACATCGGGTGCTGGATCTTCCATGGGCCAAGAATAGCGCGCCTTACGCCCCTTCAGACGCTTGCTGGCTCCGACCCCCGGCATGTTTAATACGGCCTCGAAACTTCGGGGGCGGCTCGGTCACGCGATGTTGCAGGTCACGCCGGTTCGGGCATTTGCCGACAACTACATCTGGCTGATCCACGCCCCGCGCGATGACAGTCAGGTCGTGGCAGTCGATCCCGGCGACGCGGCGCCCGTGGAGCGCGCCCTGGCCGAGCGGCATCTCACGCTTGCCGGCATTCTGCTCACGCACCACCACGCCGATCACGTCGGCGGTGTCGCCAATCTTCTACACAATCGCCGCCTGCCGCTGTTCGGGCCGGGCAGCGAGCGCCTGCCTGGCGAGCCCACGCGGCTGCGCCAGGGCGATCGCGCGACGATCGACGCGCTCGGCCTGGAATTCACGGTCCTCGACATCCCCGGTCACACGGCGGGCCACATCGCTTATGTCGGGCACGGCGCGCTGTTCTGCGGGGACACGCTGTTCAGCGCCGGCTGCGGCCGGCTGTTCGAGGGCACGCCGGAACAAATGGTCGGATCGCTTGCCAAACTCGCGCAGTTGCCCGCCGAGACGCTCGTGTACTGCGGCCATGAATACACGGTCAGCAACCTGAAATTCGAGCTCGCGGTCGAGCCGGACAACGGCGAAGCGGCGCGCTACCTCGAAGAATGCAGCCGCAAACGCGCGCGGGATGAGGCGACGCTGCCATCGAGCATCAGGCATGAGAGGAATGTGAATCCGTTCCTGCGGTGCGACCAGCAGACTGTGAAGCAGGCCGCGGAAGCAAAAGCCGGCCGCAGGTTACAGAACACCACAGAAGTTTTTGCCGTTATCCGGCAGTGGAAAGACGGCTTTCGGGCCTGAGTTCTTGGAGGGGTCAATGGTCGAGGCGTGGAGCATCCGGGCAGGGCTGTATGCAATTCTTGCAGCCGCAGCCATCATCACTGCCGGTTGCAGCACCGTCGCGACCGTTCCCGACGAGGAAGACGCCCAGGACGAGGACGCGCTCGTCGAAGAGGTCGAGCTCGACCCGGCCATCACCAAGATCGACGAAGCCGACATCGGCGTGTCGGGTCCCGCGCAGATCGAGGAAGCCATCGAAACCCTCGATGCGCAAACCGAGTCCAGCCCGCCTCTCGTCAGCAGCTCCGGCGGCGTCAGCACCAGCCCGGCCGTCGGCGATCTGTTCGAGCGCATCCGCAGCGGCTTCATCATCGAGGACGTCGACCACGACGCCATCGATCGCGAGGAGCGCTGGTTCGCGAGTCATCCCACCTATCTCGACCGCACTTTCAAGCGCGGCGAGCGCTACCTGTACCACATCGTCAACCAGATCGAAGCGCGCAAGATGCCGCTCGAGCTCGCGCTGCTGCCGGTCGTCGAGAGCGCGTTCAATCCGGTCGCGTACTCGCGGGCGCGCGCTTCCGGATTGTGGCAGTTCATTCCCGGCACCGGCCGTCGCTACGACCTGAAGCAGAACTGGTACTACGACGGACGCCGCGACGTCATAGCTGCCACGGACGCGGCCCTCGACTATCTGCAGTTCCTCGCGGAAGAGTTCGATGGCGACTGGCTGCTTGCGGTCGCGGCGTACAACTGCGGCGAAGCGAACATCGCGCGCGCGGTCGCACGCAATCGCAAGGCAGGCAAGCCGACCGACTTCTTCAGCCTGAAGCTGCCGCGCGAGACGCGCGCGTACGTGCCGAAGCTGCTTGCGATGCGTCGCATCGTCAACGACCCGGCCGCTCACGGCCTGGAGTTCGCGCCGATCCCGAACGAGCCGTACTTCTCGCAGATCGACGTCGCCGGGCAGATCGATCTGCACGTCGCTGCCGAGCTCGCGGAGCTCGCGCCCGAAGAGCTGCTCGCGCTCAATCCCGCGTTCAACCACTGGGTCACCGATCCCGACGGCCCGCACCTGCTGCTGGTGCCGGTCGATCGCGAGGTGAAGTTCACTGAAGCGATCGCCGGGCTGCCGCCGGAGAAGCGCGTACGCGTCGTCTACCACCACGTGCGCAAGGGCGACACGCTCGGCGGCATCGCCGACAAGTACGGCGTGTCGATCGCGGCGATCAAGACCGCGAACAAGATCCGCGGCACGCTGATCCGTCCCGGGCAGGACCTGCTGATCACTGCGGCGCCGACCGGTATGGCCGCCCCAGGCAGCATCCGCACTGCGTCGCTCGACCCGCCCACGCCGCGCAACACTTCCGACAAGCACATCGTGCGTCGCGGCGACACGCTGTGGAGCATCGCGCGCTCGCACGGCGTGACCATGGAAAGCATCGTGAGCAGCAACGGGCTCTCGAGCGATGACACGCTGGCGGTCGGCCAGGTGCTCGCGATTCCCGGCACCACGACACTGGCTTCGACGGATAACCAAGCGGTCGACACGCGCTCCACGACGTACGTCGTGCGCCGCGGCGACACGCTGTCGCGCATCGCCACCAAGTTCCGCGTGCGCTTGACCGACCTGCTGGGCTGGAACGACCTTAACTCGCGCAGCGTGATCAAGCCCGGTCAGCGGCTGGTCATGTACGTCGCGGAGCGGCGCGCCGGAATCTGACCGGCGTTCTTGCGCTAAACTCCCAGGCTGGTCCACCCCGGAGCAGCCCATGGGATTTCTCGCCGGCAAACGTGCCCTGATCGTCGGACTCGCGACCGAGCGCTCGATTGCGTACGGCATCGCCGAGGCGATGCGCCGCGAAGGCGCCGAGCTGGCTTTCAGCTATCAGGAGCGCTTCAAGGATCGAGTCGAGGCGATGGCCAGGGAGTTCAACGCGAGCGCCGTATTTGAGCTGGACGTCGCCAGCGACGAGAGCATCGCCGCCGCCTTCGCTACGCTAGGCAAGAAGTGGGACAGCCTGGATATCGTCGTGCACGCCGTGGCGTTCGCACCGACCGATGCCATTCGCGGCGGATTCGTCGAGTCCACGACACGCGAGAACTTCCGCATCGCGCATGACATCTCGAGCTACAGCCTCACCGCGCTGGCCAAGGCCGCCGAGCCGATGCTGCGCGGCCGCGCCGGTGCGCTGCTCACGCTCTCGTATCTCGGAGCTGTGCGGTCGGTGCCGAACTACAACGTCATGGGCGTCGCCAAGGCGAGCCTCGAAGCGAGCGTGCGCTTCCTCGCGGCCGACATGGGCCCGAAAGGGATCCGCGTCAACGCGATTTCCGCGGGCCCGATCAAGACGCTCGCGGCCGCCGGCATCGCCGGCTTCCGCAAGATGCTCGGTCACGTCGCGGGTCACTCGCCCCTGCGCCGCAACGTCACGATCGAAGACGTCGGCAACACCGCCGCCTTCCTGTGCTCCGACCTGGCGGCCGGCATCACCGGCGAAGTGATCTACGTCGACGCTGGCTACAGCAGCGTCGGGATGTCGTTCGGCGAAGAAGAGAAGAGCTGATCGACCTACTCGAACAGCTTGTCGTTCTTGATGATCTTCGTGGTGCGCTCGGCTTCGCCGAGATAGGCGCCGAACTCTTCGTTGCCGGCCTGCACTTCGGCGCGCCGCCTGCGGTTGTTCTTCTCGTTGGCCGCTTCCTTCGACGGATCCGCGTTGCGCACCTGCGTGACTGCGTAGACAGCGTAGTTGCCGTCGTCCGTCGTCACCCCGCCGAAGTACGGCTTCGCCTCGGAGATTTCGGTGTTCGGCGCGCTGAACGCCGCGCGCACGATCGCCGCCGGCGCAACGCCGTCCTGGCGATTCATGAAGCGCTTGCCGACCGCGCCCAGATGCAACGCACTCGTCACCGTGGCCCACGGCTCGCCCTTCTGCAGGCGCGCCATCGCGAAAGCGCCCTGCGCGGCTGCGGCTTCACGCATGCGCTGCGTCTTCAGCTGCTCGCGAATCTGTGCGCTCACGGAATCGAACGGACGCGGCTCGGCAGCCTTGTGGTCGGCGACGCGCAGCACGAGCGCGCGATCCTCGCCGACCGTGACGAGCGGGCTGTTCTGCCGGCGTTCCAGCACGTCGTCGCTGAACGCTGCGTCGATCACGGACGGCTCCTGACCGAACTCGCCGCCGCCTTCGCGCGTGAAGCCATTCACCGTCTTGACCTGCAGATTCATCTGCTTCGCGACGCTGTCGAGCTCAGTCAGGGCGGAGAACGCCAGGTCCGCGAGCTTCTGCGACTGATCGTAGAAGATGTTCTGCGCGCGCTCCTTGCGGTAGTCGGCTTCCAGCTCGGCGTGCGCCTCCTCGAAGGTCTTCACGTGTCCCGGCTGGATCTGTTCGAGCTTGATGACGTGATAGCCGAACTCGCTCTTCACCGGCCCGCGGATCTCGCCCACCGTCATCGAGAACAACGCGTCGCCGAACGGTCCGACGAACACATCGTGCGTCGCCATGCCCAGATCGCCGCCCTGCTGCGCGGAGCCGGCGTCCTTGGAGTTCTCCTTCGCGAGCTGCGCGAAGTCCGCGCCGGCTTTCGCCTTGGCCGTCAGCTCCTCGGCCAGTTTCTTCGCCGCCGCGTCGTCCATGCCGTCGCCGGCCTGGATCAGGATGTGTCGCCCGTGGCGCTCTTCCTGCGTCGTGAAGCGCTCCTTGACCTGCTCGTAGTACTCCTTCAGCGCCGGCTCCGTGACCTCGATGGTGCTCTCGGCCTGCGCGCGGGTGAGCTCGACGTACTGCAGGTTGACGGTTTCCGGCAGCATGTAGCTCTGCTGATTCTCGTCGTACCACTTCTTCACCTGCTCGTCGGTGATCGAAGTGCTGCCGGCAAAGTCGGCCGCGGGGATCAGCGCATAGTCGATCTCGCGCTCCTGCCTCTCGATCGCGTAGGTACGGTCGAGCTCGTAAGGCACGACGAAGGCAGACTCGATCACTGCATTGCGCAGTTGATCGATCAGCAGCGCGTCATGCAGCTGCGACTCCCAGCCGACTTCGGTCAGGCCGCTCGCGGCGAGCAGCGCGTTGTAGCGATCCTTGGAAAATTTGCCGTCGACCAGGAACTCCGGACGCTCCATCACGCGGCGCGCGAGCTCCTGGTCCGTCACGCGATAACCGAAACGCTCGGCACGCTGCTTGAGCAGCCGCTCCTCGACGAACTGATCGAGCACCAGCGCCTGCTGCGACTTCACCATGTCGGGCGGCAGCTCGCCGCGCAGCATCCGTTGCAAATCGGACTGCCGCCGCTGCCAGGCGCTCTGCACCGTTTCGATGGGAATGCGCTCGCCGTCGACCTGCGCAGCGTATGTCCGCTGCGTGTTCTTGAAGTCGATGCCCCAGAAGACGAACACGACGGCGATCGAGCCCAACAATGCGATCGCTAAGACGCCGCCCGTGATTTTGTCGCGTATGGTCTGCAGCATGCCGTCGGAGTCACTTTGGGCTTTAGAAGGAAATGGCGGAGCGGACGGGACTCGAACCCGCGACCCCCGGCGTGACAGGCCGGTATTCTAACCAGCTGAACTACCGCTCCGCGCTGAAACTCTCTGCGACGTCCTGCACCTCAACACGCAGGCCACTTGAGGCGTGGTGGGTGCTGAGGGGATCGAACCCCCGACATTCGCCTTGTAAGGGCGACGCTCTACCGCTGAGCTAAGCACCCTGTTGTTCGCCTGCAGGCTTGGCCGAGGATTGCGATCCGCTCCCCCCAAATTTCATCCGCAGCGGGGGCGGGCGCCGTCGAAGGCGCGCTAATTTACAGCATCCTTCAGGGCCTTGCCAGCCTTGAAGCCGGGCGCCTTGCTGGCCGGAATCTGGATCGTTTCGTTGGTCCGGGGATTGCGTCCGGCACGCGCCGCGCGCGATTTGACGACAAACGTGCCGAAGCCGAGCAGCGCCACCGTGTCGCCCGACTTCAGCGCCGACGTGATCGAATCGAACACCGCATCAACGGCGCGCGTCGCGTCCGCTTTCTGCAAGCCAGTCTGCGTGCTCACCGTCTCGATCAGCTCGGCCTTGTTCATGTCGGCGTCCTACTTGTTCGGGGGCGGCGTTATAGCAGAAAGAAGCGGTTAGCGGTTAGCGGTTCGCGGTTGGTGGAGACTGCGGAGCCCGAAAGCTCAGCAGCTCGACTAACCGCCAACCGCCAACCGCTTCTTAGTGCGCTCTGACTTGCTTGGTGGCGCGCTTTGCAACACGCCGCGGCCGCGGCTTGTCGTTGCCGCGCGACGTGTCGGAAGCGCCGGCGATGGGCGCCGGCATATGGCGTAGCGCCAGCTGCAACACCTCGTCGATCCACTTCACCGGCTTGATCTCGAGGCTGTCCTTGATGTTCTGCGGAATGTCCGCGAGGTCCTTGGTGTTGTCGTCGGGGATCAGCACGGTGTGAATGCCGCCGCGGTGCGCGGCGAGCAGTTTTTCCTTCAGGCCGCCGATCGGCAGCACCTGACCGCGCAGCGTGATCTCGCCGGTCATCGCCACGTCGGAGCGCACCGGCACCTTCGTCAACGCAGAGACCAGCGCAGTGCACATGCCGATGCCGGCGCTCGGGCCGTCCTTCGGCGTCGCACCTTCCGGCACGTGAATGTGCACGTCCGCCTTCTGATAGAAGTCGGGCTCGAGGCCGAGCACCGTCGCGCGACTGCGCACGACCGTCATCGCCGCCTGGATCGACTCCTGCATCACTTCGCCGAGCTGGCCGGTGTGCGTGAGCTTGCCTTTGCCGGCAACGACCGCCGCTTCGATCGTCAGCAGCTCGCCGCCGACTTCGGTCCACGCGAGGCCGGTCACCTGGCCGATGTGGTCCTGCTCCTCTGCGCGGCCGTAGCGGAAGCGGCGCACGCCGAGATACTTGCTCAGGTTGCGCGGCGTGACGTTGATCGCTTTCGTCTCCGGCTTCGCGAGCAGCTGCTTGACCGACTTGCGGCAGATCTTCGAGATCTCGCGCTCGAGATTGCGCACGCCGGCTTCGCGCGTGTAGTAGCGGATGATGTCGAGCAGCGTATTCTCCGACACCTTCAGCTCGTGGTCCTTCAGGCCGTTCTGCTTCATCTGCTTCGGCACGAGGTAGCGCTG
>JBIOUH010000103.1:0-10238 GCA_044866955.1 Steroidobacteraceae bacterium
GAGAGGAAGAATGTCTCTCGCCAAGACGCCAAGAAGAATGAAGCGAGATTTCGAGGTCAGAAGTCTGGAGATCAGACCTCAAAATTCTTTTCGGGTCCGGGCGGGAGTATTCTTCTCCTACGTATGAAAGCCGTCGGTTTTTATCGCAACCTGCCGATCGATGACCCTGAGTCGCTGGTCGACTTCGACGCTCCGAAGCCGGCGCCGGCGGGGCGCGAGCTGCTGGTCGAGGTCAGGGCGATCTCGGTCAATCCCGTCGACTACAAGGTGCGCGCGCGGCCCGATCCGAATCTGCAGGGCCCGCGCATTCTCGGGTGGGACGTCGCCGGAGTGGTGCGCGACGTCGGACCTGCGGCACAGCTGTTCAAGCCGGGCGACGAGGTCTACTACGCCGGCAGCATCAACAAGCCCGGTGCTAACAGCGAGTTTCACGTCGTTGACGAGCGCATTGTCGGGCACAAGCCGCGCAAGCCGGGATTCGCAGCTGCGGCCGCGTTGCCGCTCACGACACTCACTGCGTGGGAAGGATTGTTCGACCAGCTCGGCGTCTCGCGCTCCGGCGCTGACCGCGGCAAGACGCTGCTGCTGATCGGCGCGGCCGGCGGCGTCGGCTCGATCGCGATTCAGCTCGCGAAGAAGCTCGCAGGCCTGCGCGTGATCGGCACGGCTTCGCGGCCGGAATCGTCGCGATGGGTGCAGGGGCTCGGCGCCGATGCAGTCGTCGATCACACCGGTGATCTCGCCGCGCAAATGAGTGCAGCCGGCATCCCCGAAGCGGACTACGTTTTCTGCCTCACCGATGCGACGCCTTACTTTCCGCGTTTCGCGCCGATCACGCGCGCGCAGGGCAAGTTGTGCCTGATCGTGAGCCAGAGCGCTCCGGTCGAGCTGACGACGCTGATGCAGAAGAGCATTTCGATCCACTGGGAGTTCATGTTCACGCGCTCGCTGTTCCAGACGCCGGATATGCAACGCCAGCATGAGATCCTCGAAGAGGCAGCCGCACTGATCGACGACGGCACGCTGCGCACGACGCTGGCCGAGAGCCTCGGCCCGATCAATGCGGCGAATCTGCGCCGCGCCCACCAGATGCTCGAGCGCGGCCGCACCATCGGCAAGCTGGTGCTCGAAGGATTCGCCTGAGGTCAAAGTGACGAGTCTCTACCAGCGCCTGGAACACGGCATCAGCGTCGTTGACACCGGTTTTGTCCGCCCGCGCTTCGATGCGAGTTACCTGGTCGTCGAGAACGGCCGCGCGGCCTTCATTGAAACCGGTCCGAACAGCGCGGTGCCGCGGCTGCTGGCCGCGCTCGAGGCCCATGACCTGGATCGCGGTGACGTCGACTACGTGATTCCGACGCACATCCATCTCGATCATGCCGGCGGCGCGGGATTGCTGATGAGCGAGCTGCCGCGCGCGAAGCTCGTGATTCATCCTCGCGGCGCGCGCCACATGCTCGATCCATCGGTGCTCGTCGACGGCGCGCGCGCGGTCTACGGCCGTGAAGTCGCGGACCGCGACTACGGCGAGCTCGTGCCGGTGCCGCCGGAGCGCATCGTCACGACCGAGGAAGGGATGGTCATCGAGCTTAGCGGACGGCCGCTACGTGTCGCCGACACACCGGGTCACGCACGCCATCACAATTGCATCTGGGACGAAACAACGCGCGGCTGGTTCACCGGCGACACATTCGGCATCTGCTATCCGGATCTGCACACGCCTGGCGGCCCGTACAACGTGCCAGCGACTGCGCCAATCCAGTTCGACCCGGAGGCATTACACGCGACCGTCGCGCGGCTGCTCGCGCAGAAGCCGGATGTCATGTATCTCACGCACTACGGAGCCGTGCGCGATGTGGAGCGGCTCGCCGTGCAGTTCCTCGCGCAAGTCGACGCGATGGCGGAGGCGGCGCGCTCGCTCGCGAATGCACCCAACCGTCACGAGGCGCTTAAACTCGCGTTCCGCGACATCTACGTCGCGGAGCTGCGCCGCTCGGGCTCGATCCTGCCGGAAGAGCGCCTACACGAGCTGCTCGCCCCCGACGTCCAGCTCAATGCGCTCGGTTTGGGCACTTGGCTCGACAAAAATCGCGTGTAAGAATTGCGAAGCAATTCAACGACCGCGCGGTGCGGCGCGCGCATCGTCAAGTGCATCCGCAGACTCAGCGTCTATCGACCATGCTCGCACAATACACCTCAGCCATCGCCTTCCTCGTTGGCGCGCTCGTCGCCATGATCGCTTCCGTCCGCCACGTTTCGCTCGGCGCGCAACTGCAGCAGGAAATCCTGAAGCGCGGGATCGTCGCCCAAGGCCGCATCCTGCGCATCTGGCGGCCGCCGGTGCTCGGCGCCTTCACGCGCCTGTATTTCGAGTTTCAGCCGCTCGACGGACCGGGTTCGGTGCAGACCTGCCATGTCGATCGGCGCATGGGCGAGTGGGCTGCCTCCCTCCCGGCGGTCGGCAGCTTCGTCCGTGTGAAGTACCTGCCGGAGCGGCCCAGTCGCGCCGTGATCGCCAAGCTGGTGTCCCGCTTCATCGATTGACGGCGGACTTCCTACGCGCGTAGCAAAAAGCGCGGAACCAATGTCGACTGACTCTCATTCTGTGGTCGTGACTCTTTTTGGCGACCCTGAGGAGGGAGTATGGGTATTCTCGTCTGGTTGATCGTGGGCGGTGTCGTGGGCTGGCTGGCCAGCATCATCATGCGGACTGACGGGCAGCAGGGCATCCTGCTCAACGTCGTCGTCGGCATCGTCGGCGCGTTGCTCGCCGGATTCGTCGTGTCTCCGATGCTCGGCATCGGCACGATCAATGACGGCATCTCACTGGCGACCTTCCTGGTCTCGCTGGTCGGCGCCATCATCCTGCTGGCGATCGTCAACTTGTTCCGTCGCGGCCGGGTCCGCTAACGGCAGCTGGCATCGGAAAATGAGAGGGCCGGACGGCGCGAGCCGCCCGGCCTTTTTTTTGCGCGGCTCTCTCCTCCACATGCGAGTGTGACCCGCCGCACATGAGGGCCGTACACTGGTGGCAGCATGTCACCTCGAGCGCAAGCCAGCCTGTTCGAGCCGGTGTTGCCGCCGGGACTGATCTATCGTCCCGATTTTGTCGAGCGTGCGGAAGAGCACACGCTGCTCGAACACATTCGCACGCTGCCGCTGCGCGAAGCGCAGTACCGGCAATACACGGCGCGCCGTCGCACCGTGAACTACGGGTTCTCGTACGACTTCCAGCATCTCGAAGCGAAACCGGCGCCGCCGATTCCGGAATTTCTCGCGCCGCTGCGCGCGCGGGCGGCGCAGTGGGCGGGCGTTGCAGCTGAAGACTTCGTGCAGGGGCTGATCGCGGAGTACACGCCCGGCACGCCGCTCGGCTGGCATCGCGACGTGCCGAACTTCGAGCTGATCGTCGGTATCTCGCTCGCCGGCACTGCGCGCATTCGTTTCCGCCCGTATCCGTGGAAACCGGAGCGACGCCGCGAGGTTTTCGCGCTGGAGCTCGAGCCGCGCTCGGCCTACATCCTGCGCGACGAAGCGCGCTGGGGCTGGCAGCACAGCGTGCCGCCAACCAGGGAGCTGCGTTACTCGATCACGTTCCGCACGGCGCGGACCGGCGGAACCGGGCGGCGCGTAACGCGTTGAAACAGCGTCGCGGTCCAAACCGGGGAGCTGCCATGCATCGCGAATTCAAGGAACGCTACGCCGAGCGCGGACGCCAGCTGAGCTTCATGGGATTTCCCATCGACGACATGGAAGTCGACGACTTGCACGCCGTGATCGGCTTCCTCCTCGATCATGCGAGCGATGGCACCGAGGCGCTCCTCGCACAGGAAGCGCCGCTGGGTGCACCGCTCGCCGACCCACCGAAGAACGACGGCCTGATCGAAGGCTGATCAGAGCGTCGGCGCGGGATTCGCTGCCTTGCCGCGATACCGCTCGAACCACGCGAGTATCGCGCTGGCTTTTGCCGCGGACTGCGATGGGCGCGCCGTCAGGCCGCCGTGCGAAGCGCCCGGCACCTTGATCAGTCCGGTCGGCACGCCTGCCAGCTGCAGCGCCTGGTAGTACTGCTCGGCGTCGCTCACCGGCGTGCGGAAATCACGATCGCCCACCAGCACCAGCGTCGGCGTCTTCACCGCGCCGACCAGCGACAGCGGCGAGCGCTTCCAGTAGGCCTCCTGGTCTTCCCACGGCAACTTGCCGAACCAGTACTTCGGCATGAACGGCGCGACGTCGGTCGTCAGCACCTCGCTGGTCCAGTTGATCACCGGCTTCTGACTCACCGCAGCTTTGAAGCGCGTCGTCTTGCCGACGATCCACGCTGTCAGCACGCCGCCGCCCGAGCCGCCGGTGACGAACAGATTGTCCCCGTCGACGTAGCCCTGCGCGATCGCGGCATCGACCGCGCTCATCAGGTCGTCGTAGTCCTGGCTCGGATAGTTGTGATGAATCAGGTTCGCGAATTCCTGGCCGTAGGAAGTCGAGCCGCGCGGATTCGTGTACAGCACCGCGTAGCCGGCGGCCGCATACAGCTGATAGTCCGTCGAGAACTGCGGCCCGTACGCCGTGAACGGTCCGCCGTGGATCTCCAGGATCAGCGGATATTTCTTGCTGGCGTCGAAGTTCGGCGGAGTGACGATCCACGCCGCGATGTCGCGCTGATCGAACGAGGAGGTCACCTTCAGCGATCTGACCTGGCCCAGCGTCTTGCCGGTCAGGAAGCCGTCGTTGAGATGCGTCAACTGTCGCACCTTGCCGCCGCGCGCGATCGCGATTTCCGTCGGCTGCTGCGGCGAAGCCTTGGTGAAGGCGACGGCGCCGTTGCTCGCTACGGTGAACTGACCGCCGGTGTACGGACGGTCGAGCGAGCCGCCGCCGAGACCTTCCGCGACCGTTTCCATCTTGCCGTTGAGCGAGAGGCGCGCGACTTTGACGTTCGCGTGGTCGTCGTACTGCACGTAGAGACTGCGTCCGTCGTGCGCCCAGGCCGCATCGTCGATCGTGCGATCGAGCGACGCAGTGAGCGAGCGCGAATTGCTGCCGTCGAGGCCCATCACGCCCAGCTCGACGTTCTGGTAGCCGAGGTACTTGTCGTCGAAGCCGAGGAACGCGATCGACTTGCCGTCCGGAGAAATGTCGGCCGCACGATCCGGGCCGTTGCGCTTGGTGAGCTCCTCGATCGCGCCGTCGGCGAGCGCCACGCGATAGACCTCGCTGTTGACCGGCTCGCGCTCCCAGTTCTGATGGCGATTGCCGGTGACGACCACGTACTTGCCGTCGGGCGTCCAGGAGATTGGACCGTCCTCGTTGTACGCGCCGAAAGTGAGTTGCCGCGGTGCGCCGCCGTCCGCGGACACGACATATATATGTGTGTAGCCGGGCTTGAGATAACCCTCGGCGTCGGTGCGATAGATCATCTTGGTGATCAGCTCGAGCGGCGGCGCCCAGTCCGCGCCTTCCGGCTTCGGCGGCGCTTCGCCGAGGCGCGCCTTCTCATCGGGCGCGAACATCGTGAACGCGATCCACTTGCCGTCCGACGACCACTTCAGGCTGCCCGGCGCCTCGGTGAGATCGGTGATCTTCGCGGTCTGCCCGCTGCCGAGCCAGCGCACGAACAACTGCGCCCGGCCGCCTTCCGCGGCCGACACATACGCGATGCGATCCGCGTTCGGCGACCAGCGCGGTTGTGAGCCTGCTGCGACCAGCGGTAGCTGCTCGCCGCTGTCGGCGTCGATCAGCCAGATCGATTGCCGGCCGCGGTCGGCCATGATGTCGAAGGAGACCCGCACGTACGCGATCTCGCGGCCGTCCGGACGAATCTGCGGATCGGTCGCCATCTGCAGCGCGAACAGGTCGCGGCCCTGGAACGTGCGGTTCGGTGCATCCGGCGGCGCGGCCAGGGCAGAGGCGGCGATCGCGGACAACAGCGTGGCGGCAATGAAAAGGCGCATACGAGGGCACTCGCTTCGGCAACGAAAGAGTGCGGAAGCTAGCGGGGTTCGCCGGGCGCGTCCAGAGGGGTGACGCACACGAGTGTCCGCAGCATCATGGCGGCATGTATACGCGTGTTGTCGCTCTGGTTGCGTCGTTGTGCTTCGGCCTGGCCGCGGCCAAGGAATCCCGTGCTCCCACTTTCGATGCCGCTCACCCGCCACGCGCCGGCGACGAAGGCGTGTTCTACGGTCCGCTGGTGCGCGTCAAGGACGGCGATTCGCTGGTCGCCAAGGTGCAGGGCGTGGCGATGGACTTCCGGCTCGCGGAGATCGACGCGCCTGAGCTCGATCAACCGTATGGGCGCACTGCGAAGCAGGAACTCGTGACCCTCACGACGGGTCAGCAGCTCGTGCTCGTGCCGGTCGACACCGATCGCTACGGTCGCACCGTCGCGCAGGTCTGGAATGGCAAGATCCACGTGAACGCCGAGCTCGTGAAGCGCGGGGCGGCGTGGTTCTATTCAGAGTTTGCGTACAGCGCAGCGCTGTATGACGTCGAGCAGGAGGCGCGCACTGCGAAACGCGGTTTATGGGCGCTGCCGTTGAAGGACCGCATCGAGCCGTGGGTGTGGCGGAAGAGGGCAAAGTGACTTCCATGAACTCCCCCGTCAGCCGCCGGTCCTAACCCTCGGAGTCCCAGCCAACAGGGAGAGCCTCATCATGGCCATGAGCATTGCTGCCCGCGACGATTCCGATCCCATCGTCGACATGAATACGACGCCGCTGGTCGACGTCATGCTGGTATTGCTGATTCTGTTCATCATCACGCTGCCGGTGATGACCAACAACACGAGCTTGCACATCGGCCCCGGCGGCGATATTTCGGCGCCGCGCGAAGCGATCACGCTGTCGATCGATTTCGACGGCACGATCCTCTGGAACGGAGGGGTAGTGCAGGATCTCGCGCAGCTCGAGCGCTATTTCCGCGTGGAAGCCGGCAAGGCAGAGCAGGCGGAGCTGCACGTACTGCCGGACCGCCGCGCGAGGTACGACACGGTCGCGCAAGTGCTCGCGATCGCCCAGCGCAGCGGCATGCAGCGTATCGGTTTCGCGGGGCAGGAACGCTTCAAGGACTGAAGCGGTCGGTCTGAAAAGAAAAACGCCAGCACCCCGGTGTGCTGGCGAAGGCCTGCGTGAAGCTTGAGCTCGGAAGCAGGCGGGGGCACCCGCTTTATGGATTGCGTTCTTTTCGACTAGTGTGGGTCAGGCTTCAGCCTGACAACTTCCGTCTCGGTCACTGTCTGCTCCAGTGCTCCGGAAACGGACTGCCACGCCCAGAGGCTCGGCTGGCGGATCGGCTCTTTGCGCCGGTTGCGCCCGGTGTGCAGTTCGGAGAGGCGCTCGGCTTCTTCCACCGTCATCAACTGCTCACTCGGATACCGGTTCATACAGCCCTCCAGGATCTAGAAAAGCCTTTGCGAGCCTGTGAGTTCAGTATCGGCCGCGGGGGCGGGCGCTGGAATCAGACCAACGCTGAAAGTTCGGGTCGGCGCCGCGCTATGATTGTAGAAACGAAATAGAAGGGAGGATGCCGAGATGCGCAAGGGGCTGTTGATCGGAATCGTCGTCGTGCTGGTCATCGTCGGCGGCACGCTGTTCTTCGGTCGCGATACCTGGGCGACCGCGAAAATCGGCACCGTCTACGTCGCGAAGCAGACGTGCTCGTGTCTGTTCGTCGCCGGCCGGCCGATGGACTCGTGCCGCACCGACTACGACCCGGCGGCGATCAAGCCGCTGACCGTCGAGAAGCTGGACCACGGCGTCAAGGTCACCGCGCTCGGCGGCATCGTCTCCGCGCAGTCGGAGTTCGAGCCCGGCTTCGGCTGCCATCCGATCAATTGAGGAGCGAGCCATGAATACAGCGATTCGCCGTAGCGCGCTCTTTATTGTACTGGCTGTTTCCTCTTGTCTCTTCACCGCGCGCGCGCAACTGGTGCCGCTGCCGCCGCAACCCGCCGACGTTCCGTGGCCGACGAGCGAGTGGCCGACCGGTCCGATGCCGGAAGGCGTCGATCGCGTAGCACTCGATGCCGCTTTGGCCGATGCATTCGACAATAAAGCGGCCGGCCTGGGCGAAACCCGCGAGGTCGTCATCATCGTCGGCGGCAAACTGGTGCACGAGCAATACGCGCCCGGCTACAGCGCCGACATGCGACTGGTGTCGTGGTCGATGGCGAAATCGGTCACGCAGGCGCTGGTCGGCGTGGCGGTCAAGCAAGGGAAGGTGGACATCGATCAGCCCATGGGCAATCCGCACTGGGCGGCGACCGACAAGCGCGCGCAGATTCCGTGGCGCACCTGGCTGAACATGACGGACGGCATGCGCTACCTGGAGATCGAAGCGAAGTCCGTCGCCAACAGCGATGCGTCGGCCAAGCTGTTCGGTCCCGGCAGGCTCGACGTCGCGAACTACTGCTCGGGTCTGCCGCTGATCCACGAGCCCGGCACGCACTGGAACTACAACTCCTGCGGCATCGTGCTCACGGCAGACGCGCTGACGCGCGCGATCGTGCCGAATCCCGAATCGCCGCAGGCGCGCCGGGCGGCGATGCTGCAATGGATGCACGAGGGCCTGTTCGATGTGATCGGCATGAAGCCGCAGCCGGAGTTCGACGCGCAAGGTCTGTACTACGGCAGCGCGTTGATCTACGCGTCCGCGCGCGACTTCGCGAAGTTCGGCCTGCTGTACCTGCGTGACGGCATGTGGGATGGCCAGCGCGTGCTGCCTGAAGGCTGGGTCGACTTCGCGCGCACGGCGGGCAGGAGCGAGAACGCGGACATCTACGGCGCCGGCTGGTGGGTGAGTCCGGTCGAAGGGCCGGGCAAACCGTATCCGATGCGCATCGACAGCGGACCGCAGCGCGACGCGTTCAGCGCGCAGGGCTTCGAAGGGCAGTACACGCTGGTCGTGCCGTCGAAGGACCTGATCGTAGTGCGGCTCGGCTACACCCCGGAGAAAGATCTGCGCACCGGTGAGCTCGGCAAGTGGCTGGGACGAGTGGCGCGAGCGTTCAGTCCGTCACCGGCCGCACCGCCAGCGACAGCAACTTCCCCTTCCTCATCACCCTGACCGGCACTTCGCGCTGCGCGAGGTCGGCAGTGAGGCGGCGATGCAGCTGATCGAGGCTCTCGATCGCATCGCCGTCGAACTCCAGCAGCACGTCGCCTTTCTCGAGACCCGCACGCTGCGCGGGTCCGTCAGCTAATACTTCCAGCACGAGAATTGCACTCGGCGCCGTGCGGCCGAGGCCGCGCAGGATGCGGCGATCGAGCATGATCGTCTGTCCCGCGAATCGCAGACGGCTCCGACGCACGCGGCCCTCGCGCATCAACGTCGCCGCGACGTCGGCGGCGATGTCGATTCCGATCGCGAAGCAGATTCCCTGCGCGCCGCCGGCGATCGCGGTGTTGATGCCGACGATCCGTCCGGAGCCATCGACGAGCGGACCGCCCGAGTTGCCGGGATTCAGCGGCGCGTCGGTCTGAATCACGCTTTCCACCAGCCGGCCTGAGCGCGTGCGCAGGCTGCGCCCGAGCGCGCTCACGATGCCCGCGGTCACCGTCGCCTGGTAGCCGAACGGATTGCCGATCGCGATCACGAGCTGTCCGACGCGCAACGACGACGAGCTGCCGAACGTTGCATAAGGGAAGCCGCTGCCGGCGAGCCGCAGCACCGCGATGTCGGTCTCCGGGTCGTCGCCGACGAGCGTGGCCGGCACTTCGCGCCCGTCGGTCAATGCTGCGCGCAGTTCGGTTGCGCCGCTCGCGACGTGGCTGTTCGTGAGGAGATAGCCATCCGGCGTGTAAAGCAGGCCCGAGCCCACGCCGCCCGGGCCGCGGCGGGACCGGACCGAGATGCTGACGACGGCAGGGCTGACGAAATCGAACGCCTGCGCCACGAGCTCGGAGTAGGGATCGAGCGCGCCCTCGGAAGAAGGCTTGGCAGTGGGTAATGGAAGCATTGCCGGATCTTCGCGCTGGCCGTCTGCTAATCCACCCGGCCGTTCGCCCAGGGTCGCGCTTCCCCGGAGTGTGTAATTGCAGCGCCGTCTGCGGAGATACACGTCCGCCGTCCAGTTCAAACTTAGGAGAATGACTCTCGCCAAGACGCCAGGACGCCAAGGTAAGAGGTGGAAATTGCGAAGCCGGAACTTCCGAATTCAGGGATTCAGACCTCTCTCTTGTCTTCCTTGGCGTCTTGTATGGTCGGCGCGGCGCTGGAGTAGGCTTTCAGCGCCGGGGTGA
>JBIOUH010000104.1:0-15730 GCA_044866955.1 Steroidobacteraceae bacterium
GTGATCTCCATCGCCAAGAAGTACACGAACCGCGGCCTGCAGTTCCTGGACCTGATCCAGGAAGGCAACATCGGCCTGATGAAGGCGGTCGACAAGTTCGAATACCGCCGCGGCTACAAGTTCTCGACGTACGCGACGTGGTGGATCCGCCAGGCCATCACGCGCTCGATCGCCGACCAGGCGCGTACCATCCGCATCCCGGTGCACATGATCGAGACGATCAACAAGCTCAACCGCATCTCGCGGCAGATGCTGCAGGAGATGGGTCGCGAGCCGACGCCGGAAGAGCTGGCGGTGCGCATGGAAATGCCGGAGGACAAGGTACGCCGCGTCCTCAAGATCGCCAAGGAGCCGATCTCGATGGAGACGCCGATCGGCGACGACGAGGATTCGCACCTGGGGGATTTCATCGAGGACACCTCGGTGGATTCGCCGATCGATTCCGCGACGATGGAATCGCTGCGCGAGACCACGCACGCCGTGCTCGCCGGCCTGACGCCGCGCGAAGCGAAGGTTCTGCGCATGCGCTTCGGCATCGACATGAACACCGACCACACGCTGGAAGAGGTCGGCAAGCAGTTCGACGTCACGCGCGAGCGCATCCGACAGATCGAAGCGAAGGCGCTGCGCAAGCTGCGTCATCCGAGCCGCAGCGAGCAGCTGCGCAGCTTCCTGATGGAAGATTGAGAGTGTCGGGCTGAGGCTGCTGCGCAAGGATGCGCGAATGGCGCGGGCGCAGGATGCGCCGGAGCGGCCCGACCTGCAGGGAACAAAAAAGGCCGGTGGCGAAAGCTGCCGGCCTTTTTTTCATGTGTCGTTTCCACCACGGTTTCTGCGGGAACTCCCCACAGCCCGCGCACGTCTCAAGAGTCAGGAGAGATAGATTCGAGACTGCAATGGGCCTTTTTTTCTACTTGCTGCTGTTCGTCGTCATCTGCGTGTTCGGCTGGTCTTCGCGTTCCGGGACGCGCCACGGCTGACGTGTAACGCACGCATCAGCTCACCGCGACGCGACGTCGCGGCCCACCCGGCTAATCCCAGCCACTGAGCGAGCTGGTCCAGCTCGCTCACCAGCGGCTCCACGATCCCCCCGACGCTCACTCCTTCTTCCACGCTGCCGCCGCGAACTTCGAGGCGCGAGCTTTGCCGGTTCGCCTTGAGATCGACCCGCCCGACGAGACGATCGCCGAACAGAAACGGCAGTACGTAATAGCCGTGCTGGCGCTTGTGCACCGGCGTATAGATTTCCAGCCGGAAGTGAAAACCGAACAGGCGCTCGGTTCGCTGCCGCTCCCAGATCAGGGAATCGAATGGCGAGAGCAGCGCGCTCACGTCGGCGCGGCGCGGCAATTCAGCGTCGACATGCAGATAACCCTGCTGCTTCCAGCCTTCCACCGTAACGGGTTGCAGCGTGCCCTCCTCGACCAGCTCCGCGACGCGAACCTGCGCGTCCTCGGCCGGCAGGCGAAAGTAGTCGCGCAGATCTCGCGCGGTCGCCACGCCGAGCGCTCGCGCCGCGACCGCCATGAGCTCGCGACGAGCCTGCTCCGGGGACGGCACTGTTGCCGTGCGCACGCGCTCCGGCAGCACGCGCTCCGTGAGGTCGTACAGACGCTCGAAATTCCGCCGGCGCGCAGTCGTGACGTCGCCTATCCAGAACAGCCATTCGAGGATTTCCTTGCCCTGGCTCCAGCCCCACCAGTGGCCCTTCGATTTGCCGCAGTCGGCGAGCTCGCTCGCGCCGAGGGCGCCGCGCTCGCGGATCTGCTCCAGCGCCGCGACGACCAGCGCCTTGTGCGAGGTCGCGTAGCGGCGCAACCGTTTCCAGGTACCTTCGCCGTTGCGGGCGCGATCCATGCGCCAGCGAAACAGCGGATAAAGATCGACCGGCAGCAACGAAGCCTCGTGACCCCAGTACTCGAACAGCGCCCGACTGTCGTCATAGGCAGCGCGCTCGAGCAACGCGGGCGCATACGAGCCGCAGCGCGAAAACACCGGCAGGTAGTGCGAGCGCACCAGCACGTTCACGGAATCGATCTGCACCGCGCCGAGGCGCCGCACGATCTTCGCAAGCGCTGCGACACCTTTTGGTGCAGCGGCCTGCGGCACGAACGACTGAGCCGCGAGCGCGATGCGGCGGGCCTCTGCGAGCGAAAGCGTTTTACTCAATGCCGTCGGTCCAATGTCGGTTCGCGATTAAAGTTAAGTCGCTCACGAGGCAGCGCGCGGTGTCATCGCGATTCATCCTCCGCCTCACGCCGCTGCTGTGAACTGCGTTGCACACCGAGACTCAGGGCTCTGGCAGCATGCTCCGGTGTTCAAGAGCGGAGGCCGGCCCATGCGCGCATCCCAGAAATTGCTCTCATCCGCGACGGTCGAAGTGGACGACATCTGCGCCATCGATCCGCTGCCGATCGCTGCGCAAGTCCCGCACGAGCCGGCGCTCGACGACACCGTGGAAATCGAGCTCACCGCCGAACAGATGGACGCGCTGCTCAGCGGCCGCTGACTCACATGTTCGGCTTGCCCGGATACTGACGCATCATTTCGGTGACGACGCCGTTGATCGTCACCTTCGGGTTCGCCAGCGCTTCCTCCGAAACGCTGCCTTCCGAGACGCCTTCCCAGATCAGCTGCTTTTTGGCCGCATCGACGATGTCGACGTTGATCGTGCCGACCTTGTAGGTGATGGTGCGATCGTCGTACCACGGGCTATACAGGCCGCTGCGATAACCGTAGTAGCCGTAGCCGGTGTCGAAGCCGGGCCGGATCTCGGTGCGCTCGCGCGTGTTCATGTAGAAGTTCACCAGCAGGTCCGGATTCTCCGCGCTGTATTTGTAGCCGCGCGCTTCCATCGCCGTGCTGACGGCGCTCTTGAAATAGCTGGTGACGAGCGTCGCGTAGCCGCCGCGATCCGTGCCGGTCTCCTTCGGAAAGCCGTAGGTGCGGTAGACCGAGAAGTCAGCCGTCTTGTCGTAGTCGATGCGCGTGTTTGGCGCGGTGGTGGTTGCGCAGCCCCCGATCGACGACATGATCAGGACGACCAGCGCGAGCCAGATTGGGCGTTTCATTCCGTTCATGGAATCAGTGTGGCTTGCCGCGCTCAGAACGGCAACCGGCCTTGCCCGCGCTCCAGATCGAGCAAGATGCGCTTGCGCCACAGCCCGCCGCCGTAGCCGCCGAGGTCGCCGTTGGCGTTCACGACGCGGTGACACGGAATCACGATGGCGATCGGATTCGCGCCATTTGCCGCGCCGACCGCGCGTGTCGCGCCGGTATCGCCGATCCGCCGCGCCAGGTCCAGGTACGACCACGTCTCGCCGTAGCGGATCTCCTGCAATGCCGACCAGACCTCCTCCTGAAATTCGCTGCCCGGATACGCGAGCGGCAGCGCGAACTCGCGGCGCTCGCCGCGGAAGTATTGCTCGAGCTGCCGCCACAGCTCGTCGAGGACCGCGCTCGATCCGCTGCGCAAGCTGTCCGCGTAGTGGCGCGCCAGCTCGGCGATCCGGTGCTCGACCGCTGCTGCTTCGCTGAACTGGAGCAAGCACAGCGCATCGTCGGTTGCCGCAGCAATCAGCGGACCGACCGGGGACTCGCGCCAACCGAGGAAAGTGTGCACGCCCGCAACTTACACCGCAGGACGGACGACGGCCATCAAGATTGGCCAGCGTCCTTGTCGGGTGGATTCTTGCGGACCTTGCCCTCCAGGCGGCCGAGCACCACGAGCACGATCACCGCGAACACGGTGCCAAATGCTGCGAGCGTGTAGTCGCCTGCTCCACAGGCGACGCCGAGGGCGCCGGCCAGCCACATGTTTGCGCCCGTGGTGAGACCGTGAACATTGCCGCGACTCTGGATGATCGCGCCGGCCGCGAGAAATGCCACGCCCGCGGTCACTGCTTCGATGATGCGGATCGGATCCGCTGTCGTGCGCGAGTTACCGCTGACCACCGTGTGATGCAGCTCGAACGTGATGAGCGTGAACAGTGCCGCCGCGAGCGAGATCAGGATGTGCGTGCGCAGCCCGGCCGGCTTGTTGAGCAACTCGCGATCGAAGCCGACCGCCGCGCCGACGACCACTGCGGCGAACAAGCGCAGCAGCGCTTCCCAAGGCGGGATGTGCATCGACGCACCCGACAGCCACTCGACGACTTGCATGCATGAGACCCCGTGCTTCGCCGACGCAACGTGGCGCCGGATCGCCCGGTTCCACGATGGCGAGAGCCGCCGCTTGTCGTTACCCTTGTAAGGCCGAGTGAGAGTGTCCATGGACCATCGACGACCCGCCTCCGCCGCTATCGCCTTGCTTGCCTGCGCGCTGCTGCCGCTCTCGGGCGCGCGCGGCGCCGCGGACGACGATCCCTACGAGAAGGTGCGCGCGACGTTTCAGCAGGCCTATGCCGACGTCGACGATCCGACTGCAAAGCGACGGTCGGACAGCGAGGCGTTGCGAAGCTATCCGCTCTATCCGTACCTGCAGGCTGCGCGCATCCGCCGCGCACTCGCGGATGCGGGCGAGGACCTCGGCTCGATCGATCAGCGCGCGCAGACCTTCATCACCTATCACGAGAGCGACCCGGTGGGCCGCGGCGTGCGTCGTGTCTGGCTGGCAAGCCTGGCGGAGCGCGCTCACTGGGAGCAGTTCCTGCAGCAGTATCGCGAAAACCTCGCCGACGACGCGATCGAGTGCCAGAGCTTCACGGCCCGCATCGAGCTGGAGCGCACGGCTGATCTCGCACTCCTCGTGGCGCGACGCTGGCTCACTCCGCGAAGCCTGCCGGACTGCCAGCGCGCATTCGACTGGCTGCGGGCGCAGAACGCACTCACGCCGGAGCTCATCGAGCAGCGCGGGCGCATGGCGTTGAAGGAGGGCAATAGCGGTTTCGCGCGAGAGATGGCTGCCTTCCTGCCTCCAGAGCGCGCCGCGCCGCTGCTGCAATGGGCGAAGCTGCTGGAGGATCCACCGCGACAGATCGAGGCGCTGATCGCCTCACCCACCACGACAGCAGACAACGAAGCGCAGCTTGCCGGCTGGACGCGATTCGCGCGCGGGAATCGCGACCTCGCGATGAAGCGCTTCGACGCGTTCGTGCGGGCGCGCGGCCTGAATGAGACCACTGCGAGCCCCTACGCACTCGCGCTCGCCCTGGCGTTGTCGTGGGATCGCGCTCCGGAAGCGCTGCGCTATTTCAAGCGCGTCGCGCCGGCAGAACTCGACGACTACGCGCTCGAATGGCAGACGCGCGCAGCGATCTGGAACGGCGACTGGCAGCTGGTCGCCAACACGGTCGCTGCCATGTCGGACACGCAACGCGGTCTCACCCGCTGGCGTTACTGGGCCGCACGAGCGGCGGAGCACAACGGCGAAGCGAGACTCGCGCGGCAGTTGTACGAGTCGACATTGCCGGACGACAACTACTACTCGGCCGCTGCATCTTCGCGACTCGGACAACCGCTCGCGCCGCATCCCGAGAAACTGGTGGTCGATGAAGTGCAGCTGAAGGAGATCGAACAGCTCCCGGCGCTGGTGCGCGCGCGCGAGCTGTTCCGCAGCGACATGCGCGATCTCGCCAACCTGGAATGGGCGTACGGCTACGAAATGCTGCCGCAAGCTGCTCGCCCGCAGGCTGTGCAGCTCGCCGCACGCTGGGGCTGGCACGATCAGGCGATCATGGCCGCCGCGCTCCAACGCTTGTTCAACGACTACGCACTGCTGTATCCGCGGCCTTTCGATCGGCAGGTTCGGGCTGCGGCGCAGTTGAGCAAGCTGCCGCCCGAGCTCATCTACAGCGTCATGCGCCAGGAGAGCCTGTATCGGCCGGACGCCCTCTCATCGGCCGGCGCTCGCGGCTTGCTGCAGCTCGTACCGGATACGGCGCGACGCACAGCAAACGCCTGGAAGCAGCCGCGGCCGAAACCCGAAGAGCTGTTCGATCCGAACGTCGCAATCCCGCTGGGCGCGGCGCACTTGAGCGAGCTGATCGATCGCTTCGGCGGACAGACGGTGGCGGCAATCGCCGCCTACAACGCCGGGCCGAACGCAGCGGCGCGCTGGATTCCGGCGCAGCCCGTCGAGGCGGACGTGTGGATCGAGAACATTCCGTACAACGAGACGCGCACGTACGTGCAGCGCATCGTGTGGCACAACCTGGTGTTCAATTGGCTGAAGACGGGCGAGCCGCAGAAAGTGGATGCGTGGTTCGTCCCTGTGGGCCCGGTCTCAGCGGGACAAGAGTCGGGCTGAAGCTACTGCGCATGGATGCGCGAATGGCGCGGGCGCAGGATGCGCCGGAGCGGCCTGACCTACTCCTGCCCTACCGCCCGTAGCGGCGCGGGCGCTTCCGAGAGCAACCGCTCGATCGCCTCAATCGCATCCTTGGCGCTCCCGACGATGATGTCGGCGCCGGCTTCGTGCATGCGCACCTGCGAGCGCTCGATGTCCGCCTCCACCGCGGGCCGCAACATGATGATCTTCGTCTCGGGAACAGCGCTGCGCAGGCGGCGGCAGTAGTTGCGCACCTCTGCGTTGCGCGCAGGTGAGATTGCACCGATGCACACCGCCATCGGCCGCTGTTCGATCGCTTCCGTCAGCGCCTCGTCCGCGGAGAGATCGAGCGGAATGAGCGTCATCGCCCGCGACCCGACCGCTGCGCGCAGCAATTCCAGCGCGGTCTGATCCTCCGGCGTGCGCGCCGCAAGGCCGATCACCGGCGCAACCGGCAGGCTTTCGTCGACCGGCGCCATGCGCTGCACGACCTCGTTCATGACGTCGAGCACGAACAGTGCGTCCTCTTCCGTGATCTCGCTCGACGCACGATGCTCCGAAGCGAGCAGCAACGCAGGCATGAGCACGGTTTCGATCATCCCCACGTCGCCCAGCTCCTGGCGCTTGCTCTCTGCCAGCTTGGTGGCCTCATCCTCGTCGCGCGCGAGCAGTCGTTGATAGAAGCGCACGTGCGGCGTGAGCGCGGGCTCCTCTGCAAAGATCACCGCGAGGAAGCGCAGCGAGCGCACGTTGCGTCCGAGCACGGCGAAGCACACGGTCAGCGGCGTCGAGAGCAGCAGCCCGACCGGCCCCCACACCCAGATCCAGAACAGCGCGGAGACCAGCAGCGCGAAGGCCGAGACACCGGTGCGGCGCCCGAACACCATCGGCTCGATGAACCAGGCCGTGACGAAATCGAGCGTCAGGAACAGCGCGATCGTCTGAATCGTCTCGGCCCAGCCCGGGAAGGTCGCGAACGCTAGCGTGGCCGGCATCAACACCGACAGCAGCGTGCCGACGTACGGCACGAATCGCAGCACCGCCGTGAAGCCGCCCCACAAGGCGGCGTACGGGACGCCGATCCAGTAGAGGCCCGCGGCGACCAGGCCGCCGAACAGCACGTTGATCAGCGTCTGCCACAGCAGGAACTGGCTGACGCGATACGCAGCCTCATCCATGAGCCGCGTGGTAAGGCTCACGCTGTCGGAGCCGAGCAGCCGGATGAAGCGGTCGCGCAGATCCTCCCGCTGGCCCAGCATGAACGCGACCAGCGCAAGGACGATGATCGCGCTCGCAATCGGCTCGAACACGGTGCCGGCGCTTTCGCGCAGCCGATCGACCGAGGTGCGAGGCTCGACCACGCGCACGGGTTGCGCGCGCTTCAGGTCGGCGACGTTGTCGTCCAGCTGCTCGGTCACGCGATCCACGGTGCGCGTCAGCTGGTGGAACGTCGCATCATTGCTCGGCCGCAGTTCGGCGACCTTGCGTCGCATCGAGGATGTGTAGCGTGTCAGCTCGGTCGACAGTTCGGCGAACTGACCGAACACGACGTAGCCGATGCCGCCGACAACGCCGATTGCCAGCAGCATGGTCAACGCGACGCCCGCAACGCGCGGCAGCCGGCCGCGATCGAACATGCGCACGATCGGCGTCAAGGCAAAGGCAAGGATGATCCCGAGCGCGAGCGGCAACAGGATCGCTTTCGCCGCCCACAGGATTACGACGACCAGCGCGAGCGTCAGCAGCGACACCCAGGTGCCGTTGACTCGGACTCGGGGATGAGTGGGCGCCACGTTTCAAAACCTGCGCCCGGGCGGGCGCGCAGTGGATTTGGCGTAGGAACTCCGCGGGCCGAGCGTGGGTTCCTTAGCCTTCTTCCGGCGTGCCCCTCGCGCGCGTCGGCCACGGCTGCGAGAGCCGCAGCGTGCGCAGCCGGGTCGCGCTGGAATCGAGATCGACCGTCGGCACCGGCGTCGTGAGCAGCAACTGTTCGAGATGCCGCCGCCCCTCGGTCAGGAACTGCGGCACGGTCGCGGCCTTGAGCGGACGCGCCACGAGAAAGCCCTGGATCTGTACGCCGCGATCCAGCAGCAGTGGGCCGAGCTGCGACGCCCGCTCGACGCCTTCGGCCGTGACCTGCAGGCCCAGGCTGTGACACAGGCCGACGATGGAGCGCACGATCGCGGGCGAGCGCGCGCTGGTGTCGAGCGTGCCGATCAGGCCGCGATCGATCTTCACGCGCGTGAGCGGCAGCCGCTCCAGCGAAGTCAGCGACGAATAGCCGGTGCCGAAGTCGTCGAGCGCGATGCTGACGCCCAACTCGCGCAGCCGATGCAGCGCCGCGATCGTCGTCGGACCGGTCTGCAGCACGTTCTCGGTCAGCTCGATCTCGAGACAACCCGCCGGCAGCGAGTGCTGACTCAGCAGACTTTCCAGACGCTCGACGAAGTGACCGTCCAGGAACTGATGCGAAGAAATGTTGACGGCGACGCGGGCGCGCGGCCACGGGCCGCTCTGCCACACCGCAGCCGCTTCGATCGCGCTGCGCAGCGCCCAGTCACTGATGTCGGTGATCAGGCCGGTCTGCAGCGCGACGTCGAAGAATTCAGCCGGCGCGATCACGTTGCCGTCCGGCTGGCGCCAGCGCAGCAGCGCTTCGACCGTGTGCGTCTCGAGCGTCTCGAAGCAGACTTCCGGCTGGTACAGCAGCTCGAACTCGCCCCGCTCCACCGCGCGTCGCAGCGACTGTTCGACCTTGAAGCGCGACGACGCCGCTTCCAGCAGCTGCGGCACGAACAGACTCCAGCCATTGCGACCCAGCTCCTTCGCGCGGAACAGCGCTGTGTCGGCGGCGCGCAGGAGGGCATGTGCGTCGGCGGCGTGATCCGGATAGATGCTGGCGCCGACGCTGACGCTGATGCGCAGCTCTCGACCGTGCACCGCCAGCGAGCGATGGAACTCGTCGAGTACCTGGCCGCAGAGGTTTTCGACGTCCGCGACCGTCTGCACGTCTTCGCACACGACCGTGAACTCGTCGCCGCCCAGGCGGGCGCTGAAGGACTTGCCGAGCAGGCCGTTCAGCCGCAGGCGCTCGCTGACGGCCTGCAGCACGCGGTCGCCGAACGCATGCCCGAGGCTATCGTTGATCGTCTTGAAGTTGTCGAGATCGATCGACAGCAAGGCGAGCCGCGAGCTGTTGGCGCGAGCGCGACCGATGGACGCTTCGAGGTGGACGAACAGCTGCCGGCGATTCGGCAGGTCCGTGAGCGGATCGTGATAGGCGAGATGGTTCAACTCGCGCGTGCGCTCATCGACTTTGGATTCCAGCTCGATCTGATACGCGTGCACGGCATCCTGCGCGTGCTGCAACTGTTCGGCCATCTTGTTGAACGAAACTGCGAGCACGTCCAGCTCGCGCACACCGGCGCGCGACACGCGAGTACGCGCAGCCCCGCCCGCGAGTCGACGCGTCGCATCGATCAGGCGACGCACCGGTGCAGTCACGCTGGTTACGGTGATGATTGCGATTGCCAGAAGCAACAGCAGTACCGTCGCACTCGCCCACACCAGCTGCCGGTCTGCCTTGTCGGAAGCGCTGACCGCGAGCCGATCCGCATCGGCCAGGGCGCGCCGCGCCGGCTCGACCAGTTGCGTGACGATCAGGGCCGAGATCTCAGCGCCCTTGTCCCGGAACAGCATCGAGCGATCGTTGAAATCGTCGATCGATTTGAATGCGGCGCGGCGCCCCGCGACGACGCTCGCGAGCTCGCGCGACACCGCTTTCAGCCACGACTCGCCGTGCACTTTGGCGAGCTCAGCCGAATGTTCCCGCAGGTAGAGCTTGAACGCGTTCTCGGCGGCAACGATGCCCTGAACGGAGCGCGGCGAAGACACACCCGCGGCAGCGCTCACGCGTTCGCGAATGGTGCTCAGCACGCGCGTGAGATCCATCAGCCGCTCGCTCGCAAATACTGCGCCGGCGACGCGCACCGCGCGCGCATGCGGCGCATTGACCCTGGTCTCGAGGTCGTCGAAGTTCGCCCAGTACTCGCGCAACCGTGCCCCGCGCGCCGTGCTGTAGCTCAGCATCTCCTCGCCCATCGAGCGGAACGTGTCGAGCTCGGCGTCGAACTGCGGCGCCGAGGCCGCGAGCTGCGGGAAGTTCGCGGCAGCCTCGTCGTAAGCGGCAGCAGCGTCGCTCATGCGCTGGGCGGCGAGCTGCGCCTGGTGCAGCGATATCGTGTTGCTTTCGGATTGATCGACGATGACGCGCTCATACAACGACACCGCCGCGGCCAAAGATTCGGTGGCGCGCACCAGCGGTTCGTGTTGCACGAGCAACTCACGGACACGCTCGCGCGCTTCGCGCGCGCTCTGCTGAGTGATGTAGTTGGCAGCAATGACAGTGAGCGCGACGGCAACGAAGCCGATCGCGACGCGCAACGCCATGCCGGGGCGATATCCGCTCGAATCGCCCTCGTCCGACATCGGCTGCTCGCTGTCTGCCTGAGCTGTCTTATTGGTTGGTCGCGCGCTCATTTCCCGCCGCTCGCGCAATCAGGTCGGGCGTTGGCCCGACGACGACTATCAGCCCGCGAAATGTGCCACTACGGCAGGAAGCGGTCTGTAGGCGCTGCGCAGGAGTGTGCGCTGGTTCTCCGATCGGCGCGAGGGCGTTACGTCAAATCGAAGCGCAAGGCGTGCGATCGCAGGCCCCCGCTCGTCAACTGGCGCAGGAAATCGGGCAGGACGTGCAGCAATTGGTCAGGCCGGTTGTGCACGTTCTGACCGTCGTGCATGAGCACGATGTCGCCGGCGCGCACGCGCGACAGGCGCGCAGCGATGCGCGGCGACGTGCCTAGCCAGCCCCAATCGATGGCGCTGCGATCCCACATGACCATCCGCTCGCCGTGCAGTCGCGCTTCGTTGGTCATGCACGGCCGCGCGCGTCCGTGCGGCGGACGATAGAGAACGGGCGGTTTGCCCGTCGCATCGCTCAATGCCTTGGCGCCATCGCGGACTTGCGCACGCGCGGTGCGCGAGCTCATGAGCCAGGGATGTCGATGGCTGAAAGTATGATTGCCAACTGCATGCCCAGCGGCGGCGACGCTGCGCATGAGCGCCGGTTCGCGTTGCGCGCACTCTCCGATCGCGAAGAACGTCGCGTGCATCTGCGCCTGCGCGAGCAGATCCAGAATCTGCGGCGTCCAGCGCGGATCCGGACCGTCGTCGAACGTCAGATAGATCGCCTGCTCGCTCACGGCTGGTGCACCTTGAGCTTGCTGACATTGCGCACCAGCGCCGCGCGCGTCAGCCAGTACAGCCGCGGCTCCGCGTTACGCTCGCGAATGCGCGCGGCCGGCGCGAATGCGCTCATCAGCAGACGGAAGTGACCCGCAAGCAGGCGCGTGCGCCAGGTCTTCGGCATCGGCGTACTCACGAACCCGACGACTTCGCCGTGCGCCGGCAGCCACGTCGTGCCCTGGAAAACTGCTACGTCTCGCAGCGTCGGGTCCGTTTGCGCAACCTCTGCGAGCGCGCGCAGCGACTCCCGCATCAGCTTCGCAAATCTGAAGCCGACCCGATGCAGCGAGCCTTCGCCGAGCGCAGCGATGCTGGCATTGTTGAAATGCAGGCGGCCGATCGGATCGTTGTCGCGCAGCAGAGTGCCGTCTTCGAAGCGCAGCTCCGGTCCGCGATAGCGCGCGTGCCCCAGGAACAGCACCGGTCCGAGCGTGCGCAGGCGATAACGCCGGTAATACCAGGCATCGACGACGCCGAGGACGGCCTGACTGCAGCGACGCAGCACGTTCATGGCGACCTGTACACCATCGAGTCGCTCGACGTCGCGAGATCCACAGCAAGCGCTGCGACCCGCTTCGCGCCGTCACGACGTCCCAGCTGCCACGCGCGCATCTGCATCGCTTGCAACGCCGCGGTGTCCTGCAACAGCGCAGCGAGACGATCGAGCAACTCGCCGTCAGCGACCAGTCCGCCGACATCGTTGCTCTGCAGGAACGCGATGTTGAATCCTTCCTGCCCGCCGAGCGAGCGCGTCGCGAGCAGCGGCCTTCCGCATGCGAGCGCTTCGGCGACGCTGATGCCGCCGGGCTTGCCGACGACGACGTCGGCTGCGCGCAGGTAGATGTCCATGCGGTCGGTCCACTCGCACACGCGCAGCCGTTCGGGATATTTGCGCGCGAGCGGATCCAGCGTGCGGCGTGCATTGCCGTTGCGACCGGGCATCGCGACGAGCCGCGGACCGTCGGGACGTTCCAGCAACGCCGCAACCGCCGCGTCGACGCTCAGACCGAGGCCGCCGCCGAGCACGAGAACGATGGGCCCGGCCTGCGGCAGCTGCAACTCGTGACGCGCATCGGCCTGCGACAGCGGCCGCGCAAAATCAGGCATCAGCGGTACGCCCGTCGCGATCTCGAGCGCGTGCGGGAACTGCGGACCGACGCTGCCGAGAATCGATTCGTGCGCGACGCAGTAGCGGTCGACGCCGCGCTGCTTCCAGAAGTCGTGGACGCCGAAGTCAGTCATGACGCC
This sequence comes from Steroidobacteraceae bacterium, assembly GCA_044866955.1. Lineage (GTDB taxonomy): Bacteria > Pseudomonadota > Gammaproteobacteria > Steroidobacterales > Steroidobacteraceae > Steroidobacter. The sequence goes on from JBIOUH010000104.1 coordinate 12,821, forward strand.
GACCAGAGGCGCGGACGCCTTGCGCCGCTGCTTCAGATAGGACGCCATTGCCGCCGGAATCATCTGTGTGCTCACGATTACGTTCGGCGCGAAGCGACGGATCGCCGGCTCGAGCCGCCGGATCAATCGCAGCCAGCACCACTTCATCACGACCAGGCGCGCACGCACACCGTTCCCGGCGAGACTGTTCGCGTCGTAAGGCAACGAAGAGTAGAGCAGCGAGAACAGCATCTTGTCCGACGCATACTTGTTGCCGGGACGCGGCGAACGCACGCCGACGTCGGCGGCAATCTGCGAGATCAGCTCCAGCACTTCCAGTACCGCGGGCGGCGGGCCCGACTCGCTCTCGAGGATCTGGCGCCAGGTGTGCTCGTCGAGCGTGTAGAGCCGCTCGTATAACTGCGGATAGTTCTGGACGAGCCGGAGATAGACCGCGTGCACGGCCTGCGCGACGCCGGCATGCATCAGCGACCACAGATCGAGCGTGTGCACGGTCACGGAGTCGTCGAGCGCGGCTTCGATTGCCTGGGCTGCGCGCACGTGCCCGAGCCCGAGCCCCGAGGTCAGCAGCAGGATGCGGCGGCGACCGGAATCGTCGCCATCCCAGTCACGCAGCGTGCGCCTCAGCAGCTGCTGTCGCTCGTGGTCATGGAGCGACGAGTCCTGCGATCGCGATCGGTCCAGCATCGGAGCAAATCCAGTGCCCGGCGAAAGGGTGCCGGACGTTCCACGAGGCAACCGCCGTGAATGTTCCGCTTGCGGCCCCGGTTCCCTCGGCAGCAGGCCGCCCACGGCATCTTGGACAGCTCAGTCGCCGGCATTCTCCGCCAACCCCTTGAACTTTCCCAGCGCAACGCACGTTGTGGTAGGCACCCCGTCGGTGAGGCAGGAGGCTGCTCATGTCACAGCCATCATGGTGCGTTCTGGCGTTACTGCTCGCTTGCACCTTTCCCGCGGCCGGCGCTAGTCGCGAAGAATGCGAACGCGAGTACCAGCCGCAGACGGGTCAGCCCGGCAAGGACGTGATCTGGGTACCGACCAACGACGGCCTCGTCGCGCGCATGCTGAAGATGGCTGAGGTCACGGCCTCTGACCGCGTGTACGACCTCGGCGCGGGCGACGGCAAGATCGCAATTGCCGCAGCCCGCGACTTCGGCGCCCGCGCAGTCGGCGTCGAGTACGATCCGCAGCTGGCGCGTCTCGCTCAGTGTTACGTGCAGGCCGATCGCCTTGGCGAGCGCGTGCAGATCATCCATGGCGATATTTTCGAGACCGACTTCAGCTCCGCCACGGTCGTGACGTTGTACCTGCTGCCCGAGCTGAACGTACGGTTGCGGCCGACGATCCTGAAGATGAAGCCCGGTACGCGCGTGGTCTCGCACTCCTTCCTGATGGGCGACTGGGAGCCGGACGAGCGGTCGATGACGGAGGACGGCAGCGCGTATCTGTGGATCGTGCCCGCGCAGGTCGAGGGCAACTGGTCGTTCCGCGAGGCCGACGGCAATGGCCGCTTCGCCATGCAGCTCAAGCAGGAATTCCAGCACCTCAGCGGACGCGGCGAGAGCGAGCCCCTGGTCTCGGATGCGCGCATGCACGGCCCACAGCTCGAGCTGACGTTCTTCCAGAGCGGCGCGCCGACCAAGGTCTCCGGCCAGGTCGAAGGCGATCGCATCGACGCGAAGGTTACGCGCGGCGGCAAGACTTCGCGCTACATCGGCACGCGCGCGCAATGAGCACAGCGCCAACCGCCCCCTCCCTCCCCTCCCCGGCGACGCGGGGAAGGGTTGGGGTGGGGGCAGATCACGACGCACCGACGCCGACGCTCAGTATTTTCGACGCCACGATGATCACGGTCGGCATCGTGATCGGTGCGGGCATCTTCGAAACGCCGGTGCTGGTCGCCGGCATCGCCGGCTCGCCCGTCCCGATGCTGATCGCGTGGGTGCTCGGCGGCGCGTTGTCGTTCATCGGCGCGCTCACCTATGCAGAGCTCGCGACCACTTATCCCAGCGCGGGGGGTGACTATACGTTTCTCACGCGGGCGTACGGCAAGAGCGTGAGCTTCCTGTTCGCGTGGGCGCGCAGCACGGTGATCTGCACCGGCTCGATCGCGCTGCTCGGCTTCATCCTGGGCGATTACCTGAGCCGCCTGTTTCCGCTCGGCGAGCACTCCTCCGCCCTCTACGCAGCCGGCGCCGTGCTGCTGCTGACCGCTGTCAATCTCGTCGGACTCAAAGGCTCGTCGCGCATGCAGAACGCCTTCGCGATCGTCGAGATCGGCGGCGTAATCGCAGTAGCCGTCGCGGCGCTGACGCTCGGCGGCGACACGTCTGCCCCAATGATTGCGGAGACCGCACCGGCGACGAGCAGCTCGGCGTTCGGACTCGCGATGGTGTTCGTGCTGCTCACCTACGGCGGCTGGAACGAAGCCGCCTACGTTTCCGCAGAAGTGCGCGGCGGACCGCGAGCCGTGCTGCGGACTCTCCTGCTCTCCATCGCCATCATCACGGCGGTGTATCTGTTGTTCGTGTGCGGCGTGCTGTATGGCCTCGGCTTCGAGGCGCTGAAGTCCAGTCACGCGGTCGGCGTCGACGTTGCCGAGCGCGCTGGCGGGCCGGTGGGCGCGCAATTGGTCGGCCTGCTCGTGGCAGTGTCGTCGCTCACTTCGATGAATTCGACGATGATCGCCGGCGCTCGCACCAACTACTCGGTGGCGCACGACTGGTCGGCGCTCAGCTTCATGGGACAGTGGCAGGGACTACGCAGCACGCCGGCGATGGGTTTCATCGTGCAGGCCGGCATCGCGCTGGCGCTGATCGTCTTCGGCGCGCTCGAAAAGGATGGCTTCGCGGCCATGGTCGAATTCACGGCGCCGGTGTTCTGGCTGTTCTTCATGCTGAGCGGCCTGGC
>JBIOUH010000105.1:0-12551 GCA_044866955.1 Steroidobacteraceae bacterium
GGCCTCCACGGCCGCGAGTCGCACGTACCGAGTCAGTTGTCGGGCGGTCAGCAGCAGCGCGTCGCTATCGCGCGCGCCATCGTCGCGCAGCCGCAGGTGCTGTTTGCTGACGAGCCGACCGGCAACCTCGACACGGCGACCAGCAACGAGATCATGAAATTGCTCGCCGGCCTCAACGAGCAGCGCGGCATTACCATCGTCATGGTGACGCACGAGCCGGACATCGCCGGGTGGACCCGCCGCATCGTGCGGTTCCGCGACGGCGCGATCGAGAGCGACGAAGCGAATACTCCGGTGCGAGGTCTCTGATGTTCCTGAACGCACTGCTGCTGGCGCTGCGGGAGATTCGCCGCAACGTGCTGCGCTCGTCCCTCACGATCCTCGGCATCGTCATCGGTGTCGCGGCGGTGATCACGATGGTGACGATCGGTCAGGGCGCGACGGCGCAAGTGCAGGCGGACATCCAGAAGCTCGGCACGAATCTGTTGCAGGTCTTCCGTGGCCAGGGCTTCGGCGGCGGCGGCTCGCGCTCCGCCTCTCCGCCCTTCACGATGGACGACGTGACAGCGATCGAGAATGACGTCGCCGGCGTGCGCGCAGTCGCGCCGACCTCGAGCTCGTCGACGCAGGCGATCTACGGCAATTCCAACTGGTCGACACAGGTCACCGGCTCGAGCGACAAGTACCTGGACGTGCGCGACTGGCCGCTCACTTCCGGCCGCAACTTTTCCGAGAGCGAATTGCGCGCCGGCGCGTCGGTCTGCTTGCTCGGCGACACCGTGAAGACGGAGCTGATGGGCGATCAGGATCCGATCGGCGTCTCGATCCGTCTCGGCAAGCTGTCGTGCCAGGTGATCGGCCTGCTGTCGCCGAAAGGTCAATCGGGCTTCGGCCAGAACCAGGATGACATCATCGTCGTGCCCCTGCGCATGCTGCAGCGGCGTATCGCGGGCAACTCTGACGTCAACCAGATCATGGTCTCGGCTCGCGACGGCGTCTCGACCGAGAAGGTGCAGTCCGACCTGGAGGCGCTGCTGCGCGAGCGACGCAAGATCCGCAACGGTGCCGAAGACGACTTCAACGTGCGCGACCTCAAGGAGATCACCAGCACGTTCACGAATTCCTCGCGCGTCCTGACGGCGCTGCTCGGCGCGGTTGCTGCGGTGAGCCTGCTCGTCGGCGGCGTCGGCATCATGAACATCATGCTCGTCTCCGTGACCGAGCGGACGCGCGAGATCGGCACGCGGCTCGCCGTCGGTGCAATGGCACGCGACGTCTTACTGCAGTTTCTCGTCGAGGCAGTCACGCTCGCGGCATTCGGCGGCATCATAGGCATCGCGCTGGGCCTGAGCGCCGCGCTGCTCGCGACCGGTGCATTCAAGGTGCCGTTCGTGTTCAATCCAGGAATCGTGATCCTGTCGTTCGCATTCTCTGCCGCTGTCGGCATCGTGTTCGGGTTCTTCCCCGCTCGCCGCGCCGCGCAGCTCGACCCGATCGAGGCGCTTCGCCACGAATAGGACATTCCTCATCCTGGTCTCGCTGGTGCTCGCGGGCTGCGGAACGCTGCCCTCCGGGCGCGGCTGGGGCGAGGATGCGACGTGGCGGCCGGGCTGGGAGCGAGTGCGCACCGCTGCGGTCGATGCCGCCCGCGATCCGTGGGTCTGGGCGCCACTCGCCGGCGCTGCGGTGCTGCAGATCGACGATCTCGATCAGCGCACTGCCGATTGGGCGCGCGAGCACACGCCGATCTTCGGCTCGCAACGGAACGCCGAGAATTGGAGCGACGATCTGCGCACAGCTTCCGTCCTCGCGCACTACGCGACGATCGTCGCGACGCCGGGCGGCGATGAATTCGGCGAATGGGTCGCGAACAAGGCGCGGGGCACGCTCGTCGACGTGGCCGCCGTCGGTGCGACTGTCGCGATTACGCGCTCGCTCAAGACGAACGTCGGCCGCACGCGGCCGAACGGCGAGGATGACGAGAGCTTCCCGTCGGGCCACACCTCCTCTTCCGCCGTGCATACCCGGCTCGCTTCCCGCAACCTGCGCTCGATCGACATGCCGGCCGGCGCACGGCGCACGCTCGACGTCGGCTTATATGCACTGACCATCGGCACCTCCTGGTCCCGCATCGAAGCCGGCTGGCACTTTCCCGCCGACACGCTGGTCGGCATGGCCCTGGGCAACTTCATGGCTTCGTTCGTCAACGATGCCTTCCTCGGACTCGACCCGGGAAGCACTTCACTCACGGTGGCGGCAACGCCTGACGGCGCAATCCTGCAGTGGCGGACGCGCTGGTGATGAGCGCAGAATGCGCACTCCCCTCTCGAGGCCAAACCAATGAAAACCCGCGCCGCCATCGCCTGGGCTGCAGGCAAACCGCTCGAAGTCGTGACCGTGGATCTGGAGGGTCCGAAAGACGGCGAGGTGCTCGTCGAGCTCAAAGCGACCGGCATCTGCCATACGGATGAGTTCACGCGCTCCGGCGCGGATCCCGAAGGCCTGTTCCCGGTGATCTTCGGTCACGAAGGCGCGGGGGTGGTGGTCGAAGTCGGCCGTGGCGTGACGACGCTGAAGCCCGGCGATCACGTCATTCCGCTGTACACGCCGGAGTGCCGGCAGTGCAAGTCGTGCCTGTCGCGCAAGACCAATCTGTGCACGGCGATCCGCGCGACGCAGGGCAAGGGCGTGATGCCGGATGGCACCAGCCGCTTCTCGATCGGCAAGGACAAGGTTCATCACTACATGGGCTGCTCGACGTTCTCGAATCACACGGTGCTGCCCGAGATCGCGCTGGCGAAGATTCGCGAGGACGCGCCGTTCGACAAGGTCTGCTACATCGGCTGCGGCGTCACGACGGGCATCGGCGCGGTCATCAACACGGCGAAGGTCGAGCCGGGCGCGAACGTGGTCGTGTTCGGCCTCGGCGGCATCGGCCTGAACGTGGTGCAGGGTGCACGGCTGGCCGGCGCGAACCGCATCATCGGTGTCGATCTGAACCCGAAGCGCAAGGCGCTCGCCGAGAAGTTCGGCCTGACCGACTTCGTCAATCCGAAGGAAGTCGGCGGCGATCTGGTGCAGCACCTGGTCGCGCTGACCGACGGCGGCGCTGACTACAGCTTCGAGTGCGTCGGGCACGTCGATCTGATGCGCCAGGCGCTCGAGTGCTGTCATCGGGGCTGGGGCGTGTCCGTGATCATCGGCGTCGCGGGCGCGGGCCAGGAGATCAAGACGCGTCCGTTCCAGCTGGTGACGGGTCGCGTGTGGAAGGGCACGGCGTTCGGCGGCGCGCGCGGGCGCACCGACGTGCCGAAGATCGTCGACTGGTACATGCAGGGCAAGATCAACATCGACGACCTGATCACGCACACCATGCCGTTGAACGACATCAACAAGGCGTTCGACCTGATGCACTCGGGCGAGTCGATCCGGAGCGTGGTGGTCTATTAAACCCGGCGTTCCCCGCTGGCTGCTGCTGGTGGCGGCCATGGCCGCCGTCGGCCCGGTCTCGATCGACATGTATCTGCCGGGCTTCCCCGCGATCGAGCGCGAGTTCGGCGTGCGCGGCGTCGAGACCACCATGGCCGCGTACCTGGTCGGCCTCGCCGTCAGCCAGCTGTTCTACGGGCCGATCAGCGATCGCTTCGGCCGCAAGCCGCCGCTGTATTTTGGTTTCGCACTGTATGCGCTGGGCGCGGCCGGCTGTGCGCTTGCGCCGAGCCTGCCGGCACTCACGTTGCTGCGCGTCGTGCAAGCGCTTGGAGGGTCCGCGGGTTTCGTCATCGGACGAGCCATCGTGCGCGATCGTTGCGAGCCGCACGAAGCAGCGCGAGCGTTCTCGTTGTTGATGATGATCGTGGCGCTCGGTCCTGTGATCGCACCCGCCGCAGGTGGCGTGGTCGTGACGCATTTCGGCTGGCGCGCGACATTCGTGTTCCAGGCGGCACTCGGACTGATGCTGCTCGCAGCGACGCACTTCGCGTTGCGTGAGTCGCGACCCGAGTCGGCCATCGCCTCGTTGAACATCGCGAGCGTGATGCGCACGTATCTGCGTCTCGGCTCGGACCGCACGCTCGTCGGCTATTCCCTCGTGGGTGGCTTCGGCATGGGCGCGCTGTTTACTTACGTGACCGGTGCACCGACGGTGCTCACGCAGCGCTACGAGCTTTCGGCGCAGCAGTTCGGCGCGCTCATCGGCCTGAACGGCTTCGCGTTCATGACCGCGAGCCGGCTCAACATGGTTGCGCTGCGCACGCTTGGGCCGCGCGAAGTGCTTGCTCGCTACGTGTGGTTGCCGCTGCTGCTCGGCAGTGCGCTCTTCCTGCTCACATATCTATGGCCGGTGCCGCTGTGGAGCGTCGTGGCGCTGCAGTTGTCGTTCTTCGTTGCTGTCGGACGCGTGACGCCAAACGTTGCAGCGCTCGCCCTGGCGCCGCATGGCAAGGAGGCGGGCGCAGCGTCGGCGCTGATGGGAGCACTGCAGTCCGCACTGGCGATGCTGAGCGGATTCGCCGTCGCTACGTTCAATGACGGCAGGGTCAGCACGATCGCAGCAATCATGACGGTCGGCGGTGCGCTGACGTGGGGCAGTTATCTATGGGCCCGCGGCCGCTCAGAGCCAGCCCGCCTTTCGACGTAGCGGTTTCAGATACAGCGCGATCAATCGATCCGCCGTCTGCATCGAGTGGCGGAATTCTTCCTCGATCTTCGGATTGATCCCGTTCGAGCACTGCTCGCGGTTGTAGGCGACCTCGAGCGAAAACTCGTAGTTGCCGAACGCGAGCAAACCGGTGCAATCGGTACCGCTCGAACCGATCGACCCGCAGGTACAAATCATCTCGCCCTGCTCGGCCGCGAGCGGGCCGGGCAGCAGGCTCTTCCCCGAAGCAGTGTCGAGCTTGTGGTCGGTCGCGTAGAACCGATAAGCGACTTCGACGTAGAGGTCGCCGTCGTTGCCTGCACCTGTCGTGAGGTTGTGCATGAACTGCGCATCGCGCAGCAGCGAGGGGTCCTGCATCGATACCGGATCCGTGGAGCGCAGGACCCCGTGCTCGCGCCACATGATCCCGTACTTGTCCGGGAACACGCCCGCGAGCTCCAGCAGGATGTCGATCTGGTCCCCCGGCGGCGGCAGATAAGTCGGTTGGCGCGTGGCGACTACAAGACCGACGATCACCAGCGCAGCGACAACTGCACTGGCGAGCGTGAGCGTGCGAGCGAAGCGGAAGCGCAGATGTGTTTCCTGCAGGTCGGGCTCAGCCCGACCTCAAGTCCAGCCTTCCAGCTTCGCTTCCATCGTGATCTGCGCGTTCAGCACGCGCGAAACCGGACAGTTCTTCTTGGCAGTCTCCGCCGCGGTCTGAAAATCCGGCGGCGCGGCGCCCGGCACCTTGGCACGCACTTTCAGATGCACGGCCGTGATCGTGAAGCCGGCGTCGGTCTTGTCCAGCGTCACGACCGCTTCGGTCTGGATGCTCTCAGCTTTCTTGCCAGCGCTGTCGAGCTGGGCCGACAGGGCCATCGTGAAGCAGCCCGCGTGCGCGGCGGCGATCAGCTCTTCGGGATTCGTGCCCTTACCTTCCTCGAAGCGCGTGCTGAACGAATACTGCGTGTCCGCGAGCACGCCGCTCTGCGTCGAGATCGTGCCGCGCCCGTCTTTCAGGCCGCCGCTCCAGACTGCCGATGCGCTGCGTTTCATGCTGTCGCTCCTGTTTGGGTAACGTCGATGATTTCGATTTCGTGCGAGATCTGCGCGGTCTTCGCGATGATTGCGGTGGCGGAGCAGTACTTCTCCGCAGACAGATTCACTGCGCGCTCGACCTTCTTCGGATCGAGCCCGCGGCCGCTGACGCGATACTACATCGCGATGCGCGTGAACACTTTCGGCTCGCTCTCGGCGCGATCCGCGTCCATGTCGACGACGCAGCCCGTCACCGGCTCGCGCCCGCGCTTCAGGATCATCACGACGTCGAACGCCGTGCAGCCGCCGAGGCCGAGCAGCAGCATCTCCATCGGCCGCACACCGAGGTTGCGGCCGCCCGAATCGGGCGCGCCGTCCATCACCATCGCGTGTCCCGAGCCGGATTCGCCGAGGAACATCGCGTCCTGCACCCACCGGACCGTCGCTTTCATACGCCGCCGTAGCAGAGATATTTGATCTCGAGGTACTCGTCGAGGCCGTACTTCGAGCCTTCGCGGCCGATGCCGCTTTCCTTCACGCCGCCGAACGGCGCGACTTCGGTCGAGATGATGCCTTCGTTGATGCCGACGATGCCGCTTTCCAGCGCTTCGGCGACACGCCACACGCGGCCGACGTCGCGGCTGTAGAAATAGCTCGCGAGCCCGAATTCGGTGGCGTTCGCGAGGCGGATGACTTCCTCTTCGGTGTCGAACTTCATCAGCGGCGCGACCGGCCCGAACGTTTCCTCGTGCATCGCGAGCATGTCGGAGCGAACGCCGGTGAGCACAGTCGGTACGTAGAAGTGTCCCGCGCCATCGCCGCGTTTGCCGCCAGTGATGAGCTTCGCGCCCTTCGCGAGCGCATCGCGCACGTGCTCTTCGACTTTGACGACTGCCTTCTCTTCGATCAGCGGCCCGATCTTCGTGTCTTTATCGAGGCCGTTGCCAATCTTCAGGCTGCTTGCGACTTCCGCGAGCCGCTGCGCGAAGCGGTCGTAGATGCCGGACTGCACGAAGATGCGATTCGCGCACACGCAGGTCTGACCGGCGTTGCGATACTTCGATGCGACTGCGCCGGCGACGGCGGTTTCCAGGTCCGCATCGTCGAACACGATGAACGGCGCGTTGCCGCCGAGCTCGAGCGAAAGCTTCTTCACCGTCGTCGAGCACTGCGCCATCAGCAGCTTGCCGACCGTTGTCGAGCCGGTGAAGCTGAGCTTGCGGACGATCGGGTTGCTCGTGAGCTCGCCGCCGATCGGCTTCGAATCGCCGGTGATCACTGAGACCGCACCCGCCGGCACGCCGGCGCGCTCCGCCAGTACGCACATCGCCAGCGCGGAGTATGGCGTCAGCTCCGAAGGCTTGATGACCATCGTGCAGCCCGCGGCGAGCGCCGGCGCGACTTTGCGAGCGATCATCGCGGACGGAAAATTCCACGGCGTGATCGCGGCAGTGACGCCGATAGGCTGCTTCAGCACGACGATGCGCTTGTCGCGGCCGTGCGCAGGAATGACGTCGCCGTAGGCGCGCTTGCCTTCCTCGCCGAACCATTCGATGAATGCGGCCGAGTAGGCGATCTCGCCGCGGCTCTCGAACAGCGGCTTGCCCTGCTCGATCGTCATCAGCACGGCGAGGTCTTCCTGGTTCGCCATCATCAGGTCGAACCACTTGCGCAGGATCTGTGCGCGCTCCTTGGCAGTGCGCGCTCGCCAGTCGGGCAGCGCCTTGTCCGCGGCTTCGATGGCGCGCCGGGTTTCGGCGGCGCCCATATTGGGCACGGTGCCGAGCACGTGACCGGTCGCGGGATTGAAGACCTGTTTCACCTGGCCGTTGGCGGCGTTTTCCCAGCGGCCGGCGAGGAACGCCTGCTCGCGAAACAGCGACATGTCGCGCAACGAAATCGAGGCTTGAGGTACGGCAGCCATGACAGACTCTCTCTTCATTAGTCGTCCTGCAGGTCCTGACCCGGGAACAGCGTCTCGTTGAAGCCGAAGTTCCGCAGATCGCGGATGCGCATCGGATACAGGATGCCGTTCAGATGATCGACCTCGTGCTGCACGACGCGCGCGTGGAAACCGCTCACGGTGCGGTCGATCGCCTTGCCGAACTGGTCGAAGCCGCGATAGCGCAGCTGCGTGTAGCGCGGCACGAGGCCTCGCATGCCGGGTACTGACAGGCAACCTTCCCAGCCTTCCTCGATTTCCTCCGTCACCGCTTCCAGCTGCGGGTTGATCAGCACGGTGTACGGCACTTCCTCGGCCTCGGGATACCGGGGATTGCGCTTGACCCCGAAAATGACCACTTGCTGCGAGACGCCGATCTGCGGCGCGGCCAGGCCGGCGCCGTTCTCCGCTTCCATGGTGTCGTGCATGTCGTTGAGCAGCGCTGCCAGCTCGACGGTGTCGAACCGCTGCACGGGCCGGGCGACCTGCAACAGCAAAGGGTCACCCATTTTGAGGACGGGGCGGATCATGGGAGAGAAGCGGTTAGCGGTTGGCGGTTAGCGGTTAGCGACACGCAGCCCGAAGGGCGCGGGCACTATAGTATTGGGGTTGCGACAGAAATCGAAACCCCCGACATCGCTATCTACCGGTTTCGAAGTCGAATTAACCACCCTCTGCACTGACCGCCAACCGCTACCCGCTTCCATACATCCATGTCCTTGCACGTCCTCGTACTGGCAGCAGGCGCTTCCACCCGCCTGGGGCAGCCGAAGCAGCTGGTGAAGCTGGGCGGCCGTCCGGCGTTGCACATCGTCGTGTCCAATGCCGTCGCATTGGCCGGCAATGCAGTCACCGTTGTGGTCGGCGCGCAGGCACGCGAGATGACGCACTTGCTGGCGCATTCGCCGGCCTCGGTGATCGTGAACCGCTTCTGGGAAGAAGGTCTGAGCGCGTCGCTGCGCTTCGGGGTCGCCTCGCTTCCGCCCGGCTGCGACGCCGTGCTGGTGCTGCTGGGCGACCAGGTCGGCGTGAACGCGGACGATCTCAAGCGCCTGGCCGCGGCGTGGAAGGGCGAGCAGAGCCTGATTGCCGCAAGCGTCTACGCGCAGCGGGTCGGCGTGCCGGCGATCTTTCCGCGCCTGTGCTTTCCCGAGCTGGCCGAGCTGCGCGGCGATCAGGGTGCGCGCTCGGTGCTCGAGCGCAATAGCTACCGGCTGATCCGGGTGCCGATGTCGAACGCCGCCGTCGACCTCGACACGCCCGAGGACCTGGCCTTGCTGACCGAACGCTTCAAAGTGCCCCTACAGGAATGATCCGATGCGCATAGCCCTGCTGCTCCTGGTCGTCGCCATCGTCATCGTGATCATCTGGATGCGGGCGAAGCGCACGCGCGGAGAGTAGACGACACCATTCGGGGGATCCCATGCGCATGGCTCGCCGACTGAGTCCGTGGTTCGCGGCGTTCGCGGTCTTCTCGTGGCAGGCCGCCGGCGCGCAGCCGACGAGCGAGCGCTACCAGCTCGATCGCCTGGTGCCGGCTTCCGCGTTTCACGGTATTCACGGCCTCGCGTTCGATGCGCAGGACCGGCTCTACGCAGGCAGCGTCGTCGGTCACAGCATCTACTCCGTCGACACCGCCAACGGCAGCGTTACGACTTTCGTCGGCGCGCCCGAAGGCATGGCCGACGACCTGGTGTTCCTCGCTGACGGCACTGTCGTGTGGACCTCGATCCAGCACGGTGTCGTGCGGGCGCGCAAGGGCGACGGACCGGTGCGCAAGCTCGCCGATCTCGTCAGCGTCAACTCGATCAACGTGCGCAAGGACGGCCGGCTGTTCGTGGCGCAGGTGTTCGGCGGCGATGCGCTGTGGGAAATCGATCCGGCCGGCGCGCGGCCGCCGCGTCTCATCCTCAAGGACCTCGGCGGCTTCAACGGCTTCGACATCGGACCCGACGGTATGTTGTACGGCCCGCTGTGGTTCAAGCACCAGGTCGTGCGTATCGATCCGGACACCGGCGCACTCGAAGTCGTTGCCGACGGCTTCGACACGCCGGCTGCAGCGAATTTCGATTCGAAGTGGAACCTGTACGTGCTGGACACGGCGCGAGGCGAAGTCGTTCGTGTCGATATTCGCAGCGGAGCCAAGCACGTGCTCGCGAAGCTGGCGACTTCGCTCGACAATCTCGCGCTCGACTCGCACGACCGCCTGTTCGTCTCGAACATGGCCGACAACGGCATCCAGGAAGTCGACGTGCGCACCGGCGCAGTCCGGCAGGTGGTCAAGGGCTCGCTGGCGATTCCGCTCGGCATCGCCGCAGTTGCCGACGGCGGGCGCGACACGCTCTACGTCGCAGATGTATTTGCACTGCGCACCGTCGATGCAGCCGGAAAAGTCACCGACGTCGCGCGCTCGCATGCAGCCGATACACCGATCGGTTATCCGGTCGCGATCGCTGCGAACCAGCGCCATGTGATCGTCACGAACAACGAAGGCCCGGTGCAGCGCTACGAGCGCAGCACGATGCGACTCCTGCAAAGCTGGACCGAGACGCACGCGGGCAACGCCATCGAAATGCCTTCGGGCGCGCTGATCATCGCCGAGACCACCCGGGGCAAGCTGAGCAAGATCACCGGCAACGGCACGGGCGAGCAGCGCGCGCAGATCATCGGCGATCTGGCGGCGCCGCTCGGACTCGCCATCGCCAGCGACGATGCCGTGTACGTAAGCGAGATGGTTGCCGGGCAGGTGTCGTTGATCGATGTGAACACCGGCGCCAGACGCTTGATCGCCAAAGGTCTCGATCGGCCGCAGGGGATCGCAATGGACGGGACCGCTCTGCTCATCGTCGAAACTGGCAAGGGACAGCTCGTGCGCATCGAGCCGAAGAGCGGCGCACTGCGCGTCATCGCTCGCGGCCTGCCGGTCGGCCTGCCGAACGTGCCCATCACGCTGGCCGGTGTCGCAGTCGGCGGCGACGGCACGCTCTACGTCAGCTCCGACGTGGAGAATTCAATCTGGCGCCTGAAAAAGAAGTGAACCCCGCGCCGGGCTCGGCCGTTCGTTCTCCATGAGCGACTTCTACGGTCAATTTCTCGTGGGGGGACTGATCTTCATCGCGCTGGCACTGGTCCTGACGTTCATCGTCTTTCGCAAGCGCTGGTTCGAGCGGGGCCCTCGCAAGGGCGAAGCGAAGGATCCCGGCCAGGTCAAACGCGAGAATCCACCCGACGACTGGAGCCGCAGCCGCTGACGGGCTGCTTCAGCCCGGCGTGACGCCGACGGCGGCGAGTGCGTCGAGCAGCAGCGAGGCAGTGTAAGGCTTGACCAGGACCGTCACGCGCTGATTGCCTACGAAGCGATCACGCAGCTCCCGGCCACTGCGGCCGCTGGCAATGACGATCGGCAGATCGGCGCGCAGCGCGTGAATGTCATCCGCCAGCTGATCGCCCGGCCGATCCGGCAGTCCGATGTCGACGAGCGCCGCCCGCACGTCGGGAGACCCCTGCAGCGCCTGCAAAGCTTCTGCGGCCGTCCCGGCCTGGAGCACACGGAAACCGGCGTCTTCGAGCGCATCGACTGCGAACATGCGCACCAGCAGCTCGTCTTCGACCACCAGGATCGCAGCGGTCGGCTCGTTGGGGCTCATTTCTTAGTTACCGGGGTCCAGCCGGGGCCCGAATGTCTGAAAATGCGGCGAGTGTACTGCAGGCGCGGTGGATCCGCCCGGAACCTTCTCTCCGTGCCGAGCATTGAGCCCGTTACGCCGAAGACTAGCGGCGTGGAATCGGGGCGCCGGGGGAGGGAGCGATGAACACCGGGCATCGCACACTGACATGACAGACATGACAGTCGAGCCGACCGCCATTGCGACCCGCTCTTCGGGCCTGCGCGTCCTGATCGTCGAGGACGAATCGCTGGTGAGCCTGTTTTTGCAGGGCGTGCTGCAGGATCTCGGCCACAGCGTCTCCGGCGTTGCGCCCTCGCTGCGTACTGCGCTGGCCATCGCAGCCGGCACACCCAGCGACCTGGCGATAGTCGACATTGGCCTGGCGGGCGACGGCGGCGACGGCATCGACGCGGCAATCGCGCTGCGCAGCCGCTACGGCATCCCCGCCCTCCTGATGAGCGGCATTTCGTTCGACGACGTCGGTCCGCGCCTCTACGACGCGCAGCCGGTCGGTTTCCTGAGCAAACCTTATACGGAGAGCGACGTGGCAACGGCCTTGCAAGCGGCGCTGGAGCGGATGACGGCGGCGTGAGCGAGGACTATCGCGACTTTCGGGGGATGGGAAGCATGGGGAGCGCAGCGATGGAGACTGCCGTGGCCAGCGATGGCGCACGTAGCGCGGCAGCCGCATTGGAGCGCCGCGAGATATTGCGTGCCCTGCGCCTGCTGCGCCGTGGAGATTTTTCAGTGCGCCTGCCGTCGGACCTGAGCGGCCTCGACGGCGAGATCGCCGACGCTTTCAACGAGGTCGTCGAGCTCGGCGACGCCATGACCCGCGATTTCGAGCGCGTCAGCGTCATGGTCGGACGCGAGGGCATGATCGCCGAGCGGGCGCACGTGCACGGCGCGACCGGCTCGTGGGCGCAGTGCGTGGATTCTATCAACCGGCTCGTCGGCGACATGTCGCACCCGGTCTCGGAAGTGGCGCGCGTCATAGGCGCGGTCGCGCGCGGCAATCTGTCGCAGTCGATGAATCCCGAAGTGGACGGGCGGCCGGTGCGCGGCGAGTACCTGCGCATCAGCGGCGTCGTCAATACGATGGTCGACCAGCTCTCATCGTTCGCCTCCGAGGTCACGCGCGTCGCACGCGAAGTCGGCACGGAGGGCAAGCTCGGCGGCCAGGCGAACGTCAAGGGCGTGTCCGGCACCTGGAAGGACCTCACCGACTCGGTGAACCAGATGGCCGGCAACCTCACCGACC
>JBIOUH010000106.1:0-159504 GCA_044866955.1 Steroidobacteraceae bacterium
CCGCACCGGCCGCTCAGACACCGGCTGCGCCTGCAGCGGAGCCTGCGAAGCCGGCGGCCCCGAAAAAGGCTGCTGCCAAGAAGGCTCCCGCCAAGAAGGCTCCCGCCAAGAAGGCGCCTGCCAAGAAGAAAGCAGCGAAGAAGAAAAAAGCAGCGAAGAAGAAAACAGCGAAGAAGAAAGCCGCAGCGAAGGGCGCGAAGCGCCCGGCTCGCAAGGCGGCCAAGAAGGGCGGGCGCAAGGGGGCGAAGAAGAAGGGCGGGGGCAGGAAGAAGGCGTCGAGAAAGGCGCGCAAGGGGAAGTAAGTCGGCGTGGCCTGGAGCCGGTGTTCGCGCCGGCTCCAGCGCCTGACGCTGCAGTGAGTAGCAGATGAAAACAGTTCGCGGCAAAACCTTCACCGGCCAGCGCGTGGTGCTGGACGGCAAATCGTTCGTCGAGTGTCATTTCAAGGATGCCAGCCTGATCATCGAGGGCAACGGCCTGTTCGAGATGCAAAATTGCAAGATCGAAGAGGACTGCCGCCTGGCGGTCGAAGGGCCGGGGCAGGTGCTGCTGCACGTGCTGAAAATGATGCTGTACTCCGGCGGCTGGATGTCGCGGGTCGCGGACAACGTGCTGCATACGGTGCGCCAGCCGCCCAAAGCGCTGGCGAAGAAAAAGGCGTCAGGCTGAAGCCTGCCCTTTCCCGGCGACCATCTTCGCCAGCGCGTAGATCGCGTCCAGGTTGGGCGTCGGCACGCCGACCTTGCGTCCGGCGCGCACGGTGTTGCCCAGGATCGCTTCGATCTCCATCGGCCGGCCGTTCTCGTAGTCCAGCGCCATGCTGGTCTTGTAGGCCGGCATGGCCTTCGTGGTCGCAAGCATCTGCTCGATCAGACTCGGGCTTTGCGGATGGCCCGCCGCCTGGGCTACGTCGCAGACCTCCTGCATCGCGCTGCGCGCGAACGCGATTTCCGCATCCGTTCGCAGCATGGCGTCCGTGTCGAGGACGCCACCCAGGATCGAGATCGGGTTGAAGACCGCGTTCCAGACGGCCTTTTGCCAGCGCGCGCCGACGACGTTCTCGGTCAGCTTGCAGGGGACCTTGCCCGCTTCGAATGCCGCCGCGAGCGCCTGGGCTGCAGGCGTCACCCCGGACGGATAGCGGCCGAGGATCAACGAGCCGAGCGACAGGTGATCGACCCGTCCCGGCGCGCTGCGTCCGACAGCGACGAATGCCAGGCTGCTGAGCAGCTCGTTGTCGGGGAACGCTGCGGCGATCGGCGCCTCGATGTCGACGCCGTTCTGGATCAGCACGATGGCGGTGCGCGGTCCGACCGCCGGCCGGATCAGCGCGGCGCGGTCCACACTCTCGAGCACCTTGGAGGTCAGTAGCAGGTAGTCGGGCGGCTCGCGGCACTCGGCGACTTCGCGATAGACGCGGTCCGGCCGGAAGCGATGGTCGCCGAACACAGGGCTGTGGATGTCATAGCCGTCGCGGCTGACAGCGTCGTAGTCGGAGCGACAGACCACGGCCACTCGCGCGCCCTGGCGTGCGAGCGCCGATCCGAACAGAGCACCGACTGCGCCGGCGCCGACGATGAGGACGTTCATTGCACGAGTGTAGTGGTCACCAGTGGAGTGGTCACGGCTTGGTCCCGATACAGCGCGGGCAGCAGCCGCTGGAAGGCGCGCACCTTCGGCTGGTCGTTGAACACGATGTACGGATCGGTCGGGTGCTTCTGCAGGAAATCCTGGTGATAGTCCTCTGCGGCATAGAAGCCCTGCAGCGGATCGACGCGCGTCACGATCGGCAGGCGGAATTGTCCAGTTTGACCGAGCTGCGCGATGTACGCGGTCGCGATCTCTTTCTGCTGCTCGTCGGCGTAGAAAATCGCCGAGCGATATTGAGTGCCGCGGTCCGGCCCCTGCCGGTTGAGTTGCGTGGGGTCGTGCGCCACGGAGAAGAACACCCGCAGGATCTCGCCGTAGGACACGATGCTCGGGTCGAACGTGATCTGCACGGACTCGGCGTGACCCGTCGTGCCGCTGCTCACCGTTTCGTATTCCGCCGTCGCGCGCTCGCCGCCGGCATAACCGGAGACTGCCGACCGAACGCCGTTCAGGTGCTGGAACACTGCCTGGACTCCCCAGAAGCATCCGCCGGCGAGCACCGCGGTTTGGGGCGTGCCGGCTGCTTTCGGGTTGTCCACCGCCGGGGGCGGGATGACCGCGGGCCGCTCTGCGGTGCACGCCGTCATTGCAGCGAAAGCTCCGCAGAGAATCAGAAAGAGGCCGCCGAGCGGCCTGTTGCGTGTCGAATCATTCACTTCAGTGCCCTCGAGCTGCGATCCGCTATCATCTTGCCGCCGTTTCCCCGCGACTTCCCAGGATTTCCATGCCCCAGCTCACGACGCTGCGCGCAGACGACCTGCGCGCCTTCCACCAACGGATCCGCGAGCGCTACCAGGCCTTCGCCGCCCGCGGCCTCAAGCTGAACCTGACTCGCGGCAAGCCCTCGTCGGCGCAGCTCGATCTGTGCAATGAGCTGCTGGCAATGCCCGGCCCGGGCGACTTCATGTCCGGCACCATCGATTGTCGCAACTATGGCGAGCTGCAGGGCCTGCCCGAGCTGCGTGCGCTGCTCGCGCCGGTCTACGACCTGTCGCCGGACCGCATCGTCATCGGCGGCAACACCAGTCTCGGTCTCATGCACGACGCCGTCGTGTATGCGCTGCTGAAGGGCACCTGCGACAGCCCGCGGCCGTGGTCGAAGGAGGCGCGCATCGCTTTCATCTGCGCCGTGCCCGGCTATGACCGGCACTTCTCGATCTGCAACGAGTTCGGCATCGAGATGATCACGGTCCCGCTGCGCGACGACGGTCCCGACATGGACGCAGTCGAGAAACTGGTGGCGGCGGATGCGCAGATCAAGGGCATGTGGTGCGTGCCGAAGTACAGCAACCCGTCCGGCGCCGTGTATTCGCAGGAGACCATCGAGCGTCTGGCGCGCATGCAGACCGCCGCGCCGGACTTCCGTGTCTTCTGGGACAACGCCTACGCGGTACATCACCTGACGCCGGAGCGCATCTGCATCGCGAACTTCGACGCGGCGTGCGCGCGCCACGGCAATCCGAACCGCGCGTTCGTCTTCGGCTCGACCTCCAAGGTGACGCTGGCGGGCTCGGGGTTCGGTCTGTTCGGCGGCTCGAAGGACAACGTTGCGTGGTACCTGAAGCGCATGGAGAAGCGCACGATCGGCGGCGACAAGATCAACCAGCTGCGCCACTTGCGGCTGCTGCGCAACGCCGAAGGCATCGACCGGCTGATGGATCGCCATCGCGCGATCGTCGCGCCGAAGTTTGCGCAGGTGCGCGCAGCGTTCGAGTCGGATCTTGCCGGCACCGGCGTCGCGCGTTGGACCGATCCGCGCGGCGGCTACTTCGTCACGCTCGACGTGCTGGACGGCTGCGCCAAGCAGGTCGTGAAGCTCGCGAAGGAAGCGGGAGTCGAGCTGACGCCGGCGGGCGCGACTCATCCGCACGGCAACGATCCGCGCGACAGCACCATCCGCATCGCGCCGACCTTTCCCGAGCCGACGGAAATCGCGCAGGCCGCGGAAGGCGTTGCCGTGTGCGTGCTGCTGGCTGCGGTGGAGAAGCTGATACAAGGGTGACGCAGTGACTGCGTCCCTTCCATCACTTCAATTGATCGGCAGTTCCTTGGAAACCTGCGGCGGGCGGATGCCCGCCTGCGCGACGTGCACGAACCACCACGGCAGGAACGCGAGCAGCTGAATGATCCGGCCGCTGATCGCGATCGCGAGCGCGGCGGCGGCGTCGATGCCGGCAAGCACCAGCAGGCCGACGAAGACGGCTTCGAACACGCCGAGTCCGTCGAACGAGATCGGCAGCCGTGAAATCAGCGTGCTGATCGGCAACACGCCGAGCATCAGCAGCAGGTCGACGGGCACCCCGAGTCCCTTGGCGAGCGTCCACGGAAAGACGACCGAAAATACCTGCTCGAGCACCGTCAGCGCACTGAACTTCGCAATCGTGCTGCGCGCGCCGCCGAGCGAGCGGTACGCTGCAGCGAAACGCTCCAGATAGCTCATGATCTTGGAATTGCGCACGGCGGCCGGCAATCGCGCCACGACTTTGCTCACCAACCTTTCGTCGAGCGCGGCGACCAGCAGCGCCGTGACGCCGACGAGCATCGCGACGCCCAGGTAGAGGGCGCGGTCGAAACGTGCGTCGAGCACGCCGAGCGTGCGCAGGATCGCGAGGCTCGCCAGTCCCAGCGCGAGCGCCAGCACGAAGCCGACCATGCGCTCGATCACGATCGAAGTGACGACGTCCGTGCCATTGAAGCCGCGCTTCGTCACCATGACCGCACGGATCGCGTCTGCGCCGACCGTGGCCGGCAGCGCCAGGCCCCACACCATCGAAGTGCAGTAAATGGTCACGCCCTGGAACAGCGGCAAGCGATAACCTTGCGCGCGCAACAACAGCGTCCACTTGAACGTCATGAGCACGCGGTCGAGCGTGACGACGAGGATCGCGAGCACCAGGTAACTGGGGTCGAAGCGCTGCAGGATGTGCACGACCTCGCGCGCATCCACCACATACGTGAACAGCAGCGCCACGAAGACGATCGACAGGGCAACGCGCAGCCAGAGCTTCATGTGCGCGCCTCGCTCAGAGCGGCGCCGTGGCAGCGCGGCTGGAGATTTCGAGCGGGACGATCTCGTTGAACACGGCCAGCGTATGCCTTGCGGTCTCCCGCCACGACAGGGCCTGCACGCGCTTGAGTCCGAGCTCACGCAGCCGCTGCCGCAGCTCCGCCGAAGCGGTAACCTCGGTCAGCGCGCGGGCGATGTCTTCTTCGTTCAACGGATCGATGAGGCGCGCGGCGCCGCCGGCGATCTCCGGGCTGGCGCAGGTCGAAGGCACGATCGCCGGACAGCCGCAGGCGAAGGACTCGACGATCGGAATGCCGAAGCTTTCGCACAGCGTCGCCAGCACGAAGCACTCGGCGAGCTGGTAGGCGAGATGAATGCGCGCGTTCGGCACGAAGCCGAGGAAATGCACGTCGGCGAGATCCTCGTCAGTGAAGCCGCGTCCGCGCAGGTATTCGTCGATGCGCTTGCCGATCACGACCAACGGCAGCTGCCCGCCATCGCGGCGATAGCGCCGGTAGGCGCGCAGCAGGCGCTCGTTGTTGCCGCCAGGATAGGGCGGCATGTTCTTGTGGCCGACGTGCAGGGCGCGCGCCACGGTCAGGATGAATCGGGGCGGCAACTGGTATTCCGTGCGGAACTGCGCGAGTGCAGCCTCGTCGCGCTCAGTCGTGAAGTTGTTGCCGACGCCGGCGTAGCTCACGACCGAGTCGCGGACGTCGATGCACGTGAACTTCTCCAGATCGTCGAGCGTCGCCTGCGAGATCGCCAGCGTGCGCTTCGCCTTGAGGCTGTAGAGCGGCAGCATCAGGCGGATGTAGATGTTGTCCCACCAGGGATAGTTCTGCGGATTGATATACCAGTCCGAGCCCTGCTGCACGAACACGCACGGCCGCCGCGTGAACAGCGGAATCGAAAACTTCGGATTGAAGATCAGGTCGGCGTTGAAGCGGCGCGCCGCGCGCGGCACAACGACCTGATCCCAATACAGCTTGCTGCGCGCCGGGAGCACGCAGGTCTCGGCGTTGCCGAATTCGCGGAACAGATGCTGCGACTTGGTGCTGTCGAGCAGGATCAGGTAGCGCGAGTCGGGATCCATGCGCAGCAGCTCGCGCAGCAGCTGCAGGCCGTAGACGCCGAGACCATCGTCCTGGTCCAGCAGCCGGCCCATGATTGCGATCGTGCGCTTGCTCATCTCCCTGTCCGCCACGATCAGTGCGCTAGGTGTTGCAGCCTGGCGATCCCGGACAGCTTGCGGCCGACGGCCGCGAGCACGTTCGAGCGCTGCCGGCCGGGCAGGAATTGCAGCCAGTCGCACTTCAGGCGACCGAACACCGGGATCGGCAGTCGCGCGCTGCGCCGCTCGGCGCGATAGTCGAGTGCGACGCCGAATGCGGTGCGCAGCCCGTGACGTTTGGCGAGCTCCAGCGACAGGGGCGAGCCCAGCATCCACGGATAAGCGATGCTCGTCGGCGGACAGGCCAGATGCTTGCGAAACTGTTCGCGACTCAATTCGAACTCCGACGCCACGAGCGCGAGAAATGCCTGGTCGTCCATGAACCGTCCGGGCATGTGCTCGCTCAGCCGGCGATGCTCGTCCGTGAGGCGCTGCCGCCAATCGGGCTGCTCGAAGAACTCGTCACCGCCACTACGCTGCACGAACTCGCGACACGCGTGCGTGAGCTCGGCGTTCTCGACATAGCGCCGCGTAGCGGACAACAGCGGCATCGAGCGATAGATCGGCGTACCGGGCGCGGGGCGGCCGAGCTCTTCGGTACCGCCGAGGTCGCGCATCGGCCAGTCGTAGATGTCGAAGCGCGCGAGCGCTTGCGGGTGCGCGAAGTCGACGAGCTGCGGTGAGGTGGCGACCAGCGCATGCCGGTGCGCGTGCGATTGAACGTCGACCAGCCCGGACTCGATGCACGCACGCACTTCCTGCCAGGACATGAACAGATCGTCGCCGGGCTGGGCCGGCGTGGTCATCCAATAGGCGGGTGCGAACAGCACGGCGCGCGCGTCGAATGTACGAAGCAGCGGCAGCGCCACCGTCCCGAAGCTCTTGCGCGCATCATCGAAGGTGAGCAGCACTGCGCGGGCCGGCCGCCGTCCGCCGTTGCGCGCCGCCAGATATTCCTCGAGCGACAGCGTCCGATAGCCGTTGGCATGCAGGAATTCCAGGTCGCGGGCGAAGACCTGCGTTTCCACGTCGTGATACGTGAAGACGGGGATCTCGCCGCGCGCCACCGGCAGACCGAATATGAACCCGGGATAGCGAGTTCGCGAAACGCGGGCGGCGGTGCGCAGCAAGCGACCGAGATCGTTCATGGGCCGGGAAGTTCGTTAGGCGTGGACGGAGCAGGCCGTGCAGGAAACTCGCACGAGTGCGCACAAGTTCCATGTAAGGTGCACCCGCACACAGCGTCGGATTCGTATGGCGCGCTGCCGCGGAACTCTCGCGCGCGTGCCGCTTTGTACTGGTGCACTTCCCTTTCCAGTGAGGACCGCCATGCGTGCATTGATCAGCCTCTTTGCCGCCGCGTTGCTATTCGCGGCAGGGTGCTCGAAGACCGATCACACCCAGGACAACCCGGCTCCGCCGCCTGCGGATCAATCCGCAAGCCCGTCTGCGACCCCGCCTGCGGATCAGCCGCCGCCGCCGAGCGACAGCACCACGCCGCCGCCGGGCGACCAGACGACGCCTCCGGACCAGTCGGCGCCGCCGCCGCAATAAAGCAGCTGTCCTGGAATCGAGGCATCGGCCGTTACACTACGGAGATGAGCCCCATCTCCGTAGTGCCCGATGTGCGCTGATCTCACCGCAGATCCGCCCCTCGAAACTCTTTTCCTGCCGCTCCTCGATGGCCTCCTCGCGTGGCCCGACCGGGGAGCATTGTTCATTCGTGCCCGGTTCGGCGCGCCGCTGCAGGCGCGCGCCTGGCCGGGTCTCCTCTGCCAGCAGACTTTTCAGCCCGATACCGCTGCGCTCGAACGCGCGAATCTGCGCGTCCTGACGCACGACCTCGACGCCGCGACCGAACGCTTTCCGCTGGTCCTGCTGCTGCCGCCGCGTCAGCGGGACGAAGCGAGAGCACTGGTGGCCCGGGCCCTCCGTGCGGTCGAGCCTGGCGGGCGAATTCTTGTGTGCGCCAGCAACAACGAGGGCGCGCGGTCCTGCGAAACCGATCTCGAGCGCCTCGCCGGCCCGGTCACGACGCTGTCGAAGAACAAATGCCGGGTTTTCTGGACCGCGCCACTGCAGGGTGCGCAGGACGCTGCGCTGGCAGAAGAATGGCTGCAACTGGACGCGCCGCGTCCGATCGCCGCCGGCCGGTTCGTCAGCCGGCCCGGCGTGTTCGCCTGGGACCGGATCGACGTCGCCTCGGAGTTGCTGGCCGGGCAGTTGCCGCCGGACCTTGCCGGTCGCGCGGCCGATCTTGGCGCCGGCTTCGGCTATCTCGGCGTCGAGTTGCTCGAACGCTGCGCCGGCGTCACTGCACTCGACTTGTTCGAAGCGGAGCGACGGGCGCTGGATCTCGCGCGCTGCAATCTCGCCGCGTTCGAGTCGCGCGCGAGCATTCGCTACTGCTGGCACGACGTCACTGCCGGACTCGCCGATCGCTACGACACGATCGTCTGCAATCCGCCGTTTCACACGCACGCGCGCGCCGATCGTCCGGACGTGGGCCGGCGCTTCATTGCGGCTGCTGCCGGGGGGCTGCGGCCCGGCGGCCGATTGTGGATGGTTGCCAATCGGCATCTGGCGTACGAGGCAGCTCTCGGCGCCGGGTTCGAGCGCGTTCGCATCGTGACTCAGCGGCACGGCTATAAAATCGTGGAAGCCGTAAAAGCGAAACGCGCGTGAAGCTGCTCAAGCTCATCGCCAACCTGGGCTACGGCAGTCGCAAGGAAGTCACTGCGATGTTTCGCGCTGGTCGTATCGCTGACGCGGACGGCCGCGTTCTGTCCATCGACGACACGATTGAACCGTCGCGCCTGCGGATCGACGGCGCGCCGCCGGATCCGGCGCCGGGCTTTACGTTGATGCTCCACAAGCCGGCCGGCTACACCTGCTCGACGCAGGATGCCGGCGCTCTCGTCTACGATCTCCTGCCGCCGCGCTTTCACCGGCGCTCGCCAACGCTGGCCACGGTCGGCCGACTCGACCGCGACACAACGGGCTTGCTGCTGATGACCGACGACGGCGCGCTGCTGCATCGGATCGTTTCGCCGCGCTCGCATCTGCAGAAAGTCTACGAAGCGACGCTGGCGCGCGACCTGCGGGGCGACGAAGGCGCGATCTTCGCGAGCGGCACCCTGCTGCTCGAATCGGAGCGAACGCAGCTCGCGCCTGCGACACTCGAAGTGCTCGGTCCGCGCCTGGCGCGGCTGACGATCACGGAAGGGCGCTATCATCAGGTGCGTCGCATGTTCGCGGCCGTCGGCAATCACGTCGAGCAGCTGCATCGCAGCCAGGTCGGCGGACTGACGCTCGGCGCGTTGGAGCCGGGCAAGTGGCGGGCGCTCGACGGTGCAGATCTCGCGAAGTTGTTGGCAGGACCGTGACGTGACCGAAGCCGCGAAAGTCTGGTGGCTGTACCTGCTGGCCTGCGCAGACGGGCGCACCTACGCCGGCATCGCGCTGGACGTTGCGCAGCGGTTCCGCATCCATGCGGCCGGCAAGGGCTCCAAGTTCACGCGCGCGAACCGGCCGCTGCGGATCCTCGGCGCACAGCCCTTCGCCGATCGCGGCCAGGCACAGCAGGCGGAGTACGCCCTCAAGCAGCTGGAAAAGCCTGAAAAGCTCGATTGGGCGCAGCGCTGGCGCTGGGACGATTGCGGCAATTGACCTGTCCGCGGCGCTATTCCATAGTTCGCGCCATTCCCCGTTCGAGATTGCGATCCATGAGCATGTCGTTGCGCGAGCAGCTGCTCGCCGCCGGATTCGGCAAGAAGCAGGCAGCCGAGCAGGCGGAGCGCAAAGCGAAAGAACAGAAGCGCATCGCGCAGGTCAAGGCCGCGCAGGCTGCCCAAGCCGCTCATGCGGCCAAGGCCAAGGCGCGCGCCGAGGAGCTGGCTCAGCGCCGCAAGGAGGAGGCGGACCGCAAGGAGCGCTGGACGCAGATCAAGCAGCTGATCGAGCAGCATCGCCTGCCGAAGGTCGAGAGCGACGACTATTTCAACTTCGTCAGCCGCGGCAAGGTGCGGCGCCTGGCGGTCGATGGCCCCTTGCGCGAGCGAATCATCGGCGGCGAAGTGGTGATCGTGCGTTGCGAGGGAAAGCACGACGTCGTGCCGCGTGACATTGGCGAGCGTATCCGCGGATACGACGCTCGCGCCGTCGTCTCCCTGCAGGATTCCGCAAACGATACGCCGTCCGAGGACGATCCGTACAAGGACTACGTCGTGCCCGATGACCTGAAGTGGTGAGCGCTCAGTTCGCGGGGCGCTCTTCGTCCTCGTCTTCGTCCTCGTCGTCCCATTCGCCACTCGCTTTCTCTGGCGGTACGCACAGCACCAGGTCCATCGCGTCCCATTCGTCCAGGTCGAACTCGTCGATATCGCCGTAGCGGTCGCGGACGTCGATCAGTCCGTCGGATTCGTCGACGGCGATGACCAGGAAGAATTCACGGTAGAACGGGTCTACGTACCACTGTCCTTCGCGTGCTTTTATCTCGCTCATAGCCTCCTCCAGTCGGAAGAGCTCCGCCAAGCGTTCGGTCAAGCATTCAACGCGCCGACTCCGTGGCGAGTTTCCCGCACCGAGGTTACATCAGAAATACGGCGTACAGGATGCCGGCAATCAGCAGCCACTTGAGCAGGTAATAGATCGGGCGGTTCCAGGCCTTGATGCGCGTGCCCAGGATGCGGATCTTGAAGACGTATTCGAAGACGCGGTTGAGCGCACCGACGTGCTCGCCCGGGACGTTCTGCGTCGCAGCGGCCTTGATCATGGTGCGGCCGAGCGTGCGGTTGACTGCGCGAATGATCCGGTTCGACAACGGTCGCTCGACGTCGCAGAACAGGATGACGCGAGTGACGTCGGTGCGGTTCTCGGCCGTGTGGATGTAGGTCTCGTCGAACATGACGGCCTCGCCGTCCTTCCAGTGGTACTTCTCGCCGTCGACGATGATGAAGCACTCGGGCGAGTTCGGCGTGACCAGTCCCAGGTGATAGCGCAGCGAGCCCGCGAACGGATCGCGGTGCGCGCCGAGCCGGCTGCCGGGCGGCAGCAGCGTGAACATCGCAGCGTTGACCGACGGAACCTTGGCGAGCAACTCGGTCGTGCGCGGGCACAGCGCGGCCGCCGAGGGCAGGAAGTCGCCGTACCATTTCAAATAGAAGCGTTTCCAGCCGGTGCGGAAGAACGTGTTGAAGCCGATGTCGTTGTGGCTCGCTGCCGCGCGGATATAGCCCTCATCGAACAGCTTGAGCGCTTCATCGCGAATCATCTGCCACTGCGAGGTGATCGGCTGCAGCTCGGGAAACTGCGAGACATCCGCGTACGGTTTCGCGCGCACTGCGGAGAAGACGTACATCAGCGTGTTGTACGGCGCGAGCACGTTGGCGTGGTCGGCAGCGAGACGCTTCAGCTTGTGACGCACCTGGCCGCGCAGTTGCACATACAACACGGTCGACAGCCAGACTGCGAAGACGAAAATCTTGACCGACAAGGCAACAGGCATGGACTCGACCTAGAGAAACTTGAGCCACCACTCGCGCCGCCGCCGCTTCACCTCCGCGAACCAGCGCGCCGCCGGATACAGCACGGCGAGGATCGCGAGCCACGCTGCGTACACCAGCAGCAGGTTGCAGCCCCAGCCGGCCTTCACGAGCCGGAACGGATCCCCGAGGAAGTTCGCTTCGTAGGACGCCGGGTAACCGGCGAGCACCGCGACCAGCAGCGCGGACCCGTGCACCACATATATATGTAACACATATGTAAAGAGCGGTGTTCGGCCGTAGGCAAGCAGCACACGTGCCAACAATCCTCGCAGTCGCTGCAAGGCGAGCATGCACAGCAGCGACACACCCAGCGTGATCAGCACGAACAGCAGCGACGGCGGATACTTCGACACGTTGAAGAACGACATCGCGGTCGTGGCGACGGTGGGGAATGCTCGCCACGGCGCCGGATCGCCGTAGCGATTGAGTGCGCGCAGCACGAGGAACAGCGCGATCGCGCTCAAGGCGATCTGCAGGAGCACTCGATTGCGTCGGACCGGCTCCTGCACGAACACGCAGCCGAGCCCGTAGCCGAGACACAGGATGCCGAACCACGCAATCGCGGGATACGCAATGAACCCTGATCCGAACGGCGCGCGACCGAACTCGAACGCAAGCGTCCACAGCGGCGCCAGCATACCGAGATCCTTGGCATCGATCGGTGCGAGCAGCTGGTGCCCGGCGACGATCACCGCGCCCAGGACACCGATCGCCACGGGCGGCAGCCAGATGAGCGCCGCGAGCAGGATCATGCTCATGCCGATCGCCCAGATGACCTGCAGGAACACGAACGGCAGCGCGAAGTTCAGGCCGAACGCAACGACAGTCACCTCGAGCACGATCAGCCACGCGCCCCGCGTCACCAGGAAGCGCGAGAGCTGCGGCTTGCTCTTGCCGTTGATTTCCTGCAGATAGATCGAGACGCCGGCGAGGAACACGAACGTCGGCGCGCACAGATGCGTGACCCAGCGAGTGACGAACAACCACAGGTGGGTGCGCGCCGGATCGGTCGGATCGAAAGTGTAAGCGGAGACGTGGAAGTAGTCGCGCGTGTGGTCGAGCACCATCAGCGCGATGACGAAGCCGCGCAGCATGTCGACCGTCTCGAGGCGCGGGGTCTTTGCGTCCACGCGCCGAACTGTAGGTCGGGCTTCAGCCCGGCTCAAGATCCCCGGTCTATTCGGAGCGACCGCTCGGCTTCGGCGCCGGGCTGGCGACGAACGTGTAGGCGCGCGTGAGTTGCGGCAGTTGCGGATCTTCGAGCACCGGCGCGCTCGCCACAGTCGACGGCACTTGCGCACCGACGCTCAGAACTTCGCGCGCGTGCTCCTGGTATTGCAGCGCTGCTTCACGCAGGCTGTCGCTCTCGACGCGGAACGGAGTCTGCGCCACGTAGGCGAGCGTGCGCGGCACGCCGAACTCTTCGATCAGCGGCTTGATCAGCATGATGCCGCCGTAGCGTTGCACGTCCTGATATTCCTGGTCGGTGCGCCACACGCGCTTGCGCAGCGTGCCGAAGTCGTCCGGCCAGATCTGGTCGACGCGATTCGCATTGAACAGCGGCCCGCGCAGCGCCTTGACGTTCTCGGCGATGCCTTTCACCAGCATCTCGCACGGCAGCCGGCGGCCGACGTCGACAGCGCTGCATTCCTTGTGCGGCCATTGTCCGCCGCGCGCCGTCGCTGCTTCCTGCAGGAATGCGTTCCACAGCACGTTGTCGATCACTTCGACGACCGGGAATTGCAGGCGGTACTGCTCGTTCTGATAGAACGGCCAGTAGTAGGCGGCCCAGCGCAGCGGGTTCGGCGTCTTGGCGCCGAGCACGCGCCGCGGAAAGATCAACGTGCGGCGCTTGAGGTCGTAGCCCTCGCGGCCGCCGAACAGCACGTATTCGGGATCCTTGGCGGTGACGAACTTGATCTGGATCTCGGCCGGCAACGCTCCGAACAAATTCCCGAACGCGGTGTCGATGGCCTGCGCGCGGTAAGAGACGAGCTCGCGGAACTGCTTCTTGCACTCGCGCCGGTCCGTGCCTTCGCACGCCATTCCGGCCAGGGGAAGGAGAAGGGCCGCCAGTGCAATCCACCGTCTCATCGCCGCGCTCCAGAGCAGCAGGTGCTCTTGGGTTTACTCCGCCTGTTTAGGCTAAGCAACTAACGGAAGATCTAGGGCGAAGTTCCGCCGCGGCCGGTCGATCCGTTGCGGCGGCAACGCGCGACGGCCGTGCGTTTGTAGCGATTGAGTTGCAACGCCGCTGCACGCGTGTGCTGCCCACGCTCGGGCGTCGAGCAATTCTCCTTGTGGCAAGCCAAGATGCGTGGGGTAACGCCGAGACGACGACGTGCTTGCTGCGGTTGCAGCGTCGACGCAACGTGCAGAAAGGACCGGGCTCGCCGCAACACGCAGCGTGCACGCGCTGGCGCGCCAAAAGGATCTGCCGGGGGTGTGCACTTGGTCACAGGCGAAGCCGCGCTTATGTCGCTCTGTGCGCAAACTGCATTGTGACACCGTAAACAAAGCCGACACCGCAGCGCGGTGTCGCCGGCCGCGGACATGCCCGTACGTGCAGATTGAAAGCGGCCGCGTGCTTGTCCATAGTCGCCGCCCAACGAACAAACGTCGAACGAACGAACAACGCTCTGCACGCGTGCACGAACTCTGGCAACGTCCCGATCCTGCTCTGGCTGCTGCCGGCGTCGAAGGCGAGTGGCTGGTCGCTCGCGTGCGTCTGGTCGCCGTCACGCTGCTGCTCATCACGCCGACCTACAAGCTGATCCAGTATCCGCAGATCCCGGTGTTCGTGTGGGGCTTCTGGGTGACGTTCGGCGCAGCGCTCGCGGCGCTGGCCATCTGGCTCGCGTTGCGCCGGCGCTTCTGGCGGCCGTGGCTCGGCTTCGCTTCGAGCACGCTCGACGTCTCGCTCGTGACCACGGCGCTCGTGACATTCGTGTTCGTGGGCTCGCCGCTGGTGGCGCTGAACTCGAAGGTGACGTTCGAGATCTATTTCCTCGCCATCGTCGCCACCAGCCTGCGCTACGACGAGCGCATCTGCATCGGTGTCGGTCTGCTCGCCGTCGCGGAGTATGCGGCGCTGTGGGCGTTCGCGGCCTTTCGCTACGACCTGGGCGATCCGGTGTACGCGCAGGGTCTCGGCGAATACTCGATCGTCGACCAGACCACCCGATTGATCCTGTTGCTGGCGACCGTGATGCTCGCGTATGCGATCGTGCGGCGGGCGCAGCGGCTGTTGCATCTAGCGGCGCGCGACCGGTTGACGGGCGTGTACAACCGCGGCCAGTTCGACGTCGCGCTGGAGTTCGAAGTCAGTCGCGCAATCGAGCTGGGGCACGAGCTCTCGATCGCAGTGCTCGATCTGGATCGCTTCAAGAACATCAACGACACGTTCGGTCACGCGGCCGGCGATCGCGTGCTGGTCGAGGTCGCGGCCCGACTGGCGCGCGCCATGCGCGCAACCGACATGATTGCGCGCTACGGCGGCGAGGAATTCGCGGTGCTGTTTCCGCAAACAGATCGCGCAGCAGCCGCGGTGAGAGTGGAGACGCTGCGAGCTCAGATCGCCGCGTTCCCGATGCTCGCGCCTGAAGGCGACGAGCTCACGATCACCTGCAGCGCCGGCATTGCGGAATTGCCGCTCGACGGGCTCGACGCCGGCACGCTATTGGCGCGTGCAGATCATCGACTGCTGGCGGCGAAAAGAGCCGGGCGCGATCGTCTGCACTCGGACGATAGCGAAGCACATTGCAGATCGGACTTCAGTCCGACTTCTGTGTCGGGCTAAAGCCCGACCTACACCCTCGCAGCTCCCACCGGCAGACTGGAGACCCGCCTCATCTCTTCGTTGTCGAGCACGCTCGCATCGGCGATGTACGCGCGTGCGAACTCCATCGCGTCGGCACCCCAGAACACCTCGCCGTCCACGACGAGTGACGGCACGCCGAACACGCCTTGCGCGATTGCCGCATCCGTATTCGCTCGCAAGCTCTCTTTCACGCGCGGCTCCGCGAGTTGTTCGCGAGCGATGCCGAGCGACTTCGTCAGGTCCTCGAGGATGCGCGCGTCGCCCAGGTCTGCGCCTGTCGTCCACACCTGCTCGAAGATCTTGCGGATCGCGGCTGGCGTGTTGTTCGCGGCAATAGCGAGCCGCAGGTATCCGAGCGGATTGAACGGATGCGCATGCGGGAACCTGAACGGGATGCCGCGCTGCGCGGCATGCCAGGTGCACCATCGATAGGTCCAGGTCCGTTTGCCGGGAATTTCCGCCGGCCCGCGCTGGCCCCAGTGATTGAGGAGGCCGGCAAACAACACCGGCCGGTACTCGATGCGCAAACCGGCGCCGAGGCGCTCCAGCTCGTGCAGACCGAAATAGGCGTACGGCGAAATGAAGTCGAAGTACCAGATTGTCTGACGCACGACGTGCTTCCAGTGGCTGCTCTCGGTCGGGGCGGAACATTCGGGCCTCCGAAATGATATGACACAGGGCCGGACGAAAAGCACATCCTGGAGCTTGGGGCGATGATCGACAGGCGCTGCTTGCGCAATTTCTACGTGCTGGGCTGCCTGTTGGCGCTCGCTGCGTGCTCCAACGGCCGCGGCAGCGTCGATAGCGAGCCGCCGAGCGGCGGTGCGCAGGACGGATTTACAGTCGGTGGCACTGTCACCGGGCTGGACGGCAACGGTCTCGTGCTGCAACTCAACGGCGGCGATGACCTCGCCGTCTCGAACGACGGCATCTTCACTTTTACCAGCGAGCTCGCGGACGCGGCGGCGTATGAAGTAACGGTCGCGACGCAGCCGTCGTCACCGTCGCAAACCTGCACGATCGGCAGCGGCAACGGCACTATCGCGGGCGCCAACGTCACCACCATCAGCGTCACTTGTGCGACCGGCGCGTTCGCTTTGCGCGGCACGGTCACCGGCCTCGCGGGTACCGGGCTGGTGCTTCAGAACAACGGCGGCGACGATCTCGCGATCAGCGCCGACGGCGAGTTCTCCTTCCCGTCGCCCATCGCTTCCGGCGCTCCTTACAACGTCACCGTCCTGACGCAGCCTTCCGGACCGTCGCAATCCTGCACGGTCGCGAACGGCAGCGGCACGATCGGCGCCGCCGACGTGACCGATGTTGCAGTGACCTGCGCGACGGGAACGTTCGTCATCGGCGGCACGGTCTCCGGGCTCGCCGGCTCGGGCCTGGAGTTGCAGAACAACGGCGGCGATGACCTCGCGGTCAACGGCAACGGCACGTTCCAGTTCGGGACCCCGCTTGCTTCCGGCGATGCTTACAACGTCACAGTCAAAACGCATCCGACCGGTCCGCAGCAGAGTTGCACCGTCACCAACGGCGCCGGAACGGTCACCAGCGCGAGCGTGACGAACATCGCTATCGTCTGCGCGACTGATCGCTTCACTATCGGCGGCACGACGTCCGGACTCTCGGGCTCGGGCCTGGTGCTGCAACTGAACGGCGGCAATGATTTCCAGGTCCAGGCGAACGGTAGGTTCGCGTTCCCGGTCTCGGTGGCGAGCGGCACGCCGTACGTCGTCAGCGTGCGCACGCAGCCGAGCAATCCTGCACAGGACTGCTCGGTCGCGAACGGCGTCGGCGTCGTGTCAGGCGCCAACATCGCCAACGTCGCCGTCAGCTGCACCACCAACGCCTTCTCGATCGGCGGCATGGTCCAGGGGCTGCGCGGCTCGGGCCTGGTGCTGCAGAAGAACGGCGGCGACGATCTCGCGATTGCATCCAACGGCAATTTCACTTTCCAGACGGAGCAGGCGAGCGGCACGCCTTACACGATCACGGTGCGCACGCAGCCCGCGTCTCCGTCGCAGACCTGCACAGTCGCCAACGGGAGCGGCACGGTCGGCAGCGGCAACGTGCGCAACGTACGCGTGACGTGCGCGACGAACACCTTCACCATCGGCGGGACGGTCAGCGGTCTGCTCGGCACGGGGCTCGTGCTGAGCGACAACGGCGGCGACAACCTGCCGATCGGCGCCGACGGCGCGTTCACGTTCCCGACGGCGCTGGCGAGCGGCGCGACTTTCAACGTCACCGTTCGCACTCAGCCGACCGGTCCGACGCAAGCCTGTACCGTCGCCAACGGCGCCGGCACTGTTGGCTCCGGCAATGTCACCAATGTGGTCGTGAGCTGCAGCACCAGCGACTTCACAGTCGGCGGCACCGTCGGCGGGCTCGCCGGCAGCGGACTCGTGCTCCAGAACAACGGCGGCGACAACCTGTCGATCGGCTCGGACGGCGGCTTTACCTTCGCAACGGCGATCCCGAGCGGCGTGCCGTACAACGTGACCGTCGCGGCGCAGCCGACCGGTCCGACGCAGTCGTGCACCGTCACGAACGGATCGGGCGTCGTCGGCGCGGGGAATGTCACGAACGTCTCGGTAAGCTGCGTGACCACGGAGTTCTCGATCGGCGGCTCGGTGTCCGGCCTCAACGGCACCGGCCTCGTGCTCCAGAACAACGGCGCCGACGATCTGCCGATCGCGTCGAACGGCAGCTTCACGTTCGCGAGCTCTTTGCTCACGGGCACGGGTTACAACGTCACAGTCGCTCAGCAGCCGAGCAATCCGCTGCAGGCGTGCACGGTCACGAACGGCGTCGGCACCGTCGGTGGCGCGAATGTCGTGACGGTCGCAGTGAGTTGCGTGGACTTGCCGCCGATCTGATCGGATCGGATCCGATGGTCGAAAGCGGCCAAGGCCCTGGCGACGACGCCGGCAAAAGGCGCGACTTTGCCAGCTAGCGGAGCACTTGCCGCGCGGCGCGCATCCCGCTCTGCAAGGCTCCCGCCACAGTGCCGGACTCGCCTGCGATGTCCGCCGCTTCACCGGCGAAGAACAACGTCCCCTGGACAGGTGAAGCGAGCGCTTTGCGCGCCGACTCGCCGCCGACGAGCACGTAGCTGTATGCGCCGCGCGCGAAACGGTCGGCCTGCCAATCGTGTTGATACGCGCGTTCCAGCAGCCGCTGCACCTTCACTTTCTTGCCGAAGGCAGCCTGCACGCTGTCGATCGCCGCGCGCGTCAGCTCTGCTTCATTCTTGCCGGACAAGCGCATTGCGTTCGGCCCGCCCGCCCAGGCGGTGAGCAACGAGCCACGCAATGACAGCGTGGACCAGAACGTTGGAAACGGCGCGCCCGGCGAATTGAAAAACGCGGCGTCGCGATAGCGGCCGCCGTCGACTTCTTCCCAGAACGGCTCGCTGAAATGCAGCACGACCTTGATCACCGGGCCGCAGCCGAGAGCCGCCAGCGCTTGCTGCTTGCGCGGATCGGGCGAGAAGCGCACAGCTCCCGCAACATGAGGGCCGAGCTGCAGCACGCCGAGCGGCAAGGTGATGATGGCGCGCTTGCCCTGCACCACACACGGATGACCATGCCGCATCGCTTCGATCGTCACGCGGCCGCGCTGCCACTGCACGCTGTGCACGATCGTGTTGAGCCGGATGTGAACGCGGCTCGTGTCGAGACCGCTCACCAGGCCGTGAATCAGCGCGGCGTAACCGCCGAGAGGGCGGAATGTCGGCGCGTCGGCGGCGCTGTTGCCGCTCCATTCGTCGAGCGTCGCGAGGGTGCTCACGCGCGTTGCGTCGGCGGCGTCGAAGCCTTCGACCAGTCGACGCGCGAGCTGCAGAGCAGGGGGCGAGAGCTTGCGAGACGCGACGCGCTCCAGGAACTCATTGAACGGCAGATCTTTGCGCGGACGCGGAATGCTGCGCAGGCCGCGCTTCATTTCCGCCCACAGGTCGTCGCCCGGCTGCGGCTTGCCCTCGCGCAGCACCCAGCGTTCACCGCCGGCATCCACGACTGCCGTGTCGGACCGCGCGAGCCAGGAGAACGTAATGGGCGAGCGGCCGTGGATGAATTCGGCCCCGAGCTCGACCGGCAGGCTGACCCCGTGCTCGCGGCGCGTGTAGATGCGCCCGCCCAGCCGGTCCCGCGCTTCCAGCACGCAGATTGTGCCGGGATGCTTGCCGAGCTCGGCAGCGGCCGCCAGGCCGGCAGCGCCGGCACCCACGATCAAGGTATCGAACACTTCAGCGTCGGCCATGCGAGCGAACTATGGCACACTACGCGCCCCCGAACTCCATCCCCCCGGGTCGTTTGTGCCTCAGCAGTAGCAGATCTCGGTTCCCCTCGGCCTCTCCGGCGCAGCACGCGTAGCGCGTAGCCGGAGCGTCGTCGTGTCCGTCTGGGCGCGACTCACGAAGCAAGGCGCGGTCGGCTCAACTGAGATCTGGCACGAACCGCGTTTCCGCTTCTTGTCCCCTTCGCCCCACTTGTCTGCAAGGGGGGCGGCGTTTCTCGCCGGATTGCTTACCGCGCAGTGCTTCCTGTCTGGAGCACTGCTATGGACCTTCGGTCCGAACGATGGAGGATCCGTCCCCTGGAGCTGCCGCGTCCCTGGCGCTATTGCGCGTCCTGCGCGACGGCCCGCGCGTTCGTGTGCAGCGAGCGCTTTCGCGTCAACGCGCAGAAGAAATCGCTCGATGTCTGGCTCAACTATCGCTGCGAGTGCTGCGAGGACGTCTGGAAGTTCCCGCTGCTCGAGCGGCGCTCGGTGAGCGAGCTCGGGTCAGCGCTCGACGACTTTGCGCGCCACGATCCGGCGACGGTGTGGAAGTACGCGTTCGACATCCCGCGGCTGCGGCCGCACGTCATCAGGATCGATAGCAACGTGCGCGTGCAGGTCGAGCGTCGGCCGCTCGCGGGCGCAAGCGCAGCACCGGGCTACATCTGCATCGACTTCGAGGTGCCGTTCCCGTGTGACATCCGTCTCGATCGACTGCTCGCCGGCGAGCTGGGAGTTTCGCGCAGCTCGCTGCAAGTCGATCCGGAGCAGCGCGACGCGCTTCGCAAGCGCGTTCGCGACCGGCAGCGGGTCTACATGCTGTCGAAGCGTGACTTGACGGCGGAAAGACAGAACGGCGGCACCAGCGTGCTGTGATACGACTCGGTGACTTCCGCGTCGCCGCCGTCGGCCCTGAGGGCCTCCTTCGCGACTGCGAAGCCGGCCTTGCGGGCGGCGTCCGGATCGCTGGAGGTGATCGAGCTTTCGAGGTCGAGCACGCTGATGTTCGCCGTCGCGCCGTTCGCGGCCCAGTAGGCCTGGATCATCTGCGTGTTCGAGAACAGGACGGTCGGATCGTCGGCGCCGCCGCACAGGAATACCGGTGCGGTCGGCACCCACGTACGCAGATCGTTGCGCGCG
Organism: Steroidobacteraceae bacterium; assembly: GCA_044866955.1. GTDB lineage: Bacteria > Pseudomonadota > Gammaproteobacteria > Steroidobacterales > Steroidobacteraceae > Steroidobacter. Next base: position 20,628 of record JBIOUH010000106.1, read on the forward strand.
AACGCACGCCGCAGTCCGTTCGCTGCGTTCGCTGCGGGCCGGTTGTCGAGCGCAGCAGGGAAGCTGCCGTCCGGATTCGCCTGCGCGTCCTGCAGATACGCAAGGCGGAACGCGTTCGGGACGAGGTGGTCCGGGCCGAACCCCAGTGCGAACACCGGTGCGAGATTTGCCGGCGACGTCGCGGGCGTGAACTGCGCGAAGCTCGGGTCCGGCGGCGTGCTGTCGAAAAGTTGATCGCGCGGCAACGTGCCATCGTCGAACAGTTGCGAGCGCGGCACTGCGCTCGGCAACAAACTCTCGATGCCCGTTGCGTAGCGCGCTTCGAAGAGATCGGTGGGACTGGTGTACACGTCGCCATACGCCTTCTGGTAGCCGGTTGCAGTGAACACCAGGAACAAGGGCGTGTTGCGAGTGACCTGACCGAAGAACACCGCATCGGCGAATGCAGCGACTGCGTATGGGCCGGACATCGGTGCGGAGGCCGTGATCGCTGCGCCCGTGTCCTGCAGCATCTTGTGAGTCGCCATGGCGACGTGGCCGCCTTGCGAGTAACCGGTGACGAACAGCTTGCCGGAGTCCGTCACCGTCGGCGCAAAACTCGTCGGCAGCGCGCTGCGCGAAGCCGTCAGCGCATCGATCATGTCCTTCGCTTCCTGGTCCGCGTTGAGATACGGGTTGTACGTGAGCGCGGACATGTCGTAGCCCGTGTAGTTGGGCGCGATCAGGATGTATCCCTGCGTCGTGAACATCGTCGCCGCGAGCAGTCCTTCGAGATTGTCGGCGTTGGTCGTGTCGGCGAGGTTGAGCGAGCGCTGCGCAGCGGTGCCGTGCGCATAGAGGACGATCGGCCGCGGACCCTGGCAGGCGGGATCGCTGCCGGTTGGAATGAACATCGCGGCCGACGCGGTCGTCGCCGTGTCGGTGGGATCGACGGTGTTGTATTCCACGTGATGAATATCGATGCCGCACTTCGGCGAGACGATCAGGTCGAGCAGCAGCTGCCCGCCCTCGGCATTCGTCAGGACCGATCCGATCTGATCCGGGGTCAGCGAGGCCGTGCGCGCGGGCGGCGTTTCGATAAGCGAGCCGCGGGGCGGCGGCATCGCCGGCGCCGGCTGCATGTCGTTGTTGTCATCGTGACCGCCGCAGGCCGCTAATGTCAGCGAACCTACGACCATCGCAAGCAATCCGGGCACCCTGTTCATGTCTATCCTCGCTGTTCGTCTGCTCAACGCACGAGCGCAGCGAATTGTTACTATCGCGGCCCGAGGTACGCCCATGAATGTCGCCGTCCGCTCGCTCGTCGCAATCGCCGCTATTTCCTGGACGCTGTCCGCCAGCGCCGATCCCGCCGAGTTGCGCAAGCTCGCGCACGAGTACTACCAGTGGCGCGACGCCGCCTTGCCGACGCAAACCAGCGCACTGGGCGATCATCGCTACGACGATCGGCTCACGGATTACTCGCCAGACGCGGTGAACGCCCGCCAGACGCACGTGCGCAAGCTGCTTGCCAGGGTCAAAGGGATGTCGACCGAAGGCTGGAGCCGCGACGATCGCGTCGACGCGATCCTGTTCCAGGCGCAGCTGGAAGGGGCGGACTTCTTCGGCCGCACGCTCGATGTGACCGCGAAGGATCCGCAGACCTACGTCGGCGAATGCTCGAACGCGATCTTCACGCTGTTGCAGAAGGACTACGCACCGCATCGCACGCGTGCTTTGGCTGCGACAGCACGTCTCGAGCAGATGCCCGCGATGTTGCGCACCGGCCGCAGCAATCTGACCAAACCCGTGAAGCTGTACGCACAGCTGGCTATTCAGGCGGCGCGCGGCGGCGACGATCTCTACCAGTCGAGCCTGATGACGCTGGCGGATGAGCTTTCGCCAGCCGAGCGCAAACGCCTGGTGAAGGCGCGCGACAACGCGCTCAAGGCGCTGCACGACTTTGCGGACTGGCTCGATGCCGGCCTTGCGCGCATGCCGGATTGGACGCCGCTCGGCGAACAGACCTACAACCATCTGCTGAAGCGTGTGCTGTTGCTGCCATTCGATGCGCGCGATGTCGCGACGCTCGGCGAGATCGAGCTCGGCCGCTACCGCGCGCTCGAAGCCATGTTGAAGGATCCGAAGCTTGCTTCGCCGGATCCCGCGCGCGCCAGACACGTGCCCAAGGATCAGGCCGAGTTCCTCGCCGCGTATGAAGCCCGACAGCAGGAGATCGTCGAGTTCCTGCAGAAGAATCGGCTGCTGACGATCCCCTCGTACATGGGCGCGTTCAAGATCCGCCAGCTCCCGGAAGCGTTCAAGCCGACCAGTCCCGGCGGCTTCATGAATCCGCCCGGGATCTACGATCAGGATCCGGTCGGCTTCTTCTACATTCCCACCTACAACCCGAAGAGCGGCAACTTCTATATCCGCGCGGCGATCGAGGACCCGCGGCCGATCCTCGGCCACGAGGGCATTCCCGGCCACTTCCTGCAGATCTCCATCGCCAATCACGTCGCGAGCGAGATCCGCCGCCAGCACCAGGACTCGGTGTTCGCGGAAGGCTGGGCGCTCTACACGGAAGAGATGCTGACGCGCGAAGGGCTGTATCCGGACGACTCGGCCGCGTATGGACAGGTGCTGCGGCTCAGCCGCTATCGCGCCGCGCGCATCGGCGTCGATGTCAACCTGCACACCGGCCGCTGGACGTTCGAGCAGGCGGTGATTTACTTCATGGAAGGCGGCGGTCTCGATCGGGAAGCCGCCGAAGGCGAAGCGGCCGGCGCCGCATCGAGCCCTTCGCAAAAGATCTCGTACATCACGGGCAAGTGGCAGATCATGCGGCTGCTCGGCAAGTACAAAGATACTCAGGCGGACGCCTTCCGCCTCGGTGCTTTCCACGATCAGCTGCTCGGCTACGGAACTTTGCCGCTGTCCGTCGTCGAATTGCTCATGTTCGACGACGACGCGTCGCTGCGCAAAGCGCTGCAGTAGCGCCGACTCGTCGAGCGCAATGGAGGCGGGGCGAGCCGCGACGCCCGTAACCCGCCGTGCGTGCCTGAACGTTGATAGCAAGAAGAATCAGGAGTTCGCATGCGCCGCTCAGCATTGGCCCTGCTTGCCTTCGTCCTCTGCTATTCGCTCACTGCTTCCGCCCAACAGACCTCGATTCCCCCCGACCTGAAGCCGTGGGAGCCCTGGGTGATGTACGGCGAGGAATTTCGCCGCTGCCCGCTGCGCAACGGCGCCGCCGGCGACGAAGCCAGCGCTTTCATCTGCGCCTGGCCCGGGCGCATGCGCGTTGCAGTGTCATCGGGCGGCGGCGAATTTCGTCAGGGTTGGCGCATCTATGCCGACGGCTGGATCGCGCTCCCCGGCGATGGTGAGCACTGGCCCGAGAACGTACGCGTCGACGGCACCCCTGCGCCCGCGATCGAGCGCGGCGGCGCGCCGCAAATCCGGCTCAGCGCGGGCGAGCACACGATCAGCGGCAGCTTCACGTGGGTGCGCCGGCCGGAGTCGCTGCAGATTGCGCCGACCACGGCGCTGGTCGACCTGAGCATCGATGGGCGTGAGATCGCGCCGGTCGAGTTGCGCGACGGACGGTTGTGGCTCGGCGCGGTGCGCACGGTCACGGTGCCGCGGGCGCTGCAGGTGCAGGTCTATCGTCTGCTAGAAGACGGCATTCCGTTGAATCTCGTCACGCGACTGCAGCTCAAGGTCTCCGGCGACGCGCGAGAAGAGCTCCTGGCGCGCGTGTTGCCGGACGGCTTCGTGCCGACTGCGACGTCCGGCGAGCTGCCGATGAGGTTCGAGCCCGACGGCCGGCTGCGCGTCCAGGTGCGCTCGGGCGAGCATCTGTTGACGATCGTTGCGCGCGCTGCGCCTGCGGCCGATGCAATCGCAGTCCCGCAAGGCGAGGGTCCGTGGGGCGACGAGGAAGTCTGGAGTTATCGCAGCGACGACCGGCTGCGCATCACCGCGCTGGAAGGCGCGCCGCCGATCGATCCGATCCAGGCCGGCGTGCCCGAAGACTGGCGCGGCATGTCTGCGTTCCGCTTGCAGCGCGGAGCGAGCGTGACGATCGCCGAGCGCAGCCGCGGTCTGAGCAGCGCTGACGCGCATCGGCTCACGCTCGAACGGCAGCTGTGGCTGACGTTCGATCATGACGACTTCATCGCCTCCGATCACATCGTCGGCACGATGCAGCAGGGGTGGCGCCTCGACATGCTCTCGCCGTATCGGCTGCTCAATGCGCGGCGCGCCGAAGAGCTGATGCTCATCACGGATGGCGCGGACGGTCGCACCGGCGTCGAGGTTCGCAACGCGAACGTCGACCTCACGACGCTGGCGCGTGTGCCGCGCGATCGTGCACGTGCGGCGACCGGATGGGATGCGCGCTTCGACAACGTGCGCACGCTCCTGCATCTGCCGCCGGGCCACCGGCTGCTCGCTGCCTGGGGCGCCGACGACGCGTCCGGCGCGTGGGTGAACCAATGGCGTCTGCTCGATCTGTTCCTGCTGATGCTCGCTGCCGCCGCGGCGTATCGCTTGCTCGGCTGGAGCGGCGCCGTGCTGGCTGCTGCCGTCATCGTGCTCACGCATCAGGAATCGGGCGCGCCCGGCTGGTTGTGGATCAACCTGTTCGTCGTGATTGCGCTGCTGCGCTTCGTGCCAGAAGGGCGGCTGCGCACGTGGGTACGCAGATATCAGTTCGTTTCCCTGTTCGCGGTCGCGGTGGTGCTGATCGCATTCGGTGCGGAACAGTGGCGATTCGCGCTGCATCCGCAGTTGACGCGCGACGACTTCAGCGTCGGCGGCGTCGCCTTCGGGCTTCAGCAAGACGGGTTGAGCCCGCAACTTACCACCTTTCGGCCCGAGGAGGTGGCGCAGCAGCCAGCCGGCGATGCCAGTGCAGCCATAGAAGTGCAAAGCATGCGCGGGCCTGTCTCGCCGCCGGCAGTGGCTCTGCCGTCCGTGCAAGAGGCGCCTAAGCGGCTCGATCGCTATGCGCCCGACGCGATGTTGCAGACCGGTCCGGGCATTCCGAACTGGGCCTATCTCACGTATCAACTGGAATGGAGCGGCCCGGTCGACGAGAAACAGACCGTGCGCCTGACGATCGTGCCGCCGCTTCTGTTGTCGATCTGGCGAATCGTCGGTGTGCTCTGCGCTGCTGCATTGCTGCTTGCATTGGTCCGGCTCGCCTACGGCATGCCGACGAACTGGCGCCTGCCGCCCTGGCGAGGCACTGCGGCCGCGGGACTGTTGCTCGCAATGTCTGCAAGCGCTTTCGCACCGCCCGCGCATGCACAGGCACCTGATGCGTCAGTGCTCGGCGAATTGAAGAAGCGCCTCAGCGAGCCCGCGAAGTGCGTACCGAATTGCGTCGAAGCCGTGATGGCGACGGTGATAGTCAACGGCGACCGGCTGGACGTGCAGATGGAAGTGCACGCGCAAGCGAGCGTCGTGCTCGGCATCCCGCAGGCAGGGCCGCAATGGATCATCGAGCGCGTCAGCATCGACGATCGCGCAGCAGACGCGATCGCCCGCACCGAAGAGCAATTGCGATTGCCCGTCGCGCCCGGTGTCCATCGGATCAACATCGCGGGACGCATCGCGCAGGCTTACGAGCTTGCGCTGGAGTTCCCGACTGTGCCGCGCCGGATCGCGGTGCGCGCCGAGGGTTGGGATGCTGCGGGGGTCAGCGAGGGTCGTCTGCTCAACACTTCGTTGCAGTTGACGCGTCGTACGACTGCGGGAGCCCCGGAACGAATGGCGGGTTCGCAGCGCTTCGCGCCGTTCGTGCGGATTCAGCGACGCGCCTATCTCGGACTCGATTGGACGGTGACCACGACGGTCCAGCGCCTTGCGCCGGCAGAGGGCGCATTCACGTTGCGCCTGCCGCTGCTGCCGGGCGAATCCGTGCTCACGCCGGGCTTGCAGGTCAGCGACGCCGGCGTGCTGATGTCGATGCCGTCGGGCGAGAGCAGCGTGACCTGGGAGTCGGCGCTCGAGCGAGTGGACAAGTTGCAGTGGAGCGCCGCGGCGAGTGATCAGCCGTGGGTGGAGCAGTGGGAGGTCGTCGTCAGTCCGACCTGGCACGCCGAGTTCGCCGGCACGCCGGCAATCCTGCCAACGGAGGCTGCGGGTGGACTGTGGATCAATCAGTTCCTGCCGCGGCCGGGCGAGACGCTCGACCTCACGGTGGTGCGGCCCGCGGCGAGCGCGGGCGACACCGTCGCAGTCGATAGCGTCGCCGTCACGACGCAGTTCGGCGAGCGTGTCGCCGATACGACATTGAGCTTCTCCTATCGCAGCAGCCGGGGCGGTCGGCACGACCTGAAGCTGCCGCAAGACGCCCAGGTGAAGAGCGTCATCACGGATGGACAGACGGTGCCGCTGCGTCCAGTTGACGGTGTGTTGCCGCTGACGCTGACGCCCGGCCAGCATCAAGTGATCGTGCAGTTCAGTCGCGGCGACGGCGTCGCTCTCGTGAGCGGCTCGCCGGCGATCGATCTGGGGGTCGAGGGTACGAACGTGCACACGGCTCTCCAGCTGCCGCGCAATCGCTGGATCCTGTTCGCCTGGGGCCGCGGAGTCGGCCCCGCGATTCTCTACTGGGGCGAGCTGGTGGTGTTCATCGTCATCGCGCTCGCGCTCGGCAGAGTGCACCGCACGCCGCTGCGCACGCAGGACTGGCTGCTGCTCGGACTGGGACTGAGCACGTTCTCGTGGTGGGTGCTGTTCGTGTTCGGTGCATGGCTGTTCGTGCTCGACCGTCGCCCCGGGATCCGCATCGAGCAGCGCTGGCGATTCAACACGGCGCAAGTGCTGCTGGCTGTCTTCTCGGTGGCGGCGCTCGGCATCCTGGTCAGCGCGATTCCTTACGGGCTGCTCGGCGAGCCGGACATGGGTGTGATCGGCGGCAGCTCCGGTCACCTGCCGTGGTTCATGGATCGCACGGCGCCGCAGTTGCCGCAGCCGTTCGTCATTTCGGTGTCGATCTGGTTCTACAAGCTCGCGATGCTGCTGTGGGCGTTGTGGCTGTCGTTCGCTCTGCTGCGCTGGTTGCCGTGGGCATGGCGACAGTATGTGAGCGAAGGAATGTGGAGAGGAAAGAGCTGATAGGATTGCGCTCCTTCACTGCCGGAAGGAGCCTTCGTGAAAGCACTGCCCTTTCGCAACCTGTGCATCGTTGCGACATTCTTCTGCGGCGTGGCGCTCGGCGCGCAGGCCGATGAGAAAACCACCTCGCTGCCGAGCGAGACGCCGGCGAAGTTCACGCCGACCAACGTCGACTTCGACTACGTCAAGCGCGAAGAAATGGTGCCGATGCGCGACGGCGTGAAGCTCAAGACCTTCATCCTGATTCCGAAGGGCGCGCAGAACGCGCCGATCCTGCTGAATCGCACGCCGTACGACGCAGGCAATCGCGTGCTGCGCTCGAACAGCCCGCACCTGATCGCGGCCGTGCCGCAGATGGATGACACGGCGGTGCAGGCCGGCTACATCATCGTGTTCCAGGACGTGCGCGGGAAATACGGCTCCGAGGGCGACTACGTCATGACGCGCGCGCTGCGCGGTCCGGCGAATCCGACCGAAGTCGATCACGCGACCGATTGCTACGACACGATCGAGTGGCTGGTGAAGAACGTGCCCGAATCGAACGGCCGCGTCGGCACGCTCGGCGGCTCCTACGAGGGCTACACGACCGTCATGTCGACGGTGCGGCCGCATCCGGCGCTGAAAGTCGCCGTGCCGTTCGCGCCGATGGTCGACGGCTGGATGGGCGACGACTGGTTCCACAACGGTGCATTCCGCCAGCTCGGCTCGCTCGAGTACACGTACGATCAGGAAGCGACGCGCAAAGGCGACGAGAAGTGGTGGTACGGCGAATACGACGCCTACGACACGTTCCTGCGCGCGGGCTCGGCGGGCGCGCTCGCCAAGGCGCGCGGTCTCGATCAGCTCGGCTTCTGGCGCGCACTCGTCGAGCACACGAGCTACGACTGGTGGTGGCAGGCGCAGGCGGTCGACAAGTTGTTCGCGAAAGAGCCGCTCACCGTGCCGATGATGATCGTCTCGGGCCTGTTCGATCAGGAAGACATCTACGGCGGCCCCGCGCTGTTCAGGGCGCTGGCGTCGAAAGATCCGAACGGCGAGAAGCTGCACCTGGTGCTCGGGCCGTGGAATCACGGTCAGGGCCGGCGCGAAGGCCGCGCGCTCGCCGCGATCCAGTTCGAAGGCGACACTGCGGGTTGGTTCCGTCGCAGCGTGATGCAGCCGTTCCTCGATCACTATCTGAACGACGCGCCGAAGCCGGCGACACCGCGCGTGCTCGTGTACGAGACCGGCGCGAACGAGTGGCGCAAGTACGATAATTGGCCGCAGGTGTGCGGCGAGGGCTGCGCGAAGAAGTCGCGCTCGCTGTATCTGCTGCCCGGCGGCAAGCTCGGCTTCGACGCGCCGGCAGCGGGCGCGGAGCGCTACGATGAATACGTCTCCGATCCGGCGAAGCCGGTGACGTATCGCGTGCGTCCGACGCTGGCGCAAGGCGCCGAGAACTCGGGGTGGGGCGACTGGCTGGTCGACGATCAGCGCTTCGCGGCTTCGCGCACCGACGTGCTCGTGTATCAGACCGAGCCGCTGCGCGAGCCCGTGCGCCTGGCCGGCGAGCCGATCGCAAAGCTGTTCGCGTCGACCAGCGGCACCGACTCCGACTGGGTCGTGAAGATCATCGACGTGTGGCCGGACGAAGTGCAGGAGCGGCCGACGATGGGAGGCTATCAGCAGATGCTGTCGGCGGATATCTTCCGCGGCCGCTATCGCACCGACTTCTCCAGGCCGCAGCCGCTCACGCCGAACAAGGCTCTGGAGTACCGCATCCGCCTGCCGAACGCGAGCCACACGTTCCTGCCGGGCCATCGCATCATGGTGCAGATCCAGTCCAGCTGGTTCCCGCTCTACGATCGCAACCCGCAGACCTTCGTACCGAACATCATGTTCGCGGACCCCAGGACCTACGTGAAGGCGACCCAGCGCGTGTGGCATACGTCGCAGACGGCCAGCGCGATCGAGCTGCCGGTGGTGGAGTAAAGAACTGTGAAGCGACACAGGGCAGATTCGTCCTAGTCCTGCCGGTGTCACCTGTGTCACCTTCGTCGTCTATGTCACCCGAACACTTCGACGTTGTCATCGTCGGCGCCGGCATTTCCGGTATCGGCGCCGGTTGCCACCTGCAGCAGGAATGCCCGGGGAAACGCTACGCGATCCTCGAAGGGCGCGCCGACCTGGGCGGCACCTGGGACCTGTTCCGCTATCCGGGCATCCGCTCGGATTCGGATATGTACACGCTCGGTTACTCGTTCCGGCCGTGGACACACGCGAAGGCGATCGCCGACGGGCCGGCGATCCTCGACTATCTCCGGGAAACCGCGCACACGTACGGCATCGAAAAGCACATCCGCTTCCACCATCTGGTGAAGCGCGCAGCGTGGTCTTCGCAGGACGCGCGCTGGACGGTCGATGCCGAGCGCGGCCCGGATCGCGAGCCGGTGCGCTTCACGTGCAACTTCCTGTTCATGTGCAGCGGCTACTACAACTACAACGAAGGCTACACGCCGCAGTTCGCGGGCACCGAGCGCTTCGCGGGTCGCATCGTGCATCCGCAGAAGTGGACCTCCGACATCGATTACGCGAACAAGCGCGTCGTCGTGATCGGCAGCGGCGCGACTGCGGTGACGATCGTTCCCGAAATGTCGAAGACCGCCGCGCGCGTGACCATGCTGCAACGCTCGCCGACGTACGTGATCTCGTTGCCCGCCGAGGACTTCATTGCCAACAACCTGCGGCGCGTGCTGCCGGTGAAGCTCGCGTACCTGCTGACGCGCTGGAAGAACGTGCTGTTCGGCATGCTGTTCTTCCAGCTGAGCCGGCGCCGGCCCGAAATGATCAAGAAGCTGATCTTCAACGGCGTGCGCAAGGCGCTCGGTCCCGATTACGACGTCGACACGCATTTCACGCCGCGCTACAACCCGTGGGATCAGCGCCTGTGCCTGGTGCCGAACGGCGATCTGTTCGACGCCATCAAGGCGGGCCGCGTCGACGTGGTCACCGACCGCATCGAGACCTTCACCGAAAAGGGCCTCAAGCTCGCATCCGGCCGCGAGCTCGAAGCAGACCTGATCGTCACTGCGACCGGACTCAACCTGCAGCTGCTCGGCGGCACGCAGGTGAGCGTCGATGGCCGGGAGGTCGATCTCGCGCAGACGCTCAACTACAAAGGCATGATGTTCAGCGACGTGCCGAACATGGCGTCCTCGTTCGGCTATACCAACGCGTCCTGGACGCTGAAGTGCGACCTGACCTGCGAATACATCTGCCGCCTGCTGAATCACATGGATGCGCACGGCTACCGGCAATGCACGCCGCGCCAGGTCGATCCGGCGCTGAGCGTGGAGCCGTGGATCGATTTCTCGTCGGGATACGTGCAGCGCGCGTTGCACAAGCTGCCGAAGCAGGGCTCGCGCCTGCCGTGGAAGCTGCATCAGAACTACGCGTTCGACATCATGATGCTGCGCTATGGCCGCGTCGACGACGGCGTGATGGAATTCGTCGGAGCGCCGGCTACTGCGACGCCACTGGCTGCGGCGTCCTGAGGTTGGTGTCGAGGAACTGCAGGATCCGCTCGTACACGTCGCGGCGCGAGTCTTCGTCGTAGACGCCGTGACCTTCGCCCCCGAGCGCCAGCCACTCGACTTTCTTCTGATGCTGCTCCAGCGCGGCGCGCATGCGCTTGGCGTGCTCGTAGTCCGCGCGCGTGTCGTCCTTGCCGTGGATCAGCAGCACCTGCGCCTTGATGTTCTGCGCCATGTTGACCGGCGAGCGCGCGCGCAGCTTGGCCATGTCGTCGCCGAGCACGCGCTCCAGGTAGTCGCGGCCGAAGCGCGAGTCCGGAACGTCGCCTGAGCCGAACATCAGCGGCAGGTCATACACGCCGGCGTAGCCGATCGCGCACCGGTACAGGTCGGGCTCGCGCGCAACACCCATCAGCGCCGCATAACCGCCGTAACTGCCGCCGTAAATGCAGATGCGGTCGGCGATGGCGATCTTCTGCTCGACCGCCCAGCGCGTCGCGTCGGTGAGGTCGTCCTGCATCTTCGCGCCCCATTCGCCGTAGCCGGACGTTTCGAAATCGATGCCGTAGCCGCCGCTGCCGCGATAGTTCACCTGCAGCACCGCGTAGCCACGGCTGGCGAGCAGCTGCACTTCCGGATCGTATTCCCACGTGTCGCGCACGCCGTGCGGGCCGCCGTGCGGCAGCACGATCATCGGATACGGACTGTCGCCGGAGGGGCGCGTCACGTAACCGTGCAATTCCAGGCCGTCGCGCGCTTTGAATGCGAACGGTTCCTTCGGCCGCATCTGCTTGGGCTCGATCCAGATGCGTCCGCCGCGCAGGAAGTCGGCGCGCTTGCTGACCGTGTCGAACAGATAGTAGTCGCCGGGGTTGACGTCCGAGTCGACGTACACGACCGCGAGCCGGCCGTCGGCGCTGGTGCTCGTCACGTTGACGCGCTGATTGGGAAACGCGCGCTGCAGCGCTTCGTAGGTCTGTGCCGCCGGATCGTCCTCGCGCAGGAAGACATCGGTCTGGCGGTCGGCGTAGCCCATCACGCCGATCAGCTCGCGATCGGCAAAGTCTGCGATCACGTCGTCCACGTCGCCGCTCGCAAACGCGAACACCTTTTCGATCTTCCGGGTCTGCAGATCGAGGCGGTAGAGCGTGTCGTAGGCATCGCCTTCGCGCATGCCGGTCAGATATACCGAGCTGTTGTCGGCGCTGAAGCGCCGCGGCGCGATGGTGTCTTCGGCGAATCCCTCCAGCCGGAACGAAGTCCACTTGCTGTCGGGCTGCGGCTTCCAGCTGATGGCGAGATCGGAATGCTCGTCGCGGCCGATCGCGAAGCGCACGTTGTCGTCGTGGTCCAGCAGCAGGTGCGCGCCGCTGAGGGGCGCTGCGTCGATCTTCTGCTTCCGGCCGGTAAAGACATCGAGGCGCGAGATCAGCGGCTTCGTGTCCGGGTCGTAGATCCACACGTTGCCGAGGTTGCGCCACGGATACTCGGCAATGAGGATGCGCTGCGGATCCTTCGTGAGCGACCTCAGGAACACGGGCGTGGCGTAGCTCGCCTTGCGCTTGGCGAGACGCGTGTCGAGCGTGCGCTCTTCGGCGCGGTAACCGTACAGCATCCGCATGCCGGTGCCGTCGCGATTGACCGCGAAGATTTCTCCGGTCGGCGTCGGCCGCACGTTCTCGCGCTGGCGCTGCGCGATCGTGTAGATCAGGCGCGTTGGCGACACCCAGTAGTACTCGTCGATCTCGCAGTCGTCCTGCACCCGCACGGCGCTGACCGTCCGCTTCTCCTTGAGGTCGATGAACACCACCCGGGAGCGGCCGTATTTGCCGGAGAGCGCGGCGATGAACTCGCCGTCGGGGGAGATCTTCACGCCGCCGAATTCGTCGAACTTGGTGAAGTATTCGACGGGCATCGCGCCCGCCCGGACGCTGCTCACGCCGGCAGTGGGGCTGGGGTTGGTGGTTTGCGGAGTCGCAGTTGTCTGCGCCGCCGCGCCCCCCCAGAAACCCAGGCAGAACAAGACAATGAGGTGACGCATGTCAGCTCCCTGTCCCGTTGTACTCGTATTTGCCCGGGGATTCTAGGCAGGTGCCCGGCCGCCCCGGGAACGCGGGTTGGGCCTACCGCGCTGAGGTCGCGGCCTTCATGAGGTTCGCGTCGAGGAATTGCAGGATCCGCTCGTACACCTCGCGGCGAGTGCCCTCGTCATAGGCGGCGTGACCTTCGTCGCTGAGTGCCAGCCACTCCACCTTCTTCTGGTTCTGCTCCAGCGCTGCGCGCATGCGCCTGGCGTGCTCGTAGTCAGCGCGCCCGTCCACCCGGCCGTGAATGAGGAGCACGGGTGCCTTGCACGTTGTAGATCGGCGATTGCGCACGCAATTTCGCCACGTCGCTGCCGAGCACTGCCTCCAGGTAGGCTTGGCCGCGGCGCGAGTCCGGGACATTCGCCCGATTCCCACATGAGAGGCAGGTCGTACACGCCCGCGTAACCGATCGCGCATCGGTACAGCTCAGGCTCGCGCGCGACGCCCATCAGCGCGGCAAACCCGCCGTAACTGACGCCGTAGATGCAAATGCGGTCCGCGGGGGCGATCTTCTGCTCGATCGCCCAGCGCGTCGCGTCGGTGACGTCGTCCTGCATCCGCGCCCCACTCGCGATAGCCGGCACTCTCGAAATCCATCCCATAGCCGCCGCTGCCGCGATAGTTCACCTGCAGTACGGTGTAGCCGCGGCTCGCAAGCAGCTGCACTTCCGGATCGTATTCCCACTTGTCGCGTACACCGTGCGGTCCTCCGTGTGGCAGTACCACCATGGGATGCGGGCCGTCGCCGGTGGCGCGGGTGACATAACCCTGCAACTCCATACCGTCGCGGGCCTGCAGCGAGATTGGCTCTTTCGGCCGCATCTGCTTAGGCTCGATCCCAGACGCGTCCGGCGCGCAGGAAGTCCGCGTGCTTGGTCACGGTGTCGAACAGGTAATAGTCGCCCGGGTTCACGTCGGACTCGACGAACAGGACGACCTGCCGCCCATCGTCGCTCGCACTGGTGACACGCACTTGCTGCTTGGGGAAAGCGCGCTCCAGCGCCTGGTAAGTCTGTGCGGCGGCGTTGTCCTTGAGCAGCCAGAAATTGGCCTGCCGCTCCGCATACCCGGTCACGCCGATGATCTCGCGATCGGTGAAGTCGGTGATGATCCCGCGACGTCCGTGCCGTCGAACGCGTGCACCTTCTCGAGCTGCTGCGTCTGCAGGTCCAGCCGGAACAACGCCTCGTACTTCTCGCCCTCGCGCACGCCCGTCAGGTACACCGAGCGGTTGTCGCTCCGCGGATCTCGCCGGTCGGGATCGGCCGGACCTCGCCGGGCTAGCGCTGCGCGATCGTGTAGATCAGGCGCGTCGGCGCGACCCAGTAGTACTCGCCGATCTCGCAGTACTCCGGCACGCCGACGGTGGCCACGGTTTTCTTGTTCTTCAGGTCCTGAAACACCAGCATCGAGCGGCCGTACTTGCCGGTGAGCGCCGCGATGAACTCGCCGTCCGGCGAGATCTGCACGCCGCCGAACTCGTCCCATTTCGTGAAGTACTCGAGCGGGCGGGTCCCGGCGCGGCTGCGGGCGGCGTTTGCCCGAAAGCGCCCGCGCAGAACAATACGCAAGACGCGAGAGCGAAATGACGCATGGCAAGCTTCCTGCACCGCTGTGGACGTTCTAGTTGTGCGGGCATTCTAACGGAAGCGGCCCCCATGGCAGATCTATAGGGAACAATTTACCCGCCTCGTCGGTATCAACGGTTGGCGCAAGATGCCGGCTGGGAAACGACCAAAACATGACGAGGGTGTGGCGCTGTCTGCGTGCTTGGGGTGTCCTGGTCTGCGTACTGGGGCTCACTGCCTGTTCCAACGGCCGCGGCAGCCTGGACGAGCCCGACGGCGGTCAGCAGCAGGAGCCGGGCAAGGTCACGATCGGCGGCACCATTGCGGGGCTCTCGGGCGCCGGCCTGGTGCTGCAGAACAATGGCGGCGACGATCTGGCCGTGTCGGCCAACGGCTCTTTCACCTTCGAGACCGCTGTCGATGCCGGCTCGCTCTACAACATCACGGTTCTCACGCAGCCGGGAAGCCCTGCGCAGTTGTGCTCGGTCGCGAACTCTAGCGGCACGGCGCCGACCACCAACGTCACCAGCGTGAGCGTCACGTGCAGCACGGGCTCATTCACGGTCGGCGGCACCGTATCCGGGCTCGTGGGCAGCGGACTCGTCCTGCGCAACAACGGCGCTGACGATCTCGAGATTGCATCGAACGGCAGCTTCACGTTCGCGACCGAGGTCGCCAGCGGCGCCGCCTTCGAGGTCGCAGTCGCGACTCAGCCGGGTTCCCCGTCGCAAACGTGCACGGTCGCAGATGGCAGCGGAACGGTGGCTGGCGGCAACGTGCGCACTGTCACGGTCAGCTGCGCGACGAACACCTTCGCGATCCGCGGCACGGTCAGCGGCCTCGCAGGCTCGGGGCTCGTGCTTCAGAACAACGGCGGCGACGACGTCGGGGTGCAGTCCGATGGCGGTTTTGAGTTCGCGACGGGCATCCCGAGCGGCTCGCAATACAGCGTCACGGTCATGACGCAGCCGGAGAGTCCCCCGCAAGCATGCACCGTGCAGAACGGGTCGGGCACCGTCGTGGATGCCGACGTCGAGAACATCACCGTCACTTGCGTGCTGCGCGAGTTCACGATCGGCGGCACGCTCAGCGGACTGGTGGGCTCCGGCCTCGTCCTGGCGAACAACGCCGGCGACCAGATCACGCCGACGGCGGACGGCCCATTCACGTTCCCGACTACCGTCGCCACGGGACGGATCTACAATGTGACCGTGCAGATTCCGCCCATTCGTCCCTTGCAGTTGTGTCGAGTGTTCGACGGCAGCGGTGTCGTCGCCGAGAGCAACATCACCAACGTCAGGATCGAGTGCGTCACCATCGGCATCGGCGTCGGCGGCGCGGTCTCCGGCCTGCAGGGTAAGGGCCTGGAGCTGCAGAGCAACGGCGAGAAGCTGCAGATCGCTGCGAACGGCAAGTTTCTCATTCCGGCCTCGTTGCCCGATGGCACTCCCTATGACCTCACGGTCAGCAAGCAGCCCGCGAATCAGGTATGCACCGTCCGCAACGGACGCGGCGTGCTCAACGGAACGGATGCTGTCGACGTGACCGTCACCTGCAAGTGAGCGACCCGGTCCTCTATGGACTGGCGCGCAGCGTGTACACGCGCATTGCGCGACTCGTGCTCGAAGAGAAGGGAGTGCGCTACACGCTGGAGGAAGTCGAGATCTTCGGATCGGCCGGCGTTCCTGCCGAGCACCTGGCGCGGCAGCCGTTCGGCCGCATCCCGGCATTCGCACACGACGGCTTCATGCTGTACGAGACCGACGCGATCACGCGTTACATCGACGAAGCTTTCACCGGCACACGTTTGCAGCCGCAGGAGCCGCGAGCCCGCGCGCGCATGAACCAGGTGATCGCGATCATCGATTCGTACGCGTATCGGCCGATGATCTGGGGCGTGTTCGCGGCGCGCATCGTTGCGCCGGAAGAGGGCATCGCGCCGAACGAGATGCTCGTCGCCGAATCGCTGACGCGGTCGCGCACCTGCTGTCGGGCGCTCGAGGAAATTCTGGGAACGAGCCGCTACTTCGCGGGCGACGAAGTCACGCTGGCGGATCTGCACGCGTTGCCGATCCTGTTGTATTTCTCGATGACGCACGAAGGGCGCGAAACGTTGTCGGCGCATCCGCGCCTGCGCGCCTGGCTCGACGCCGCCGCGGCACGTCCGAGCGTGCAGCGGACCCGGGCGAAGTTCGAGCTCGCCCGCTGACCCTGCGCTTCAGCGACGGCCGTCCACGAGTATGAAGGCGATGCGCGCGACGGCGCCGGAACGATTCGCCCACGCGTGATTCGTGCCGCGCTGAATCAGGATGTCGCCCGCGCGCATGACGGTTTCGCCTTCGTCCATGATCGCGACCAGCTCTCCCTGCAACACGATCGCGTAGTCGATCGTATCCGTGACGTGCATGCCGGGATGACGCGCGTGCGAGGAATCGTGCTTCGCATCGGCGAACATGGCTTTGAACACTGCTTCGGTCGCGCGCTGGTGAGCTGCGGGGTCAGGGTCTTCCGGCGGGATATCGATCACGCGCAGCACCGTGCCGCCCTGCGGCGGCAGCACACCGCGATGCTCGAGCACAGTGTCGGCCGCGTCGACCGGGGCAGGGCTGCCGACTGTGCGCCAGAGGTTGTTGTTGCGGTATCCCTCGCGTCCCTGCATCGTCAACATCGCCGGCGAGACGCCGTCTTCGGCAATGTACGAGCGGCCATGGGCGTCGATGCCGGTGACGATGCGTCGCACCGGCGGAAGAGACGTCGGCATGCAGCGGTCTCCTATTTCGCGAACAGCCGCGACGGATCCTTGAAGGCCTTGAACTCGAGCGCGTTGCCCGATGGATCGTAGAGGAAGAAGGTCGCCTGCTCGCCGACCTCGCCGCGAAAGCGAATGCCGGGCTCGATGACGAAGCGCGTGTCGCCGTCGCGCAGCCGCGCGGCGAGCTCGTGCCAGTCGTCCCAGTCCAGCACTACGCCGAAGTGCGGCACCGGCACGTCCTTGCCGTCCACTTCGTTGAAGTGCAGCGCGCGGCGCGTCGGATCGATGTGCGCGACCAGCTGATGACCGAAGAAATCGAAATCGACCCATTCCGCCGAGCTGCGCCCTTCGGCACAACCGAACAGGCGCCCATAGAAGGCGCGCGCGGCGCCGAGGTCGTGGACAGGAATCGCGAGATGAAAAGGTGCGGGCATGTCCGTATCAATAAATCTTAGCGAGTGTCCGCGTCAACTGCAGTGCGCAACGCGCGTACAATGCGCGGTCTTCGTTTGCTCCCGCCGAGGTGTCCGTCCATGCATCAAGCATTCTGGAAATCCTGCACTCTGCTCGCATCTGCGCTGCTCGCTGCCGGCGGCGCGTGGGCCGCGACGACCGACACCGCGGAGCGATCGCTGGAGCAGAAATTCGACGCGCAGCTGCAGCCTTCGGACCTCGAGGCCTGGATGAAGCAGATGTCCGCCAAGCCGAACCACGTCGGCGCGCCGCACGACAAGGAGAACGCAGAGTTCACCCAGCAGCAGTTCCGCTCGTGGGGCTGGGACGCGCAGATCGAGACGTACGACGTGCTGTACCCGACCCTCAAGCAGCACAGTCTCGAGCTGGTGGCGCCGACACACTTCGTCGCTTCGCTCAAGGAGCCACCGGTCGAAGGCGACGCGACGTCGACGCAGACCGACGGCTTGCCGCCGTATCACGCGTATGGCGGCGACGGCGACGTGACCGCGCCGCTCGTCTACGTGAACTTCGGCATGCCGGACGATTACGAGGAACTCGCCCGGCGCAACATCGACGTCAAAGGCAAGATCGTCATCGTGCGCTACGGCGCCGGCTGGCGCGGCCTGAAGCCGAAGCTCGCGCAGGAGCACGGGGCGGTCGGCTGTCTCATCTATTCCGATCCGCACGAGGACGGTTATTTCAACGGCGACACCTATCCGAAGGGCGGCTGGCGTCCGCCGCAGGGCGTGCAGCGAGGCTCGGTGCTCGACCTGCCGGTCGCCCCGGGCGATCCACTGACGCCGAATATCGGCGCGACCAAGAACGCCAAGCGGCTGAAGCTCGAGCAGGCGAAGACGATCCTGAAGATTCCGGTGATGCCGATCTCGTACGCGGATGCGCAGCCCTTGCTCGCTGCGCTCGGTGGACCGGTCGCGCCGTCCGAGTGGCGCGGCGCGCTGCCTATCACGTATCACGTCGGCCCGGGGCCCGCGACCGTGCATCTGTCGATCCAGTCCGACTGGAGCACCAAGCCGGCGTATGACGTGGTCGCGAAGATCACCGGCTCGACGAAGCCCGACGAATGGGTCGTGCGCGGCAATCATCGCGACGGCTGGGTGTTCGGCGCGGGCGATCCCCTGTCCGGACATGGTGCGATGATGGCCGAGGCGAAGGCGATCGGTGCGCTGCTCAAGGACGGCTGGCGCCCGAAGCGCACGATCGTCTACACGAGCTGGGACGGCGAAGAGCCGGGTCTGCTCGGCTCGACCGAGTGGGCCGAAGGTCATGCCGAGGAGCTGCAGCGCAAGGCGGTCGTCTACATCAATTCGGACGGCAACACGCGCGGCTTCCTTTCGGCTGGCGGCAGCCACTCGCTGCAACGTCTCGTCAACGAAGTGGCGAAGGACGTGAAGGATCCGCAGACGCAGGTGAGCGTGAAGGAGCGCCTCGATGCGCTCAGCATGGTCAAGGGCTATCGCAAAGGGGCTTCGAGCGGCGACAAGGACGACGCGAGAAAGGCGGCTGCCGGCGACGACTTCGCGCTCGCTGCGCTCGGCTCGGGCTCGGACTTCACGCCGTTCCTGCAGCATCTCGGCCTCACGACGCTGCATCTCGGCTACGGCGGCGAAGACGATACGGATGGCGTGTATCACTCCAACTACGATTCGTTCGATCACTACCGGCGGTTCGGCGACCCAGGCTTCGTGTACGGCGTTGCGCTGGCGCAGACGATCGGGCGGCTGACGCTGCGCATCGCGGACGCGGACGTGTTGCCCATGGAGTTCGGCAGCTTCGCGGACACGATCGATGGGTACGTGAAGGAGCTGCACGAGCTCGCCGACGGCAAGCGCAAGCAGGCCGAGGATCTGGGCAGGCTGCTCGACAAGAAGGCGTTCGAGCTGGCCGCGGATCCGACACGGCGCGTCGGCCCGCCGGAGCGCGAGCCGGAAGTGCCGTATCTCAGTCTTGCGGCGCTCGACAATGCGGTCGCACGCGTGAAGAAGAGTGCGAAGGCTTACGACGATGCATACGCGGCGTTCGCCGCGCGCGGCACTGGCCTCAGCGCGGCGCAAACCACGCAGCTCAATTCACTGCTGCGCGGCCTGGAAGGGACGCTCACGAACACGCGCGGCTTACCCGGTCGCGAGTGGTATCGGCATTACATCTATGCACCGGGCCTGCTTACAGGCTACGGCGTCAAGACGCTGCCGGGCGTGCGCGAGGCGATCGAAGACAACAAGTGGGATCAGGCGAACGAGTTTGCGGTGCTCACTGCGGACGTGCTCGCGAAGTACTGCGATCGCCTCGACCAGGCGACAGCACTGTTGCCGGGCGCGGCTACTTCGGCGCCTGGTAAAACGCGTCCTTGATCAGGCCCTCGATCGACTCGTCGAAGTACTCCTGATTGTGCGGATCGTCGCCGGCAAATCGCCGGCGATACTCCGCGACGTCGATCTGCGGGCGGACGTCTTCGAGGCGCGCCGACAGACTGCCGATGCGCACGATGGCCGCATTCACCTGGCCGACGATCGTCTCGATCATCTCGACCACGGCGCGCAGGTACGACGTGTCGTGCATCACGTCGCCGTGACCCGGCACGATTGCCTTCGCGTCCAGTTCCAGCAACCGGCGCAGCGTGCGCGCGAGGCCTTCGGGATAGCCCGCGAAGAAATACGGCACCGGAGCGACCAACACGTCGCCGGTCACGAGGGTCTGTTCCTTCGGCAGCCAGGCCCACGCGTCGCCGCGCGTGTCGCCGATGCCCGTGTGACGGATCTCGACGATGCGATTGCCGAGATCGAGATCCAGCTCGCTCTCGAACGTAAGCGTCGGCAGTTGCAGCCGCGAGCGCTCGAGCTCGGCGAGCACGCGAGTGCGCCCGTCGACCGTCTTCTGCAACTCCGCATCCGGTTTCTTCTGCAGCGTCTCCTGCATTTTCTGCAGCAGGCGGGGATAGCGCTCGCGATTAGCGGCGTCATACGACGCCATCAGCTTCGCAGTCTGCGCGTGCGCAACGATCGTCAGCTCGGGAAACGCGTCGGCGTAGACGGAATTGCCGCGCTGATGATCCGGATGCCAATGAGTGTTGAGCAGGTAGCGCACGGGCCGGTCGGTCCAGCCCCGGATCTGCGCGATGTCTTCGGCGGCGCTCGATGGCAGGTAGCCGGAATCCACGACGAGCACGGCGCGCTCGCCGATGATGACAGTGGTGTTACCTTGCGGATTGGTATCCGGCGAGTCGGCGTGCCGGATGGAATAGACGCCTTCGGCAACCTTCGTGACGCTTCGCTGCGTCGTCACCGATGAATCCGCGCCGGCGACGCCGGCAGCCAGGAAACTCGCACCGAGTGCGACGAGCAGGCGCTGCATGCGGTGAAGTGTGCAACGCCCCGACGCGTCGCGGGAGGGCGCTGGTGGTCAGAATTTGCGAAAAGTGGCCGGGGTTTCGGCTTGGGCTCGTACCGCGAGGGTACGAAGCGGAGGATGCGGGTCGCGGGGCCAAGACTGCCGGCGCGCTTTCATTCGCAACGCCGGCAGTGGGCTCCAGGGTTACTGGATCTGGGTAACCGTGACCGAGTAGCCGGGGTGGGCAGCCATCTCCGCTCCGTACGCCCCGAGGCTGAGCCACAAGGTGACGATCACAGCGGACACCACGGTGCAAACGGTGCGCTGCGTGGTCCGGCTCATCTGGGTGAGGGCATACATGGCGATCTCCTTACTCTCTGTCTTCAACATCGTCCGCGTGATTGCGGTGTTCGTAAGTTCAGATGCGATACTCCTCTGAAAGGTTGCAGCTCCATAGAGCTTGCCGGCCAGTTGCAGCCGGTCACCGGCGAACCGCTGCAGGCCACGGCAGGCATGCGAAGCGCGGACACATCGGACACAGGAACGCGCCACTGGTTTGCCATAGTTGGCCGCCAGACTGTGACGCATGACTCAGCGATTCTCGCGTCGCACGTTTTTTGCGGGCGCTGCGTCCACGTTGCTGGCGAATGCATGCGTGCATCGTTTCGCGTCTGCGCAGCGTGATTTTTCCACGGCAGTTGCTGCGATCCAGGCGCGCGTCGGCGGCCGCATCGGCGCTTACATGCTCGATACCCAGTCGCAGCTGGAGCTCGCGTTCAATGCGCGCGAGCGCTTCGCGATGTGCTCGACGTTCAAGGTGATGCTCGTTGCCGCGATTCTGAAACGCGTCGAAGCGGGGGAGCTGTCGCTCGATGGTGGATTGCCAGTGCGCGAGCAGGACATGGTGCCGTATGCGCCGATCACGTCGAAGTACGTGGCAGCAGGCTCGATGACCGTGCGCGATCTGTGCGCGGCCGCAGTGACGGTTAGCGACAATGCTGCCGCGAACATCCTGCTCCAGCCGCTCGGCGGTCCCGCTGGACTGACGCAGTTCCTGCGCGACATCGGCGATCAGGTCACGCGGCTGGATCGCACGGAAGTGGAGTTGAACACGAACCTGCCCGGCGATCTGCGCGATACGACAGCGCCGCAAGCAATGGTTGGGTCGATGCAGAAGGTGCTGGTGGGCGAAGTGCTGACGCCGCAGTCGCGACAACAACTGATCGCATGGATGCAGCAGTCGACTACTGGCTCGAAGCGCCTGCGCGCGGGGGTGCCTGCAGATTGGCGCCCTGGCGACAAAACGGGCAACGGCCGTAACGGCGCGGCGAACAATCTGCTGGTCGCGTGGCCGCCCGGCCGCTCAGCGGTGATCGCAGCGGTCTATATGAGTGAGTCGGTGCAGCCGGTCAGTGCGCTGGATCAGGCACACGCGGAGATCGGGGGGTTAGTCGCCGCAGCAGTCGCGCGGCAATAACCCCCGACGAAGCTACTTCCGCTTCGACTTGCCTTCGGCTTTCGGCTTCGCGTCCTTTTCGGCCTTCTCGTCGTCCTTGGCTTCGATCGTAATGCCGAGGCTCTCGAGCAGCTTGGCATCGAGCTCGGGCACGGCCGGCAGGTCCGTCGCATCGGGCAACGCGGTTGTCGCGCGCTCGTGCAGCGTGACGCTGATGGCATGCAGATCGCGATAAGCAGGCGCCAGCTTCTCGCCGGCGGCCGCCTTGGTATCGGCCTGCTTCTTCTCCGCCCGCAGCGTGTTGAGCGAGGACTCGATCTCGCGGCGCAGATCAGCTTCTTCCTGCTTCTGCTTCTTGAGCACGTTCATCTTCTTGATGACGTTCTCGGGCGTATCGGACAGCGCGGTGTTGATGGCCTTGAGCGCCTTCTCCTGCTCGGCGACGCGGTCCTTGAACTTCTGCAGTTCCTTGGCCGCGGCGGCGCGCTCGGTCGCCATTTGTTTGGCGCTGTTCTCCTGCGCGGTCTGCAGCTGCGTGACGCTCGCTTGCGCGGTGGCCAGCGCTCGCTCGCTCGCGGCTACCTTGTTCTCCATCGCCGTGATCGTCGACTTCGCCTGCGCGCGTGCGTCGGCGGCTTCGGTCTCGGCCTTGGCGATCTTCTTCAGAACGCCTTCGAGGGCTGACTTGAGCTCCTCCTGGGAACAGTTGGGATCCAGCTTCAGCGCATCCGTCGCTGCGCGCATCAACATCTGTTTGCTGATGGCAAGTTCCTTCCAGACTTTCAATTGGAGCTCGAGTTCGGGTTGATTCACCATTGATTCCTGAGGGTGTGGGCGTGACATGCGGGACGCGGATTGTAGTCGAAAAGTGCTGCGCTCGCGCCTACCCGACTGCTCCGTTGGGGGTATATGAAGCGCAGCCCGGGCCGATTCAATGACCGACGGGGACGGTCGGCCGAACCCCTACCCAGATGCTGGCTCCGGTAGCAATCGGCGCCAACTTTCGGTGGTGGAAAAGAACCCATAAGCGGTTGTCCGCACTGCGATGTCCACGCCCCGGCGAGTTACTTTGAATGCCTCACGCCGCCGACTTCCTGTCGCGAGCGGCGCTTCGCTAAATCGGGGGATCTCTATGCATGCTCGAATCTTTTCGGGCGTCGCGCTCGCAGCGACGCTGTTCTCGGGACTGTTGGCCGTCGGCGCCGCGTCGGCCGCTACGCCCGAGGAGGACATGATCGCGGCCGCGAGCAGCGGCAACGGCGCCAAGCTCGGGCCGTGGCTGACCAACGTCCAGCAGGAATATCAGACCAGCTCGAACAAGCGCGCGTTCCGTTCCCGCAATCCGGCGCTACGGGTGCAGAACGGGATGATCGGCGTCGACCTGTACGCCAACGATGCGACCGGCTTGCGGCGCACCCTGGAGCAGTTGGGCGCGCGAAACATCAAGACGCATGGCCCGCTGGTCAGCGCGCAGGTGCCGGTCGGCAGCTTGGCGCAGCTGGGCGCATCGCCGACGTTGCGGTTTGCAATGCCGGCGCTCGCCAGGGTCCGCGTCGCCTCGCAGGGGGATGTCGTCAGCCAGGGTGACGTCAGCCTCGGCTCGAACACCGTCCGGACCACGACCGGGCTGGATGGCACCGGGGTGACGGTCGGCGTGATGTCCGACAGCTATCAATGCAATCCGCCGCCGTTCGTGCCGGGTGCGCCGACGACCACGGCCGCGCAGGACGAGGCGAGCCAGGATGTGCCGCCGGGGGTCGAGGTGCTCGACAACGGCCCGTGCCCGGGCAGCGACGAAGGCCGCGGTATGGTGCAGCTGGTGCACGACGTGGCGCCCGGCGCTTCCCAGAAGTTCCACACTGCTTTCAACAGCCTCGTCGACTTCGCCGACGGCATCCTCGAGCTGCAGGAAGCCGGCTCGAACGTCATCGTTGATGACGTCATCTACTTCGCCGAGAACATGTTCTCCGACGGCATCATCGCGCAGGCGGCTGATCAGGCTGTCGCCCGCGGCGCCACTTACTTCTCATCTGCCGGCAACCAGGCTCGCCTGTCGTACGAGTCCGAGTACCGCGAAGTGCCGGTGCCGATCAACGGCGGCGGCAACAACAACGGCAAGGGCGCACCGTTCGTCCTGCCGTCGCAGGATTTCGATCCCGGCGCCGGGGTCGATACGCTGCAGAAGGTCCATGTGACAACGGACGCGAACGGCCAGGCCTTCATCGTGTTCAGCCTGCAGTGGGATCAGCCGTTCCTGTCGTCGACCGCGTACGCGCAGGCCACCGACCCGAACGGCGGCGCACCGCGCGGCGCGACCGGCGATCTCGACATGCTCATCTATACGGACAAAGGCGTGCTGGTGCCGCGCTGTCCGCCGGGCACGTCCACGGGCATCACCTGCCAGCTCCCGGGAACGCGCAACATCGGCGGCGACGCGGTGGATCTGACGCTGCTGTTCGTCGGCGGACCGAAGTCCAAAACCAACGACTTCTTCATCCGGATCGCGCGCGTCGCCGGCGAGGCGCCCAAGCACGTCAAATACGTGTGGTTCGAGAACCAGGGAACGTTGGACGTCGTGGAGCACGATACCCTGAGCGGCACGGCGTACGGCCATGCGAACGCCGCCAACGTTGCGTCCATCGGCGCGAGCTCGTGGTATCTCACCGAGGAGTTCGACGGCTACTTCTCGAGCCTGGTGCAGGACGCACCCGGCGCGTGCCTGCCGGCCTGTCTCAACGACTTCTCGTCGGCGGGCGGCATCCCGACCTATCTGGACAAATACGGCGCGACGCTGGCCGTCCCCGAGCTGCGGCCGAATCCGCGCGTAACCGGTCCGGACGGCGGCAACACGACGTTCTTCCTCGCCGACTCCTCGTTCGATGATGACGACGGCGACGGTTGCAACAGCCCGACCAGCACCTTCATCACGCCGTGCCTGGACAATCCCGCCGACGAATTGCCGAACTTCTTCGGCACGTCGGCTTCGGCGCCGCATGTCGCAGGTGTGGCTGCGCTGATGCTGCAGAAGAACGGTGGGCTGGGAGCGGGGCAGATCTACAGCATTCTGCGCGCGACGGCGGAAGACATGACGAAGCGGGAAGTGCTGGTCGTGCCGGGGCCCGGCAACTCGATCTTCTCACCGCTCCCGGCGGGGTTCGACTTCGATTCGGGGGAGGGCTTCGTGGATGCGGCCGCCGCGGTGAGCGCCACGCCGAACCCGTAGCGCCGAATCCTCGGCGAAGGGCAGCTGGGTCAGCGGGCGGCTTGCGCCAGCTGGCCCGGCTCCGCGCCGGCTTCCATCCACTTGCGGATGCGGCGGGCGTCCGCGACGCGCGTGTACTTGCCGAAGGAATTCAGCAGCACGATCAGCACCGGGCGCTCGCGAATCACGGTCTTCATGACCAGGCACTGGCCGGCGTCGCTGGTGTAGCCGGTCTTCTGCAGCAGGACGTCCCAGTCAGCCTTCTTCACCAGCGAGTTGGTGTTGCGGAACTCGAGCAGGTGCCTCCCGACTGCGACGGTGTGGCTAGCGCTGGTCGAGTACATGCGGATCGTCGGATTGGCGGCTGCTGCGGCCACCAGCTTGGCCAGGTCCGCGGCGCTGGAGACATTGCCGCTGGACAGCCCGGTCGGATCGGTGAAGCGGGCGCTCTTCATGCCCAGGGCACGCGCCTTGGCATTCATGGCCTTGATGCACGCCGGCAGGCCGCCTGGGTAGGCCCGGGCCACGGCGTGCGCTGCGCGGTTCTCCGAAGACATCAGCGCCAGGTGCAGCAGGTCGCTCCGGCTGAGCTTGTTGCCGATTGCCAGTCGCGACGCGGAGCTGCGCTCCAGGCGTCGGTCGGCCACGGACAGCTCGATCATCTCGTCGAGCGGCTGGTCGGCATCGAGGACCACCAGCGCAGTCATCAGCTTGGTGATCGAGGCGATCGGCACGACGCGCTCGGATTGCTTTGAATACAGCACCGAGGAATCCACGGCGTCCAGGACGATCACCGAGCTGGAGCGGACGTCGAGCTTGCCGAGGTGCAGCGGTTTGACCGCGTCGGACGCGGTCCCGGCCGGGGAAGCGAAGGTCAGGGCAGGCGCCAGCAGCAGGGCCAGCAGGGCTCGTCGCCAGGAATGCATCCGCATCGCAGCCTATTCGTGTTTTGAGCTGTGTTGGCGCGAGGATAAACGATCTTTGTGAGCCCGAGTGTGAGCTTTTCCCTGTTTGGGCCCCTGCACGGTCACCCAGAACGCTCGACGTGGCGCTCGACTGCAACCTTTTGGCTCCGATAGCGCGTCCAACCCCCGCATCAGCCGCCGACGGCCGGCGGCGGAGCTTTGCAACTAAAGGACTGCGCCGGTGTTCTGGACGGGCGGTCGCAATGGACCAGGCCGGACATCCGCGGGGACAGGCAATGACAACGGCAAACAAGCACTTCGTTCGTTCCGATGCTGTCGAGGAGAGCGCGCCGACGCTGGCAAGCGTCACGCCTTTTCCGCGCGCGCCCGATGCCGGGGTCGATTACAGCCAGGCGGCGGCGCAGCCGGCGTCGGCTTCCGGTCGAGGCTGGCACAAGAAGGCGCTGATTGCGGCGCTGGTGGCGATCGTCGCCGGCGTCGTCGTCTGGATTGCGACGCGCGAGCCGGCCACAACGCCGACCGCCGCTGCGGCGGAGGCGAAGCCGCTCGAGCTGGCGGCCGTGGACGTCGCGACCGTTGCGATGCAGACGCTGTCGCGCTCGTTGCCACTGTCCGGTTCGATGTCGCCGATCGTGCAGGCCACGCTGAAGTCGAAAGTCGGCGGCGAAGTCGAGCTCGTGCCGCTGCGCGAAGGACAGGAAGTACGCGAGGGCGAAGTGCTCGCGCGCATCGACACGCGCAACCTGCAGGCGCAATACGATCGTCAGCTCGCCGCGGTCGAACGCGCGCGGGCGGACCTGCAGCTCGCCACGCTGAATCGCGACAAGAATCGCACCCTGCTCGAGAGCCACTACATCTCGCAGAACACCTACGAAGCCACCGAGAGCGCCCACGCAGGCATGGTGGCGAACCTCAAGCTCGCCGAAGCGGACGCGCGCCTGGCGAAGATCAGTCTCGATGACGCCGTCGTGCGCGCGCCGTTCCCCGGCACGGTCGCCAAGCGTCACGTGCAGCCGGGCGAGAAAGTGTCGCCGGACTCCAGCATCGTCACCCTCGTCGATCTGCGCCAGATGGTGCTGGAAGCGGCCGTGCCGGCCGGAGACATTCCGGCGGTCAGCATCGGGCAGCGCGCACGTTTCAAGGTGGGCGGCTTCGGCGCTCGCGAGTTCGACGGCGAGGTGCAGCGGATCAACCCGATCACCGCCGACGGCTCGCGCGCCATCACGGTCTACATCGCCGTGCCGAATCCGAACCAGGCGCTCAAGGGCGGCATGTTCGCGCAGGGCGCGCTCACGCTCGACAACGTGGCGCCCGTGCTGGCGGTCCCGCAGCGGGCCGTGCACGAAGAGGCCGGCGCCGCATTCGTCTACACGCTGCGCGACGACAAGATCGTTCGCACGTCCGTCAACGTTGGCGTCGCGACGCCCGGCAGCGCCTACGTCGAAGTGCGCGACGGCCTTGCCGCCGGCGACCGCGTCATCGTCACCGAGATCACCGCCGAGCAAGTCGGTCAGAAGGTGCTCGTTCGTAACGAGTCTGCCGGCTCCGCGTCTGCACTATCCGCCAACCGCTAACCGCTACCGATTCCAGTCCCATGTGGATCACCAAGACCAGCATCAACCAGCCCGTCTTCGCGACCATGATCATGCTCGCGCTGGTCGTGCTCGGTCTGTTCTCCTATCGCCTGCTGCCGGTCGAGGAGATGCCCGAGATCAGCATGCCGGAGGCGTACATCACGGTGGAGTATCCGGGCGCCTCGCCCGAGGCCATCGAGGACGAGGTCGTCAAGCCGCTCGAGAACGTCATCAACTCGATCGATGGCGTCCGCAACATCTACGCCACGGCGCGTGAAGGCCGCGCTTTCTTCCAGATCGAGTTCCGCCTCGAAACGGACGTCATCGCGGCGACGCAGGAGATTCGCGACAAAGTCGCACAGATCCGCGCGACGCTGCCGCGCGAAGTGCGCGAGCCGCAGATCGAGCGCGCCAGCAGCGAGAGCCAACAGGGCGCGGCGGTCGAGCTGGTCGTGTACTCCACCACGCGCAGCCTGCGCGAAGTGTCGACGCTGGTCGAGCAGCAGATCGTCAAGCGCCTGCAAAATGTCTCCGGCGTCGGTCACATCGACGTCGGCGGCTCGGTGCAGCGGCAGGTGCAGGTTTTTCTGCGGCCGGAGCAGCTGCAGAGCCTGCGCGTCGGCGTCGACCAGGTGATCGCGGCGATTCGCGCCGAAAACCAGGACCTGCCGGCCGGCGCCATCTCGCGCGCCGCCAGCGAGCAGCTGGTGCGCGTCGAGGGCCGCATCAAGGATCCGCGCGGCTTCGAGCGCATCATCGTGGCCAACCAGGGCGGCGCTCCCGTGTACCTGGGCCAGGTGGCCGATATCGTCGACGGTGAGCAGGAAGAGCAATCCATCGCGCGCGTCGACGGCATGCGCTCGGTTTCACTCTCCGTCTATCGCGCGCAGCAGGCGAATCTCGTCAAAGTGGGCGCCGGCGTCGAGGAAGCGATCGCCGAGCTGCAGGGTCGCCTGCCTTCGGACGTCAAGATCCGCACGCTGTGGTCGGATGCGAAGTGGATCGAAGGCTCGCTCGACCGCGTCAAGGAGACGATCTTCGAAGGCGCGCTGCTGACGATCCTGATCGTGTTCCTGTTCCTGCACTCGTGGCGCTCGACCGTGATCACCGGCCTGACGCTGCCGATCTCCGCGATCGCCACGTTCACGGCGCTGCACTTCTTCGGCTTCTCGCTCAACTTCATGACGCTGATGGCGCTGTCGTTGTGCATCGGCCTGCTGATCGACGACGCGATCGTCGTACGCGAGAACATCGTGCGCCACTCGAACATGGGCAAGAGCCACCGCGAGGCGGCGCTGCAGGGCACGCAGGAGATCGGCGTCGCCGTGATGGCGACGACGTTCGCGATCCTGGCAGTGTTCATCCCCGTCGCGTTCATGAGCGGCGTCATCGGCCGCTTCTTCCTGCAGTTCGGCATCACGGTGGCGGTCGCAGTGTTGGTGTCGCTGTTCGTGAGCTTCACGCTCGATCCGATGCTGTCGTCGATCTGGCCGGATCCGTCCGAGGGACGCTTCCGCCGGCTGCCGTGGCTCGGTCGCATCATGGAGCGTGTCGAAAACGTGGTTGAGCGCGCGCACGTCGTGTACGACCGGCTGCTGAACTGGACGCTGAGCGGGCGGCGCTATGCGCGCTTCTTCAGCCCACGCACGCTGCTGCTGGGCATCGCCGGGCTGACGTTCATCGGCAGCTTCATGATCGTGCCGCTGATCGGCACCGAGTTCGTGCCGCAGCAGGACGAAGGCATGGTGTCGATGCGGTTGAACACGCCGATCGGCTCGAGCCTGGAATACACCGACGCGAAGATCCGCGACGCCGAGGCGGCGATCCGCGAGATCAAGGGCGTCGAGGCGATCGTGACGACCGTCGGCACGGACGAAGGCAAGAACTACGCGCGCCTGACGGTAGTGCTCGCGGACCTCAAGACCAGCAAGCGTCCGCCGCAGTCCGAGTTCGAAAACATGATCCGCGAGCGCCTGACGCGCATGGCCGGTCTCACGGTCTCGATCAATCAGAACAACCGCCCGGTGGCGATCTCGCTGCTCGGCCCGGACAGCGCCAAGCTCACCGAGCTGTCGCAGCAGCTGATGGCGCAGCTCCAGAAGGTTCCGGGCATCGCCGACCTCGAGAGCAGCGAGAAGGGTGCGAACCCGACGATTGCAGTGCGCATCAACAACGAGCTGGCGAGCGACCTCGGTCTCACGACTGCGGCGATCGGCAACGCGCTGCGGCCGCTGATCGCCGGCGACGACATCAGCACCTGGCTCGGCCCGGACGGCCAGGACTACGACGTGATCGTGCAGCTGCCGAAGCATCGTCGCGAGATCGCGGCCGACCTCGGCGATCTGTACGTTGCCAGCACGCGCCTCGACGCCAACGGCTCGCCGATGCTGGTGCCGCTGCGCCAGGTCGCGGAGTTCGTCGAGACCGGCAGCCCGCAGCAGATCAAGCGTCTGAACCTGCAGCGTCGCATCTCGATCTACGGCAACGCGCAGGGCCGTGCGTCGGGCGACGTCGGCTCGGACGCCGAGCGCGTGGTCAAGGCGATGAAGTTGCCGCCCGGCTATCGCTTCGATCTCAGCGGCGGTCAGCAGGAGATGAACGAGACGTTCAGTGCAGCGCTCGCAGCGCTCGGCCTCGCCGTGATCTTCATCTACCTGGTGCTGGCGTCGCAGTTCGGCAGCTTCATGCAGCCGATCGCGATCATGGTGTCGCTGCCGCTGTCGCTGATCGGCGTGCTGCTCGCGCTGCTGATCACCGGCACTACGCTCAACATCTTCTCGATCATCGGCTTCATCATGCTGATGGGCCTGGTGACCAAAAACGCGATTCTGCTGGTCGATTTCACCAACCAGGCGCTGCGCCAGGGCCGCACGCTGCACGAAGCGATCCGCGAAGCCGGTCAGGTGCGCCTGCGTCCGATCCTGATGACCACCATGGCGATGATCTTCGGCATGCTGCCGATGGCGATCGGCGTGGGGCAGGGCGGCGAGATGCTCGCGCCGATGGGCCGCGCGGTGATCGGCGGCGTGATCACCTCGACTGTGCTGACGCTGCTGATCGTGCCGGTGCTCTACACGTACCTGTATCGGCTCGGCGAGTGGGTCAAGACGCTGCGCCAGCGCAAAGCGGCGGCTGCCGTTCAGCCCTTGTAGGCCGGGGCGCAGCGCATCCTGCGCCCGCACCACTCGCGCATCCTTGCGCAGCAGCTTTAGCCCGACTCCTTCTACGCCAACGACACACCGAGCAGCCTGCCGACACCAAACGTCACGGCCGCCGCCGCGCACCCGAACGCAACCTGCCGCATTGCTGAATAGGCGGGACTGCGGCCGTTGAACAGCGAAGTCAGCAGACCAATAGCCGCGAGCACGAGGGCGCACAGCCCTGCGCTCATTGCAAGCGCCGCTGTGCCGCCGCTCCACGCGTAAGGCAGGATCGGAAACACGGCGCCCATCGCAAACAGTGCGAACGAAGTGCCTGCTGCCGTCCAGGGATTGCCGCCGAGCTCTGCGGGATCGATGCCGAGCTCTTCGCGCGCGAGCGTGTCGAGCGCGACGTCCTTGTCCTGCATGATCTGCGCGGCGGCGCGTTGCGCTTCCGCTTTCGCGACGCCCTTCGCCTGCAGAATCAGCGCGAGCTCGTGTTGCTCGGCTTCGGGCGTCTGCTCGATCTCTTCGCGCTCCTTCGCCAGCTGCATCGTCGCGAGCTCGCGCGCGTTCGCGACCGAGAGCCACTCGCCGAGGGCCATCGAGCACGCGCCGGCCACCAGACCGGCAACCCCCGTGAGCAGGATCGTGCGCGTCGCAGTGCCCGCGCCCGCGACGCCCATCACCAGGCAGAAGTTCGACACCAGCCCGTCGTTCGCGCCCAGCACGGCGGCGCGCAAGTTGTTGCCGGACGCGTTACGGTGCCACGGCTCGGCGCGGCCGATCTCTGCGCCGAGCGTGCTCGAACGGCGTGTCGGTCCAGCGATCGCCTCGACGACTGCGGCGTGACCCCGCTCCTCAGCAGAGATCGACTGTGCGTCGGGCTGGCTGAGGTACTTGCCGCGATCGTTGAATTCTGCCGCTGCGACGGTCGGCAGGACGAACCTGGGACCGAAGCGGCGCGCCAGCGCACCGAGCATGCGGGTGCGCAACGTCGGCGAGAACGACACATCGGTCACGCCGGCAGCGGTGAGCTTATCGCGCCAGAAACGCGCATGCCGCGCTTCGGCTTCGGCGAGCTGCAGGAAGATGTCGCGCCGGTTGGCGTCGCGCTCGGCCGCAGCGAGTGCATTGTAGAGCGCGGCGCCGTTGAGCTCGTCGATGAGGTTGGCGCGGAATCGCTGGATGTCGTCGACCGGCTTCATGGCGTCGTCAACAGAGAGTAGACGATCTCGGTGCCGCTGAGGAAATGGCCGACGCGCAGGTTCTCGTTCTCCGCGTGCTGATTGTTGTCGCCGTTCACGGTCGGGATCAGCACGAACGGCAGGCGCAGCGCTTCGACCAGTACGTCGGTCGGCACCGTGCCGCCCATCATGCGAATGCGCACGGGCTCGGCCGCTGGATTCGGCGCCGTCGGCGACTTCAGCGCTGTGACCGCCCACTCGCCGACCGGGGCGTCCATCGGCGTGCGCGATGCGCGCTGCACCGGGCCGAGACGGAAGCTTGCAAGCTTGTCGAATGTGGCGCGCTCTTCGTCGCTCGGCGCCTGCTCCACCAGGTGATAGCCCTGCTGCTCGATGTGACGCTCGATCAGCTCGAACAGCTTGCGTCCATCGGTCGCCGGCGTCGTGCGGATGTCGATCTCGGCGACGGCCTCGCTCGGCACGATGTTCGCCGCCTTCGCGCCGACGCCGGCCGCAGCCATGCCGCGCACGTTCAACGACGGATACTGGAGCGCCTCCTGGTAGTTCTCGCCTACTTTCTCGGCGCGCGCGATGCCGATTCGCTTACGCAATGCCGCTTCATCGTCACCGACGGCCGCGAGACTCGCCTTCTCCGCGGACGAAAGTGAGATGCCGTCGTAGTAGCCTTTCACGAGTACGCGTCCGTTGTCGTCCTTCATCGACGCCAGCAGCCGTGCGAGGCGCTGCGCCGGATTCGGCGCGTAGTTGCCGAAGTGCCCGCTGTGCAGCGGCGCGCGCGGTCCGAAGACAGTGAGCGTCGCCTGCGTTTCGCCGCGATTGCCGAAGACGATCGTTGCGCGGCCGGAGTCGTGCTGCGGCCCGTCGAGAATCACGAGCGCGTCGGCAGCAAACGCCGCGCGCTCGCGCTCGATCATGCCGGCCAGACTCGGCGAGCTCATTTCCTCCTCGGGATCGAGCAGCACCTTGATGTTGATTGCCGGCGATTTCTGCTGCGCGCGCAGTACGTCGACAGCCGTGAGGATCATCATGATCGGCGCCTTGTCGTCCGACGCCGAGCGCGCGAAGACGCGCAGTTCCGGGTCGAGCGGGCGCGCCTGCAATTGCTCACGACCGACCTCCTGCCATTTGCCCTGAGCGTCGCGCTTCTTGACCACGGGACGAAACGGATCCGCCTGCGACCAGTTCTCCGGAATCACCGGCTGACCGTCGAAATGCGCGTACAGCAGGACGGTGCGCGCCTTCGGTCCCGCAGCCGCAAGCTCCGCGAGCACTGCCGGCCGGTTGGCGGGATTCTCGAGCCGGCGCACCTTGAAGCCGCGCTTTGCGAACGCCTGCTCGATGAAACTCGCATTGCGTTGAATGTCTCCGGGCTGATCGGCGACGTTCGGGATGGCGAGCAGGTCGAGGAACTCCGGCCAATTGTGCTGCGCCTGGCGCGCGACCTCCGCGCTCATCGAGCCGGCGTGCGCTGTGCCGGCGAAAGCGACGAGGGCCAGTAGCAATGCCGTGCGCATTGAGTGCTCCACAGTGGAAGGTGCCGCGAACGCTAAAGCACCCCGCGAAATCGCGTCAACGGCCGTAGCACTTTTATTTTCGCGGAGCGATTTCGCGGAGAACCCCGCTGGCATAGAATGCGCGACTTTCGCGTCATCGCTGCCCGCGGCAGCACTCCCTCAAATGTCTTCCCCAGCGGCAGAGTCCAACGATCGCCCGCAGGCCAGCACGTCGTTCTGGAGCGACGTCGCGCACGCGCTGAAAGGCGAGCAGCACGACTACACCAAGGAAACGCTCAACCGGGCGATCCTGCTGCTGGCCGTGCCGATGGTGCTGGAAATGCTGATGGAGTCGCTGTTCGCCGTCGTCGACGTCTTCTGGGTGTCGCGGCTCGGGCGCGACGCCGTCGCGGTGATCGGCCTGACGGAATCCGTGATGAGCCTGATCTACGCGGTCGCCATCGGCATCTCGTTCGCGGCGACCGCGATCGTCGCGCGGCGTATCGGCGAGAAGGATCCGGAGCGCGCCGCGCGCTCGGCGGCGCAGATCATCATGCTAGGCGTGACGGTGTCCGCCGGACTCGGTGTGCTGTTCGGGTGGTTTGCGCCCGACATCCTCAGGCTGATGGGCGCCTCGCCGGCCATCGTCGAGATGGGCTCGGACTTCGCGCGCATCATGCTCGGCGGCAACGTCACGGTGTTCATGATCTTCCTGATCAACGCGATCTTTCGTGGCGCCGGCGACGCCGTGCTGGCGATGCGCACGCTGTGGCTCGCGAACGCATTCAACATCGTCCTCGGCCCGTGCTTCATCTTCGGCTGGGGACCGTTCCCGGAGATGGGCGTGACCGGCGCCGCTGTCGCGACCAACATCGGACGCGGCATCGGCGTGCTGTATCAGCTGTGGCATCTCGCGGGACACAGCAGTCGCGTGCGGGTCCGGCTGCAGCACTTCCGGCCGCAGTTCGACGTGCTCAAGGGCATCATCACCACTTCGGGCAACGGCATCCTGCAGCTGGTGATCAGCACGACCAGCTGGGTCGGCCTGTTCAAGATCCTGTCCATGTTCGGCAGCGCCGCGCTGGCCGGCTACACGATCGCGATCCGCATCGTGGTGTTCGCGCTGATGCCCGCATGGGGTCTCGCGAACGCCGGCGCCACGCTCGTGGGGCAGAATCTCGGCGCGCAGCAGCCGGACCGCGCCGAGGCCGCGGTGCGCATCGCGACGCGCTTCAACGTGCTCCTGCTCGGAATAGTCGGCGCCGGGTTCGTGATCTTCGCGTATCCGCTCGTGAGCCTGTTCACGAGCGATCCGGAGACGCTCACCTACGGAGCGCGTGCGCTGTGGATCGTGAGCCTGGCGTTTCCGCTGTACGCAGCTGGCATGTGCCTGGAAGGGGCGTTCAATGGCGCCGGCGACACCTGGACGCCGACGCGCCTCAACTTCTTCTGCTTCTGGCTGGGGCAGGTGCCGCTCGCGTGGATCCTCGCGGACGTCCTCGGCCTCGGCGCGATGGGTGTGTTCATCGCCGTGCCGGTCTCGTTCTCGGTGCTGGCGCTGTGGAGCGCCGTGCTCTTCAAGCGCGGCAAGTGGAAGCTGCAGAAGGTGTAGGTCGGGCCGCTCCAGCGCATCCTGCGCGCGCGCCATTCGCGCATCCGTGCGCAGCAGCTTCAGCCCGACTCGTCGAAGGCGCTCGCCGGCACCTCGATCCAGATCGCGCGCGCGATCGCCACGAGCTCGCCGCTTGCCGAATACACTGCGGAGCCCGCGAAGCGCTTACGGCCTTCGACCTGCAGCGGCCAGCCCATCGCTACGCATTTCTCGCCCGGCTGCACCTGACCGCGGATCGAGCCGGTGAGCTGACCGAGCACGACCGTCGTGCCTTCGCGCGGCGACCACAGCGCGAAACCGCTGGGGCAGTCGAGCGCCGCCCACAGGAATTCGTTCGCGGTCGGCGAGCCGAGGGATTCGTCGACGATCCACGGCGCTGCCACGACCTCCCGGCCTGCCACTGCGCCCGCAAAGATCCGCAGCCCGTCGCCCGGCTTGCGGTCCGGGCCGCAGACGAAGCAGTTCGGGAACGTGTGGGTCTCGAAGCCGTGATAGTGCTTCGAGCTTTCGCTCGCTACTGCGAAAGACACTGGCGCCGGCGCCGCGATATCGAGCTGCGCCGCGCGCCCTTCGCCGACCAGCGTCGTTCCCGACAACAGCTTGACCACTCCGTCGGTCACGTCGACCTGCAACGGCGTCTCGAGCGGCGGCGGAATCGCCAGCCTGACGGTAGCTGTGCCTGGCACGTGCCGCGCAATTCGTCCGCAGACGTAACCGCCGTTGCCCGAGCGCGCCGGACCGCGAAAGCGTCGATCGAGCTGTAAGGTCTCAACGATCATTGTGCACACCGCAGGATGGCTTCGATGCTCTGCGCGACGTCCGCGTCAGTCGTCGCCCACGACGAAACGCTGATGCGCATCGCAATGGTTCCCTGCCACGAAGTGCCGCCGCACCAGCACGTGCCGTCCTGCTGAATCGCCGCGATCACGCGTCGCGTCCGCTCCGCAGTGCCGAATGAAACGAGCACCTGGTTCAGCACCACGTCGTTCAGGACCTGATATCCAGCTGCGCGCAACTCGTTCGCGAAGCGCTCTGCGTGGCCGCAGTTGCGCTCGATCAGCTCCGCGAGCCCGCGCCGGCCGAGCGAGCGCAGCGCGGCCCAGACTTCGACGGCGCGTGCGCGCCGCGACATGTCGGGCACGAACATGTGCGGATCGCGCGTCTCGCCCGCGATGAGGTAGGCGGCGCTGGCCGCCATCGCTGCATTGAGCGCGAGCGGGTCGCGCACGAACACGAGGCCGCTGTCGTACGGCACGTTGAGCCATTTGTGCGCGTCGGTTGCGATCGAATCCGCGAGATCGATACCAGCCGCCAGCTCGCGCTTGGCGGGCGCCGCCGCGGCCCACAGGCCGAACGCGCCGTCGACGTGAATCCACGCGCCCGTTCCGCGGACTCGCGCAGCGATCTCGCCGAGCGGATCGAACGCGCCGGTGTTCACATTGCCGGCTTGCGCGCAGACAATCGTCGGGCCTTCGGGCGGCGGCAGTTGCGACGCGATCATTCGACCCTGGCCGTCGACCGGCACGCGCACGACGCGCTCGCGTCCGAGGCCAAGCAGGCTCAGGGCCTTCAACAGGCTGACGTGCACTTCCTGGCCGACCATGACAGTGATCGGCGGCGCGCCGAACAATCCCTGCGCTTCGACATCCCAGCCGTGAGCGCGCAGAACTGCGTGTCGCGCAGCCGCGAGTCCGGTGAAATTCGCCATGGTCGCGCCGGTGACGAAGCCGACCTCTGTCTGCGCGGGCAGGCCGAGCAGCTCCACGAGCCAGTCGCGGCACACCCTTTCCAGGTAGGCACCCACCGGCGAGTTGAGCTCGAGCCCGGCGTTCTGGTCCCAGGCTGCGGCGAGCATGTTCGCGGCGCGTGCAGCGGGCAACGTGGCGCCAGTGACGAAGCCGAAATAGCGGCCGCCGGTGCTGGCGACGGTCGCAGGCGAGCCGATCGCGTCGAGCTCGGCGAGCACGGCGGCGGGAGCGAGCGGCTCTTCCTGTAACGGGATCGAAAAGCGCTCGAGATCCTGCAGCGCCGCCGGAGCGGGGAATACGCGGCGCCGGGCGATGGCTTCGAGATAGCGCTGCGCGCGCTCTGCGACGTCTTTCAGTAGATCCAAAGTCAGTGCTCGCTGGCAGCGCGCTCTTCGGCGCGGGCACCGGACAGGATACCGGAGAGCCCGATGTTGCCTTCGTGGCAGGCGTATTCGTAGATGTGCTGATCGCTGCGTCGCAGAGGAATCATCAAGGTCCACGGCCGGGTCCAGGTCTGCGGATCGTCGACAGTGACTTCGTACTGCAGTGTGTTCGGGCCGACGCGCGTGAAGCGCTCGGTCAAACGCAGCGTGTCGGAGGCGATGAGGAAGCTCCTGCGCAGGTTGGTCGTCTCGACGACGAGCGTATCGCCGTCCCAATGGCCGCGCGAATCGCCCATCCACGAGCTGATCGCGGCGGGCGCGTGCGGCCGGCCGTCGAGCAGCACGATGCGCGCGTCGTGAATCTTTTCCGAGTAGAACACGACCGCGCCGGGACTCTGCACGATCTGGTAGTAGCTGTTGTAGCCCGCGAGCACGTCCGGCACGCCGAAGGTAATGCAGCGCTCGCTCAGGCCGCGCGCTTCGGGGCCTTCCGCGGATTGCGTGGGAAACGCGATCATCGTGCGGCCCGTGGCCTGTGGCACGACCGGCGGCATGCGGCCGTCGGGCGGATCGGTGATCAGCGACGTGCGATTGTCGAAGTCGCGCTCGACCAGCCAGAACGCGTTGTAGTTGCCGGTCGGCACGTCGAACGTCGTCGGCTTGTATTTCTGCACGTCGAGCAGCACCGCTTCGAAGATAGCGTCGCCGAACGCGGCGTCGCCGTCGCCGGCGAAGATCTGCTCGTAGCGTCGCTTGAGCGCGGCGACTTCCTGTTCGGTCAGGTAGGCGCGGCCCTGGAGCATCGCGGGGCGCTCCAGCGGTGTCGCGGTGTTGTTCGCCCACACGCCTTGCAGGTCGGGCTTGCCGTCCGCCGTCCGCGGCGGCGTGTAAGCATGAGCAGGACCTGCCAGCACAATTGCCAGGAGAAGAGCGCAGTACAGCGGTTGCATGGGCGACCTCTCTGCGGTGCATGGAAGCACCGCCGCCCCTGAAGCGTCAAATGGCGCGGCAGCTGCGCGTCACCAGTTCACTTCGACGCCGGCCTGAATGCGGTTGCGGTCGTAATCGAACTCCGGCAGCTCGGCCTGATTGTCCGCGTACGCGTAACGCATGACGGCGCGCCAGCGCTGGCCGAAGCTGCGGCTCAACCCGAGCCACACCTCGGTACGATCTTCGGCGCTGTTGTCCGCGACGTCGTAGCGGCTGCGATCGAATGCCAGGCCGGCTTCCACGGTCCAGTACTCGTTCAGGTCGCGCTGCGCGTCGACCAGGAGCTGGTGCCGATCGAAAGACAGGTCTTCTTCGCGGTAGTCGGTGGTGTCGTACCGATATTGGACCGCGACATCCCACCGGGCGCGACGCCAGATGCCGCGAACAGCGAGCTCGTGCCGGGTGCCGTCGAGGCCCTCGAAGCCGTCCAGCCCGTTGATGTCGTGGAAGCGGTAGCGCACGCGCAAGCGCCATTCCTCCGTCAACGAGCGCGCCGCCTGCAGGATCAGCACCGCCTTGTTCTGGAAGCCTTCGCCGTCGAGTGTCGAGTACGCGAGCTGCACGCCAGCCTCGCTGTTCCAATTGCCGAGGGGCAGGCGATAACGCGCAGCTGCGCTGATGCCCAGCTGGTCGAAGCTGTCCAGGTCCTGGTAGTCGAGCAGCACCACATCGCCGTCGAAGCGCCACGGGCCCGTGAGCGGAGCAGTAACAGCCAGCTGCACCTCCGTGAACGCGTCGTCCGTATCGGTGACGCCGAGCACGTCGCCGTTGGCGACGAGTGCGACGTTGTCGTCATAGCCGGCTGCGACTGAGCCGTAGGCGTACCAGTTGCGTTCGGCGGGTTGCGGCAGTCGCGCGAGCTGTTCGGTCGCGAGCGATTGCAAGCGCTCGTCGCTGGCTTCGCGTTGCACCTGCGCGAACCACTTTGCCGCCTGCTGCTCTTTGTGCTCGGCAAGGGCGACGAGCCCGAGGTTGTAGTGCGCCAGCGGCGCCATGGCAGGGGTGCGAGCGACCTGGCCGAAGGCCGCCGCAGCG
This sequence comes from Steroidobacteraceae bacterium, assembly GCA_044866955.1. Classification (GTDB taxonomy): domain Bacteria; phylum Pseudomonadota; class Gammaproteobacteria; order Steroidobacterales; family Steroidobacteraceae; genus Steroidobacter. Next base: position 60,225 of record JBIOUH010000106.1, read on the forward strand.
CGCGACCACTGGCCGACGCGATAGGCACACACGCCGATGTTGAAGTGCACGACCGGCCCGGTCATGCCCGCCGCCGCCGCGGCTTCGAACGCGTCGAGCGCGGCAGCGTAGTCCTGCGCGGCGACGGCTTGCTTGCCGTTTTCGAACTGCAGCGACGCTTCGGAGTTGTTTGCGCCAGCGGCTACGGGAAGGAGAAATGCGAGCAGCAGCGCCGCGAGTGCGGCGCGCCACGATCGGTCACTGATTCTTGGGAGGCTTGGGAGTCTCCGGGCGATCCGGATGCTCCGGGCGCCCCGGTCGGTCGCGATCGGACGGTGGCCCATGACCGGGAGGTTCATCGGGCGGACCGCGATCGGGCGGCGGCCCATGACCGGGTGGTTCATCGGGCGGACCGCGATCGGGCGGCGGCCCATGACCGGGCGGTTCATCGGGCGGACCGTGATCGGGTGGCGGCCCATGACCGGGCGGTTCATCGGGCGGACCGTGATCGGGCGGCGGCCCGTGACCGGGCGGTTCATCGGGCGGGCCGCCGGGCGGTTCACCGGGCGGACCGTGATCGCGATCGCGCTGCTCTTCGGCTTTGGCGCGTCGCGCGGTTTCGCGCTGGTCGGAGGCCTCGCGGGCGCGCTCCTGTGCGGCTTCGGCTGTCTCCCTGCCGTGCTCGTTGGCGACGTTGTCGCGATCCTTGTCGGGCCCGGTGTCCGGCTTCGAGTTGTCGTTGCCGGCGCTGTTGCCGCGTGACTTGTCGCCGGAGGGGGCGCCCTGAGCGGCGGGCGCAGGGGCTGCGGACTTGCGCGGAGGCAGAGGAATTCGGCGAACGACTTCGTCGGGCTGCTTGGCATCCGGGTCCACGATGATCTGCATCGTCACGTCGAGATCGTTGCGTTTCGCCTGCTGGGCCGCTGCGCTCTCCGAGAGCAGGCACAGGAGCAGGGAAGCCGCGGACATGACGCCCGCCCGCATGATCACTGCCCGGCGCGGCGCTGACAAGACGCTATTTGCGACGCTCGTCATGATCTCGACACCTTGGGGTCGGTCACAGTGAGCTCGACTGCGACGCGCCGCGTACGGCCATCGTGCTCGATGACCGCGACGAGCTGGCCCTTGCCCGCAGTGCGCGCCACTACCGGCAGTGACAACAGATTGCTGCCACGCTCGAGGTCGGCCTGCCAATCGACGTGCTGCTCATCGTCGAATCCGTCCAGCGCGATGCTGCCGGTCGCGGCGATGCGGATCGTCGCGCCCTTCAGCTCGCGCTCGGAATCGATCAACACGTCGACGTTGCGAGTTTCGTGCAGCGTCAGCGCGAGACGCGGCTGCGGCCCCATCGTCGAATCGACGGGACGCAGCAGCATGATTGTGACCGCAGCGGCCGCTGCGGCGCCGAGCGCGGCGCCAGCCCAGGTCTCCCACCGGGACATGAAGCGGCGCAGGCGAGCCGGGAGCGACGCCTGGGCCACGCGCTGTGGCGCTGCCGCCTGAGCCAGCGCGCGCTCGACAAAACCGAAACGCGGCTCGGGCGTCGGCATCCGCCGCAGCGCCTGTCGCAGGGTCTGGAAGTCGTCGTCGGCCACGTAAGGTCCTGTTTCCTCCGTCCCTTTCATACACGATCCGCCGCGGCCATTCGTTCCTCGGCCAGCAATTCCCGCAGTCTGGCACGCGCCCGGTGCAGGCGCGACTTCAGGGTGCCCAGGGGAATTTCCATAATCTGCGCGAGCTCCGGCAGCGTGTAATCCTCGATGTCGTGCATCGCCAGCACCACGCGGTGCTCCTCGCCCAGCTGGTCCCAGGCGCGCAGCAGGCGTTCCTGGGTGACTTCCTGCTCGACCAGATCCTGGGGCCCCGGGCGCGGATCGAGCCAGGCTTCGCTCTCTCCGACGACCCCCTCGTCATCGACGTCCGGCTCCGCCCCGAACTGCACTGGCGAGCTGCGCTCGCGCCGCAGCTGATCGACGAAGATCCGGTACATGACTCGCAGCACCCACGGCCGGAGCTGATCGAGCTTGCGCAGCTCGGCAAGGCGCGGATACAGACGCAGCAGCAGCTGCTGCACCAGGTCTTCAGCGCGGTCGACAGCGCCCGTCCAGCGATACGCGGAGCGGTAGAGCGCGGGAACGTGCTCACGCAGGAGCTGAGCGAATTCGACGGCGTCGTTCGTCTCGGCGGTGCGGGATGCCGTGCGCTTCAGCCAAGTCATGCGCTGCATTTAAAACCAACACGAGCACCCCGGTCGAATGGTTCCGAGGGGAACCCTTCGGTGCACGTCTCCGTGTGTCGGTGGAAGACACAGGAGAACTGCGCATGCGGAATTCATTCTCGGCGGTAACCATTTCGATGGCGCTTGGCCTGGCTGCGTGCAGCGGCGGTGGCGGCGGTGGCAACGAAACCGGACGGCTCAGTCTCGCAGTCACCGATGCGCCCGTCGACGATGCGAGCAGCGTCGTCGTGCAGTTCAGCGGCGTCGCATTCAAGCGTGCCGGAGCAGCGCCGGAGCTGGTGCAGAACCTCACTCCGTCGCCGCGGCAGCTCGACCTGCTGCAGTATCAGGAGGGCCGAGCCGCCCTGCTGCTCGATGGCGTCACGCTGCCCGCGGGCGACTACGAATGGATTCGCCTCATCGTCGACAACGAGACGGGCGTGCGCGATTCGTACCTCGTGCTCACCGGCGGCGAGGAGTGCGAGCTGCTGGTGCCGAGCGGCGCGGAGTCGGGCCTCAAGCTCAATCGCGGCTTCACCTTGCCGGCCGACGGCAGCGTCGCGCTGACGATCGATTTCGACCTGCGCAAGTCGATCCATGCGCCGCCCGGTCAGCAAGGCGCAGCCGCAGCCTGCACCCAGGGTTACCTGATGCGCCCGACGCTGCGCATCGTCGACGATGCCAACGTAGGCGCGATTGCCGGCCACGTCGCCAGCGAGCTCGTGACGGAGCAGTGCCTGCCGAAGGTCTATGTGTTCCCCGGCGCGGGCGCAACGCCCGACGACATCGAGGAGAGCGATGGGGCCGATGCGGATCCGCTCGTGGTCGCCGACGTCGCGGTGGAGAACGGCAGCACCGCCTTCGCGTATCGCGCTGCTTTCCTGCCGCCGGGGCCCTACACCGTTGCTTTCACGTGCGATGACGATGACGCGACCGTCGACGACACGCTGACGTTCGTCGGCGCGCAGGATGTGACCGTGCAGACGAATATGATCAGCACGGCGGACTTCGCTGTGCCGACATCCTGAGCCCACGGCGCGATCGGCGGGCCTGGGACCGGCTTCGACAAGGAAATCAGTCGGAGCGTTGGTCCTGGGCGGCCGGGCTGCGCAGCAACTCGGCAAGGTGCTCTTTCCAGACTGCGGCGACAGTGTGTGTGCCATGGCCGCGCGAGAGCGGCGTCATCGGGATCACCACGGCGCGGCCGCGCGGCACGCGCTTGATCTCGCGCTCGAGGATGCCGAGCTCGGGCGGATTGATCAGGTCGTCCGCGAAATTGATCGCGAGCAGCGCCGCGCGGATCTTCTCCAGCCCCGGCCCGGGGTCGTAGTCGCGCGAAGATTCGAGCTGATAGAGCAGGTCGTTCGCGTCGGCATGATGCAACGAGTCTGCGACCGCAGCATCGAACACCGAGTCGCTGGTCTTCAGGTCCGGCATCTGCTGCTGGCGCAGGACGGGATTGCTTCCGACCAGCCATAGCATCTGTTCGGCCGTGCGCAACCCCGGCGGCTGCTCGCGGTATTCGCCGTTCTGCCACTGCGTATCGAGGCGGATCGCGTCGATCGCAATCCGCCGCCAGGCGCGGTTGCGGCCGGAGATCTGCGTCGGCAGGCTCGCGAGCGGCAGCAGTGCGTCCATCATTTCCGGATAGCGCTCGCCCCACAGCCACGTGTGCATGCCGCCCATCGATGTGCCCATGACCAGCCGCAGATGCTTCACGCCGAGCGCTTCAGTGAGCAGCCGATACTGCGCGGTAATCATGTCGGCGTAAGCGTAGTGCGGAAAGCGCGCGCGCAGGCCATCGCTCGGCTTGCTCGACTCGCCGTGACCGATGCCGTCCGGCAGAATGATGAAGAAGCGCGCGCTGTCCAGCTCGCCCCCGGGACGGAACAACTCGCCCGAGAATTCCGGACGCAGGAACTGCGCGCCGCTGCCGCCGGTGCCATGCATGATGAGCACCGCGTTGCTCGCCACACCGCGCGCGTCGCGTTGCAGAGTGCCGAGCGTCCGGTAATGCAGGCGCAGCTCGGGCAGCGTTTCGCCGGAAGCGAACTGGAAGTCTTTCAGCACGAAGTCGCCTTCGTGCACGGCCGGTTCAGCTGCGAGCGCGGTGCCGGCGACGAAGGCGAGGAGAGCGCAGGCGAGTTTCATGGCCGGGCATGATAAACCAGCCCGGCTTTTGCGGTCTCATTCGAAGTCGTGTTGCTGGGTACGTGCATCTTCACGCACACGCAGCGGTTGCGGCCCTGATGCTTCGCTGCGTACAGCGCGTTGTCCGCGATCTTGGCGACCGCCTGATACGAAGCTGCGGCGTTGGGATGATGCGTGGCGACGCCGACACTGATGCTCACGCTGCCGCCGGTGCTGGAGCCCGCATGCGGAATCGCAAGAGCAGCCACGTCGGCGACGATGCGTTGTGCTGTGGCTTCGGCGTCGGCGGCACTGCGGTCGATCAGCACAGCGATGAGCTCCTCGCCGCCGTAGCGCGCCAGCAGATCGGCCGCGTTGCCGGCGACGCCGGTGCGAACGGCTTGCGCGATGCGTTGCAGGCAATCGTCGCCGGCGAGATGGCCGTAGTGATCGTTGTAGCGCTTGAAGTCGTCGACATCGATCATCAGCACCGAGATCGGCAGGCGCCGCGCGGTTGCTTCGCGCCACACATCGCTCACGCGCGCTTCGAACGTCTGCCGGTTGAGCAGACGCGTCAGGCCATCGAGCGCCGCCATTTCACCGAGCAGCTGGCGCTCGAGAAACGCCGTGCGATTCGCGTGCTCGAGCGCGTACGCGCCCGCGCCGCCGATGACGTTGGCGCACAGCACTGCAAACGCCAGATAGATCGCGACTTGCGGCGCGATGACCTCGCTCAGTCCAGCCACGACGAGTGCGCCGAGAACGATCAGATTGCTGCGCAACGCCGGCGCAAAGCGCATGCCCAGCATGAAGTACAGAAAGAATGCGACCAGCAACAGCCGCGCGCCGACCAGGGGCGCGAATTGCGGCTCCGCGTAGCAGGCCATGACCACGCTGCCGATGCCGAACAACGGTGCGGCGAACTGGATCGCGGGTTGGTACAGCCGCAGGTACAGCGGCTTGATGATAGTCGCGAGCAGGCACAACAGGATCACGGGCACCTGCAGGCCGAAGCGCACCAGGTCGGGTACAGCGTTGCTGGAGCGGATCACCCAGTGATCGATCATCGCGAAGCCGAGCGTGGTGCCGAGCGCGACCAGGATGCTCAGGCGCACCCAGCGCTGCGAGCCGAGCAGGTGATGACGGCGGAATTCGCTTTCCAGCGCCGGCGGGAAGCGCAGGCGTGCGAAGCCGTCCGCGAGCACGCGGGCTGCCAGCGGATCGTCGCTTCCGGAACGCGCCGTGGAACGCATTGCTTAAAGCCGCGGGAAAAAAACCATCAGGATGCTGCGCGAGGCGCAGCGTACGACGCATCGGCCGAAAGTACCAGAGAGCGAGAAGCGGTTGGCGGTTGGCGGAGTTTGCAGCATCTCACGAACCGCCACCGCTAACCGCTAACCGCTTCTCTCTTCACGCTCACTGCGTGCATGGTGTCAAAAAGGATCACGCAGTTGCGTCCGGCGAATTTCGCCCGATACAGCGCAGCGTCTGCATGCGCGAGCAGCTGGCGCAGCTCGTAGCCGGAGGATGAGGTTGCGGCCACGCCGAAACTCGCCGAAACCGTCGAGCCCGGGTTGGCGGAATCGGTGGTGACCGTCGCGATCGCGGCGCGCAGTTGCTCGCACCGCTGACGCGCATCCGCGAGGCTGCAGCCCGGCAGCAGGATGCAGAATTCTTCGCCGCCGAAGCGGCCGAACAGATCGCTGGCGCGCAGATGAGTGCGGCACGCCAGCACGGCCTGGCGCAGCACGTGATCGCCGGTCGCGTGCCCGTACTTGTCGTTGATCGCCTTGAAATGATCCAGGTCGCACAGGATCACGCATACTTCTTCGCCGACCCTGCGGCTGGCTTCGAGCGCGCGCTCCGCCTGTGCGATGAAGTACGGGCGGTTGTCGATACCTGTCAGGCCATCGGTGCGCGACAGCTTCATGAAGTGCAGCTGCGAGCGCTTGGTGCGATACGCAAACAGCGCGATGAACACGGCGACGAGGATCAGCAACGCGATGTACAGGCGGCTCGTCTCCACCGCCTTCTTACCGAGCGCCTGCTGCAGCTGCAGAACCTCGTTTTGCTTGTTGAGCGCATCGATCTGCAAACGATTCGCGGCCGCTTCGTGCTTTGCGCGCTCGTACGCGATCTGCCGCGCGCTGACGTCGTCGAGATAGCCCTTGTCCGCGGCCGCGTACTTCTCGTGATAAGCGAGCGCGGCTTTGGCGTCGCCCTGTTCCAGCGCGAGCTGGTACAGCAGGCGGTACGCGTTCACCATCGGCTCGGTGTACTGATTCTGGCTGCTGGCATCGGCGACGACGCTCGAGGCGAATTGCCGGGCCGTCGCCGACTCGCCCTGGTTCTTGTAGGCGCGCGCCAGCCAGGCATCGTATTCGGCGATCAGCCGTCGATAACGCGTGGCGCGGGTCTCGGCGTAGTAGCTGCTCAACAGCTTGATCGCGTCGGCGTTGCGCCCCTGGTCGATGTAGAAACGGGCGATATAGACGCGGATCAGGTTTGCCCACAGCACTTCGCCTATTTCGCCGCAGGTCGAGATGGCGTTGACGAACGGCTGCATCATGTCGGCCGCCAGCCGGCCGCTGCGATACAGCGCCTCGAGACGCAGTTGACTGCTGCGGCACACTGCGCGGACCGACGTATCTTCGGCGGCGGCCCGGTCGGCATAGCTCAATCCCAGGTCGTACTCGCCAACCTGGTTGTAGAGATAGCCGATGACCAGCAGGCCCTGCTGGCGCGCATCCTTGTCCGTGACTTCGGGCAGCAACGCCAGCAGCCGACCGAGTTGCGCGAATGCTTCATCGTAGTGCGTCCCCAAAGCCTGCGCGTTTGCGATCGTGGCGCTGGCGCGGAAGCGCAGCGTGACGTCGCGCGACTCCTCGATGATCTGCTCCAGCGGCGGGATCGCCCGCGCGTAATCGCCGGCGTAGGCGCTGCGCCAGCCTTTGAGGTACTGCAGAAACTGCTGCTGCGGCCGGGAGAACGTCGCGGACTGCTCATCGAGCTGGCCCATCAGCGTGCTGAACTCGGTCGGATTGACGCCCTTGACCTCGTCAGCCCGCCGCAGCAACGCGTCCACTTCCTGCGTCGTCAAAGCGAGTGCTGCGCCAACGAGCAACGAGCACAACAATGCCACTGCGCCCGACATGAGACGTCGGGCGGCATGCCGTCCGCTCGAATCCAATCGCTGCCGCTGCACGGGCCTTCCTGCGCGGGGCGCGCTCCTCAGACGAACGCTTTGTCGTCTTCTTCCTCGTCCTCTTCCTCGTCTTCGTCGGGCTCCGCCGGATCCGGCTTCACCACCAGACAACAGACGTTCGGCTGTGCGCCGAGCAACTCGCCGAGGCGCAGCGGATCGTCGGCGAGCAACGCGCTGCGCACCTCGGGAGCGATGCCGGCGGCGGCGATAGCTCGCTCCAGCTCCGCGGGCGCGGCGTGACGCAGGCGGGCGTTGCGACCGAGCTGGTCCAGGAACTCGATGACATCCATCATTTGAGTTTTCTCCTTCGAATGTGGGCGGCCCTGCAGGCCCCGCAACCGCGATAAGACTACGCGGAAACTGCAGCCGTGGGCAGCCAAGCAGTGCACAGAACCTAGGGCGGGGAGAGCGTCGCCGGCCGCCAGGACTCGCGATAGGCCGACCAGCGCCACAGGTTCGCAGCCCGGTCCTCGGGCAAAACCCCGGAGTGACGCACCAGCCCGGCTCCTACCACGAGCCGCTCGCAGACCGCGTGGTCGACGGCGAACCGTACCCACACCTCATCGACCGAGAGCCTGGCGAATGCATGCGCGATGACCGCGATCATTGCTTCCGTCGCGAAGCCCTGCGTGCGCCCAGATGACACGACCATGACACCCAGTTCGGCTTGCCGCCGTACCCTGTCGAAGTTCTGCAGCGTGCACAGGCCGATGGGCTGCTGCGTGTCCTTGCGGATCAGCGTGAGGAACAGGGCCTGCAGCGGGGCGGCTCGGGTCACTTTGAGGACATCGCGGAAGGCGCGCTCGGCGTCAGTGCGCGTCCAGGCCGTGCCGATGTGGCGCATCGTTTCGGGATCGCAGAACAGATCGCAGTAGAGCTGTTCGTCGCCTTCGTGCATCGAGCGCACGATCAGCTGCGCAGTGCTCAGCTCCATGTGCGCCGGTCGAGCGCCGCGAGCCGTTCGCGGGTCTGCTCGTCGGGTTGCAACCCGGCCGCCGGTGGAATGACGACGGTCGCGTGCATATCGATGTCGACGTTGGGCAGCTGTGCGATGGTCGTGCGCTCGATGCGCGGCTGCTGCGTCGGCAGCGTTGCGACCTTGTAGATGATCGCCTCGTGGCCGGGTTCGTAGTCGCGCAGCAGTACATCGACGAGCACCTGGCGATAGTCGGCACCGGTGGAGAAGCGCATCAGCGATCGGTCGCCGGCGACACCGACCTGCCACAGCACGAGATATGCGGTCGGATCGATGCGGCGTCGATACAGCATCAACTGGCTCGCTTCGAAGTGCTGGCAGCCGAAGCGGCCCGGGTCGATGCCGAGATCCGCGTACAGGCAATCTTCGGCCGAGACGCCCGGCTCCATGTGAGCTGCATAGCCCTCGCGGCGCGCCAGCTCGATCGCTTCGTGCGGCACGCCGGCGAAGACGCCGGGATGTCCGTAGAACGCACCGCAGACTCGCTTGCCAGCGCGTACTTCCGCGAGCATGGCCGCAACCATCTGCCGGTAGCTGTCGGCTCGCGACTTTCCTTCGCGATAGAACGATTGCAGGCTGCGCACGTCGGCATTTATTTTCGTCAGCCACAGTTCGACGATGCCGTCGGACGTCGCGGCGAACACGACGTCGGCCTCTTCGATGTAACTGCGGCTGAGCGGAGTGAGGTGCGAGCCGAGCGTCATGCCGATTCCGACGCAGACCAGGCTGCCGGTCCCTTTCATGGACGAGACATCTACTGAGCGTCGGGCTGCACTTCGGGCCTGGCGGCTGCGAAGGCCGGCAGCGCTTCCAGGTGCGTGCTGATCCCGACCAGTGTCGGGAACGGCGTGAGGTCGGTCTTGAAGCGGCGCGCGTTGAACATCTGCGGCACGAGCAGCACGTCGGCGAGCGACACGGCGTCGCCGAAACAATAACGGCCGCTCGCGGAGAACTCGCGAACCTGCACTTCCAGGCCGCGAAATCCCTCGGTGACCCAATGGCGATACCAGGTGCCGATGCCGGCGTCGTCCTGCTTCAGCTGGTCGCGCAGATAATTCAGCACGCGCAGGTTGTTGAGCGGATGGATCTCGCAGGCGATCGCCATCGCCATCGAGCGCACCCGCGCGCGATCGATCGGATCCTCCGGCAGCAGCGGCGGCGCCGGATGCCGGTCGTTCAGATACTCGATGATCGCCAGCGATTGCGACAGCACTACGCCGTCGATCGCGAGCGCGGGAATCAGTCCCTGCGGATTGAGCGCCAGGTAGTCGGGCGTGCGATGCTCGTTGCGCGCAAACGCTTTCGGCAGCGACTCGTACTGCAGCCCCTTGAGATTGAGCGCGATGCGCACGCGGAACGCAGCGGAGCTGCGGAAAAACGTGTACAGCTTCATGCCGACACTCTGATCAGTTGTTCCTCGACGATCCAGCGCTTCAGCATGCCCGCGGCCACGAGCGGCACTTCGTCGGCGTCGTGCCATGCGCACAGCGCCTCGCACATCGCGCCGAACGTGCCGCCGGCGCGCATGATCCGGACCGCGACGGCCTCCGCCGGCTCGAGCGAGCGATACTGCGTCTTGAGATCCTGCCGCCACAGCAGCCACGGCTGCGGCCGGTCGAGCATCGCAGGTCGCGGCGGCGTCTGCTCCTCGGCCAGCGCTTTGAACAATGCCTGCGCGTTCGTTGCCAGCTCCAGGTACTGCACCGACGGATGAAATTGCAGCCGCAGCTCGGCCCAGTCGCCGGGCGCAACGCTCGCAAGACATTCCACGCCGACAGCAGTTGCGTCCGACGCATCGAAAGACGCTGCGAGCGCCCACTCCCAGTGGGCCAGCTCGGCGAGCCAGGGCTGCGAGGGATGCGATCGTTCGAGGGACGGCGCCAGGCGATCGCCAAACCAGCGGATCGATGCGAATTGCGACGGATGCGCGTCGACATACGCGGCGGCGATCACGCCGAATTGCTCGTCGCCGAGCAGCTCCTTCAGGCGCGGCATGTTCGCAGCAAGCGCCTCGGCCAGCCGGATGCGGTAAGCGTTGGAGTAAACGGTAAGCCGCGTCGTCGCCGGAACGGCCGGCGTGGAGTTCACGGCCTGCATGATCGCAGCGTCGCCCGCGAGGACATGACGCTGGAAATCGTGCTGTAAGTCGGCGAGCACGGTCAGGCAGCCTTTGCGGTCAGAGCAATCGAGCGTGCGCGATCCAGCTCCGCGAGCAGCACCGGCAGGTCCGGAATCTTGTCGTCGCGCTCGATCATCGTCGCGACCGAGCCGAAGCGCGCGACCGCCGCTGCGTATAGCTGCCAGACTTCTTCGCATACCGGCTCGTCATGCGTGTCGATCAGGTATTCGCCCTGATTGCTGTGCCCGGCGAGATGGAACTGCTGTACGCGTTCGATCGGCACGCCGCGCAGATACGCCAGCGGATCGAAGCCGTGATTGACGCTGCTGACGTACACGTTGTTGACATCGAGCAGCAGCTTGCAATCGGCGCGCTCGGCGATCTCGCGCAGGAATTCCCATTCTGTCATTTCGTCGGCGGCGAAGCTGACGTAGGTGGAGACGTTCTCCAGCACCAGCTGACGGCCGAGCAGATCCTGCACCGCGTGTACGCGGCTCACCACGTGCCGCACGGTCTCCTCGGTGAATGGCAGCGGCATGAGGTCGTGCAGATTGACGCCGCCGACACCGGTCCAGCACAGGTGATCCGAGATCCACGCCGGCTCGACGCGCGCTGCGAGCGCCCTCACGCTGCGCACGTAGCCGAGATCGAGCGGATCGGTGCTGCCGATCGACAGCGAGACGCCGTGGAGCACCACCGGGTAGTGCGCGCGCAGCTGATCGAGGAAATGCAGCGGGCGGCCGCCGGGGACGAGGTAGTTGTCGGTCAGAGCTTCGAGCCAGCCGATGCGGCCGCGATGCTCGCCGAGCAGAGCTTCATAGTGCTGGGGCCGCAGCCCGAGCCCGAATCCTAAAGAGGACCCGACGGAAGAGAAGGTGGACACGCGATGGACATCGAGAGGCGGCGCGGTCTGGAGCCTCCGCGCCGCCGTGAGCTTCAGCCGATCAGCTCTTCGCCTTGGCCTTGGCGGCGTCGCACTCCGCCTTCGTCATCGACTTCACGCCTTCGCCCTTGCAGGCGTTCTTGCCGGCGCACTCGTGCTTCGCGGTCTTGCACTCGCTCGTGCCTTTGCACGCATTGACGCCTTCACACTTCACTTTCGCTTCGTCGGCAGCATTTGCGGCCGACAGGGGCGCGGCCGCAAACGCAATCGCAGCGGCCGCTGCGAGCGCCAGGCCGGAGAGTCTCACCGAGCTTGTCTTGTCGTGGGCCATCTATGCCATTCCTCGTTGATTAGAGTGTTTAACGACGCTCCAAACGGAGCGCGTGAGTATACGCGCCGACCATAGGACCGGATGCAAATCGGTTTTATTGCTTTTATTGCAACGCAAAGGTCGCAAAAAAATAAGGCGGACGGCTCGCGCCGCCCGCCTTCGCAGTCTCTTCGAACCGCAAGTCAGCTAGGAGCCGGACTCGCCCTTGCGCACTTCCATGGCGTCCTTCACTTTGCGGACGCCGTCGACGTTACGAGCGAGTTGCAGCGCGCGGCTGCGCGCCTCATCGGATTCCACGAAGCCGCTCAGCTGCACAGTGCCCTTGAAGGTTTCGACGTTGATCTGGTGCGCTTTCGTCACCGGATCCGCGACCAGCGCGGCCCTGACCTTGGCGGTCACGACTCCATCGTCGACGGCCTCGCCGGCCGACTGCTGCGTCGGCGTGCTGGAGCAGCCAGTCACGACGGCCGAAGCCATCAGGGCGGCGAGCAGTGTGGCCGCCGTGCTTCTGCGCTTCATGTTCCCCATCTCCTCAGCTCAATGCCAAATAAGCTGCTAGCCCGAGCCGTCGCGACGCTGCTCGGCAGCGCGCTTCGCGGCATCGAGGTCGCGGTCCGCACGATCCTTGCAGTCCCTCTGCGCGTCGCCGCTCATCGATTCGCACTTCTCCGTAGCAACCTTGTGCGTCGCCTCGGCCTGCGCCACTGCGACCTTGTAGTCGTTCTTGGCGGCAGTCTCGCTGGCCTGCTGCGCCTGATCGGCCACGTCGTTCGGATCGTGATCCGCTTGGGCATCCGCGACGTCCTTCTGCGCATCAGCCGTATTCTCACGCGCGTCCGCCTGGGCGTCCGCGACGTCACGCTGGGCGTCGGCCCGTGCGTCGGCTACGTCGTGCTGCACCTCTGCCGGCGATTCTGCCTTGTTGCAGCCTGCGAGTGCGAGCCCGGCCACCATGGCGATAAGAAATGCGTTCCCCTTCATGTCGGTATCCTCGATTAAGGTAAGTACGTCGTAGAAACCCTCGCCTCAACCTGCCGGTTCCGTTGCAAAAAATCCCCGGCACCCGGGCGGTGCACGGGGAGTAAATGCCGACGGCGGAACCAGAAAATGCGCGCACACGTTTCAGTGTTTCTGGGTCGCGGGCTTTTGTACGCGATCCACGGACGATCCGGGACGATCCATTGCCATCCTTCGCAGACGAGATGGAGCCGCCGAGCTCCGCGCCGCCCCCGCGCAACCTCCCGCCCGAGACCGGCGGGCGGGTGCCTCTGCACGTCATCGCGATCATCGTGGTCTCGATCGCGCTGCTCGTGATCAACGCCTCGCTGCTGATCATCAATACGGCAGCGACGATGGACTCGAACGCGCACTACGCGCGCTCGACTGAGATCAAGCGCGCGCTCACCACCTTCCAGTCGGTTATTACCCAGGCGGAGTCGGCGCAGCGCGGCTATCTGCTGACCGGCCAGACTGGCTACCTGGAGCCGTATCACGTCGCGATGCGCAGCTGGCGCAAGCAGATCGATCTGTTGCGCGAGCTCACGACGGACGACCCGAAGCGGCAGGCGGACATCGCCTCCCTCGAGGGGCTGACGACCGCCGCCGTGAGCCGCCTGGATCAGACGATTCGCAGCAGCCCGCAACCCGGGCCGCACGGCAACGCGGACGTCGCCGGCACCGATCGCGCGACGCAGACGATGGATCGCGTGCGGGGCGTCGTCGATCGCATGATGAGCGAGGAAGACTCGCGCATCGAAGCGTCGCGCCGCGAAGTGCTGCGGGATATGTGGGTCGGCGCCGGCGTCGCCGTGCTGGCCACGGTCGTGACGGTCGCGGTCCTGATTGCGCTCAACAAGCTGCTGCAACGATACGTCCGCGACAGCGAAAGCGCCGGTCGGGCGCTGCGCGAAGCCAATCAGCGCCTGAACGATCTGGTCGAGCAGCGCACCGCCGAGCTCACCGAGCTGTCGCAGCACCTGATCCGCGTGTCGGAGGAGGAAAAGGCCAAGCTGGCGCGCGAGCTGCACGACACGCTGGGCAGCAACCTGACCGCGATCAACATGGATCTGAACTGGATTCAGCGTCGCCTGCCGGATGCTTCCCGGGAAGTGCGCGAGCGTCTGCAGCGGGTGCTGCAGATGCTGGCCGATACGGTCGAGCTGAAGCACGAAGTGATCGAGGGCCTGCGCCCGAGCCACCTGGACAACCTGGGGCTGGCGTTCGCGATGCGCTCGCATTGCCGCGAGTTCACGCGCCGCACCGGCCTGGCGTGCGATATCGAGGTGCACGAGGACTTCGATGACCTGGACCCGTCCTGGTCGATCGCCTTCTACCGCATCGCCCAGGAAGCGCTCACCAACATCACCAAGCACGCCCAGGCGAACCATGTGCGGATCACGCTGGCCCGCGAGCCGGACGGGGTGCGGCTGCGCATCGCCGACGATGGCGTCGGCCTGACGGACGAGGCGCTGGCCAAACCCAAATCGCACGGGGTGGTCGGCATGCGCGAGCGCGTCCGCGAGATGGGCGGGACCTTCGCCATCCGCCGTCCGTCGAGCGGCCGCGGGACGGTGGTGGAGGCGTTCATCCCCAATCCCGGCAAGGCTTCGGCCTGGAGCGCGGCGTAGGAGGGGGCTGACGAAGGCCGTTCCAGGGGTCTGCGGCGGCCGGCGTGAAATGAATCGCGCAATGTCGGGAACATTTCGGCACGCCCAAGCGGTTGTGTCAGTCGAAGGCCGCGTAAGGCCAGCGTATAGGGGCGAGCTCTATGGAAAACCAGATGACCGATACTGTTCCGGCACGCGACGCGCGCGCGTATTTGGGGCATGACACTGACGCTCGCGCGGAATTGCGGGAACTAGCGGTCCTGCAGGTGCCGGTCGGCACCAATCTGGCAGACGTCGAGCGCTGGATGATCTTTGCGACGCTGCAGAAGTGCGGCGGCAACAAGACGCGCGCGGCGGCGTTGCTGGGCGTGAGTCTGAAGACGCTCTACAACCGCCTGAACGCCTACCGGGCGCAGGGGCTGGTGATGGATTACGCAGCCACGGCCGGGCGGGACATCGAGATCACGGGCATGCATGCCGATCTCGTGGACGACGAACTCACGGAGGTATCCGGATGATGTTGGATGCGAGAGAAAACGAGAGTCGGGACACCTTCCAGCAGGTGCAGACGCCGATCCGGGTGATGATCGTGGACGATCACGCGATCCTACGGGCCGGCGTGCGCGAGATGCTGTCGGAAGAACAGGATCTGCAGGTGGTCGGCGAGGCCGGCTCGGCTGAGGAAGCCCTGCAGCAGCTGCGCGAGGGGCTGAAGGTCGACGTCGTGGTGCTCGACATCACGCTGCCCGGGCAGAGCGGTATCGACCTGCTCAAGCAGCTGCGGCGCGACCGTCCGGAGTTGGCGATCCTGGTGCTGAGCATGCACCCGGAGCGCAGCTTCGCGGTGCGCTTGATGCGTGCCGGCGCGAACGGCTACGTGCCGAAGATGATCGTCCCCGAAGAGCTGGTGAAAGCGGTGCGCGCTGTCGGCACCGGCAGGCGTTACATCACGCCGCTGGTCGCTGAGCTGCTCGCATCGGAATGCGCGGCGGACGAAGAGGGGCCGCTGCACAACCGCCTGTCGGAGCGCGAGCTGCAGGTTTTCACCCGCATCGCCCGCGGCGTATCGCCCGCGGTCATGGCGAACGAGCTGGGCCTGAGCGTGAAGACCGTCAGCACTTATCGCGCGCGCATCCTCGAGAAGATGGGAATGCGCAGCAATGCAGAAATCGCCGCCTACGCCGTCCGCAACCAGCTGGTCGAGTAGGCCTTGGCTCTGCGCCGGGGAGTCGACGCCGGGTAGCGAGAGCGACACCGGCACTCACCCGGCGCTGCGCGCGCTCGGGCAGGCGGAGCTGACGATCTACATCGTCGAGGACTCGGAGGCGGTCAAGGAGCGCCTGATCGAGTCGGTCGAGGATATCCCGCACGCACGTGTCGTCGGCAGTGCAGAGGGCGTCACTGAGGCGCTCGAAGGCATGCGCGCACTGCAGCCGCGAGTACTCATCCTGGACATCCAGCTGCGCGGCGGCAGCGGATTCCGGCTGCTGAAGATGATGCGCGCTGCGGGCATGAGCCGGCCCGAGACCATCATCGTCGTGACCAACTACCCCTCGGATGACTACCGCACTGCGAGCCGCGACTGCGGCGCGGATCATTTCTTCGACAAGGCCTCGGAATTCCACAAGGTGCGCGAAGTCCTGCTGGACATGCGCTGAGCCGAGGGAATTGGCATTCCATGGATCCAAAGGCCCCGCTGATGCGTTGCATGCCCCGGTGGTTGATTCGGCTCGGGCCGGTGCAGCGCCTCCCCGGGCCTCGGACATTGCGCAACACGTCGTATGGACCTCCCCAGGACGATGGGGGCACCCGCTGAGAACCCATCGGACGCCATGCAGACGGCTGCGCACTTGAGGCCGCGCCGTAAGGCACGGCCTCTTTTTTTGTGAGGTGCACTCATGTCGGCCCACCTGCGACCCACCTTACGACCTTCAATCCTCCTGTCTGTTCTGCTCGCATCGCAGGCCCTCGCGTGCGCCGCGCTCGCGCAGCAGACCGACGAAGATCGCCCGCGCCAATCCACACTCGAGCGGGGCCGGGAGATCGATCGCACGCGCATGACGCAAACTCCCCTGTCCAGGACGGTGACGCCGCAATCGTTCGCGACTCAGGCGGCAGTCATCGGTCAGGCGGAGATCGAGCTCGGCAAGCTGGCCCTGCGGCAGACGCAGGATCCAGGTGTACGCACCTACGCGCAGCGCATGGTCGATGATCATCAGGCTGCAGCCGCGAAGCTGACGAAGATCGCCGGCGAGGAACAGCTCGAGTTGCCGCAGGCACTCGACGCGGAACACCAGGCGCTGAAGGAGAAGCTCTCGGAGCTGCGCGGCGCAGCGTTCGATCGCGAGTACGCCAAGGCGATGGCGAAGGGGCACGACCACGCAGTCGCGCTGTTCGAGGCGGCGTCACAAGCCGCTCAGATGCCATCCGAGCTGAAGGAGTTCGCCGCTGCGACGTTGCCGACGCTGAAGGAGCACATGGCGATGGCGCACGAGCTGCACGCAAAAGAAGGCGGGTAGCCCGCGAGGGATTTACTTCTTGTGCCGGTCGTCGGGCACGAGATTGCGGCTCCAGTCGGCGCGCGCGCGCGTCGAGTCGTACTCGACTGCGTTCTCCGAATGCGTGCTGCGGCATTCGTCCTGCCAGCGCACGACCAGGTAGCGGCCCGTGCGCAGCTGCCAGACGTCGCCGCGCAGGTCCATGTCGCTGTCTTTCAATCGGACGGGATCGCCGACGCGCAGTCGGCTGTCGTGCTCTTCGCTCATGACGCTCTCCTGGAACCGCTATCGGCGCGAGCGTGTGCGTAGCCTAGTGCGACCGGCACCGAGGATGGATTCGGGGAAAATCGCAATCGCCGCAGTGGATGCTCAGGATGAGCAGCCCGTCACGAATGAACGACGATTGCGCTTGTGAGGGGCTTCACAGTTTGTAAGAGGTACGCGCGACGCGCGCACCGAGCGTCATTCCGTCCACCAGCCCATGAATTCTTCGAAGCTGATCTTGCCGTCGCCGTCCGCGTCGGTCATCTCGAATGCCAGCAGGCATTCGTCCTCCGACAAGTCCTGGTCGAGCACGTGCAGCAGGGCGGCGAATTCCCCGACGATGATCCAGCCGTCGCCGTTGCTGTCGCAGCTGTCGAAGCTCTCGCGCAGCTCGGCGAGTTCGTCGGTGCTGAGATCTTTCATTGCTGACTCCCTTTTGTTCGTGCGCGATTCTAGCGGGAGCCGCCGAACTTCTCCGCAAAGAAATCGCCGGCGTTCCAGCGCGGGGCGCTCGCTGCGTTGGCGGCGTCCAGCAGGATGCGCAGGTCGACGCGCGCCAGGTCGGCAGCTGTGCCGTAATCGAGCGGCAGGCCCAGGTCGTCGCTCGGCTGATGGTAGTTCGATTCGCGAAATTCCTTCTGCAGGGCGCCGACGTCGAGCCCCTGCTCGCGTCCCTGGTAGCCGCTCTTCAGCACCAGTGCCGGGATGCCGTGACGAATGAAGGAGAACTGGTCGCTGCGGATGAAGCTGACTTCCTCGGGCGTCGCATCCGGGCTCAGGCGGTAGCCCTGCGCCGCGGTCGCGCTGCGCGCGAGCGCTCCGAGGCTGGAGTGCTCCGCGCCGATCGCCACGAAATCGCGCACCGGCGCGAGCGGCAGCGGCATGTCGATGTTGATGTTCGCGACGATGCGCCGCCCGTCGGCGCGCGGGTGCTGCGCGAAGTAGTCCGACCCGAGCAAGCCTTTCTCCTCGGCGGTTACCGCTGCGAACAGCACAGTGCGTCGTGGCTTGGTGCTGGAGATGTGCAGCGCTCGCGCCATCTCCAGCATGATCGCTACGCCGACCGCGTTGTCATGCGCGCCGTTGTAGATCGAATCGCCGTTGACTGCCGAGCCGCGCCCGAGATGATCGAGATGCGCGGTGATCACGATGATCTCGTTTCTGAGCTCCGGATCGGCGCCGGGCAGCATGCCCAGCACGTTGGTGCTTTCCGTGCGCCGCAGGCCGGTCGTCGCCGACAGCGTCAGCATGCCGGGCAGACCGAACCCCTGCGGCTCGCCGGCGTCTGCTTTCGCCATGATGTCGTCGAAGCTCGCGGCGGCGTTCTCGAACAGACGTGCCCCCGCCTCGTGGTTGAAGCGAAACCGCAGCTTCAATTCCGGAAATGCGCGCTGCGGTTTGCCATCCGGGTCGAGCCAGCGCATCTGCGGCGTCCAGCTCATCGCCACCACGCGCTCCCACGGCACGCGCTTTTCGTCCACAGAGGATGCGATCGTGATCGCGCCGACCGCGCCGCGCTCCACCAGCGAGCCCCACTTGCGCTCGCTCCACGAGTAGTAGGCGCGCTGTGAATCGGGAAACTTGGCCGGCGCTCCGCTGAGGATGACGGCAATGCGGCCCTTGAGATCGACGGTATCGAAGTCCGTGTAGCCGAGCTCAGGAGCATCGACGCCGTAACCGGCGAACACGAGCGGCGCGGTCAGTGTGGAACTTGCAGAGAGGAAATCGGCCGACGGCAGGTAGTGGGTGCCGTACTCGAAGCTGAAGGTCTCGTCGTCGCGCACCAGCTTCGCCGAAGAGCCGGGCAGCACCGGCGTCGCTTCCAGCAGCGGCACGGCTTGCAGGAACGTGTCGTTGTCGCCGGCTGGTGCGAGGCCGGCCTGGCGGAATTGTGCGGCCACGTAGGCTGCAGCGATGTCGTAGCCGCGGGTTGCAGCGGCACGTCCTTCCAGCAGATCGCCGGCCAGGAATTCGACATGACTGCGGATCGCGTCGGCACGGACGGCGTTGGTGGCAGGAATCTCGGCGGCGCGCGCCATGAATGCGACCGCCACCAGCAACAGGGCTGTCAAAGTGCGCATGGCACTCCGTGATGGAAAGCACGACAGGAGCGGCATTGTAATTCACCGCCGGTTCAGCGCCTGGAACTTAGCTTCGGCCTGCGGCATCCTGCCGATGGTGTCCGATATGACTCATCAGTCCGCACGGCCAGTGTGTCAAAGGTGGGTAATTCAGCGCTGGGGCCTCGCCGGCGCCAGCGCCGTGCTGCTGCTGCAGGGATGCTCAATCGACCCGTACAAGCCGGCGCCACCGCCGCCTTCTTCGTGGCGGACCGCTGCGGCGCCAGTACCTTCGGTCGGCGACGACATTGCGGTCCGCGCCATCTCGCTCCTGGGCAAGCCCTATGTGTGGGGCGGCGCCGATCTGACCGGCTTCGATTGCAGCGGCCTGGTGCGCTTCATCTACGACCAGGTCGGCATTCCGGTGCCGCGCACGGCGGCCGAGCAATTCTCCGCGGCGAAGCCGATCGAGCTCGGCGGATTGAAGCCCGGCGATCTGCTGTTCTTCCGCACCCGTGGACAGCGCATCTCGCACGTCGCGATCTACACCGGCGAGGGACGCTTCGTGCACGCACCGCGCAGCGGTCAGCCGGTGGAATTCCGCATGCTCGACGACGAGTACTACCGCTCGCGCCTGGCCGGCGCCGGACGACTCTTCTAGATCTCTAGTCCTATCGGTCCGTTTAAGCCTTTCGTTCATGGGAGAGGTCGCGGGCGCGGACTACTCTCGGCGCAGCTCTCTGCGAGCGCCTACCGGTGGCCGAAAAAGACGCCAGCGATACCGAGGTCCAGGACGATCGATCCAGTCGCGGCTTGCGGCGACTGGGTGGGTTGTTCGCGCTCATCCTGATCCCGGCAGGCATCTACGCGGCCTACGTGCTGGGCCAGATCGAGTACATCCGCCGCCACGATCTGCGCAGTCTCGAGAGCGCCGCGCAGGCAGTGGAAAGCCTGCTCGAAACCACACGCACCAACGCGCAGTCGCTGCTGGCCCAGCCGAGCTATGCGTGCACCTTCTTCCAGCGCCAGGCTCTGGCGAAGCTGGTAGCGCCGGACAAGTGCGCCACGCTGGAGAATGCCGCCCCGATTCCGAACGCACCGCTCAAGCTCGATACGCGCAACGGCAAGGTCGAGATCGTCGGCCCCCTCACCCTGGACGATCAGCCCACCGAGCTGCGCATCGAGATCCCGCTGGCGAAATTCCTGGAGCAGATTCCCTTCGGCGCGGCCTTCGATCAGATGCTGATGGTCGACGACTCGGGGCTGCTGCTCGGCACCGCGATCGGCGTGCAGCGCGGCTCGCCGATGCTGCCGCCGCGAGGCACGGTCAAATCTTCGGCGTTGCCGATGCGCGTGCTGGATATCAACAAGCTGAAGATCGCCGGCGCCGCCAAGGATGCAGCGCAGACGCTCAAGGATCTCGACGCGGCGACGCTGGTGCAGAAGGTGGAGCTCGGCGGTACGCGCTACACGATCATGTGCCAGCCCTCGCGCGTCAACAGCACGACTGGCCTCAAGACGTGGCGGCTGTGCGGGCTCGTCGACGGTCAGCGCTCGTTCCGGCAGGCTCTGGAAGTGGCGCCGCAGGTCGTCATGCTCTTGCTCGTGCTGCTGACGCTCGCGCTCGTCAGTTGGCCGATCCTCAAGATTCTCAGTCTCGCGCCCCGCGAGCGCATCGGCTTTGCCGACCTCTACCTGATGCTGCTCGCATCGCTGACGCTCGTGATGATCTTCGCCGTCGCCGCGGCGGACATGGGCACCTACGCGCAGCTGCGCGAAAAGTCGCGCGCGCGCCTGGTGACGCTGGCAACGCAGATCGAACGCAACCTGACCGCCGAATTCGCGCAGATGTACCAGCAGCTGCGCGACTACGATGCCGCAGTGGCGAAGGATGACGACTTGCGCAAGTCCTTGTCGGAGGGCAGGTCGCGTCGTGTCAGCTGCATGCTGCTGCCGCCCGAGCAGCGGCAGTCGGACATCACCTGCCTGGGCTCGGGCGTCGCGCTCGCCATTCCAACGCTGTACGAGCCGCTGGACTCGGTGTTCTGGATGCGGCCCTGCGACGGCATGCAGATCATCAAGGGCACCGTGCGCCGCTCGAACACGCCGGCCGTGCCGCTGGCCGCACGCGACTACTTCCAGGCGATCAAGCAGGATCGGCTGTGGCAGTCCGGTTTCGTCGTCGATACCTCGGCCTCGCTGACTACCGGCGAATTCTTCGCGGCGGTGGCGATGCCCTCACAACTCAGCACGTCCGGCCTGCCGCCGCCGAAGCCCACTTCTGACTGCTCTCCGCCGGAAAACCAGCGCTTCGGCGTCGCCCTCACCGGTCAACCGGTCGCCGTGCGCTATCCGGTCCTCGCGCCCGGCGTCGGCTTTGCGATCGCCGATCAGGACGGCCGGGTGATGTTTCATTCCGACGAGCGTCGCGCCGTCGTCGCTGAAAACCTGCTGGCGGACGACGGACTGGCGGATCGCGTGCGCGCCGCGCTGGCGGCGCGCGGCCGTGCGGACTTCGACGCGCAGTATCAAACGCGTCCGTATCAGGTGCATGTCCAGCCGATGGCTGGCACGCCGTGGTTCGTGATGACGTTTTCGGATAACGAGATCCTGCGCACGGTGCACATCGAGCTGCTGGCGCAGACGGGCATCCTGCTAACGCTCTATCTGCTGCTGGCATTCCTCGGCACGCTCATCTACATCCTGTTCCGGGGGCGCGCGCCGCCGATCTGGGTGTGGCCGCGGCGCCAGCGGTTGTATCGCCCGCTCTATTGCGGCACGGTCTGGACGCTCGCAGCACAGTCGATCCTGTTCCTGCTCGCGCTCGACGTGCTGCGCGGTGCGATGCTCGTCGTGGCGAGCATGCTGCTGCCGCTGCCGGCACTGACCACGGTCGTCATGTCAGCGCGCGCGGCGCTACGCTTGCAAAAGGAACTGCCGGAAGCAGTCGAGAGTCGGCAGCAGCGAATCAATGCGCTGCTGATCGCTGCTGCGGCACTGGTGCTCGTCGGCGCATTCTTCGCGATGGATCCGGTATCTGCGGGCCAGCTGCGGATCGGGACGGAGACCGGAATACTCGGCGTGCTGCTGATCGTGACCAGCGTCGCGGCAACGGTGCGCAAATTCACCGCCATCAACGATCCGCTGTGGATGCGCTGGTGGCGCGAGCCGCTCGGGCCGCACATCATCGGGACGACGATCTTCTGGCTGCTGCTCGGCGCGCTGCCGGCCTACGGCCTCTACAAGTTTGCGCTGGGCATGCAGATGACGCTGGTCGCCAAGAACGAGCAGGCCTATGTCGGCCGCGTGTTCGCCTGGCGCGATTGTCAGATCCGCAGCGACTTCCGCCAGATCCCGACGCCGGCGAACAACAATGCGACCGTCAATCGTCGCATCGACGCGGATGCCGACATCTATCTGCCGGCTCTGCTGTCGCGCGACGTCGAAGTGCGGCCGCGCAGTATCGGAACGCGCACGGCCGACGAGCGCACGCTGGGGACGGCATTCTGGGGATACCTCGAGAACATCGCGCCGGTGTACAACGAGACGACGACCTATTCGCGCTATCTCGAGCCTTTCGTCGACGCGGCCGACGAGAGATGGCGCTGGAGCCTGGAGCGCCGCAACGAGCCAAAGCTCGTGTACTCGGCGGGCAAGGCCAGCGCCTGCAACGCCGTGGCGCCGGTGATTGCGAGCCGTCTGCCGGTGCGCGAGCCGCAGTTCGGTGCGTTCGGGATACTGCTCGCGCTCGGCTCGCTGTCGCTGCTGTTCGCTTGGGTTTCGTTCGGCACTCGCAAGCTGTTCTTCGGCGACATCGATGGCGAGACTGCGCCGACGGAGCGCGGGCCTGTGGGCTCGCTGCTGCAGCCGCCGGACCCGGTGTGGGCGAAGGCGGAGCTCGCGCCGATCGACGCCGATTTCGCCGACGACACGGTCAGGGAATGGGGCGACCCCGGGAAGTATCCGACCCGTCGCGCCGTGCTCGATCGCATCCTCGAACAGGTGCGGCCGTACTATCAGTCCAAGTGGCAGGCCTGCAGCGCCGCGGAGAAGCTGCTGCTGATCCAGCTGGTCGAGGAGGGCTACGCCAATCCGAAACAGGATGAGGTCGTGCGCAAACTGCTGCAGGCCGGACTGCTGCGGCTCGATCCGGTGCTGCGTCCGATGAACCAGAGCTTCGCGCTGTTCGTTTCGGCCAACACGGAACCCGAGCAGGTGCGCAAGCAGGAGCAGGCGCAGCGCGGCTTGCGCTGGAGCCTGGTGCGCACGCTGCTCATCGCGGCGCTGCTGCTCATCATGGTGTTCCTGGCGCTGACCCAGCGCGATGTGGTCGAAGTCTGGATCGCGTACCTGGGCACCGCCGGTGCGGGCACGATCGGCGTGTTGAAGCTGCTGAGCCTGCTCAGCAAGTCCAACGCGCCGAAGTCGGATTAGCTACTCGCGGCTTTCTTCTTTCTTTTCGCCGCAGGCTTCGGCGCGGGCTCCGACGCAGGCGGCTCGCCGGCGGGAATCTCACCCGCGGGTCGATTCATGCGCTCGCGCACCAGGCTGTCGACCACCGACGGATCGGCGAGCGTCGACGTGTCGCCGAGCTGGTCGTGCTCGTTCGCGGCGATCTTGCGCAGGATGCGCCGCATGATCTTGCCGGAGCGGGTCTTCGGCAGACTCGGCGCCCACTGCAGCAAATCCGGCGCAGCGATCGCACCGATCTCCTTGCGCACCCAGTCGCGCAGCTCGTTGCGCAGCGGTTCGCCCGGCGTCTCGCCGGCGTTGAGGGTGACGTAAGCGTAGATGCCCTGGCCCTTGATGTCGTGCGGATAGCCGACCACTGCGGCCTCGGCGACTTTCGAATGGGCGACCAGCGCGCTCTCGATCTCGGCGGTGCCGAGGCGATGCCCGGCGACATTCAGCACGTCATCGACGCGGCCCGTGATCCAGTAGTAGCCGTCCTCGTCGCGCTTCGCACCGTCGCCGGTGAAATAGCGGCCGGGGAAAGTCTTGAAGTACGTGTCGATGAAGCGCTGATGATCGCCGAACACAGTACGCATCTGGCCCGGCCAGCTGTCGGCGATCACGAGGTTGCCTTCCGCGACGCCTTCGAGCGTCTTGCCTTCGCCGTCGACGATCGCCGGCTTGACGCCGAAGAACGGCAGCGTCGCCGACCCCGGCTTCTGATCTATCGCGCCCGGCAGCGGGCTGATCAGGATGCCGCCGGTCTCCGTCTGCCACCACGTGTCCACGACCGGGCAACGGCCGTCGCCGACGACGCGGTGGTACCACTCCCACGCTTCGGGGTTGATCGGCTCGCCGACCGAGCCGAGCAGGCGCAGCGAGCGTCGCGACCAGCTCTTGACCGGCGCGTCACCTTCGCGCATCAGCGCGCGGATCGCCGTCGGCGCGGTGTAGAAGATCGTGACCTTGTGCTTGTCGACGGTCTGCCAGAAGCGGCCGGCGTCCGGATAGTTCGGCACGCCTTCGAACATCAGCGTCGTCGCGCCGTTCGCGAGCGGTCCGTACACGATGTAGCTGTGTCCAGTCACCCAGCCGACGTCCGCCGTGCACCAGTAGATGTCGTCGTCGCGTAAGTCGAAGATCAGCTCATGGGTCATCGACGCATACACCAGGTAACCGCCGGTCGTGTGCAGCACGCCCTTGGGTTTGCCGGTGGAGCCGGACGTGTACAGGATGAACAGCGGATCTTCCGCATCCATGACCTCGGGCGGACATTCCTTCGGCTGGCCTGCGAGCGTCTCTTCGAATCCACGGTCGCGTCCTTCCTTCATCGGCACCAGCGAGCCGAGACGTCGCACCACCAGCACGTGCTTCACGACGTCGCTGCCGGGCGAGGCCAGCGCCGCATCGACATTCGCCTTGAGCGGAATGCGCTTGGCGCCACGCAGACCTTCGTCCGCGGTGATCACGACCGTCGAGCCGCAATCGGCGATGCGGCCCGCGAGCGACTCGGGTGAGAAGCCGCCGAACACGACGGAGTGCACGGCGCCGATGCGCGCGCACGCGAGCATCGCCACCGCCGTTTCCGGAATCATCGGCATGTAGATCGTCACGCGATCGCCCTTGCGCACGCCGAGCGCCTTGAGCGCGTTCGCGCACTGGCATACGCGCTCGTACAGCTGCCGATAGGTGAGGCGCTCCGACATCCGCGGGTCGTCGCCTTCCCACAGGATCGCGGTCTTGTCGCCGCGCTTGGTCAGGTGACGATCGAGGCAGTTCGCGGCAACGTTGAGCTTGCCGTCGTAGAACCAGCGGATGCGGAAATCTTTCTGCTCGAAGCTCGTGTCCTTCACCTTCGAGTACGGCTGCACCCAGTCGAGCCGCCGGCCGATCCGCGACCAGAACGTGTGCGGATCGCGCACCGACTCCTGGTACAGCCGCAGGTAGTCGGCATGCTTCAGGTGGGCGAGGGCGGCGAAATCTTCCGGGACTTTGTAGACCTTGGAGCTCATGCGATCACAGCGCCTGCAGGGCCTGCTGCACTCGCTCGGCATGCTGCGCGAGCACGGCTTTGTCGGCCCAGTCGCGATTGTGGGACCGCAGCGGCACGCCTTCGTAGCAGGGAATGATGTGGAAGTGAATGTGAAACACCGTCTGTCCCGCGACGGTCTCGTTGAACTGAATGATGCGCATGCCGCCGGGGTTGAACGCCTGCTGCACGCCGCGCGCGACGTGCTGTGTCGCCTTGATCAGCTCAGCGAGCGCGGCGGGCTCGATGTCGAAGAAATTGCGCGCCCGTGCTTTCGGCACGACGAGCGTGTGCCCGTCGGACTGCGGCATCGCGTCCATGAACGCCACTGCGCGCTCGTCCTCGAACACTTTGAAAGCCGGCATCTCGCCGCGAATGATCTTCGCGAAGATGTTGTTGTCGTCGTACATGTCAGATCCCCGCTTTGCCAAGGGCGTCCATGACCTGGCGGATGGCGTTGCCGAGCGCGGGATGCTCGGCCTCGAACTGCACGGCCAGCCCGTCGAGCTGCTCGATCAGGGAATTGTGCTCGTGCGCCGTGGCCGGCTTGCCGAGCAGACGCGTGATGTCACCGAGCAACTCGATGAGCCGCTGCCGCAGCTCCGGGTCGTCGACCGATCGCGTGCGGGCCAGCTCCGCGTGCAGGGCCGCGAGCCGGTCCTTCAGTTCTGTTGCCACTCTCGCGCCTCCACTGCAGGTGAGGCAGCCATTCTAAGTTCTTTTCGGGCGCTGCCGGGAGAGGGCTCCGGAAGGAATCGTCGAAGGCTCTGCGGTCAGTCGTTTACCGGGTTGCCCTGGGGCTGCTCCTGTGCTGTGCCTGCTGTGCCGGACGGCGCTTCCGCCACCTTCTTACGCGTCAGGCGCACGTCGT
The DNA here is from genome assembly GCA_044866955.1 of Steroidobacteraceae bacterium. Classification (GTDB taxonomy): domain Bacteria; phylum Pseudomonadota; class Gammaproteobacteria; order Steroidobacterales; family Steroidobacteraceae; genus Steroidobacter. The sequence continues at coordinate 86,846 of JBIOUH010000106.1, forward strand.
ACTGCTGCTCGAGCTGCGCCAGATCGGTGTCGTTGAGGCGTTTCATGCCCATGACAGTCGCGGGCGTGCGGAACCCCGGGCTGGAATCGGCAGCGACGATGCGATCCATGCCGTAGCCGCACAGCATGCCGTCGTGATTGCGGTCCACAAAGGCGATGGTGTTGGCGAACTTCAGCTCGGGCATCGGCATCGACAGCTCGACCAGGTACGCCTTGCTCCGCGTCGGGGCCCAGATGATCATCTTGTTGCGATCGAGGACCTTGAAGTCGTGGATGGTGCGAGCGAACACACATTCGTTCTTGCCGGCGTGCGACGTATCGGTCGACGCGCTGGCCTGCGCGCTCGCGCCTGCGGCCATTGCGATGGCGACGGCTGCGAACACTGATGTTCTCTTCATATGCATACTCCTATCTTCTGCACGATGTCAGGATGAGACCGGGACCATGAATGAGTGCTTAACCTGTACTCACTCGCGTGCAGGCTAGCGCCGTCAGGCGCGTCCTTCTGTCATGGGGACGACACAAGGAAAATCGAGCCGGAAAAAGCGGGATTTAATGCAGATGTAGGGAACTATTTCGGGCGTGGCCGGACACGCGCAGTCGCTACCGCCGTGGTCGGGTCGTCCGGCCAGTAGTGCTTTGGATAGCGGCCTTTCAACTCTTTCTTCACTTCCGCATAGCCGCGCGCCCAGAAGCTCGCGAGATCTTTCGTCACCTGCACCGGCCGCTGCGCGGGCGAGAGCAATTGCAACGTCAACGGCACGCGGCCGCCGCCGACGGTGGGCGTGGCAGCGAGACCGAACACTTCCTGCAATCTCACTGCGACGCTCGGCGCCGCTGAGTAATCGATGGGGATTCGCGAGCCGCTCGGCACCTGCAGGTGCGTCGGCGCGATCTCATCGAGCCGCTGCCGCTGATTCCAGTCCAGCAACGCGCCTACGATCTCCGTCATGCTGAGCCGCGCCAGATGGTCGCGCCGGCTCATGCCTGTGAGCCAAGGCGTCAACCAGGTATCGAGCGTCGACAGCAGGGCAGCGTCGCTCACGTCAGGCCATGGTTGCTGCGGCCGGGTGTCGAACTCGCGCGCGAACTGGAGTCGCTGACGCAGTGCGCGCGCCTCCTTCGTCCACGGCAGCGCTTCGAGTCCCAATTCGCGAATGCCGGTGAGCAGTGCGCTCGTGATGCGCGCGCTATCAGGATTCTCCAGCCGTCGCTCGCTCAGTCTGATTGCTCCGAGCCACCGCTCATCCTGCGCGACGACAGCCTGCTCGCGCGCGTCCCATTCGAATCGCTCGCGATGTTCGATGAGCGCAGCGAAGTCGGCTTCGAGCGCGGCGCGTGTCAAGGGCGCCGCCAACCTGATCAGTGCCTCGCGATCGCCTGCATCGAGATCCGCGACGACCAGGAACTCGGCCTGCGCGATGCTCTGCGCATCCATCAAGCGTGCGCCTCGTCCGCCCGACAGCAGATAGCGACCGCCCGCGCCGCGAGACTGCGCGATGCGGTCTGGATATGCGAAGGCGAGCAGGCGGCCGATATCTTCATCACTTCCCCCGCCTGCGGGCGAGGCCCGGGTGGGGACCTGCCTTTCGAGAATTTCTACACTCCTGAGTGCGCGCTGCCGCGCGCCGCCGTCGACGCGAGCGTCTGCGGCGACGTGCGGATCGTCGACTCGTCCGCGACGCAGGGCTTCGATCCGCAAGCGAATGTCGGCATCGCGACGATTGCCGCTCCAGCGCAGCAGATCGCGCTCGCCCAGCACGGCGGCAATCTCCAATGCGAGCCTCTGCAGACCGAGCTCGGCCCCGCGCACGATCATGTGCGCCAGCCGCGGATGTGTCCCGAGCCGCGCCAGCTCACGACCGTGCGACGTGATCCGACCTTGCGCGTCGATCGCATCGAGCGAGCGGAGCAAATCGCGCGCTTGTGCGAACGTGGCGGCGGGCGGCGCATCGAGCCAGCGCAAGTTGCGCGGATCGACGATGCCCCACTCGGCGAGGTCGAGTGCAACCGGCGCGAGATCCGCCTCGACGATCTCAGGCGCCGTCTGCGCGGCCAACGCGGCGTGCTCACTCTCCGACCACAGGCGATAGCAGACGCCGGGGCCGAGACGTCCCGCGCGTCCGCGCCGCTGATCGGCCGACGCGCGCGAGATCCGCACGGTCTCCAGGCCGCTCATTCCTGTTGCGGGATCGAAGCGCGCGCGGCGCGCGAGCCCGGAGTCGACGACGACGCGCACGCCTTCGATCGTCAGACTCGTCTCGGCAATGTTGGTGGCAAGCACGATCTTGCGGTGTTGAGCGTCAGCGGGGCGCAGCGCGGCGTCCTGTTCAGCGGCGGACAGATCGCCGAACAGCGGCAGCACGGTCACATGTCGCGGTAAGCCTTGCTCTTCGAGCTGTTGCTGCGTGCGGCGGATTTCCGCCTGCCCCGGCAGGAACGCCAGGATATCGCCCGGGTCTTGCTCGATTGCCTGCGCAATGGTTCGCGCCATGCGCACAGCGATGTCGGTCTCGCGCGCGCCACGATTCGTAGCGCCGCCAGCCGTCCAGTGCGTTTCGACCTCGAACGCGCGTCCTTCTGCGGTCACGATCGGCGCGTCGCCGAGCAACCGCGCAACTGCAGTCGCGTCGAGCGTCGCAGACATCACCAGGATCCGCAGATCCGCCCGGACTTCCTGCTGCGCATCGAGGCACAGCGCGAGCCCGAGATCGGCGTTGAGGCTGCGCTCGTGGAATTCGTCGAAGATCACCAGCGCGATGCCCTCGAGCGTGGCGTCGCGTTGCAGCCAGCGCGTGAGAATGCCCTCGGGCACGACCTCGATGCGCGTGCTCTGACCGACCCGGGATTCCAGCCGCGTGCGAAAGCCGACCGTCTGCCCGACTGACTCGCCCAGCATCTGCGCCATGCGGGTTGCGACGGCTCGGGCTGCGATGCGTCGCGGCTCGAGCATCACGATCTTGCCCGTCGCCAGCGACTGTGCGGCGAGCAGGGCGAGCGGCACGCCGGTCGATTTGCCTGCGCCCGGCGGCGCCTGCAGAACCACGTTCGCGTGCGCGGCGACTGCCGCCTGCAGGTCGGGCAGCGCCGTGTCGATCGGCAGCTGGAATTGGGGAATCTTCACAGCCGTATGGTAGCGGTTGTGTACACTTTGGCGCCCGACCAATGCACACCGAAAAACAAGGGGGATTCATGAAGCTGGCGCGCCACTTCCTCTACAGCCTGCTGTTCGTCCTGCTCGCCGGCGTCGCAATCGCCGCGGATCTGCCGAGCGCGCGACCCGAGAGCGTCGGCATGTCGACGCAGCGGCTGAGTCGCCTGAAGAGCGAGATGCAGGCGCTGGTCGACAAGAACCAGCTGACCGGAGTCGTGACGATGGTCGCGCGGGACGGCAAGGTCGTGGAGTTCGAAGCCGCCGGCAAGCGCGACTTGGAGAGCGCCGCGCCGATGCAGAAGGACGCAATCTTCCGTATCTACTCGATGACCAAGCCGATCACCGGCGTCGCCATGATGATGCTGTTCGAGGAAGGGAAGTGGCAGCTCAACGATCCGGTGTCGAAGCACATTCCCGAGTTCGCCGACCTCAAGGTCGCGAAAGTGAATCCGCAGACCGGTGCGGTCACGCAGGTCGCGCCGGATCACCCGATGACGATGCGCGAGCTGATGTCGCACTCCGGCGGCCTCAGCTACGGCGTGTTCGGCAGCACCGCGGTCGACAAGATGTACACGGATGCCAACGTGCTCGATCGCGATGCGCCGCTGCAGGCGATGATCGACAAGCTCGGCAAGATCCCGCTGCTGCACCAGCCGGGCGAGCGCTGGCACTACAGCGTCTCGGTCGACGTGCAGGGCTATCTGGTGGAGAAGCTGTCGGGCCAGCCGTTTCCCGAATTCCTGAAGCAGCGCATCTTCGAGCCGCTCGGCATGAAGGACACTGCGTTCTACGTGCCGCCGGAGAAGCTGAGTCGTTTCGTGTCGTTCTACACCTACGACAAGGAGCGCAAGTTCGTACCGCATCCGAGCCCGGACTACTCGAAGCCGCCGGCGATGGCTTCGGGCGGCGGAGGACTGGTTTCGACCGCGACGGATTACATGCGCTTCTGCCAGATGCTGCTGAACGGCGGCGAGCTCGACGGTCATCGCCTGTTGTCGCCGCTGACTGTGCGGCTGATGCGCTCGAACGTGCTGCCCGCGACTGCGCGCACTCTTTCGCCGGGCACGGGCTTCGGCCTGGACTTCGCGGTCGTCGAGGATCCGGTGGCGGCCGGCGGCTACGGCGGCGAGGGCACGTTCTACTGGGGCGGCTATGCGGGCACGTGGTTCTGGATCGATCCGGTCTACAACCTGATCGTGGTCGGCATGATCCAGCAGCGCGCCGACGGCATGCCTGACGTGCGCGCGCTGTCGCGCAGTCTCACTTACCAGGCGATCGTCAAATGATGGATCAATCGCACCGCCGGGTGATCTTCGCGTCGTCGCTCGGCACGGTGTTCGAGTGGTACGACTTCTACCTGTATGGCTCGCTCGCCGCGATCATCAGCAAGAAGTTCTTCGCCGGCGTGAACGAGACGACGGCGTTCATCTTCGCGCTGCTGGCATTCGCGGCGGGGTTCGCGGTGCGTCCGTTCGGCGCGCTCGTGTTCGGCCGGCTCGGCGATCTGGTCGGCCGCAAGCACACGTTCCTGATCACGATCGTGATCATGGGCATCTCGACAGCGCTGGTCGGTCTGCTGCCCTCGTACGAGTCGATCGGGGTCGCGGCGCCTATCGCGCTCGTGGCTCTGCGTCTGCTGCAGGGCCTGGCGCTCGGCGGCGAATATGGCGGCGCGGCCACTTACGTCGCGGAGCATGCGCCGCCGGGGAAGCGCGGGCTCTACACCAGCTGGATCCAGACGACAGCCACGCTCGGGTTGTTCCTGTCCCTGCTCGTGATCCTCGGCTGCCGCCTGTGGTTCGGAGCGGAGTTCGAGGCGTACGGCTGGCGCGTGCCGTTCCTGCTCTCGATCATTCTGCTGGCGATCTCCGTCTACATCCGCTTGCAGCTGCGCGAGTCGCCGGTGTTCCTCGAAATGAAGTCGGCCGGACAGACTTCGCGCGCACCGCTGACCGATTCGTTCGCACGCTGGCCGAATCTGAAGATCGTACTGCTGGCGCTGCTCGGCGCGACGGCCGGTCAGGCGGTCGTGTGGTACGGCGGACAGTTCTACTCGCTGTTCTTCCTGACGCAGACGCTGAAGGTCGACGCGCAGACAGCGAATCTGCTGGTCGCCGGCGCGCTGCTGCTAGCCACGCCGTTCTTCGTCGTCTTCGGCTGGTTGTCCGATCGCATCGGTCGCAAGAAGATCGTGCTCGGCGGCTGCCTGCTCGCCGCGCTCACCTACTTCCCGCTGTTCGGCGCGCTCACGCACTTCGCGAATCCGGCCATCGAGCAGGCGCGGCGGTCGAGCCCGATCACGGTCGTGGCCGATCCGGCCGACTGCCACTTCCAGTTCGATCCCATCGGCAAGGCGCGCTTCACGAGCTCGTGCGATATCGTCAAGAGCGTGCTGGCGAAGGCCGGCGCGCCTTATGGGAACGAGGCCGCGCCTGCGAGCGCGGTTGCATCGGTGCGAGTCGGCGACGTGACTGTCGTGGCGTTCGACGGCCGGCCGCTGGCAGCGGCGGACTTCAAGCAGCAAAACGAGGCATTCGCCACGCAACTGGTCGCGGCGCTGAAGACCGCGGGCTATCCGGCGAGCGCCGATCCCGCGCGCATCAATCACGCAATGGTGCTGCTGATCCTGACGGTGCTCGTCATCTACGTGACTATGGTCTACGGCCCGATCGCGGCGTGGCTCGTCGATCTGTTCCCGGCGCGCATCCGCTACACGTCGATGTCGTTGCCGTATCACATCGGCAACGGCTGGTTCGGCGGGTTCCTGCCGACCGTGTCGTTCGCGCTGGTCGCGCTCACCGGCGATATCTACTACGGACTGTGGTATCCGATCGTAGTCGCGGTGCTCACCGTTGTGATTGGCGCGCTCTTCCTGCCCGAGAAGCGGGACGAGGTCACTCCAACGTGAACCACTGCACTTCGACGCGGCGGTTCATGTCGCTGTCCGGTCCGGCTGGCTTTTCCCAACCGCGGCCGACGACCTCGATGCGCGCCGCATCGATGTCCTTGTGGCGGTTGCGCAGGGCCTCGCTCACCGCGAGCGCGCGTTGCCGCGACAGATCTATCGCCTTCAGCGCCATAGTCTTGACCAGTTGCTCGCCGCCTTGCTGGCGAAACTCTTCTACGCGCGCGTTATCGACGTGGCCGATCAGCACGACTGTCGAGCCGGGGCTGACCTGCAGGAAGCGCTTGATCGTGTCGAGATAGTCGAGGTTCTGCTTCGCGTCCCGGTCGAGCGTCGCGGAGTTCGGCTCGAAGAAGAAGCGGATGTCCTTGCTCAGCAGCGGATCGCCTTCCAGCGCCGCCCGCGTCGCGGTCTTGATCGGCGCGATCGAGACACGCTGATCCGAGAAGAGCCCCTTCTTGGCGAGCGCATCGAGCGAGCTGGTGTCCGCAAAGCGCGCGGCATCGGTCGGATTCTTGAGCAGATCGCCGTAGGCGAGCACTGAGGACTGAAAGATGCCGCCGAACGAGCCCGCGGAATCGATCGTGCCCGCGAAGAACGCCTGGTTCTCCGGCAGGTTGGCGAGATGCACGTGCGCGAGCTCGTCGCGCGCCTCGTCCTCGCTCCACTTGAACGCTTTGGCGACCACGCCGATGTTGGCCGCCTGCTGATCGCGCAGCCGGCGGTTGCCTTCGAGGATGCCGTGTACGAGGCCGCGCACCATGTCCGGATGCTCCTTGGCGAAGCCGCGGTTCACGGCGAGCACGTCGGCGATGACCAGCAGGTTGCGGTTCGACACCAGCACTTTGGCCTTGCCCTGCGACTTGTCGACCACTTCGTCGGTCCGCGGTGTCCAGCCGACGCAACCGTTGAGGCGCGGCTGACCGCGGCCGAGCTCGTGCTCGTACGCGTCGCAAGCGACGAACGCGTCGTCGTAGAACACGAGCCCGATTTCGCCGGACGCAGGTCGCGAGTCGAGGTCGCGCAGCACGACCACCGGCAGGCCCGCTTCCTGCGCGAGGTAGCGGATGAAGAACTCGCTCTCGTTGAATTGCGAGGCGCCGAGCACTTTGCCCGCGAGCTGATTGACCGAGGCGATGCCGCGATCGACGACCACCATGTCGGCGCCGCGCGAGTAGCCGATCTGCACCGGCACGACGGCGTCGAACTGCCGGCCGAGCACGGCGAGCGCATCGGTCGTGGTAGCAGTCGCTGCGAGGCGGCCGTTGTTGAGCGGCGACCAGGTCTCGCTCTCGCTCATCGAAATCTTCACCTTGAAGCCGTATTCCTTGGCGAAGAACGACTCGGGATTGGGCTCGAGGCCGCCGTTCGCGACGATCAGACCGCCGTAGCCGGCATATTCGCTGATGTCGATTTGCAGCACGCCGTCTTTCGGCGTGTAGGTCGCGGCTGCTTCGAGCGGCGGCGTGCCCACGACAGGCTCGATCGGAGTCGGCGCGTCGCCGTCCGCAGCATCCTTGGCGGCAGGTGTGGTCGTGCTCGCGGGCGTGGCAGCGGTCGGCTGCTCCTTCGCACCCTTGCCGAGCCACAGGTAGACGCCCAGCCCGATGATGCCGAGCAGCAGCAGCAGAGTGACGATGTTCCCTGCCGCCGAACCGCGGAAACGTGAACGAGAAATGCCGTGACTCATGGGTCGCTTCTCCTCATTCGGAAACTTTCTGCCTTCGCGCCGGCGGGCTCTTTGCACGCAGCAGGTCGGCAGGCGGCGGCTCGTCGGTCAGCCCTTCGAGCCCCGCGAACAATTCGCGCTGATCCTTGAGCCAGCGGTTCGCTTCATTGAGCGACGCCGACAGCGCATCGAGCGATGCGGCAGCGCTGTGCTCGTCGGTGGCGAGCAACGCCTGCTCGCGCACCAGCGATACCTGCTGGCGCAGCCGCTCGATCTCCGCTTCGATCAGCTCGCGACGCTTCTCCGCGTCGGCGTGGCCGCTGCGGCGCTCGCGAATTACTTCGAGCTGCTGTTCGAGACTGCGCTTGAGCTCGTCGCCGACCGCTTCGCGGCTCAGCCGGTCGATGAGACGTCGCTCCTGCTCTTCGAGGTTGCGGCTCTCGCGTCCGGCCGACGAAATGACCTGCAGCACCGACGCGCGCGCGGCAAGGAGCTTCAGGTGCACCCACGCCATCTGTCGCACGTCGCTCATCTGCGTTTCGGTCGCGCCGGTGCGCGACAGCAGCTCGCAGATCTCGTTCGCCTGAGCCTCGATCGTGGTCTGCTGGTCGCGCGCGTCCTGCGACAGGAAAGAGCTCAGCTGCGCGTACCGCGAGTGCCAGTCGGTCTGGCCTTGCTCCGCATCGACGGTTGCGCGGAAGCGCGGATGGCGCGAGAGCGTCCACAGGTACAGGCCTTCCAGGCCGATGCCGATCAGCCACAACGCGGGGTTCACGAACGCGCCGAGCAGCGCGAACGCCGCGACGCCGAACCAGTTCGGCGGCACCGGCATGCCGAGGGGACGCGCGTTGAAGGCTGCCGCCAGGTACGAACGCTTGGCGCTCATGTCGGCGCGGGCTGCACGGCGTACTTGCGGAACGCCGGCGGCACGAAGGCGAGGTCGGTCGCTTCGCGGATCGCGATGCGCATCTGGAATTCGAGCACGTCGGCAGGAACGGGGTTCTGGTAGCCGATGAGACAGGCCTCGAGCGCGGCGTCCGCGCCGACGTTCTCGGTACGCGAGCGTCGATACGCTTTCACGACCAGCGCTTCGGCAGCGCCAGGTGTCAGCAGAGTCGGCATGCGCGGCGTCAGCGCCGCGAGTTGCGCGTCCGTGGTCGCGAGTCCGTAGCGTTTCGCGAGCACGCCGACCAGCGCCGCGCTTTCCGCCTGGGTGCTCGTCGGCAGCAGCGGCACTTTCACGTCGACGCGTCCCGGACGTTTCAGGTCCACCTCGATCAGGTCCGGACGCGACGAAGCCAGCAACCACAGCACGCGGCCGCGATTCGCGGTGTCCGCCATCTCCTGAGCGATCATCGAATACAGGCGTCCCGAGAGCCCGCTGTCGCCGCTGCCGGACTCGCGCCGGCCGAGACTCTGGTCGGCCTCATCGATGAACACCATGCAGCGGCCGAGCGCGCGCACCAGCCTGAAGATCTTCTCCAGGTTGCCTTCGCTGGAGCCGACCCAGCGGTCGCGGAAATTCTTCAGTTTCACGACCGGCACGCCCGCGTCGCCGGCGAGACACTCCACCAGGAACGTCTTGCCGGTACCGACCGGGCCGCACAACAGGTAGCCCATCGGCAGCGCCTTCAGATCGCCGGCGCGCCACAGCACGATGTCCTGCCGCAGCCATTGCTTGAGCGCTTCCTGACCCGCGTAGTCATCGAGCGTGCGCCGCGATTCGACGAACTCGACCAGTCCGGCCGAGTCGCGCTCGACCAGATCCTTCTTGATGCGCGTCAGATCCGCCGCGCCGAGTGCCTGACCGGAGTGATCGCGAATCTTCACCAGGCTCTCGAGTGCGGTGACGGTGACGCCGACCAGCGCGGCGGCGAGCTGCGGCAGGTTCGCATCGTCCGTGAACGCTTTCGGTTCCTGCACTTTGAGGATCGCGAGTGCCCGCTCCAGCGCCGGTGCGTCCGGCAACGGCACGCGAATACGCGAGGACTGCGCGCTGTACGCGATCTGTCGCTCGACGTCGTTGAGATTGTCCGCGATCAGGACGCTGGTGAAAGGCAGGTCGCAGAACGGCGCCTCCGCGGCCCAATCGCGCAGCACGCTCGTGAGACTGCCGTGCTCATAACCGGAGCCGTCGGCAGGCACCACGTCATCGGCGCCGCGCAGAATGACCGCGACGTTCTCCTGCACCTCGCGGCCCAGCGCGCGCAGGTTGCCGAGGTAGCGCAAGTAACGACTGATGTACTGGATCGCAGCCAAGGGCTCGCGCGGCAGCGCCTTTAAATTGGCGCCGCTCCACTTCTCGACGAGCTCGCCGCCGCGCTCGATCGTCAGGCCGTTGCCGAGATCGTACGCGAGCACGATCTTGAAGCCGGCGAGCAGGTCGTTCTCGAGATAACCGGCGAGATTGATCAGGCGCCCGCCGACCGCGACGCGATCGTGCACGTTGCCGTACAGGATGAACTGACCGTGAGCGCCGCTCTCGTAGGCAAGTGCGAGCTCGGCCGCCCACGCGGGCGCGCCGTGGGGTGCAGGCATTTCAGCTGCCCTGGCTGCCCGATTCCGTCGCGCCGAGCGAACGCGGCGCCGGCGCCGGCGCTTCGCCCGGGATCGAAATGCCTTCGCGCGCAGCGAAGTCGGCGAGAGCCTGGTCGGCGAGCGCGGTGAGCTCGGCTTCCTTGACCTCGATGTCGCTCATGTCGACCGAGTCCTTGGCGATGCGCGCGCGACCGGCAGCCTTGGTGCGCTCTTCTTCCACCATCTCGTGCAGGCGGTTCAGCGTATCGCCGGAGCCGCCGATGCTGGAGATCATGCCCGAGGCCATCTCGTGGATCTCGGCCATCGCCTGGTTCATGCGCATGTCGTTGATCGCGCCTTTCATCGACTCGATCTTCGACTTCGCGGTCTGGACGGCGATATCGCGCGCCTTGACGAGGTTCTTGTACGTCCCCTCGGCCTGCTCCAGCTGCTTGCGGTTCTCTTCCAGCTGCGCGTCGACTGCCTGCAGGCGCAATGCGTACTGGCCGGCGGCGGATTTGTTGCCGGCGCGCAAGTGCGCCGTGGTCTTGGCGCGCAGGTCTTTCTGCTCGGCTTCGAGCTTGCGCACCTGGCCCATGATTCGCTCGCACAGGCCGGCGTGGGTGGCGAGACCCTGGTTGAAGTTCGCGACCTGCTTGCGCAGGTTCTCCTGCTCCAGCTCCAGCAGCGCTTCCGGGTTGCGGCGTTCGACGCCGGAGATGAACAGCGAGAAAAACCCTTTGAAGAGATTGGCCAGGCGGCTGAACATGCATCCTCCGGGAGCGGGTTCGATTCGAGGGCGCAGCGTAGCGAAAATGGCGCGAGGAGAGTAGCGAAGCAGGGCGAGGCGCGGCAGTGCGCCGGTGAGCGCCGGCAGGGCACCGGCGGGTCGTTTGTTAGACTGGCGCCATGACCACTCCCAGCATCCTGCCGCCGCCCGCCCCGCAACACCTGCACGAAGTGCTCGAGCTCGAACAGCTCGACACCAACCTGTTCCGCAGCCGGGTCAACCAGATCAACAACAACCGCTCGCTGTTCGGCGGCCAGATCCTCGCCCAGGGGCTGAAGGCCGCCGCGCTAACAGTCGAGGCCGGGCGCACCGCCCATTCGCTGCACGGCTATTTCCTGCTCGCCGGCATAAGCGACATCAACGTGATCTACGACGTCGAGCTGACGCGCGACGGCGGCAGCTTCTCGACTCGTCGTGTCGTGGCGCGCCAGCGCGCCAAGCCGATCTTTCACATGGAGCTGTCGTTCCACCGGCAGGAGCACGGCTTCGAGCACGAGATTCCGCTCGACGTCGAGGTGCCGGATCCCGACAAGCTCATGAGCACACGCGAGCTCGCAGAGCGGTTTGCCGATCGCCTGCCGAAGAGCGCGAACGCGATCGCCACACAGCAGGCGATCGTCGAGCTGAAGCCGGTCAGTCCCGAGGACTACTTCCTGCGCAAGGCGGAACGCTCGCGCGGCCTGTACTGGATCCGGTCGAGCTCGCGGCTGCCGGACGACGCGCTGACGCAGCAGTGCGGGCTGGCTTATCTGTCCGACTACTTCCTGACGCCCACCGTCGTGCTCCAACACACGGTGTCGATGATGTCGGGCCAGGTGATGATGGCGAGCCTCGACCACGCAATGTGGTTTCACCGGGCATGCCGGGCGGACGAGTGGCTGCTGGTCGATGCGGTGAGTCCGTTCGCGGGCGGTGCGCGCGGACTGACGCGAGCTCAGATCTTCAATCGGGAGCGGCGGCTCGTGGCGTCGGTGGCGCAGGAGGGGTTGGTGCGGCCGCTGGAGAAGAAGTCGGGCTAAAGCCCGACCTGCACGAGCACTGTAGGTCGGGCTCTAGCCTGACAACACCGCCTCTCTCAGCTTCTCTACATCTTTCTTGCCGAGCAGCTTCGTCGCTCCTGCCTTCAGCCCTGCCGCGCGCAGCGGGCCGATCGCGACGCGTTCCAGCTCGCGCAGCTTCAGGCCGACGCGCGCCAGCATTCGGCGGATCTCGCGCGGCTCGCCTTCTCGCACCGTCAAAGCCAACAGCGTGCGATCGCCGCGAGTGCGATCGACCTGTCGTTTGAGAATGCGCACGGACTCCATCGCTGCGCGTTGCGTGGTTTTCGTGCCGTCGGCGGCTGGGTTCACCAGGTACATGCCGGCGCGCAGCTTCTGCAGCTGTTCGTCGTCCGTGCGCCCGGTGCACAGCGCGCGATACTCTTTCAAAACGCCTAGCTTGGGGTGATCGAGCTGCCGCGCGAACTCGCTGTCGTCCGTGAGGAGCACCAGCCCGGTCGAATCCGCGTCGAGCAGTCCCACCCAATACCAATGGTGCTCGCCGCGCAGCGCGAACGGGATGAAGTCGAGGACCGTGCGCCGTCCGGCGCCGCCCCGCGTGGACGTGACCACGCCCTTGGGCTTGTTCAGCAACAGATAGGAAGGCATTAAGCGATGCGCTTGGCGAACTCGTGATTGAGCAGTGCGCGCAATCGTACAGCCTTGAGCGGCTTGTGCATCATTGTCAGCCCCGCCGCGCTCACTTTGCGCAGCTGCTCCGTGGCCGTGTCCCCGGAGATGAGCACCGCGGGAATCGAGTCGCCGAGCTCGGCGCGCAGCTCGCGGATGGCGTCGATGCCCGTGCTGTCGCCGCGCAGGCGCAGATCCGCGATGATGAAATCCGGAGCGCGCTGGCCGCCATTGAGGCTCTCCAATGCCTCGGCGGAGTCCATCGCGGCGACGCACTTGCAGCCCCAGCTCTCCAGCAGGCTCTGCATGCCGAGCCGCACCGATTCCTCGTCATCGATGACGACGATGAGCTTGCCCCCGATCAGGTTCGGCACCTTCTGCTCGATGGTCTGCGCGATCGAGTGCACACGCGTCGGATCCGCTACCGGCACTTCGATGGTGAAGCGCGTGCCCTTGCCGACCGTCGAGCGCAGCCACAGCGGATGGCCGAGCAGCTGCACGATGCGCCGGACGGTTGCCAGCCCGAGTCCGAGGCCGCGGCTGCGATCGCGCGCCGGATTGTTGAGCTGATAGAACTCTTCGAAGATGCGCTCGTGCTGCTCGGCCGGGATGCCGATGCCGGAGTCCCAGACTTCGACCCGTGCGACGTTGCCCCGCCTGCGGCAGGCGACCAGGATTCCGCCGCTCTCTGTGTAACGCAGCGAGTTCGACACCAGGTTCGACAGCACGCGGAACAGCAGCGTCGCGTCCGTGCCCAGCGTTGCCTTCGAGCGGCGCACTGTCAGTCGCAAACCCTTGTCCTGCGCCGGTCCGGAGAATGTCGCCCGCAGGCGATCGAACACAGTATCGACCGGCACGACTTCGCGCTTCACTTCGACCTGTCCCGCATCGAGCTTGGAGATGTCCAGCAGGTTGTCGAACAGCTGCTCGAGGGATTCCGTGCATTGCAGGATCTGGTCGACGAGTGCCTGGCTCGACCGGCCCGCCGAGTTGTTGCGCAAGGCCGTCGCGAACAGGCCTAGCGAGTGCAGCGGCTGGCGTAGGTCGTGATTCGCGGCCGCGAAGAACAGCGACTTCGAGCGATTTGCTTCTTCGGCGCGGGCACGCGCCTGTTCGGCAAGGATGTTCTGGCGCTGCAGCTGCTCTACCAGCTGCTCGTTCTCGTAGCGCAAGCGGATCTGCGCGACGACGGCGCGCGACTGTCGATCGACGAACAGCAACACGTAGCCGAGCACGGCGATCCACATGACGCCGAGCGCCGCGTTGCCATACCCGCCGAGCGTGACGTAGCGCAGAGCCAGCAATCCGAAGATCGGCACCGTGAACGCGTGCAGCGCCGGTGGAAAGTGTGCGTGCGTAATGATGCTCAGCGTCGCGCGGCCGGCGAGGCACGCGGAGATCAACGCGAGCGGGAGCGACTTGTCGGGCCCGACCAGCACGAACGCCGCGGAGCCCCAGACGACGCCGGCAACGCCGGCAGCGACTGCGAGCCGCCAGCCCCAGCGGCGCGACTCGTTGTCGCGATCGCTCGCGCGACGATACGCCGCCGAGAGCGCGAGCACTGAGGCCTGGACGAGGAAGGCGGCGCCGCCCCACGCGACGATGTTCGCGACGCGCGTGTGCGGCCACGCGATCACCGCGATAAGGGCCGCCATCAACAATGCCGAACCGGAGACCGCCAGCGTGTTGTCGTAAAGCATCTCGATGCGTTGCTGCTCAACGCGTCGAAGCAAGGCGGCATCCATGTCGGCTGAACGGGTCAGCGTGCGTTCGCGTAAGACGTCGAGTTGGTGGGCGGAAGGCCTGCCGGCGTCGACGGCAGGAAGCCGCGACGCTGCGCAACCAGCACTGCCTGCGTGCGATTGCGCACGTTGAGCGCTTCGAACACGGCGCTGACGTGCGCCTTGACGGTGCGCTCGGCAACGTCGAGGGCGCGCGCGATCTCTTTGTTGGAGAAGCCGCGTCCCAGCATGCTGATGACCTCGAGCTGACGCAGCGTGAGGCCGTTGGTATCCGGAGCCGCCGACAGGTCGGCCGTGGCGGGCACGAACACGTCGCCGGCCAGCACTTTCTGGATCGCGACGATCATCTCGTCGGCCGTGAACGATTTCGGGATGAAGCCGGACGCGCCGGCCGAAACCGCGCGCGACGCGACGCCATGCTGCTCGTCGCCGGAGATCATGATGCAGGCGGTGGTCGGGAATTTCTGGCCGATGACCTTGAGCGCATTGAAGCCGTCGTCGCCGCGCAGATGGATGTCCAGCAGCACCAGACCGATGTCCGGATCGCGTTGCAGGGTCTGCAGCGCTTCAGTCACGGACGAGACACTCAGCACTCCCGCATCCAGCGTGCTCTGCTCGAGAACGGCCTGAAAGCCGGCGCGGAACAGCGGATGGTCATCGACGATGAGGATTTTCATGACAGGCCCCGGTAATCAAAAACTGCCAATGAAGAAATCGCAGCATCCCGGCTGCTTACGACACGGTTGTAGTCTCGATCTCAAGTGTGGGCCATCGTACGTCCGCACTAGGGCGGGCGCCAATTGCCCTTTGGTGCACCGCAGTGAGACCCGCGTCACACGGCGGCCCTTTGGGCGTATGGCGCCGTCAGGGGGTTCGAGGCGACGATCGATCGCGCAAATTCGGTTCCCCCGTGAGAGCGTTACGCCGGCCGTCCACGAGATCGCCGGCGTTTTTTTTAGGGCTGGCGGCTGGCCCGCTCGCGCGGCACGGCGGCCCGCGCGAGGTATGGAGCGACTGCTTCCGGGCGCCCGGTTTGCGTAAAGAGCTGCTCCACCCAGGTCCGCACACGCACCGTCATGGAGTCGTCGTGGCCCTGGCTGGCCAGGACGTCGGGATAGCTCGACAACAACAGTGATTCTGCTTCTGCGTAGCTGCGACGCTCGAGCAATGCGCCGCCCAGCGCGGCGCGCGTAAGTGTGACTTGCGGGCTGTTGGCGCCGACGCGCTGTTGCTGTATCTCCAGGGCCTCCCGCAGCGACGCCTCAGCCTGGGCCGCCTTTCTCTGATCGATGAGCGAGAGACCTAGCGTGCGCAAAGCGGTAGCCACGTACATGTGACTGCGCGGCAGTGTCTTGTCATAGATCTTCAGCGCTGCCAGCGTTTCGCGCTGTGCCTCCGCGGCCTTGCCCTGATCGAGCAACACCGTGGCCAGATTGACCATGCTGTACCCGACCATGTAGTGGCCCGCGCCGGAGTTGCTGCTGCGAAGAGCAACCGCTTCGCGCGACACGCGCTCCGACTCGTCGAGCTCATGGGTCCGTCGCAGGAAACGGCCGTAGCTGCTGAGCGCGGCGATATAGGCCGCGCTGTCCGTGCCGAACACCTTGCGGTGCGTAGCCAGCGCCTCGACGAAATAGGGTCGCGCCTGCTCCAGCTTGCCCTGCTGTTCGAGCGCCACCGCAAGGTTGTGCATGGCCGTCGTCGTCTCCGGGTGGTCCGCGCCATAGCGCGCCTGGTTCAACTGCAGCACGCGCTCGAACATGTGCTGTGCCGCGGCCACGTCACCGACGTAGTTGAGCAGGATCGCATAGTCGTTCAGCGTGATCGTGAGCTCATCGAAGTAGCGATCGGAGTGGGCGTCGAGGAACGCCAGGCTGCGATCGAAGAAGGCGCGCGACTCGCCGAAGCGCTCCTGCATCTGGCGCAGGCGGCCGAGGCTGTGCAGGATCGCCGCCGACTGGATGTGCTGCTCGCCGAACAGATCGAGACTCGTGCGCAGTGCCTGCTGCAGCTGGACGTCCGCTTCGGCCAGGAGGCGTTTCTCCAGCAGCGCCTCGCCCAGCCGCTCGCGCGACTGGACAACTTCGGCATGCCGCTCGCCATACAGCTCGCGCCGCACCTTCACGGCCCGTTCCAGCATGGCGATTGCGCGGTCGTATTCGCCGAGGTTCGTATAGACCGTGCCGATCGTGGTCAGCAGGCTGGCGCCGGTCTCCGGCTGTCTCTGGACCTCACTCTCGATGCGTGCGGCGCCGACGTCGAGGATCTCCCGCACGGTCACGTCGTTGCCGCGCGCCTGGCTCGGGTCCGAGCGCTCGAACAGCTCGGTCAGAAAGGAGGCGACCTGATCCGCCTTGACCCGCTCACGTTCGATGCGTCGCGCCTGCAGTGCCGTAACTGCCGTGAAGACGATCAGCGCCAGCACAGCCAGCGCGCCGGTGGTCACGCCGAAGACGTGCCGGCGCAGAAACTTGCGGGTGCGATAGCCGACCGAGTCGCTGCGGGCCGCGATCGGCATGTTCGCCAGGTAGCGGCTCAGGTCCGCGGAGAACTGTTCGACCGATCCGTAGCGTCGCTCCGGCTCCTTGCGCAACGCCGTGAGCACTATGTTGCTGAGATCGCCGCTCAAGTAGCGTCGCAGCCGGGCCGGCACGGTGGAGCGCTGCGCGCACACCTGCCGGATGCGTTCCGCTGCTGCCGGGTCGTTGCCGGTCTGGAGCACCGAATCCAGCGGCAGCGGTGGCAACTCGCAGATCGCGCGCTCGATCTCGCTGAGCCGGTTGCCCGACGCTGTGAACGGCTTGTGTCCGGTGAGGAGCTCGTAGAGCAGTACGCCGAGCACATAGACGTCGCTCGCCGTCGTGATCGGGTCGCCGCGCACCTGTTCCGGGCTGGCGTGATCGGGTGTGAGCAGACGGATGTCCGCTTGTGTGACGGCCAGCGTGTGTCCGAATGGTCGCTCGTCGAGAACCTTGGCGATGCCGAAATCGAGCAGCTTCGGAATCCCGTCGGCGTTGATGAGAATGTTCGAAGGCTTCAGGTCCCGGTGCACGATCAGGTTGCGGTGAGCGTAATGCACGGCCGAGCAGACCACCTGGAACAGGCGAATGCGCGCCTCGATTGTCAGTGCATGCTCGTCGCAGTAGATGTCGATCGGTACGCCGTCGATGTACTCCATGACGATGTACGGCACGCCTTCCGCTGTCGTGCCGCCGTCGAGCAGCTTTGCGATGTTCGGATGGTCGAGCGTGGCGAGGATCTGGCGCTCGAGTTTCAGGCGGCCTTGCACCTGGCGGGACGTCACTCCACGACGCACCAGCTTCACCGCGACCCGGTGCGAGAATTGCTCGTCCGCGCGCTCGGCGAGCACGACTTCGCCCATGCCGCCCTCGCCGAGACGCTTGACCGCGCGATAAGGCCCGATGCGCGTTCCGACTACAGCGCGCGGATCCGCTGCGCTCTCTGCCGAGTCGATGTTGTCGTCCCACCAGCCGCCGGACGAACGGGCTTTCAATGCTTCGACTGCGCGCTGATAGAGAGGCAGCTCGCCGCCGCACGTGCGTCGCAGGAAGTCGAGACGCCCGTCGGGCGGCACCTGCTCTGCCAGGCGTACGAGCTCCTCGAGCGAGGCAGGGGTGGGCATGAGTGCAGGGTGCGGTGAGACGGGGAGTAATACTAATGTTCGCTTGCCGGCACGGCAACGACAGGAGATTATCCGCGCGGGAAGTTGTAGCTCCTCTTTGCTGCTTCATGGAAACTACCAACATGCCGACCGAACCCGAAAAGAAGCCTCTTGAACCCACTCCGACGCAGCCCGGAGATGCCATTCCTGACGGCGGCGGTCACAATGAGCCGCCGAAGCAGGTGATCACGCGAGCGGACAGGCTGTAGTCCCGCTCGTTGCTCCAAGGAGAACCACGTGCCGACAGAACCCGAGAAGAGGCTACCCGGCGGTGGGACGACTGAGGCTGGCGGTCACAATGAGCCGCCGAAGCGCATGTTCCTCGCCGCGGCCGGCGGCGGATTCGTCGGCGCTTTGCTCGGAGCGCTGATCTGCTGTCTGTTGCTGAGTCAGTGCAGCCACTGAGCGGCTTCGCACCCGACCTCAGTGGTAGCCACTCTCCGCGGTCACCTTGCCGCGGAACACCGAATACGACCACCACGTGTAACCTAGCACCGCCGGCAGCATGATCAGCGTGCCCGCGAGCACGAAGCCCTGACTCTGCGGCGGCGCTGCCGCCTTCCAGATCGTCAGATCCGGCGGCAGCAGGTTCGGCCAGATGCCGAGCACCAGCCCGACGAAGCCGAGCGCGAAGAATGTCAGCGCCAGGATGAAAGGCATGTAGTCCGCGCGCCGCACGACCGCCTGCCACAGCCAGACCGCGTTCGCGAGCGCGAGCAGCGGCACCGGCGAGAGCCACAGGAAATTCCCGCCTTCGAACCAGCGCGACATCACCTGGCTGCTCAGGAACGGCAGCCACGAGCTGACCAGTCCCATGAACGCGACGACGACCACGACCAGCGGCCGCGTCAGCGCAAAGGCTACGTTCTGCAGCGCCCCGTCCGTTTTCATGATCAGCCAGGTGCTGCCGAGCAGTGCGTAGCCGAACGCCACGGCGACCGCGGTGAGCATCGAGAAGGGGCTGAACCACGCGAATGCGCCGCTGAGGTATTTCCCGCCCTGCAGCGGCATGCCTTCGACGATCGCACCGAGCATCAGGCCCTGCGCGAACGCCGCGGCGATCGAGCCCGCCGCGAAACACACACCCCAGATGTGCTTCGAGGTCTTGGCTTTGAAGCGGAACTCGAACGACACGCCCCGCAGCACGAGCGCAACGAGCATCAGCAGTACGGGTAGGTAGAGCGCGGACAGCATCACCGCGTAAGCTTTAGGGAATGCGGCAAGCAGTCCCGCGCCGCCGAGCACCAGCCAGGTCTCGTTGCCGTCCCAGATCGGCGCCGCTGTGCTCATCATGCGATCGAGCTGCTCGTCGTCCTCGGCGAACAGCGACAGGATGCCGATGCCGAGCACGAAACCGTCCATCAGCACGTACATCAATATGGCGAAGCCGATGATGCCGAACCACACGACCGGCAGGACTGTGTGACCTTCCATCAGGTGCTGCCCTCGATCGTTTCTTCGGGCAGCGACAGCGGACGTCCCGCAGTCTTGTCTTCCGGATGCAGCAGATCCTGCTCGACGGGCAGCGGGCCGCGACGCAGGAGCTTGAGCAGGTAGTACGTGCCTGAGATGAAAACGAACAGATACACCGTCGCAAAAACGATCAGCGAAGTGAGCACGCTGCCGGCGTCGATTGCCGTAGCCGCCTGCGACGTTCGCAACAGGCCGTAGACGACGTACGGCTGGCGCCCGATTTCAGTCGTGTACCAGCCTGCGAGCACGGCGACGAAGCCCGCGGGCGTCATGAGCATCCATGCGCGCAGCAGCCACTTCGACTCGAACAAACGTCTGCGCCGCCATTGCAGCGCCGACAATGCGACCAGCGTGAGCATCAGCACGCCGATGCCGACCATCACGCGGAAGCCGAAGAACACCGGCGCGACCGGCGGCCGCAGGTCGGGCGCGACTTCCTTGAGACCCTTGACCTCGCCGTCGAGCTCGTGCGTGAGGATGATGCTGCCGAGCTTCGGCACGCTGATTTCGTAACGATTCGTTTCGCGCGCTGCGTCGGGCCACGCGAACAGAATCAGCGGCACGCCGCGCCCGGTTTCCCAATGGCCCTCGATCGCCGCGAGCTTCATCGGCTGATGATCGCGGACCTTCAGACCGTGCATGTCGCCGACCAGGACTTGCAGCGGCACCGCGATTGCCGCGAAGCAGATCGATAGCTTGAGCATCAGCTGCGCGGCTTCGCGATGCCGCTGCCGCAACAGGTACACCGCGCTGTTGCCGCCGATCACGAAGCACGTCGTGATGAACGCAGCGAGCGTCATGTGCACGAGCCGCACCGGGAACGAAGGATTGAATACGATGTGCCACCAGTTCTCGGGCTGGAACACGCCGTCGACGACGCGATAGCCCGTCGGCGTCTGCATCCAGCTGTTCGCCGCGATGATCCAGAACGTCGAGATCAACGTGCCGAGCGCCACCATGCAGGTGGCGAAGAAGTGCAGTCTTGGCGACACGCGCCGCCAGCCGAACAGCATCACTCCGAGGAACGTCGCTTCGAGGAAGAACGCCGTGAGCACTTCGTACGCGAGCAGCGGGCCGAGGATGTTACCGGCGCGCGTCGACAGCTCGGCCCAGTTGGTGCCGAACTGAAAGCTCATCACGAGACCCGAGACGACGCCGAGGCCAAATGCCACGGCGAAGATCTTCAGCCAGAACACGTACAGGTCGCGCCACAGAGCGCGGCGCGTCTTCAGATACGCACCGGCCAGGAACGCCAGCCAGCTCGCCAGGCCGATCGTGAACGCAGGAAAGATGATGTGAAAGCTCATCACGAATCCGAACTGGATCCGCGACAGCAGGACTACAGTGGGGTCCGTCATGGCGGCGCGATTGTCGGCGCGCGCCGGAGCCGCAGCAACTGCGGAAACGCACGACCGCGCGCCCGGCGAAGGCTGCCTTCGTGAAAGTGAAAGCAGGATGCCGCGGGGTTACACTGGCGCGCCTTCCGGCCCGAGAACAGGCCCTCAAGAACATCTTTCAAGGGGAGTTCCTTTATGCGGTCCACCAGCCGTTGCGTTTCCCGCGTCCTTCTGCTGTCCGGTATTGCCCTCGCGATTGCGGCTTGCGGCAAGAAGGAAGCGCCGCCGCCCGCTGCGGCAGAACAGCCGGCAGCCTCCACTGCTCTGGAAGGCCAGGTCGACATCGTTGCGTGGCCGGGCTACATCGAGCGCGGCGACACCGATGCGAAATACGACTGGGTGAAGCCGTTCGAGGCCGGGACCGGCTGCAAAGTCAACGTCAAGACCGCCGGCACGTCGGACGAGATGGTCTCGCTCATGAACGGCGGTGGTTACGATCTCGTGACGGCGTCGGGCGATGCGTCGCTGCGACTGATCCGCGGCGGCACCGTCCAGCCGATCGACGTCTCGCGCGTGCCCTCGTACGACAATCTCGATCCGCGCATCAAGGAAGCGCCGTGGCATTTCGTCGACGGCAAGCACTATGGGGTGCCGTACCAGTGGGGACCGAACGTCCTCATGTACAACACCAGCGTGTTCAAGAAGGCGCCGACGTCGTGGAGCATCGTGTTCGAGCCGGGCAAATTCCCTGACGGCAAGCCGAACAAGGGCCGCGTGCAGGCGTACGACGGCCCGATCTACATCGCCGACGCGGCGCTGTACCTGATGACGAAGAAGCCGGAGCTCGGCATCAAGGATCCGTACGAGCTCAACGAGCAGCAGTACGCTGCAGTGCTCGAGGTGCTGCGCAAGCAGCATCCGCTGATCCAGCGCTATTGGCACGACACCACGACGCAGGTGGATGACATGACCAAGGAAGGCGTGGTCGCGTCGAGCACGTGGCCGTTCCAGGTCAACACGCTGATTGCGAACAAGCAGCCGATCGCGAGCACCGTTCCGGCCGAAGGCGCCACGGGCTGGGCAGATACGACGATGATGCACGCGAGCGCCAAGCATCCGAACTGCGCGTACAAGTGGCTCGAGTGGTCGATCAGCTCGAAAGTGCAGGGCGACGTCGCGGCGTGGTTCGGCTCGGTGCCGGTCGTGCCCACGGCGTGCGAGAGGAACGTGCTGCTGGGCGCCGACGGTTGCAAGACCAACGGCATCGACAACTTCGACAAGATCAAGTTCTGGCGCACGCCGGAGGCCAAGTGCGCGTCGCAGAACGACGCTTGCGTGCCGTACAGCCGCTGGGCCACCGACTACGTCGCGGTGATGGGAGGCAGGTAGCGCCTCCGAGCGAACGCCATCCGGGGAAAACCAGACGGCTCATGACTGCCGCCATCGAGTTCCTCGATGTATCGCGCGTCTACGGTGAAGTGCACGCCGTAGATCGCGTCTCGCTGACGGTGCAGGCCGGGGAGTTCTTCGCGATGCTCGGGCCTTCGGGCTCGGGGAAGACCACGTGCCTGCGGCTGGTCGCCGGCTTCGAGACGCCCGACACCGGCAGGGTGCTGCTGAACGGTCGCGACGTCACCGACGATCCGCCGTACGCGCGCGACGTCAACACGGTGTTCCAGGACTACGCGCTGTTTCCGCACATGAGCGTGCTGGAGAACGTCGCGTACGGACCGCGCGTGCGCGGTCAGCGCAAGGAAGACTGGCGGCGCCGCGCGCAGGAGATGCTCGACCTGGTGCAGCTCGGTCATTTCGCGCGGCGCCGGCCTTCGCAGCTTTCCGGGGGCCAGCGGCAGCGCGTTTCGCTGGCGCGCGCGCTCATCAATCAGCCGCGCGTGCTGCTGCTGGACGAGCCTCTCGGTGCGCTCGATCTGAAGCTGCGCGAGGAGATGCAGATCGAGCTGAAGAACCTGCAACGGCGGCTCGGCATCACGTTCGTGTTCGTCACGCACGATCAGGGCGAGGCGCTGTCGATGGCGGATCGCGTCGCGGTCTTCAATCACGGCCGGATCGAGCAGCTCGACACGCCTCGCACTCTGTACACGCGTCCGGCCACTGCGTTCGTTGCGCGTTTTGTCGGCAGCGCGAATGTCGTGACCGGCGAGCTGGCGCAGCGACTCAGCGGCCGAGCCGATCCGTTTGCAGTTCGCGCGGAGAATATCCGGCTGCGCGCGCCGGCGGCCGCTCAGGCTGCAGACACGATGAGCTGCCTCGGCGACGTCGCGGACGTGCAGTATCACGGTGCAATGAGCCGCTGGCAGGTGCGCCTCGAAAGCGGCGAAGTGTTTGCGGCGGCGCTGGCGGACGTGAGCAGCAATGGCGATTTCAAAGTCGGTGCGCGCGTGCGCCTGGAGTGGTCGCGCGCGGATGCCGTGCCGCTGACAGCCGCGGAGACGCCGTGAGAGCGCTCTCGACATTTCTCTATCGGCGGCCGAATCTCTACAGCCTGCTGCTGCTGATCCCGCCGTTGCTGTGGTTCGGCACGGTTTATCTCGGCTCGCTGTTCACGCTGCTGGCGCAGAGCATGTACACGATCGATGAGTTCACGGCGAAGGTCGTGTACGAGCCGACGCTCGCGACCTACAAGCAGGTCGTTACGCAGCCGGCAAACGTCGACATCATCGTGCGCACGCTATCGATGGCGGTTGCGGTGACGATCGCGTGCGGGGTCATCGCGCTGCCCATCGCCAACTACATGGTTCGCTATGCCTCGGCGCGCGCCCGCGCTTTTTTCTACGTCGGCGTGATGCTGCCGATGTGGATGAGCTACCTGGTGAAGGTCTACGCATGGCGGCTGATCCTCGCGAAGCAGGGCATCCTCAGTTGGCTGCTCGATGTGGTCGGCCTCGGCGCTGCGCTCGAGGCAGTGCTGCGGATTCCGGGCATCGGCGGGCCGTCGCTGTCCGCGTCGTACCTCGGCATGTTCATAGTGTTCGTCTACATGTGGCTGCCGTTCATGATTCTGCCGCTCGCGGCTGCGCTGGAGAAAGTGCCGGAGTCGCTGCTGCAGGCGTCGGCAGATCTCGGCGCCCGGCCGGTGCAGACGTTTCGACGGGTCACATTGCCGCTCGCGCTGCCGGGACTCGCCGCGGGCTCGGTGTTCACGTTCTCGCTGACGCTCGGCGACTACATCATTCCGAGCGTCGTCGGCGCGCCGGGCTACTTCATCGGCATGATGGTGTATCAGCAGCAGGGAACGGCCGGCAACATCCCGCTCGCCGCGGCGTTCTCGGTCGTGCCGATCGTGCTGATCATGATCTATCTGTCGATGGCGAAGCGCGCTGGAGCTTTCGATGCGTTATAGGCGCTGGAACCAGGCCTCGCTCGGCGCGCGGCTCGCAGCGTACGCGGTGCTCGCGTTCATGCACCTGCCGGTGCTCGTCATCGTGCTGTACGCGTTCACGACGGCCGATCGCACGTACGAGTTTCCGCTGCCGGGACTGACGCTGCACTGGTTCGAAGCGGCATTCGCGCGCGCCGACATCTGGGCCGCGATGCGCTTGTCGCTGGCGGTCGCCGCCGTTGCCACGGTGCTCGCGATCATCCTCGGCTCGCTCACGGCCCTCGGCATGGTGCGAGGCAGGTTCCGCGGCAAAGAGAGCATCACTGTCCTGCTGGTGCTGCCCATCGCTCTGCCCGGCATCGTCACGGGCATCGCGCTGCTTGCGGCCATCAAGAGCGCGCACCTGGATCCCGGCTTCTGGACCATCGTCGCGGGTCACACGACCTTCTGCATCGTTATCGTCTACAACAATGTCGTGGCGCGTCTGCGCCGCCTGCCGCAGAGCTGGATCGAAGCGTCGATGGATCTCGGCGCCGACGGCTGGCAGACGTTCCGGCACATCGTGCTGCCGCAGACCGCGACGGCTCTGCTCGCGGGCGGCATGCTGGCGTTCGCGTTGTCGTTCGATGAAATCATCGTCACGCTGTTCACCGCCGGCCACGAGCGGACGCTGCCTATCTGGTTCTTCAACGAGCTGTTCCGGCCGCGCGAGCGGCCGATCACCAACGTGGTCGCAGTCATCGTGATGATCGTGACGTTCGTCCCGATCCTGCTGGCGTACCGTCTCACGCGGAGAGGTTCCGAATGAATACGAAGCTGCTCATCAACGGCAAGCTGGTTGCCGGCAAGGGTGCGAAAGAGGACGTGCTCGATCCGGCCACCGCAAAGCCGCTGGTATCGCTTGCCGAGGCGTCGCGGGAGCAGATCGAAAGCGCAGTGACTGCGGCGGCAAAGGCGTTTCCTGCATGGAGCGCGAGCGTGCCGAAGGACCGTGCCGCGCTGCTGCTCAAGATCGCGGACCGCATCGAGGCGGAAGCGGCGGACTATGCGCGCCTGGAATCGCAGAACTGCGGCAAGCCTTACGCCGCGGTGTTGAACGACGAGATCCCGGCGATCGTCGATGTGTTCCGGTTCTTCGCGGGTGCAGCGCGCACGCTGCACGGAGCAGTCGCGGGCGAATACCTGCCGGGCTTCACGAGCATGATCCGCCGCGATCCCGTGGGCGTGGTGGCATCGATCGCGCCGTGGAACTACCCGCTGATGATGGCCGCGTGGAAATTGTCGCCGGCGCTGGCGGGCGGCAACACGATCGTTTTGAAACCGTCGGAGCAGACGCCGCTCACGGCGCTCAAGCTCGCGACGCTGCTCGCCGAGCTGTTCCCGCCCGGCGTCGTCAACATCGTGCACGGGAAAGGTCAGAGCGTGGGCGCGGCGCTGATCTCGCAACCGCAGGTCGCGATGATCTCGCTCACCGGCGATGTGTCGACCGGCGAGAAAGTATTGCAGGCAGCAGCGAAAGGCGCGAAGCGCACGCACCTGGAGCTCGGCGGCAAAGCCCCCGTGATCGTGTTCGACGATGCCGATCGCGAAGCAGTCGTCAGCGGGGTTCGCACGTTCGGCTTCTACAACGCCGGTCAGGACTGCACTGCCGCGTGTCGCATCTACGCCGGGCCGAAGATCTACGACAAGCTGGTCGCGGACCTGACGAGCGCAGCCGCGTCCATCAAGGTCGGCCGGCAGGACGAAGAGGGCGTCGAGATGGGCCCGCTGATCAGTGCGAAGCAGCGCTCGCGCGTCGCCGGATTCGTCAATCGCGCGGACCAGAGCCGTCACATCGAGATCACGACGGGCGGCAAATCCCGCGGCGGCGGCGGATTCTTCTTCGAGCCCACGATCATCGCGGGAGCGAAGCAGAGCGATGAGATCGTGCGGCGCGAAGTGTTCGGCCCGGTCGTCTCGGTGACGCGCTTCAAGGATGCGGAGCAGGCGATCGCCTGGGCCAACGATTCGGACTACGGGCTCGCATCCTCGGTGTGGAGCAACGACATCGGCAAAGCGATGCGCGTCGCCGCACGACTGCAGTACGGCTGCACCTGGATCAACACGCATTTCATGCTGGTGAGCGAGATGCCGCACGGCGGGCTCAAGCGCTCCGGCTACGGCAAGGACCTGTCGGTGTACGCGCTCGAGGACTACACCGTGCCGCGGCACGTGATGGTGAAGCTATAGCTTCGCGAGCGCCGCCGCCTTCTTTGTCAGCGGGTGATCGGTTCCCACGGTCGGCGAGAGTTGCGCGAGCGCCTCGCCGGATAGCTGTTGCGCCCGATCCGCGTTTCCGACCGCCTGCTCCACATCGACTTGCGCCAGCAGCGCGAGGCCCAGCCAGTACGACGGCTGTCCGGGCACAGCAACTTTCCGCGCGAGCGCGCTTGCTTCGGCTGCCAGCTCCGCCGCGCGGCCCGGCTCATGGGTTTGCAACGCGCACTGCGCGAGCGCTGCGAGCGCTACGATCTGGTCGGTCTGGCGCCGGTTCGCGCTCTTGAACTGCGTGACCACCTGTTGCAGCTGCGCCCGGGCATCGTCGAGCGAGTTGGCGGCGAGATCGAGCAAGCCGCTTTCGAAAACCAGGTTCTGCCGCTGATTGTGCTCCGGCGGCAGGTGCGCCGCGACGAATTGCTCCGCCTGTTCGCGCGCCGCGCGCGCCGCCTCGAAATTACCCCGCTCACGATTCACCGAGAGCATGCCCAGCAGCGCGCCGATCTGCATTTCCGCATCCTCTTCACCGCCCGACTGGCGCAAGGCGCTGGCGAAATGCTGTTCGGCTTCGTCGAGCCGGTTGAGCAGCACCAATCGTCGTCCGTACGTGACGCTCACCCACTGATCCGGCGCAGCGCCGACCCACAGCGACTGACCGACCGCGAGCGCCGACTCGAACAGCTTCGCGGCGCCTGCGATGTCGCCGATGTCGGATCTCACGATGCCCCAGCTGTTGTACAGGAGCACTGCGTTCGCGGTGCGCTCCCGACCGAGCCGCCTGAGCAGGTCGAGTGTCCCGCGGTGCATGTCGTCCGCGGCCTGGAACCGCCCCTGCGCGCGCAGCGAAGTCCCGAGCTGCACACGCGGCGATATCCAGTGCAATGGCGCCCTCGGAAACAATCTCTGCGCTTGCGCGAGCGATGCCTGCGCGGTCGCGATGGCAAGCGGCACGTCCTGCCGCGTCAGCTCGAGATCCGATTTCTGTTCGAAGCATTCGATCAGCGCGGGCGAATCCGGCGCGCTTCGTTGCAACTGCGCGATCGCCGCGTCGAGCAGCGCAGCGCCCTGCTGCAAGCGTCCGGCGTAGTGCTGCAGTCGACCGAGCTCGCACGCAGACTGCCACCGCAGCTCCGCATAGTTGCCCGCGAGCGCGCGAGCGTTGGCCTGCTCGAACAGTTCCCGCGCCTTGCGGTACTGCCCGACGCGCGCGAACAGCATGCCGAGCTTGATGAGCTGCTCGACTGCGGCGGGATTATCGGCCGAGCCATATTGCAGCGGGATTGCCTGCTCGGCGCGCAGCAGCAGCTCCGACGTCGTGAACGGTTTTCCGGTCGTGCCGGCGTCGGTGAGCACGAATTCCGCGAAGTCGCGCGCAAACTCGGCGCGCGATGCCTGATCTTCGGCGAGCCGCCGCTGCTGGTTCGCCTGCAGCATCTGCCAGACCGAAAAGCCGCCCGCTGCGATCAGCGCAATCACCATGACGCACGCACTGGCGACGGCTGCGCGATTGCGCCGCACGAACTTCGCTGCGAGATAGCCGACCGATCGCGGCCGGGCCGACACGGGCTCGTGCGCAAGGAAGTGCCGCAGATCCTGCGCGAACAGCTCCGCGGTCCGGTAGCGCTCCTCCGCATTCCTGCGCAACGCCAGCGCAACGATGTTGTCGAGGTCGCCTCGCAAGCCGCGCCGCCAGTCCTCGCGCAACGCCACGTCGGAGAGTCGCGGCGCATCGGACTCCAGTGTTCGCTGAATCCACTGCGCAGCGGCTTTCGGTTCATCTCCGGCAGACGCCGGACGCCTGCCTGCGAGCAGCTCGAACAACACGATTCCCAGTGCGTAGACATCGGTCGCAGTCGTGATCGGCCGACCGAGCAGTTGCTCGGGCGCGGCATAGCCGGGCGTGAGTCCCGGTCCGATGTGGCCCGTCAGCGGCGTGACATCGTCACCTTCGCGGGACAACAGTGCGGCGATGCCGAAATCGAGCAGCTTCACTGCCCCCTGCTCGGTCACGAAGATGTTCGACGGCTTCAGGTCGCGATGGACGACGAGATTGCTGTGGGCGTGCGCCACCGCCGCGAGAACGTCGAGGAACAGCCCGATGCGCTGTTCGATGTTCAGGCCGCGCTGATCGCAGTACGTGTCGATGCGCTCGCCGCGCACGTATTCGAGGACGAGATAAGGCTGCCGGTCCTGCTCGAGGCCGGCGTCGAGCAGCCGCGCGATGTGCGGGTGCTGCAAGCGGGCGAGCACGCTGCCCTCGCGCGTAAAACGCTGCTCCGACGGATGTCCCACGAAGGCGAGATTGAGCAGCTTGACGGCCACTTGCCCTTCGAACCGGCCGTCGCTGCGATGCGCGAGCCACACGGTGCCCATGCCGCCGAACCCGAGAATGCGATCCAGCGTGTACGCGCCGAAGGTCTGGCCTTCCAGACCGGCCGGCAGATGGCGGCGGATCGAGTCGTCGAGGAACTTGCGGTCGCTCAGCTCCGAGACCTCCCGCAGGCACGATCTGACGTGTGCTGCCAGCTGCGGTGCACGCCGCTCGAGATCGGCGAGCCAGGACTCGCGCGCAGCCAGCGGCAGCTCCATTGCTTCATCGAGCAACGGGCTGACTTCGCCCCACCAGTCTTTGATCTCCGGCATGGTTCACCGCTCCGGCTGCGTGAGCGCTGCAGGCACGTGCGTAGGCAGCGGTCCGAGCCAACGAGCGGGCAACGACAGGGCACTGAACAGCGATACCAGCACCGCGGCTGCATAGGGTACAGCCTGAATCAGCAGCACTGCGACCCAGACCGAAACGTCTGGGCCCTTCAGCTCTTCGGGAATCCCGACGATCCACTGCGGCCCCAAGGCGATCTGCCGCGTGAGGCCGAGTGCCGCCAGGAGGATGGCGAGCAGCATCAGGGTCTCGGTCTTCGCCGCTGCAATCCCCTGGGCGAGAGCGTGCGGCTGCTTGCTCTTCGGCGTGCGGACGAACGGCTGATTGCGCGTGAACAATGTTTTGATGACAGCGACGCCGATAGTGTGCGACAGCGCCAGGCCGGCGAGCGCAGCGGCGAGCGTCTGGCGAATGTTCGCGCCCACGCGCGCGGCGTAAAGATGGGCGAGCTTCACCAGCTTGAACGTGAAGAGCGACAGCGGCAGCGCCGAGAACATGATCAGCGGCGGATCGATGCGGTGCGGCGCTATGATCATTGCGAACGACCACACCAGCGCCGCGATCGTGAACAACAGATTCAGGCCATCGGCGAGCCAGGGCAGCCAGCCGGCGACGAAGTGATAGCGCTGGCCGCGCGTCAAACGCTCGTCGCCGTTCGAGAACAGCGCGCGTGCATGCGCCCGCAGAATCTGCACCGCGCCGTAGGCCCAGCGGAACCGTTGCTTCTTGTAGTCGGCGAACGTCTGCGGCATCAGCCCGCGGCCATAGCTGCGCGGCACGTACTGAGCTTCGTAGCCGTGCTCGAACAGGCGCAGGCCGAGCTCGGCATCCTCGGTGATGCACCACTGCGCCCAGCCGCCCGCCCGTTCGAGCGCGTCGCGCCTGACCAGCGTCATCGTGCCGTGCTGGATGATTGCATTGCGCTCGTTGCGCGTGATCATGCCGATCAGGAAGAAGCCGCGGTACTCGGCGTAGCACATTGCCTTGAACACGCTCTCGCCGCCGTCGCGATAGTCCTGCGGCGCCTGCATGATCGCGATCTTCGGCTCGGCGAAGGCGGGCACGAGATCGCGCAGCCACGCCGGCTCGACCTGGTAGTCGCTGTCGATGACCGCAATGATCTGCGCGTCCGGTGCGGATTGGCCGAGCGCGAAGTTGAGCGCGCCGGCCTTGAAGCCGGGCAGCGGATCGACGTGAAAGAAGCGGAAGCGGGCGCCGAGCCGCCCACAATGCTGCTCGACCGGCCGCCACACCGCTTCGTCCCTGGTGTTGTTGTCCACGACGATCACTTCAAAGTCAGGGTAGTCGAGCCGCGCGAGCGCATCGAGCGTCTCGATCAGCATTTGCGGCGGCTCGTTGTAAGCGGGCACGTGAATGGAGACTTTCCGCAGCGTCCCGCCCGCGGTCGCGATCGCGAACCCGCCGCGTCGCGGGATCGCCCAACGCGCTTCGGCCCATTCGTGCGCTTCGGCGATCAGCACGGCAATCACGACGAACATGCCGAGCAGCAGCGGGCCGCCGATGAGCACGGTGCGCAACGTGATGTACTGCTGCGAGTAGTCGTAGATGATCCAAACGGCGCCCGCGGTCACGGCATAGACCACGACGGCGAGCAGACTGCGGCCGCGGGCATCGAGCGTTCGGCTGTGCACGAACAGGAGCGCGACCAGCATCGATGCGAGCACGACTGAGATCGCCGCCAGCGTCTGCCATTGCGGAATGCGCACGATCGGCTCGACGAACGCAAACTTCGGCTCGCGATCCACGTTGTACACGCCCCAGTACGCGCCGACGGCGCCTTCGTATTGCGCCTTCCACGGCTGATCGAACGCTTCCATGATGTAGTAGATGTAACCTTCCTCGCGCGCGCGCTCGAGGAAGCGCCGCAGGAACATCGCTTCGTTGCTGGTCGACGCGACCGCTGCATCGCGCGTGCGGCCGCTCGACGGCCAGCCGACTTCGGCAATCACGACCGGTTTTCCCGGATAAGCACGCTCCAGCATCTCGACGCGCATCGCGAGATAGTCGACCGCCTGCTCGACCGCAATGCCTTCCCAATACGGCAACAGATGCACCGCGATGTAGTCGACGTGCTCCACCAAGAGCGGATTCCTGAGCCAGACGTCCCAAGGCTCCGCGGTGCTCACAGGTTGCTCGACGGCGTCGCGCACGCGATCGAGCTGGCGCGCGAGCTCGGCGACACTGAGATCGTTGCGCAGGATCACTTCGTTGCCGATCACCAGGCGGATCACGTTCGCATGACGGTTGGCGATGTCGATCGCCGCCGCGAGCTCCGCCTCGTTGGTCTGCCGGTCGCGATCGATCCAGGCGCCGAGCGCGACCTTGAGCTGATGGCGGGCGGCGATGTCGGCAATCTGCCCGAGGCTCTTCAGCGAAGAGTAGCTGCGTACCGCCGTGACCTTGCCGGCGAGCAGTCGCAGGTCGGCGTCGATCTGTTCCGGCGTCGGCAGGATTTGCGGCACCGGATCCTGCCCGGAGCCGAACGGCGAGAACGCCATGCCCTGCACGTGATCGGGCCAGGGGGGTTCCGGGCTGGGCCGGTTCAGCCAGGCCCACAACGCGAACGTCAACGCCGCGAAAACGGCGGCAACGACAATGCTGGACGCTCTCATCGTGTTAACGTACTCACTGCGCACCGCGACCCGATGTCGTCAGGCGGCGTCACCGACGAGTGGGTGAGGAGTATACGAGATGCGAAACCGGATCATTTCGGGATCTGCCGTGGCAGCGGCCGGACTGTTGATGTGCCTGGCCTCGCCGGCACGGGCGCAGGAGGGGCGGGAGTACAACAACTTCGAGTTCACGCCCTTCCTCGGCCAGATGGCCGGCGGCGAGTTCGAGGATCCGACTGACGACAGCGATCGCGACCTCGACGCGGACACCGACTTCGGAATCTTCGTCGACGCTGCTACCGATTGGTGGCGCCACTACGAGATGCTGTACGTGAGTCAGAGTACGCGCGTCAAGGGCGCCACGCCCTTCGACTTGGACGTGCAGTACCTGCAGTTCGGCGGCACAGTTGCGTATCCCGATTCCGCCACGCGCGTCATTCCGTACATCGGCATGACTCTCGGCGCGGCGCGCTTCAGCCCGGACGGCGCGGGCCTCGATGACGAGACGAAATTCGCGTTCACGATCGGCGGCGGCGTGCGGGTGCCGATCACGGATCATTTCGGCGTCCGGCTCGATCTGCGCGCATACGGGACTGTGCTCGACAGCGAGGGCGACCTGTTCTGTGTCTCGGACGGGGGCCTGACCTGCCGCATCAAGGCGAAGGGCGACTTCTTGCTGCAGTACTCGGCGAATCTCGGTGTCATCATAGGGTTCTGATAGCCACGTGCTGGCAGTCGAGCGCGTCAGTAAATCGTTCGCTGGCGCGCGTTCGCGCGTCGTGCTGCACGACGTATCGTTGCAACTGGCGGACGGCGAGTACATCGCCGTGATGGGCGAATCCGGCGCCGGCAAATCGACGCTGCTCAACCTGATTGCCGGCCTCGACGTGCCGGACTCGGGCAGGATCGTCGTCGCGGGGCAGGATCTCGCTGCGCTCGACGACGCGGGGCGCACGAGATTGCGGCGCGCACGCATGGGCTTCATCTTTCAGGCGTTCCATCTGCTGCCGCATCTGACGGTCGGCCGCAACGTGGGATTACCACTGGCGCTGAACGGCGCCGCGAGCGCAGTCATTGACGCGCGCGTCGAGGAGATGCTGGCTGCGGTCGGCATGCTCGATCGACAGCACGATCTGCCGAACCAGTTATCGGGCGGTGAAATGCAACGCGTCGCCATCGCGCGCGCGCTCGCGCACCGGCCGAGCCTGGTGCTGGCCGACGAGCCGACCGGCAACCTCGACGCCGACTCTGCAGCCGAAGTGCTGGCGCTGCTGCGCGCACAACTCGAGCGCGACCAGGCGGCCGGCATTCTCGTGACGCATTCCGAGGTCGCTGCGGCCACCGCGCAGCGGACCTATCGTCTCACGCACCAGGGGCTGGCAGAGCGCGCGAGCTGAACATGGCAGCGTGGCCGCTCATCGATGCCGCTCTCGCCGGACCGCTGCGGCGCTCGCCGGGTCGCAACGCGTTGCTTGCGATTGCAATCGCGCTCGGCGTGGCGCTGGGCTTCGCGATCTACCTGATCAACCGCTCCGCCGCTGACGAGGTCTCGCTCGCCGCACGCAGTCTGTATGGACTGGCGGACCTGGCGATCGAGAGTGCGGCGGGGCTCGATGAGAACCTGTATCCGCGCATCGCTGCTGTTCCGGGCGTGTCGGTCGCGAGTCCGGTCGTGGAGGTGGAAGGCAAGCTTGCGAACCGGCGCGCTTCGCTCACGCTGCTCGGCGTCGATGCGTTCCGCTCGCGACAGTTGCAGGCGTCGCTCAGCGCGCTCGCGGGCACGATGGCAAGCGCCGGCACTGCTGCGTTCGATCCGCGGGCGGTGTTCCTCAGTGCGAGCGCCGCGCGCGATCTGCAACTGGATACCGGCGACCTGCTCGAGATCCAGGTAGGCGAGGAGACTGAGCAATTGCGGGTCGCGGGCGTGCTGCCGCAAGCCGGTCTGGAAGATCGCGCCGGGGTGCTCGATATCGCGGCCGCGCAGTGGAAGTTCGGTCGGCTCGGCCAGCTTTCGCGGATCAATGTGCGGCTGGCGAGCGGCACGAGCGCAGAAAAAGTGCGTGCTGACATCGCTGCGCTGTTGCCACCCGACGCGCGAGTGACCACGCCGGGCGAGGCGAGCAACGAGGCGCTGCGCCTGTCGCGTGCCTATCGTTCGAACCTGACGGCGCTCGCGCTGGTCGCGCTGTTCACCGGCGGTTTCTTCGTCTACTCGACGCAATCGCTCGCAACGTTGCGGCGGCGGCGTGAGTTTGCAGTGCTGCATGCACTCGGCGTCACGCGCGGCCAGCAACTCGCACTAGTCCTCGCAGGAGCTGCGATCATCGGTACCTTGGGAGCGCTGCTCGGCATCGTGCTGGGCATCGCGGCGGCGCGCCTCGGGCTCGCTGCAATCGGTGGCGACCTGGGTGCCGGCTACTTTCGCGGACTCGCCGCGCAGTTCGAAGTGCACGGCGCCGAGATCGCAGCCTTCTGGGTGCTCGGCGTGACGGTCGCGATCGCTGGAGCTTTGCGGCCGGCCATCGAGGCTGCGCGCGTGCCGACAGCCGCTGCACTCAAAGCGGGCGATGTTGCGAGCCGCGAGTTGCGTACGCATGGGCGCATCGTGACCGTGCTGCTGCTGCTCGCTGCGATCGTGCTTCTTTTGCCGCCGATCGCCGGCCTGCCGTTGCCCGGCTTCGTCTCCATCGCTCTGCTGATGATCGGTGTCGTGATCGCGATGCCGTCGATCGTGCGCCTCGCGTTGCGTCACGCGCCGTTCGTGCGCGCCGTGCCGTACCAGGTCGCGATTGCGCAGATCGCGGGCACGGCGCGCTACGCGACGCTCAGCGTGTCGGCGATCCTCGTGAGCTTCAGTCTCATGGTGTCGATGGCGATCATGGTGACTTCGTTTCGCACTTCGCTCGATCAATGGGCGCAGCGCGTCTTGCCCGCGGACGTCTACGTGCGGCTCGGCTATGTCGGCCAGTCGGCGCATCTCGACGCGGGCACGGTCCAGCGGCTGGGATCTCTGCCCGGCGTCGCGCACTTCGAGACCGGTCGGTTCGCGCGGGCGCAAATCGCTGCCGACAAGCCGCTTACAGTGGTTGCACGCAGCGCGAAACACATCCCCATCGAGAAGGCGCTGTGGATGACTGTCACGGCCGGATCCAAAGCGCCCCGCGACACCGTACTTGCGTGGGTCAGCGAAGGTGCGAGCGATCTCTACGGCATTCATGCGGGCGATACTTTCGAGTTGTCTGTCGCTGGCAAAAAGGTCCGGCTCTTCGCCGCCGGCATCTGGCGCGACTACGAGCACCAGAACGGCGCGGTCGTCATCGGCAGCGATGAGTACGTTCGACTGTCGGGCGACACGGGCGTCAATACCGTGAGCCTGTGGTTGCAGCCGGGCGTCGCATCTCGATCGCTGGAGAATGCAATTCGCGACCTGTTGCCCGCGACGCAATACGACCTGCGCACGCCGCCGGAGCTGCGCAAGCTGTCATTGCAGGCGTTCGATCGCACGTTTGCGATCACGTATCTCCTCGAGCTGGTCGCAGTCCTCATCGGATTGTTCGGCATCGCGGCGGGTATCAGCGCGCAGGTGCTGGCGCGGCGCGGCGAGTTCGGCGTGCTGCGACATCTCGGATTCACCCGCGCGCAGATCGCCACGATGCTCGCAATCGAGGGCGTGGTCCTCGGCGCGACGGGCGTGGTGGTCGGTCTGCTCACGGGCGCAGTCGTCAGCCTGATTCTCATCTATGTCGTGAACCGACAATCGTTCCACTGGAGCATGGATCTCGCCGCGCCCGGCACCTTGCTGGCTTCATTGAGCGCAGTGCTCGTTGCTGCAGCGGCCGGGATCGCCGTGGTCAGCGGCCGACAGGCGATGAGCACCGAAGTCGTGAAGGCCGTGAAGGAGGACTGGTGAGCACGCTCGCCCGATCGGCACTCATCCTGCTGCTCTTCGCGAGTGCGACGATTCGTGCAGCCGAAGCGCAGTATCCGTCTGTCGTGCCTGGCCACACGATCGAGTTCCCGCGCGACGAAGGGAGCCATCCGCAGTTCCGCACCGAGTGGTGGTACCTCACCGGCTGGGTCGAGACGCAGGGCGGCGAGCCGCTCGGCTTCCAGATTACTTTCTTTCGCAATC
Source organism: Steroidobacteraceae bacterium (assembly GCA_044866955.1). Classification (GTDB taxonomy): domain Bacteria; phylum Pseudomonadota; class Gammaproteobacteria; order Steroidobacterales; family Steroidobacteraceae; genus Steroidobacter. Next base: position 122,801 of record JBIOUH010000106.1, read on the forward strand.
GTCCCGGCGTCGACGAGGACAATCCGTCGCGCTTCGTCGCGCGACAGGTCTTGTTCGCTCACGCCGCGATCAGCGATCCGCAGCGCGGTGGGTTGTTGCGCGCTGAGAAGTCCGCGCGTGCGGGCTTCGGGCTGGCCGAGGCGGCCGAGGGTTCGCTTGCAGTGAAGATCGACGACTGGTCGCTGCGTCAGGACGGCGAGCGTTACACCGCCGTGGCGACGACCAGCGAGTTCTTTCTGCAACTCGAGTGCATTCGTGTGCAACCACCGCTGCTGAACGGCAAGGACGGCTTCAGTCAGAAGGGGCCGCAGCCGCAATCTGCGAGCTACTACTACAGCCTGCCGCAATTGCAGACCAGCGGCCGTATCGTGATCGGCGGCCGTGAGCAGCGCGTGCACGGCGTCGCGTGGTTCGACCACGAATGGTCGAGCGCGATGTTCGACGAGCATGCGCGCGGCTGGGACTGGATCGGCCTCAATCTCGACGATGGCGGCGCGCTGATGGTCCAGCGCATTCGCGACGATGCCGGCAATCCATACTGGGCCGGCGCCACGCTGCGCGAGCCGGGCAAGCCGGACCGCGTCTTCGCAGCGGGCGACGTGGCCTGGTCGCCGCTGCGTCGCTGGCGCTCGTCGCGCACCGGCGTCGAATATCCCGTCGAATGGAAAATCGTCGCAGGTGGGCGCACGATATTCCTGCGCCCCTTGCTGGACGATCAGGAGAACGATGCGCGCGGGAGCACCGGAACGCTCTACTGGGAAGGCGCAGTGCGCGCGTTCGACGCGCGCGGCCAGGCAATCGGTCGCGGCTATCTCGAGCTGACGGGCTACGGCGAGCGTCTCAGACTCTGACCGAGGGGCAGCAGGCTGCCCCGGGAAATCCCCCGTGGATGACGACTACGGAGCGCACTCCATGTCACGCCTCTACCAGGAAGGACACCGCGAGCTGCAGCGGCAGTTCGACACCGAGCGGCTGGCGGACCGGCTGGAGCAGGTGACGTATCACACGCTCATCACGCCCGAGGATCGCGAGTTCATCGAACGTCGCGACATGTTCTTCCTCGCGACGGCGGACGCCGAGGGCCGGCCGAACTGCTCGTACAAGGGCGGCGATCCGGGATTCGTGCGCGTGCTCGACGACAGCACGCTGGTATTCCCGAACTACGACGGCAACGGCATGTTCCTGTCGTTCGGCAACACGCGCATGAATCCACACGTCGGGATGTTGTTCATCGACTTCGAGGCGGGCAAGCGCATTCGGGTGAACGGCAGTGCCTCGCTCGAGCCGGCCACTGCCGTGACACCTGCGTATGTCGGCGCGCAGTTCGTCGTCAAGGTGAGCGTGCGCGAAGTGTTTCCGAACTGCCCGCGCTACATCCACAAGTACCAGCTCGTGGAGCGCTCCAAGTTCGTGCCGCGCGCGGAAGTTTCCACGCCGGTGCCGGCGTGGAAACGTTACGAGTGGGCCAGGGATGTCCTGCCGGAAGGCGATCCGGCGAAGGAATGACGCGTCAGCCGACCTTGGCGCCGGGCTTCGCCGCCCAGACTTTGCACCAGCCGTTCGCGTTCACGAGCTTGCCGGGGAACAGGTTGCAGGGACGCCATTCGTCGCCGTCCTTACCCTGCAGCTGGATGCAGTTGTGGCAGAAAGCGCCCTTCTTGAACTGCGGCACCTTGCTTGCGTCGACCTTGTTTGCGTCGTGCACGTAGCCGAGCGAGACCGCGAGCTGCTCCTTTTCATCGAGATGCGGCGTGGCGTCCGCAGCCTCTACCAGGCCAGCAGCCGGCAACGCGGCGAGTCCTGCGAGTGCGCTCTTAAGAACTGTACGACGATCGTAGCGGCGGTCGGTCATGATCGGTCCTCGTTCTCGTGTTCGTGCGTGATGAGAGGGTGAAGTACGGCGCGCATAATACGAATTATCGGGGCCGACTGAAAACGCAGTAAATGATGCTTTGGTTTCACACCAGCGCGCGCGGTGCGACGATCAGGCCGTCCTCGTCGGCATACAGCCAGTCACCCTGACGAAAATTCACACCGGCGAAGCGGACCGGCACATCGCGCTGCCCTTCGCCTCGCTTGTCCGTTCTCATGGGACACGTGCCGAGCGCTCTTACGCCCAGCGGCAGTCTGGCAATTGCGAATGCGTCGCGAATGCATCCGTAGACGACGACACCGTTCCAGCCGTTGTCGACGGCCTGCTGCGCGAGCATGTCGCCGAGCACCGCGCGGCGCATCGAGCCGCCCGCATCGACCACGAGCACACGACCCTGGCCGGGCTCGGCAGTCAGGTCGCGCACCCGCGAGTTGTCTTCGAAGCACTTGATGGTGGCGATCGGGCCGGCGAAGCGTGGCCGGCCGCCGTAGTCGCGAAAGAGGGGCTCGGCGAGCTGCAGCTCGGCAGCGAAACGATCGCACAGGTCGGCGGTCTGGAATTCCACGCATGCACTCCCGCACCGGGTGAATGACCCGGTGCAGAAGTATCGGTGCAACGTGGAGCGCGCGCTACTTGGTCAGCTTGCCGAGCATGCGCGACAGCAGCGAATCATTCTTCGGCAGCTTGCGGATCCCGCTCGCGGACAACTGGACTTCGCGCGCCTCTTCGAGCAGCTCCTCCGCGAGGCTCTTCCTCTCGATCGGCTGCGGCAATGTCCGGTGCTTGCCGGTATTACCCGTCTTCGCGCGAGCGGTCTTCGTGCTGTGCGCCGACTTCGCGGCACTCTTGAGCGCTCTGTGCTTGCCGCTCGCGCTCGTCTTGAACGAGCCGGTCTCGAGCGGACTGAACGAGCCGGTGGCGGACGGATCGACGCCGTGCGCAACCTCCATCGTCACGGTCGGAATCACCGGGCGTGCGCCGCGCGCATTGTTCAGCTCCACGACCTTCGCTTCCTGCACCGGCGCAGCCGGCTTCTTCGTCGACGGCGGGTCCTTGAAGCGCGCGTGCTCGGCGACGCTGACGCGCATGACCGTCGGCGAGCCGAAGAACGTCTGCAGATAGCCCATGACCGCTTCGGCGGACACGGCTTCCTTGAAGAAGCCGAGCCGCAGCGAATGCACGATCTTGCCGCTGCCGGCGCTTGCGACGGAGTAGAGGCGATAGGCCTCGAAGATGTCGAGCCGGGGCATGGCGTCGAGATTCACGGGCTGATCGGAAACCGCGAGCTGCACCGCGAACCACTTCTCCTGCGCGGCGTCTTCCATCTCCGCGTTCGTCAGCGCGCGAATCGTCTGCGTGCTGTCGAGCTCGGGCGCCGGCACGTTCGACGCGCCGGTGATGCGGCTCGGCGGCGGCATGCTGGGCGCAGCCGTCAGCTTCGGCGCTGCAGGTTTCGCTGCAACGACCGGCGCGTGCGCAGGCTTGGCGGTCTTCTCGGGCAATTTCGGCGCCGACGCCGCAACCGGCTTCGCAGTTGCAGACTTGGCCGCAGGTTTGACCTGCGTTGCGGGCTTCACGGCAGCCGCAGGCTTGGCCGGCGATGTCGCCGCCGTCTGCGTCGGTGCGGCGGGCTTCGCGGGCTCGGCCTCGAGTCGGATGCCTGCGTCCTTGAACTCGACGCCCTTACCGACATGGAACGGCGCTGCCGACGGCGCGCTGTCCTTCGCCACAGCGGCGGGCGGCGGATCGGAGAATGTGAGGTCGAGTGTACGCACGCGCATGCTGCTCGCGGGATCCGGCTTGCTCGCCGTTGCGGTCGGTGCTGCAGGCTTCGCAGCCAGCTTGGCCGCGACGGGCGTTGCGGGCTTCGCGACCGGAGGCGTGGGCTTCGTCGCAGTCTTCGGTGTGAGCTTGAGCGCGGGATGCTTCGCGGTATCGGAGGTGTTCTTCTCCGGCTCCGGCTTCGCCTTCACGACGCCAGTGGCGGCAGTCTTGGCGATTGCTGCATCCGCTGCGGGCGTGAGCGACGGCGGCTCCCACGTGAAGTCATCGAGGCCGTCAGTCGAGCTCACCGCCGGTTTGGCAGCGGGACTCGCAGCCTTGGCTTCCGCCTTCGGCGGTTCAGGTTCCCAGGTGAGCTCGACGACTTCGGGCTCGGCCGGCGCGAGCGTCTTCGCGGCGGCGGGCGTTGGCTTCGCGGGCGCCGCCGCGGGTTTCGGCGCAGCGACAGCTGCGGGCGCGGCCTTGGCGACTGCGGCGACGGAGCGCGGCGCGGCGGGCGCTGCGTCCGGCAGGAAGCCGCGGGCAAAACGACGATCCTCTTCGCACAAGCAAGCCGTGAATGCAGTCGGATACTGCTGGCGCACGACAGCGAGCACGCTTTCGGCGTGCGACTCGCTCGTGAAGAAGCCGAGTCGCAGGCGGTGACGCGTGCGCCCGTCCTCGTTGCGCGCCACTTGATAGAGGCGATAGTTCTCGAGACCAGGGATGTTGTTGCCGTCGAGTCGCACCGGCGCAATCGACGCACACAGGTTGATGACGAACAGTGCCGAACCCGAGCCGTTGGCAGCTGCGATGGGCGCGAGCGGCGGCGTCATGACGGCCTGAGCGTTGCTGTTGCTCTTTTCCACGTCTTCTTCCCCATGCCCGAAATCAAAACGACAACGGCGAGCTTCGCGACCCGACGTGACTCATTTCGATGGGGGAGTGAGCGCGCTTGATGCGCATCGCGCTCGGTCACGGACGGTTTCGCGATTCTCTTTCTGGCGAATCCGTTGCCGCGATCGACTCGCGGCTCCGTGGCAACCCCGCTGTCTTAGGAAATGAATCCGTTAGACCGGAAGCTTTGCGTCCTCGCCTTTCGGCGAGTTTGCCCTTGGAACGCTTTGATAATCCGCTTCGTAGCGGGGATAAGTCAAGCGGTTTGGTCGCTTTCAGCCGACAGTGGATTTGGCGACAAGTCGCAATCTGTAGGGAATTTGAGGTTATGTCGTACCCGGCAGAGCGAACCGGAAACGGCGCGTGAACCGCTTCCAGTGATTGGTTAAATCACACCGCCATTCGCGTCCATGCTTCCTTGCTCGCGCTCGCCGGCTCGCCCGCCATGATGCGCGGCGCGAGCTGCGAAACGATGTGCACCTGGGCCGCGTCGGACAAGCCGAGTGCACGCAGCGCGCCTTCGAGTCCATCGATGAGCTGTCGACGCTCGCTCTCGTTCGGGCAGCTGTCGCGCGCCAGCGCCGCGAGCTCGTCGCCGACGCTCTGCAGCGTCTCCGCAATCGATGGCGCGAACTCGCTCAGATCGCCGCGCAGGCGCGCAGCGAAACGAAACGAGTTGTACGCGCACTCGTAGGCGCGATGACGGAGCTTCAGGTTCTTCAACATTCCCACTGCGATGCCTCCGCGGACCTGCCGGTACACGAACAGTGTCGGGGCAAAGTGTGGAGCGCGTCGCACGCAAGGCGGTGTGCGCTGGATCGCAAAACGCGGCCGTTGCTTTTCCGCTGCCTTACGGATCAAGCGGGTAGCGAAGCAAAAAAATCGATTGACTTTTCGCTCGGGTTTTCGCTTCAGGCGCGGCCGACGTTGCGGTCGGTGGGCGAGTGGAAGTACTCGCTCTCTTCGGCGAACTGCCGCATCAGGCGACGCAGCTCTTCGATGCGGCCCTCGGCAGTGCTGATCGGCACGCACTCTTCGCACTCCGGATCGGCGCACGGCTGGCGCGAGTACAGCCAGTACTGCACGGCGCCGGCGAGGAGGCCGTCGGCGATGTCCCAGATGTCGGCCTTGTCGTCAGTGTCGGCGATTCTGTTACCGAGATCGACCGCTTTGCCGAAGGCTTCGCTGAAAGGATTGTCGGTTTCCTGCATGGCGTGCCTCACGCCCCAATGTGTTTCCGCCCGCTGGCGAGTTGCGGCCATTGTACCGGACTGGTCTACTGACGCATCGTTTTGAGTTGCCCGGGTGTCGCCATGGCCGATGAACGTAATCAGGATCCGCAGATGGATGCGGCCGGACTCTATCGAGAGGAGATGTTCACCGACCGCAAAGTCGGTGCGGTCCGCCGTCTTACGCCGGTTACCGCCGACGGCGGCGCGGACACGACCCGGCCAGTGCTGTTCATCGGCCAGGCGGAGATCATGACGAACATGGGGCCGGTGCCGCTGAGCTTCGAGATCGAGGGCAAGACGCTCGACCAGGCCGTGGCAGGGTTCTCGGCCGCAGCAACTGTTGCGATTGAGCGCACCGTGCAGCAGATCCAGGAAATGCGACGCCAGGCCGCATCGCAGCTGGTCGTGCCCCAGGGCGGCATGCCGAACCTCGGCCCCGGCGGGCCGGGCGACCGCGGCGGCGGCAAGATCCAGATTCCGTAAAAAGGGAAGTCGGGCTGAAGCTCGACCTACTGAGAAGGTTGCTGGGCGACCGGCTCGCCGCCGGGTGCCGGCGCGGCGCCCACTTCCTGCACCATCAGCAGATTGCCGTTCTCCGCGTTGATCGCCTCTTCCGTGCGCTTGTTCATCACCACGATGCTGATGCGGCGGTTGATCGGGCTGTCGGGCGCCGACGGATCGAGCAGCACGCTCGAGGCGAGGCCGACGACGCGGCCGATCTTCTCCGCGGGCAATCCGCCCGCGATGAGCGCGCGCCGGGCGGCGTTGGCGCGATCCGCGGAGAGCTCCCAGTTCGTGTAGTTCACGGCGACGTACGCCTTCACGTCCGTGTGGCCGCTGATGCTGATGCGGTTGGGCACGCTGCTGATGATGTGCGCCAGCTCCTTGATGATGTCGCTGCTGAAATTCTCGAGCCGCGCGCTGCCGAGCGGGAACATCGAGCGCCGCTCGTGATCGACGATCTGGATGCGCACGCCTTCCGGCGTCACGTCGAGCAGGATCTGGTCCTTGAACTTCGCGAGCGACTCGCGCTCCTCGATGCCCTTCTTCAGCGCTTCCATCAGGGCGGCGAGGCGCTCGTTGTCCAGCTTCTCTTCCTGCGCGCCATCGTCGTCGGGACGCGTCGCGGTCTGCACGCCCGGGGTCGGCGGTGCTATCGGCGCCGGCGTTGCGGGATCGTGATGCAGCTCCATGCCGCCGCCGAGCTTGATCATGCTGGTGCTCGCGCCGCCCGGGCCCTGGATCGGCGACGGCGAAGGCACCGGGCTCGCGCCCTGGATGTCGGAAGGATTGTTGAAGTACTCGGAGATCGCGCCGCGCTGCTCCTCGGTAGTGGCTTCCATCAGCCACATGAGCAGGAAGAACGCCATCATTGCGGTCGCGAAGTCGGCGAACGCTACTTTCCACGAGCCGCCGTGATGACCGTGGCCGCTCTTCTTGATCTTCTTGATGATGATCGGGCGCGGCGCTTCGGCGTCTTCGGTTTTCGGCTGGGCGCGGCCCATGACGTCAGGCCGCCTTTTTGCGCAGCTGCGCTTCGAGATCCTTGAAGCTCGGGCGCAGCGCGCCCGGCGTCGACTTGCGGCCGAACTCGATCGCCACCTGCGGCGGCTGGCCGCGCAGGAAGCCCATGATGCAGGTCTTGATGGTCGTGTAGAAATGCGTCTCGTCGCGCGCCATGCGCTCGAGCGCGGTGCTCATCGGGCCGAGCAGGCCGTACGCGAGCAGAATGCCGAGGAACGTTCCGACCAGCGCGGCCGCGACCTTATGGCCGATCTCCGAGGGCGGGCCGCCGAGCGCACCCATCGTGTTCACGATGCCGAGCACCGCGGCGACGATGCCGAAGCCGGGCATCGCATCCGACACCTTGCTCATCGCCTGCGCCGGCTCTTCGCCGTCGTGGTGATGCGTCTCGATCTCCTGGTCCATCAGCGCTTCGAGCTGATGCTCGTCCATGTCGCCGCTGATGATCAGCCGCAGGTAGTCCTGGATGAACTCGACCACGTGATGATCATTGAGGATCAGCGGCCGCTTCCTGAAGACCTCGCTCTTCGCCGGCTCCTCGATCACGCGCTCCAGGCCCATCATGCCTTCCTTGCGCGCCAGCGACAGCAATTCGTACATCACCGCGAACAGGTTGAGGTAATGCTCTTTCTTGTACTTCGCGCCCTTCAGCAGGATGCCGAAGCCGGCCGCGACGCGCTTGGTCACGCGCATCGGGTTGGCAATGATGAGCGCGCCGATCGCGGCGCCGCCGATGATCAACAGCTCGGACGGCTGCCATAGCGCCCCGAGATGACCGCCGTGCACGGCGAATCCCCCCAGAACGCAACCGAAAACCACGACGATGCCGATGATGAGATTCATAGCCTTGGGTGCTGCTTCGGCAGACCGGGCCGGAAATTGAGGCACAATCGTCCCTTATGCGTGATTTCAAGGGCCTGCCGAGCCGTGGTGTCCGCCCCCTGGTGTGGGTCCTGCTCAGCGTTTACCTGATTGCCTGCCCCGTTCTGGCGCAGTCCCTGGAGGTCATCGACCTCAAATACCGGACGGCCGCGGAGGTCATCCCGGTGCTGCAGCCGTTGCTGGAGCAGGGTGGGGCGCTCACCGGCCAGGACTACAAGCTGTTCGTGCGGGCCAGCCCGGCCAACGTGAACCAGCTGCGCGCCGCCCTGGCCCAGATCGACCGCAAGCCGAACCAGCTGCTGGTGTCGGTGCAACGGAGCACGCAGCAGGAGGTCGAGCGCGAGGGTGCCCAAGTCAGCGGCACCGTGAGCAATCGCGGCAGCAACGTGTCGGTGCAGGCGACGGATAACAGTGCGCGCGATCGCCGTGACGGCGTCGCGAGCGTGCAGGTCATCGAAGGCAGCTCTGCATTCATCAGCAGCGGCAGCGACGTGCCGATCGTGACGGCAGTCGCGGCGGGTGGTGGACATCGTCCGTGGGCGGCAGCGGCGACGGGATATCGCAACGTGAGCAGCGGGTTCGTCGTCACGCCGCGCGTGAACGGTCAGACGGTCGTGCTCGACATCGAGCAGCAGGACGAGCGCGTGGTGAACGGCAACGTCCAGACGCAGCACCTCACGACGCAGGTCAGCGGCACGCTCGGCGAATGGATTCAGCTCGGCGGCATCAGCGAGTCCGCCTCCACCCAGCAGCGCGGCATCCTCAGCCGCCAGTATTCGACGCAGAGCGACGAGCGCTCGATCTGGGTGAAAGTGTCACTGGGCCAAAGGTAGCTTGCAGCGCGCGACCAGGCCCGGATTGTTGTCGAGCAGCTCGATGGTGCCGCGATGCAGCCGCATCACCGCAGCGACCAGGCTCAGGCCGAGGCCGCTACCCACCTGATCGCGATCGCGCTCGAGGCGTACGAACGGCTGCAGGCTGCGCTGACGGTCCGCCGCCGGGATGCCGGGGCCGTTGTCCGCGACCTGCAGCACGATGCCGTCGGGCTCAGTCGCGACGCTCACATCGATGCGCCCGTTGGGCGACACATATTTGATGGCGTTCTCGATCAGGTTCACCAGCACTTGCGCGAGCAGCTGGCTGTTGCCGTGCGTGGGCGCAACGTCTGCGCCGTTGTATTCGAGCGCGATCTCGCGCGTCGCCGCTTCCGGGCGATACAGCTCGACCAGCTCGCGCGCCAGCGCTGCGAGATCCACGTCCTCCTTCGGAACATCGCGACCCCGGCCCTCGGCCTGCGCGATCTGCAGCAGCGTGCCGAGCGTGCGTTGCACGCGCTCGAGCTCCGCCAGCGTCGCTTCCATCGTTCCGCGCGCGTCTTCGCTGAGGCTATCGTGTTGCAGCGACTCCTCGATGCGCACGCGCGCGCGATACAGCGGACCGCGCAGATCGTGCGCGGCGCTGTCGAATGTCGTGCGCAGCATGTCGGTCTGCAGCTCGATGGTTTCGAGCATGCGATTCACCGCGCTGCCGAGCTCGTCGAACTCGTCGTGCGATTTCTCCACGGGCAGCCGTCGCGACAGGTCGCCGGCCATGATGGATTCGCAGGTGCTCGCGAACGCCCGCACGCGACGGCGGATGCGCCGGCTGTAGCTGAGTCCGAACACGGTGGCCAGCAACACGCTGGAGCCGGCGCCCCAGAACATCGCAGTGCGCAGCCGCGACGCGAGCTTGTGGCGCTCCAGGATGTCGGTGCCGACCAGCAGGCGCCGGCCGCCCGGCAACATGAAGACTTGAGCCCGCACCGGATGCGAGACCACGCCGCCGGCCTCGTTCGCATCGATCTCGAATTCGATCCAGTTGCCGTAGGTGTCGAACTCGTACGGCCAGTGCGCGAGGTTGCCGGCGATCGGATACCCGTTCGGCTCGATCAGCAGATACACCGCACCGGTGCGGTCCCAGCTGTCGGCGCGTCTGCGCAGCGTGGCGACCAGCTGCAGCAGACCGCCGGTCGAATAGTCGTCGACGAGGTGCGTGACTTCGCTGCGAATGACCGAATCGACCTCGCGGTCGAGCACGCGCGCAGTGAGGACGTAAACGGCAGTCAGGACCAGCGTGATGGCCGCGGCGAAGATGACGACGAACAGCGCGGCCAGACGCGCCGAGGACAGCCGCATGCGCGGCGGCGCGTCGGTCATGAGGGGGCGGCTATGCTGCGTATCATTCCTTCAGAACATAACCCGCGCCCCGCACCGTGTGAATGAGCGGCTTGGGGAACCCCTTGTCGATCGCGTTGCGCAGCCGGCTCATGTGCACGTCCGTGATGTTGGTCTGCGGGTCGAAATGCAGGTTCCAGACGCCTTCCAGCAGCATGGTGCGCGTGACCGTCTGGCCGGCATGGCGCACCAGGTATTCGAGCAGCTGGAACTCCTTGGTGGTGAGCTCGATGTTGCGCCCGGCGCGGGTGACGCGACGCGCCAGCAGGTCGAGCTCGAGGTCGGCGATCTTGAGCCGCGTCGTCTCGCTCGCCGCCGCGCCGCGTCTGTTCAGCGCCTCGATGCGGGCCAGCAGCTCCGCGAAGGCGAAAGGCTTGGTGAGGTAGTCATCGCCGCCGGCCTTCAGGCCGTGCACCCGGTCGTCGACCGTGCCGAGCGCCGACAGGATCAGAACCGGCGTGCGATCGCTGCGTTCGCGCAGGGCAGTGATGATCGCCAGGCCGTCGAGGTACGGCAGCTGGCGATCCGCGACGATCACGTCGTACTGGCCGCGACTGCTCTTGTCCAGGCCGTCGCGGCCATCTGGACTGTGCTCGACGCTGTAACCGCTCTCGCGCAATCCCTTGACGAGATACTCGGCGGCTTGCAGGTCGTCTTCGATCAGGAGCAGGCGCATCAACCTCAACTCAACCGACACGCACGGGCACGAAGATCTGCGCATTATCACGCTCGATCAGCAGCGCGACCACTTTGCCGTTGCGCTTCTTGGCCGCGGCCCGCAGCTCGTCGATCGACTTCACCTTGGCGCCGTTGACGCCGAGGATGATATCGCCGGGCTGGACGCCCGCACCGGCCGCCGGCCCGTCGACCTGCTCGACCAGCAGGTCGCCGTCGGTTTCCGCCTGACGCTTCTCCTGCTGCGTCAGCGGGCGCACGGCGAGGCCCAGCTTGGCGGTCTCGTCGCCCTGCTGCCCGTCGTTGTTGGCGACACGCTCGTTCTTCTCCTCGATCTGCACCGGACGCACTGACAGCTCCTTCGGGCCGCCGTTGCGCCACACCTCGATGCTGACGGGGGTACCGGGCTTCTTGTTCGCGATCAGCACCGGCACCTGCGACGAGGTCTCGATGGTGTCGCCGTCGACCTTCACGATGACGTCGCCGGCCTTGATGCCCGCCTTCTGGCCCGGGCCATCGTCTTCGACCTGGCCGACCAGCGCGCCGCGCGGACGGTCGAGGCCGAACGACTCCGCCAGCTGCGCCGTGACGTCCTGGATGGAGACGCCGATGCGGCTGCGCGTGACGTGACCGCTCTTGATGAGCTGATCCTTGACGCTGCTGGCGACGTTGATCGGAATTGCGAACGACACGCCCATGTAGCCGCCGGTGCGGCTGTAGATCTGCGAGTTGATGCCGACCACTTCGCCGTTCATGTTGAACAGCGGGCCGCCCGAGTTGCCGGGGTTCACGGCGACGTCCGTCTGGATGAACGGCGTGTAGTTGCCGCCGGGCATGGCGCGCGAGGTCGCGCTGACGATGCCGGCAGTCACGCTGTTCTCGAAGCCGAACGGCGAGCCGATCGCTACGACCCATTCGCCGGGCCGCAGCTTGTCCGGATTGCCGAGCTGCACCGTCGGCAGGTTCTTCGCTTCGATCTTCAGCACCGCGACGTCGGTCTGCTCGTCCACGCCCACGACCTTCGCGGTGTACTCGCGCCGGTCGGTGGTCTTCACCGTCACTTCATCGGCGTTCTCGACGACGTGTGCGTTGGTGAGGATGTAGCCGTCCGGGCTGACGATGAACCCGGAGCCCTCGCCGCGCATCGGCTGCGGATTGCCGCGGGGCTGGCCGAAGCGGCGGAAGAAGTCACCGAACGGATCGTTCGGCGACACGCCGGGGAAGTCAGCGACTGCCTGCTGCTTGCCGACGACTCCGACGTTGACGACTGCCGGTCCGTAGTGCTCGGCCAGCGCTGCGAAATCAGGCAACGCGGCGCCATAGCGCCCCGCGACGGGGGCAGGGTTCTGCGCAGCGGCGGCTGCAGGGGCTTCGACGGCTGCGGCGCCGGCCGTAGCGACGTTCCCGGAGCAGGCCGCTGATGCCATCGCCGCGGCGAGCACAGCGGCGCCGACCCGAAATGAATTCGCTACCATGATCACTCCAAATAAATTGGTGGGGACGAGGAGTGAGACGGTAGCAGGCGCGATAAGTTTTACGATTACAGAGAGTTAACCTTGCGCAGGCCCTCGATTTCGCGCTCCAGCTGCGCTACGCGCTGTTCGAGCTGAGCAACCCGGTCCTGCAGAGACTTCGTATCTATGCGCTCCGTCGCGGGCGCTGGCGCTTCGGCCGCGGCGATGTGCTGCTCGATGCCCTCGGCCGCGCCTTCGACCGAGCCGCTGAACAGGTGCGCGAAACGCGACTCCCGCTTGCCCGGCTCACGTGCGAGCCGGACGACGAACGGTCCGTCCTCGCGGCTCGCCAGCCGGCTCAGCGCAGCTTCGACTTCGCCGACCTCGCTGATCGGCGCCATGCGGCTGGCGCGGCTGCGCAGCTCGCCGGGGGTCTGCGGTCCACGCAGCAGCAGCTCGCACAAAATCGCGGCTTCCTGCGGCGTGAACTCCAGCGAGCCGAAGCCGGTGTTGCAGAACCGGTGCTGATACTTCGGCACGCGGCTGCCGAAGCCCGAGCGCTCCAGCACCAAGTGCTTCTTTGCGAGCCCGTCCAGCGTTTCCTGCACGGTGCGCTCGTCGAGGTCCAGCACCGGGTCGCGATTGCTCTTCTGGTTGCACACATTCGTCAGCGCATTGAGCGACAGCGGGTACTGGTCCGGCGTGGTGATGGCCTTTTCGATCAGGCTGCCGATGACGCGGGCTTCCAGCGCGTTGAGGTGAACATTCATGGGAGCGAACTATACAATCGCGCCCCTCATGCGTCTGCGCGAGATCCCATACAACTACACGTCCTTTTCGGATCGCGAGATCGTCGTGCGCCTGCTCGGTGCACCGGCGTGGCGCATCCTGGACGAGCTGCGCGAGGAGCGCCGCACCTGCCGCTCGGCTCGCATGCTGTACGAAGTGCTGGGCGACATCTGGGTCGTGCAGCGCAATCCGTACCTGCAGGACGACCTCATCGACAACGCGCGGCGGCGCCAGCTGCTGATCGAGGCGTTACATCACCGCTTGAACGAAGTGCAGCGGCGGCGTGATGCAGCGGAAGCAGAGCGCGACGCCAAAGTTGGCGAGCTGATCCAGGCGGCTCGCAAGTGCGTCGACGAGTTCGCTGCGGACTTCGCGCGCACCGCGCTATTGCGCAAGCGCGCGCGCCGGCTGCTCGAACGCTACACACGCGCCGACAACATCCGCTTCGATGCATTCGCGCGCGTCTCGCACGTGACCGACGCGACCGACTGGCGCGTCGAGTATCCGTTTCTCGTGCTCGCGCCCGACGCCGAGACCGAAGTTCCAGCCCTGGTGCGCGCGTGCATCGAGCTGGGCCTGACAGTCATTCCGCGCGGCGGCGGCACGGGTTACACCGGCGGCGCGATTCCGCTCACGCCGCTGGCAGCCGTGATCAATACCGAGAAGCTGGAAGCGCTCGGCGCCGTCGAGCAAAGCTCGCTGGCTGGAGTGTCTGCGCTGGTGCCGACGATCTTCACCGAGGCCGGCGTGGTGACACGTCGCGTGTCGGAGGCTGCCGAGCGCGCCGGCCTGGTGTTCGCCGTCGATCCGACGTCTGCGGATGCGTCCTGCATCGGCGGCAATGTCGCGATGAACGCCGGCGGCAAGAAGGCCGTGCTGTGGGGCACGGCCGTCGACAATCTTGCGTGGTGGCGCATGGTCGATCCCAACGGCGACTGGCTGGAGGTCGCGCGCCTCGCGCACAACCGCGGCAAGATCCACGAAGCCGCAGTCGCCACCTTCGAGCTGACCTGGAAGGACGGACACGCAGCGCCAGAGAACGGACGCATCCTGCGCACCGAGCGCATCGAGATCGAAGGCCGCAGGTTCCGCAAGGCCGGACTCGGCAAGGACGTGACCGACAAATTCCTCGGCGGTCTGCCGGGCGTGCAGAAGGAAGGCTGCGACGGCGTGATCACCTCGGCGCGCTGGGTGCTGCATCGAATGCCGAAGCACCTCCGCACCGTGTGCCTGGAGTTCTTCGGCCACGCGCGGCACGCGATTCCATCCATCGTCGAGATCAAGAGTTTTCTCGACGCGCGCGCCCGCACCGACGGCACGCAGCTGGCGGGCCTCGAACATCTCGACGAGCGCTACCTGCGCGCGGTTGGCTATGCGACCAAATCCAAGCGTGGCGCGCTGCCGAAGATGGTGCTGCTCGGCGACATCGTCGGCGACGACGAGGACGCGGTTGCGCGCGCGACCTCAGAAGTCGTGCGCATTGCCAACAGCCGCGCGGGCGAGGGGTTTGTCGCGGTCAACGCCGATGCGCGCAAGAAGTTCTGGCTGGATCGCTCGCGCACGGCCGCGATCGCGCGTCACACCAACGCGTTCAAGATCAACGAGGACGTGGTGATTCCGCTCGAGCGCATGGGCGATTACACCGATGCGATCGAGCGCATCAACATCGAGCTGTCGCTCAAGAACAAGCTGCAGCTGCTCGATGAGCTGCAGGGGTATTTCGCCGGCGAGCTGCAGCTCGGCAAGGTCGACGATCCGGACCTCGAGCGCGTGTCGCGCGAGGAGCTGCTGGGTGATCGCCAGGCACAAGTCCAGCAGGTGCTCGCCGACACTCGCGCACGCTGGGGATATCTCGCGGAGCATCTGGACACGCCGCTGACGCAGGCGCTGCCGCGTCTCGCAGCGCTCGGATATGAGCCGTTGCGCAGCGACCTGGCACGGCGCATCGAGCGCGAGCCGGGCGTGCGGATCTTCGATCTGTTGCAGGACCGTTCGATCCGCACTTCCTGGAAGTCGGAAGTGCGCGCGCATTTGCGGCGGCAGTTCTCGGGCGGAGCATTCACTCCGGTACTGCAGGCAGTCGAGGCGATCCACCAGCGCGTGCTGCGCGGCCGCGTCTGGATCGCCCTGCACATGCACGCCGGCGACGGCAACGTGCACACCAACATCCCGGTCAACTCCGACGACTACGAGATGCTGCAGGAGGCCAACCGCGCCGTCGTGCGCATCATGCAGATCGCGCGCAACCTCGGCGGCGTGATCTCCGGCGAGCACGGCATCGGCATCACGAAGCTGGAGTTTCTCTCTGCCGCGGAAACCGCGGACTTCCGCGGCTACAAGCAGCGCGTCGATCCGCACGGCCGCTTCAACCGCGGCAAGCTGCTGCCGGACGGCGACCTGCGCAACGCCTACACGCCGAGCTTCAATCTGCTCGGGCACGAGTCGCTGATCATGCAGCACTCCGACATCAACTCGATCTCGGATGCCATCAAGGATTGCCTGCGCTGCGGCAAGTGCAAACCAGTGTGTGCGACGCACGTGCCGCGCGCCAATCTGCTCTATTCGCCGCGCAACAAGATTCTCGCGACCTCGCTGCTGATCGAAGCGTTCCTGTACGAGGAGCAGACGCGCCGCGGCGTGTCGATCCGCCACTTCGACGAGTTCTCCGACGTCGCCGATCACTGCACGGTGTGTCACAAATGCGAGAAGCCGTGTCCTGTGAGCATCGA
Source organism: Steroidobacteraceae bacterium (assembly GCA_044866955.1). Lineage (GTDB taxonomy): Bacteria > Pseudomonadota > Gammaproteobacteria > Steroidobacterales > Steroidobacteraceae > Steroidobacter. The sequence continues at coordinate 138,830 of JBIOUH010000106.1, forward strand.
CTTCGGCGACGTGTCGATGGCGATGCGCGACCTGTTGCGACGCATGGGCAAGAAGCGCTTCAACGCCGGCAACGCGGCCGCCATGCTGTTTCTGAATGCGACGAATCCGGAAACGATCAAGCTGGCGCGCAAGGCGATGCTGGAGTGGGGCTTCCGCGCGCAGCGACTGGGCAATCGCCTGTTCGGGGCGTTCGCCAGTGCGCAGACTGCGCGGCCGCCGGCGACGACCGGCAAGCCGCCGCTGAAAGAGCAGGTCATCCACTTCGTGAACAAGAAGATGCCGGGCGGGCTGCCGAAAAAGACGGCGCGTGCGCTGCTGGACATCGAGGATCGCCACTACGTGCCGATCATCCGCGACCCAGCGCGCACCAGCAGCGAGTCCGACGCGGTGTTCTATTTTCCGGGCTGCAGCTCCGAGCGCCTGTTCTCGCAGGTTGGCCTCGCCACGCAGGCGATGCTGTGGCACGTCGGCGTGCAGACGGTGCTGCCGCCGGGTTACCTGTGTTGCGGCTATCCGCAGCGAGGCGCCGGCCAGTTCGACAAGGCCGAGAAAATCATCACCGACAACCGCGTGCTGTTCCATCGCGTGGCGAACACGCTCAACTATCTCGATATCCGTACCGTGGTGGTCAGCTGCGGGACGTGCTTCGATCAGCTGCAGGGCTACAAGTTCGACGAGATCTTCCCCGGCTGCCGCATCATCGACATCCACGAATATCTGCTGGAGCGCGGCGTGCAGCTCGCGGGCGTGACCGGCGTGCGTTACATGTACCACGACCCGTGTCACTCGCCGATCAAGGGTCACGATCCGCTGCAGGTCGTGAACACTCTGCTCAACGACAAGCTCAACGGCCGCGTCGAGAAGAACGACCGCTGTTGCGGCGAGTCCGGCACTTTCGCGCTGACGCGTCCCGATGTCGCAACGCAGGTGCGCTTCCGCAAGGAGCAGGAGATGCGGGCCGGCGCTGCGCGGCTGCGCGCCGACGGCTTCAAGGGAGAAGTGAAGGTTTTGACTTCATGCCCGTCGTGCATGCAGGGCCTGAAGCGTTACAACGACGACGCGGACGTGGACGCCGACTACATCGTGGTCGAGATCGCGCGAAATGTGCTCGGCGCGCAATGGCTGCCGGAGTACGTGCGGGCGGCGAACAACGGGGGCATCGAGCGCGTATTGGTGTGAAGAGAAGAAGCGGTTGGCGGTCGGTGGGGAGTGGCAAATGAAAGCGATGTGGATGTTGGCGGTGGCGGTGCTGGCGGCGGGCGCGGCGTTGGCGCAAGAGCAGACGGGTTCCACGGCGGCGGGAGTCCTCGAGCATTTCGGCTTGCAGCAGGCCGAGACACCGGTGAGCGAGCGTCCTGGCTGGCGCAAGCCGAAGCGGATCCTCGTGGCCGGCGATGTCCCCGGCATCGTCGAGATGCTCCAGCCCGCAGCGCCGGGCGTCGAGTTCATCGTGGCGAAGCCCGGCGAGGAAGCGAAGCAGGCTGCGAAGGCGGATGCTGTGATAGGGCTGTGCACGCCCGAAGTGCTCGCGGCTGGCAAGTCGATCAAGTGGATGCAGCTGTTCACGGCCGGAGTCGAGCGCTGCGTCTCGATTCCCGCAGTCGCCGAACGCGACATCCTCGTCACCAACATGCAGCGCATCGGCGGACCGATCATTGCCGAGCACGTGATGGCCATGGCGCTGGTTTTCGTGCGCGGCATCGACGGTTATCTGGACCTGCAGGAGCGCAGCGAATGGCGGCGCGGGCCGCCGCCGGGCCGGCGCATGTCGGTCGTCGAAGGCAAGACACTGCTGGTCGTGGGGCTCGGCGGCATCGGCACTGAAGTCGCCAAGCGCGCGCACGCGCTCGGCATGAAAGTCACTGCCACCCGCGCCAGCGGCCGCACCGGTCCGGACTTCGTCAGCTACGTCGGTCTGCCGGACGAGTTGCCGAAGCTGGCTGCCGAAGCGGACTTCGTCGTCAACGCCGCGCCGCTCACGCCGCAGACCACCGGCATCTTCGACGCGGCGTTCTTCGCCAAGATGAAGCCGACCGCGTACTTCATCAACATCGCCCGCGGCCGCAGCGTCGTCACCGCGGCACTGGTGGACGCTCTCAACAGCGGCAAGATCGCGGGCGCCGGCCTGGACGTCACCGACCCCGAGCCGTTGCCGGCCGATCATCCGCTGTGGAAGGCGAAGAACGTCATCATCACTCCGCACGTCGCCAACGAGTCGGATCTGGGTTACGACGCGCAGCTGCAGGTCGTGCGTGAAAACCTGCGCCGCTACCTTGCCGGCGAGCGCATGTTGTCGGTCGTGGACGTCAAAAGAGGGTACTGAAGGACAGGAACCGCCCGCCGCCCGCAGGCGTTTTGCGACGCATGGCGGCGGAAAAAGCAGTGCGGGCGGGTCTGCTCGCGGTGGATCGTAATTGCTGGCGCATCGAGCACGCTTCGCGGGCGGGCTTCCTCATCGATGCGGACGCTTACTTCAAGGCATTCGTCGAGGCCGCCGGCCACGCGCGCCGCTCGATCCTGATTGCCGGCTGGGATTTCCACAGCCGCACCCGGCTGCTGTGCGCCGACGGCCGCGACTGCGAGCTGGAGCTCGGCCGCTTCCTCAATGACCTGGTGCGCCGCCGCCGCGAGCTGCAGGTCCACATCCTGGTCTGGGATTACCCGATGATCTTCGGGCTCGACCGCGAGTGGGCGCCGCTGTACGGCCTGTCGTGGAAGCCGCATCGCCGGATCTGCTTCCGCTACGACAACACGCATCCGACCGGCGGCTCGCATCATCAGAAGATCGTGGTCATCGACGACGCGGTCGCTTTCAGCGGCGGCATCGACCTGACTTCGCGTCGTTGGGACACGTGCGAGCACGCGCCGCAGAATATGCATCGCGTGATGAGCGGCACGCCGTACCCGCCGTTCCACGACCTGATGATGGCGGTCGAAGGTCCGGCCGCGCGCTCTCTCGGCGATCTGCTGCGCGAACGCTGGCGCCTCGCGACGCACCAGACGCTGGATCCGCCGTGGGCGAAGAAGACCCTGTTCCGCCGCGTCGGCCCGCATCCCGCCGGCACCGCGTGGCCCGCATCGCTGGAGGCGCCGCTGCGCGACGTTGCCGTCGGCATCTCGCGCACCGCGCCGCCGATCAACGGCAGCACCGGCGTCCGCGAGGTCGAGGCGCTGTATCTGGACATGATCGCCGCTGCCCGCGATTCGATTTACATCGAGAACCAGTACTTCACCGCGGACAAGGTCGGCGACGCGCTCGCCGCGCGGCTCAGCGAGCCCGAGGGCCCGGAAGTCGTCATCGTGCTGCGTGAGCTGAGTCATGGCTGGCTCGAAGAAGTCACGATGCAGTCGCTGCGCACCAGGCTCATCGAGCGCCTGCGCGCCGCGGACGTGCACGGGCGGTGCCGCGTCTACTATCCGTTCGTCGAGGGCCTGAAGAGCGGCACGTGCATCGACGTGCACTCGAAGATGATCGTCATCGACGACGAGATCGTGCGCATCGGCTCGGCGAATCTCGCCAACCGCTCGATGGGGCTGGATACCGAGTGCGACCTGACTGTCGAGGCGCTCGGCCGCGAGGACGTGCGCGCGGCCATCCGCAACTTGCGTGCGCAGCTGCTCGGCGAGCATCTGGGTTTCGAGACCGCGCGTGTGCGAGAAACGATCGAGCGCACCGGCTCGTTGCGCAATGCTATCGATCTGTTGCAGAGGAACGATCGCACGCTCAAGCCCGTGCCGGAAGCGCCCCAGCTTTCTCCTGCGGTATTGAGCGTCGTGAGCGTCGCCGATCCCGAGAAGCCGGTGGGGCTGAGCGATCTCGCGAAGCTGCTCAGCTCCGATGACGAGACCGACACCCAGGGCGCGCGCTCGCCGGCGTGGGGCAAGATCGCCGGGTTCGCGCTGGTTTGCCTCGCGCTGACTGCGCTGTGGAAGTACACGCCGCTGGCGACATTCCTCGACAGCAATCACGTGACCGGCTGGGCGCGCCGCGCCGGCGACGAATGGTGGATGCCGATCGCCGTCATCCTCGCGTACACGCCGGTTGCGTTCACGCTCTTTCCGCGACCGCTGCTCACGCTGTTCGCCGTGATTGCGTTCGGGCCGCTGCAGGGCTTCGTGTGCGCGATGCTCGGCATCGAGCTGTCCGCGTGGGTGAGCTTCGCGCTCGGCAAAGCGATGAATCGCAACACCGTGCGGCGCATTGCCGGCACGCGGCTCAATGGCATCCTGCAGGTGCTGCGCCGGCGCGGCTTGCTGGCGATGACTGCGCTGCGCCTCGTGCCGATTGCGCCCTTCCTGGTCGAAGGCGTCGTAGCGGGCGCGGCGCGCGTCAAGTTCTCGGACTTCATGATCGGCACGGCGCTCGGCATGCTGCCCGGCACGCTCACCTCGACCGTGTTCGGTCATCAGCTGCAGGTCTGGCTGCAGGATCCGAGCCGCATCAACTATTGGGCAATCGCGCTCGTGCTGCTGGCGCTCGGCACCGCTACCTGGCTGGTGCGGCGCTGGCTCTTTGCGGCGGCGCCATCGTCCTCGCAATGAGGCGGATCGCGATCGGCTCGTACAACGTGCACAGCTGCGTTGGGTGGCTGGACCGACGGCGGGCGCCCTCACGAATTGCAGACGTCTTGCGCGAGCTCGACTGCGACATCTACGCGCTGCAGGAGGTCGACAACGAAGAGGGCGACGGCGAGGATTCGATGCAGCTCGAATACCTGTCGCGCGCGTTGGGGATGGCCGCCGTTCCGGGGCTGCGCATCGTCCGCCACAGCGGTGAGTTCGGCAACGCGCTGCTGACGCGGTTGCCGATCCTGAGCGTGCATCGCCACGATCTGAGCTACTGGCGGTTCGAGCCGCGCGGTGCGCTCGACGTGGAGCTCGACGTCGGCCGGCACAAGCTGCGCGTCATCGCGACGCACCTCGGTTTGAGCCGCCGCGAGCGACGCTCGCAGTGGCGGCACCTGTTGAAGGCCGTCGCGGCTGCGCCCGCGGAGCTGCCGACGATCGTGCTGGGAGACATGAATGAGTGGCTGCCGTCGTCAGCAACGTTGCGCGATGCGCACAGCATCCTGGGCGAGCCGCTCGCGCCGGCGGCATTCCCCGCGTTCGCGCCGTTTCTTGCGCTGACGCGCATCTGGGTGCGGCCGGTCGGCGCGATGACGTCGATCGAAGTACATCGCACGCCGCTGTCGCAGCGCGCGTCGGATCATCTGCCGGTGAAGGCCGTGATCGACGTGGAGAAGTTCACGATATAGCGGGTGGTTCTAGTGGCTGGCGAGAATGCGAGCCTTGCTCTGCTCGTATTGCTCTTCGCTGATCACGCCGAGCTCGCGCAGCCGGTGATGCTCGCGCATTTCGTCGCGCAGGAATTGCAGCCGCTCCTGCGGACGTTCGGCTTTCGCGGCGTTGATGCTCTTGATCAGCTCGACGAAGAACTGCTTGCCGGCACGTGCGCTGCCGATGCCGCCGACCACGCTTATGAGCGTTGCTCCGCCGTGGACGCTGACGAACTCCAGCGATTCCACCGTCCGGCGCAGGAACAGAATCGTCGCGCCCGTGGCGGCGAGCAGCGTGACCAGCGCAGTCAGGAAGATCGGGCTGGTCCAGCGCGTGGCGTCGCTCCACGACGCCCAGATTCCGCCCGTCGCGAGCACCGCCAGGGACGCCGCGAGCGCCAGCCAGAACCAGGAGATCGAGCGTACCCGCACTGGCTTGGGACTGGCGAAGCGCAGGTCCACTTCGTATTTGCGCGGCTCCGCATCCGGCCGCACCGTGCGCACAGCGACGAAGTGATCGTCGTGAATCGCGAGCTCGGTTTCGCAGCCGCGCAGCCGGCTCTGCAGCACGTAGCTCGTGCGCACTTTGCGGCGGCGAGCGGCAGCGGGAGCGGCAGCTCCGCCCGGCTCGGCTTCGATATGAATGTGTTCGGCGCGCGCGACCACGATGGCGCGACTGTCGGTCGGTATCTGCTCGGCGCGTGCGGACACTGGTACGTTCCTGACGGAAGAGGCCTGACGGGGCAGGGGCGAACTCCCTGCAGCCGTTTCGATGCTAGGGCCAGCGGCCGCGCCCGCATCGAGACGCACGTCACACTCGTCGCGTGCCCGCGTTGCCGCCAGCCGCTAAATCGGGGAGTGCCCGATGCAAGTGTTAACTCGACGTCGCGGGGATCCGGGTCAGGGCGCGCCGCTGCCGTCCACGAAGCGCAGGAACTCCGCACGGGTGCGCGCATCCTCGCGGAATGCTCCGAGCATCTTGCTCGTGACCATCTGCACGCCGCGCTTGTGCACGCCACGCGTCGTCATGCATTGATGAGAGGCATCGATGACCACACCGACGCCGCGTGGCCGCAGCACGCTATCGATGCAGCTGGCGATTTGCGCAGTGAGCTTCTCCTGCACCTGGAACCGGCGTGCATAGCCATCGACGACGCGCGCCAGCTTGCTGATGCCGACGACCTTGGTGGTCGGCAGGTAGCCGACGTGCGCGCGGCCGATGATCGGCGCCATGTGATGCTCGCAATGCGACTCGAACTCGATCCCGCGCAGCACGATCATCTCGTCGTAGCCTTCGACCTCTTCGAACGTGCGCCGCAGGTAATCGGCCGGATCGCTGAGATAGCCGGAGAACCAGTCGCGATATGCACGCACGACGCGCGTCGGCGTGTCGCGCAGCCCTTCGCGCTCCGGCTCCTCGCCGGCCCACTGCAGCAGCACGCGCACGGCCTGTTCGGCTTGTCGCTGACTCACGCGGCTGCGGCGTGTCGCCCGCCTGGTCGCGCTCACTCGCGCCATGCTTCTGTCCTCTCGGTTAGTGGACCGATACGCTACCATGCGGCCAAACCCGGCGGGGAGAACCAGCCCATGCGCATCGGCTTCATCGTCACCAGCTTCGCAGCGCTCGCATGCGCAGCTCCCGCAGGCGCTGAGATCCTCAGCGCAGGGCCGTCCGGATTCAACGTGCGCCAGGTCGCGGAGGTACCGAATCCCGCACCCGTCGTGTGGGCTGCACTCACCGAGGTGGGCAAGTGGTGGGATCCCGAGCACACCTATTCCGGCGACTCGCGCAATCTCACGCTCGATCCGACCGTGCGCGGCTGCTTCTGCGAGAAGCTCAGTCTGTACGCGGGCATCGAGCACGCTCGAGTCATCTATGCGCAGCCCGCGAAAACGCTGCGGCTGAGCGGCGCGCTCGGTCCGTTGCAGGAGTTCGGCGTGAGCGGCGTGATGACCTGGAGCATCGAGCCGGCCGGCGGCGGCTCGAAGATCACGCTCACGTACAGCGCCGGCGGCTTCGCCGACCGGCCGCTCGCCGACTGGGCGCCGATCGTCGACGAAGTGCTCGGCGGCCAGCTCAAGCGCCTGGCGCGCTTCGTCAGCCAGGGCAGCCCCGAAGAGCCGAAGAGCGAAGCCACCCCGCACTGATTTCGCCGGGGAACGGAACCCGACCGCCTGTAAAAGAGTCGGGGTAAAAGTCCGACCTGGAACAGGTGGAGTCGCTACATGCGCATTCGCAGATTGCTCATTCTCGCCGGCGTGGCATTGCTCGCCGCCGGCTGCCAGACGGTGGAAACGACGCAGCCCGGCGCCGTGGGCGTCGACCGCAAGCAACATATGCTGGTATCCGAGGAGGAGATCGAGAAAGGCTCGCAGGAGGCGTATCGCCAGGAGCTGCAGAAGGCGAAGGACAAGCGCGCACTGAACACCGATCAGCAGACCTACCAGCGCGTGCAGACGATCGCGCGCCGGCTGATCACGCAGACCGGCACGTTCCGCCCCGACGCGCCAAAGTGGAACTGGGAAGTGAACGTGGAGACGACGGACGACGTGAATGCGTACTGCATGCCGGGCGGCAAGATCATGGTCTACACCGGTTTGATCGAGCAGCTGCATGCGACCGATGCAGAGCTCGCCGCGGTCATCGGCCACGAGATCGCGCATGCGTTGCGTGAGCATTCGCGCGAGCGCATCTCGCGTGCGTATGCCGAACAGGTGGCGCTCGCCGGCATCGCGCTCGCGACCGGTGCCAGCGGCACGACGATGCAGCTCGCGAGCCAGGTCTCCGCGGTGACTTTCCAGCTGCCGCACAGTCGCGAGCAGGAAGCCGAAGCGGACCGGATCGGACTGGAGCTGATGGCGCGCGCGGGCTACGACCCGAATGCAGCGGTCGTGCTCTGGCAGAAGATGGGCAAGCTCTCGCAGGGCGGACCGCCGGAATTCCTCAGCACGCATCCCTCCGGCGAGTCGCGCATTCGCGATCTCGAAGCAGCGGTACCGCGCGTGTTGCCGCTGTATCAGGCGGCAAAGAAGTGAAGAGTCGGGCTGAAGCCTGCTGCGCAGGGATGCACGAATGGCGCGGGCGCAGGATGCGCTGGAGCGGTCGACCTACAGAGCCACAATCAACGCCGCAGCCGCGAGAATGATTGCCACCGCCGCCGCGGCGGTGAGCCACAGCACGCGGCGATGCAGATCCGTCACGGCGCGGGCGACGCCGGCGAGTTGCTCGGCCATCTGCGCGACGAGCTCGGCCTGGCGCCGCTCGTTCTCTTCGAGACTGGCGATGCGCGCCGCGAGCTCTTCAGAGCTTTGCGAAGCGAGCGCCGGCGTTCCAGGCGGCGCCTGCGGCGCCTGCTTGGTGCGTTTCATCAGCTCGCGCGAGACGTCGAGGATGGACGGGACGAGCTGCACGATCTGTAACCACGGGACTGGCATAGCTGAATGGTGCCAAAAAAAGAGCCCCGCGGCATGCGCTGCGGGGCTCTCGTTCTATTTAATCGACCGATCCGGCTAGGTCTTGCTCTTCGCCATGAACTCGGCCTTGCTCAGGTAGCCGTCGCCGTTGGTGTCCAGCGCGGCGAAGTTGTCGGACAACTTGCTGTCGGCCGACGCTTCCGTCTTGCTGATCTGCGAGTCGGCGTTCTTGTCCAGCGCGTCGAAGGTCGCCGTCGACTTCATGTCGTGCGTCTTGTCCTTGTTGTCGCCGGCCTGTGCGGCGAAGGCAAGCAACGTGGCTGCGATCAGGGCAAGGAATCTGGTCATGGTCGTCTCCTCGTTCAGGCGCGCGGCGGACCGCGGTCCATAGGAAACGCGGTGTTCGCAACGGCAGTTCCGGCCTGCGTGCCCGGCAATTCCGCAGCGCCGCGTTGCGCGGGCGCCGCCACTTGACGAAACTTGGCACCTCCTGCAATACCGGCTGTGCGATGTTCACCGGCCACCCCAGCGGAAAGAGCGGACTTGCGACCATGAGCCTGCCAGCGTCCCTGCTGATCGTCGACGACGACCGCGAGCTCGGTCAGATGCTGACCGAGTACCTGACGGGCGAAGGGTTCCAGGTCACGCTGTTGCGCGACGGTGCGGAGGCGCTCGACCGGCTCACTGAGCAGTCGCCGCCGTTCGATCTCGTGATCCTCGACGTCATGCTGCCTTCGCTCAGCGGCTTCGAGGTGCTGCGCCGCCTGCGCCACAGCTTGTCCGTGCCTGTGATCATGCTGACTGCGCACGGCGCGGACGTGGATCGCATCGTTGGTCTCGAGCTGGGCGCGGATGACTATCTGTCGAAACCGTTCAACCCGCGCGAGCTGGTCGCGCGTGTGCGCGCAGTGCTGCGGCGGTTTTCCCCGCGCGACACCGACATGCCGGCTCACCCGGTGAGCGTCGGCCCGCTGCGGCTGGATCCGGCGACGTTCGAAGTCACGCTGTCGGGGCAGTCGGTGCGGCTCACCGGCACCGAGCTGCGTCTGCTCGAAGTGCTGATGCGCGCGGTCGGACAAGTGCAGTCGCGCGAGTCGTTGACCGAGCGCGTGCTCGGGCGTCGCCTCACGCCCTACGATCGCAGCATCGACACGCACGTAAGCAACCTGCGTCGCAAGCTCGGCCTCGGCGAGAACGGCTTGCCCGAAATCCGCAGCATCCGCGGCGCCGGCTACGTGCTGATCGCCACCAGCGGCGAAGCGCGCGCGGAGTCGACGCGGCAATGACATGAGGTCGCCCGCATGAGATCGCTCTTTCTGCGGATCTTCCTGTCGTTCTGGGCGGCGATGCTGCTGGTGCTGCTCGCGACCGGCGCCGTCGCGTGGTACCGGTTCAATAAAGTGCAGAGCATCACGATCGACATGAAGGCGCTCGGCAACGAGGCCTCGGCGCGCCTGCTGGTCGGCGGCCTGCCGGCCCTGCACGACTGGATCGAAGAGACCGAGGATCGCCTCCGCGACCGGCGGATCTTCATCGTCGACCAGAGCGGCGAGGACATCCGCAAGCTCGAGCTGCCGCCGACCTATCGCAACTATGTCGAGCGGCTGCGCGATGCCGGTTTTCTGGGCAAGGAGCTCATACCGAGCCGTCGCGACGATCCGCTGCTGCTCACGCCGCTGTTCACGGACCGGGATGGGCGCGTCTACACGCTGATGGTGAGCCGGCAGATCTGGCGAAACCTGCTGTTCGCGCCCGATGTGAACATCGTGCTGCTTGCGACCGCGTTGCTGCTGAGCGTGCTGGTGTGCTGGCCGTTGGCGCGCTACCTCAGCAAGCCGGTCGAGCGTCTGCAATCGAGCGCCCGCTCGCTGGCGGCCGGCAACATGGAAGCACGTGTCGGCCAGGAGTTCTCAAGGCGTCGCGACGAGCTGGGTGTGCTGGCGCGGGACTTCGACACGATGGCCGACCACGTGCGCAATCTGATCGCTTCGAAGGAGAACCTGCTGCGCGCGATGTCGCACGAGCTGCGCTCGCCGCTGGCGCGCCTGCGCGTCGCGACCGACCTGGCACGCCGCCCCGGCGCCGACCTCGGCCGGCAGCTCGATCGCATCGACCTGGAAGCCGAGCGTCTCGACACGCTGATCGGCCAGATCCTGCAGCTTTCGCATCTGCGCGCCGTGCCGACGCTGCCGCGCGAGCCGCTCGACCTCACCAGCCTGATGAACGAGATCATCGAGGATGCGCGGCTCGAAGCCGGCGCGGCGGAGAAGAGCGTCGACTGGGCTGCGCCGCGCGAAGCGATGATGGTCGAGGGCGATCACGGCCTGCTGCGCAGCGCGATCGAGAACGTGCTGCGCAACGCGGTGCGCTTCACCAAACCTTCTTCGGCCGTGAGGGTGCGCGCGGATCGCGCCGGGCCGGAGGTTTCGATCGTGATCGACGATCGCGGTCCCGGCGTGCCGGAGCCCGACCTGCAGCGGATTTTCGAGCCGTTCTATCGCGTCGCGGAGTCGCGCGATCGCGATTCCGGCGGCACCGGGCTCGGTCTCGCCATCACGGCGCGCATCGTGTCCCTATACGGCGGCAACGTTCGTGCGCGCAACACGCCCGACGGCCTGCGCGTCGAGATCGGTCTGCCGGCCGTGTAGGTCTCAGTGATGATCACGGCTCGTCTTCTGCGCGAGCGCATGACTGCGCAGTAGCTGCGCCCGCTCGCGAATCGCGCTGATTTCTGCGGGCGGCACCGGGCCGGATCCTGCCTTCGACAGCGTCAGCGCTCCCTGCAGATCGAACCGCAGCTCGATCGGCTCCGCGCTCGACAAGCCACTGCCGGAATAGTGCAGCAGCCGCGCGCCGCGAAATTCGTACGCGCCGTTGCGCGAGTTCGCGCGCCGTTCGGCGATGCGCAGCTGTTCTTGCGCTCCGAATGTAGCTGCGTACGTGGCGGCAATTCCCATTGCGTTGATGTGACTGCTCAACGTCTCTGCAGGCCCAATGTCTGAAGGCCCCGGGGGCTGCGAGGCCGGCGCGGGAGCTGTCACGAGCGGCGTGCTCGGTGACGGCGACGTCGGCGTTTCCTTCGAGCAGGCGCCGAGTGCGAGCAGAATCAAGCCCGTCTGCAGGCTGCGACAAGTGCTGAACATAAGGACCGATGCTATGAGTGAACTGCGATTCTGATTCAGGCGTACGTCATTCGATCACTGCAGCAGCGCTTCCGGCAAGCGTCCGGGTGGTTCGAACGTGAAGCAGCGCACGCGGCGGCCCGGGCCGTTCCTCTAGGCTCTTCTCCGTCGATTCGTCCCGCATCCCCACGACGGAGAAATTCGATGAGCGCAGGTCAGTCCGCTTCCACTCAAGTCCGACGCACGGCTCCGGCCGCGCCTGCGCGCCCGACTCAGGCTCCGCTTGCCCGCAACACGCAGCAGTTCGCGTTCGCCGCTGCGAGCGCCGACGACGAGATCCGTCTGAACCTGAGCGACATTCCACGCATCAAGCCCGACACCGAGATGCGCGTCGAAGGCTTCAAGCCGACGCTGCTCAGCCGGCTGCTCGACCTGGTGATGCCGCTGCGCTGAGCGTGTACGCTGCGGAGCCGTGCTCCGCTCGCTCGCGATCCTGTTCCTGCTCTTTCTGACGGCGTCCGCTGGCGCACAGCCTGCGTTCGCGGATCCGGATGCTGACGTCCGCGAGGTGTTCCGCCTGATCGGCGAGCGCCTGCAGTTGATGCGTGACGTCGCAGCGTGGAAGCACCTGCACCGCGAGCCGATCGTCGATTCTGCACGCGAGCAGCAAGTGCTCGAACAGACGGTCCGGCAAGCTGCTGCGCTCGGGCTCGAGCCGCAGTCCGCGCGCGAGTTGCTGGCGCTCCAGATCCGGCTCGCGGTTCGCGTGCAGCTGTCGCTTACGAAGAGCTGGCAGTCAGGTGCGGCGGCGCCGACGCAGGCCCCCGATCTCAAGACCGGGCTGCGGCCACGCCTCGACGAGATCGGCGGGCAGCTCCTGCGTTCTCTCGCGCTCGCGGCTCCGTGGCTTCGCGACGCGGACATGAGCCGACTCGCTGCTCATTCCCGCACGGTCGACGCGCCCGGAATCACAGAGACAGATCGCCAGGATCTCGCGCGGGCGGTCGCCGCTGTCCGTGCGGGCGACATGACGGCGTATGCGCGAATCAAGGCGACTGGAGTGCTGCGAATCGGGATGACAGGCGACTACGCACCGTTCAGCGTGGAGGAGGGCAACGCGCTTCGCGGCGCAGACGTCGAGCTTGCCCTGGCGCTGGCCGAGTCGTTGCATGCGCAACCGCGCTTCGTGCGAACGAGCTGGCCCACGCTGATGCAGGACTATGCGGCAGGACACTTCGACATCGCCGCCAGCGGCGTCAGCGTGACACCGCAGCGCGCGGCGCGAGCCAGATTCTCGATTCCCTATCACCACGGTGGCAAGACGCCGATCGTCCGCTGCGGCACGCAGGCGAGCTTCGACACGGTGCAGGAGATCGATCGGCCGGGCGTGCGGGTGATCGTCAATCCGGGTGGCACCAACGAGCAGTTCGTGAGCGAACACCTGACCGCCGCGCAGCGCATCGTGCACGCCGACAACCGTACGATCTTCGCGGAGCTGGCCGCCGGGCGCGCCGACGTGATGGTCACCGATGACGTGGAAGTAGAGTTGCAGGTGCGACGCGACCCGCGGTTGTGCCGCGCTACGCCTGCAACCTTCACAGTCGCGGACAAGGCGATCCTGCTGCAATCGGACGCGCAGCTGGAGTCCGCGGTGAACGGCTGGCTGGAGCGCTCGATTGGGTCCGGCGCGGCGGCTGGCTGGCTGGAACATGCGATGCATTGAGCGGTCCGCTCACCGGCGCACGGCTGCAATTCGCCGGCACCCCTGATCGCACAGGTCGCCTTTCTGTATATTTGCGCGACTGCGGCAGTTCGCAGCTGGAGGTCAAGTCAGATGGGCTGGATAGTGTTCGGCGTCTTCATCGCTATCGCACTGTTCTTCGTTTCGATTTACAACCGGCTGGTCAGCGGCCGCAACGCCTACAAGAACGCGTTCGCGCAGATCGACGTGCAGCTCACGCGGCGTCACGACCTGATCCCGAACCTGGTGGAAACCGCCAAGGGTTACATCAAGCACGAGCGCGAGACCCTGGAAGCTGTCATCGCTGCGCGCAACAGCGCGGTCAGCGGCCTGAAGCGCGCCGCCGCGAATCCGGGTGACCCGACTTCGGTGCAGCAGCTCGCCGGCGCCGAGAATGCGCTCAACGGCGCGCTCGGCCGCTTGTTCGCGGTCGCCGAGGCGTACCCGGATCTCAAGGCGAATCAGAACATGATGCAGCTGTCCGAGGAGCTCACCTCGACCGAGAACAAGGTCGCGTTCGCGCGCCAGGCGTTCAACGACGCAGTGATGAACTACAACAACCAGCGCGAGATGTTCCCCAACAGCGTCGTCGCAGGCATGTTCGCGTTCGCGCCGGCGCAGCTCCTGGAAATCGAGTCGCCGGAGAAGCGCGCCGTCCCGCAAGTGAAGTTCACCTAGCGAAGGTGTCGGACTGCAGTCCGGCCTACGGGATCGCTGTAGGTCGGGCTTTAGCCCGACTCGAGAACACATGAACTTCTTCAAGCGTCAGGACGAGGCGCGGCGCGCATCGCGGCGCCTCGTCGTCCTGTTCGGGCTGGCGGTGGTGGCCGTCGTCGCGGCGGTCGATTTCGTCGTGTTCCTGCTCATGCGGCAAGGCGAGGCGCGCGCGCACGGCTACATGCCGCCGCTAGGTGAGTGGCTCGCAACGCACCCGCAGATGGTCGTCGCCACGACGCTGGCAGTGCTGGCGGTCATCACGACTGCGAGCTTCTACAAGACGCTGATCCTCGGCGGCGGCGGCGGAGTCGTCGCTCGTTCGCTCGGCGGCGTACGCATCTCGCCGGACACGACTGATCCCCAGCAACGCCGCCTCCTGAACGTCGTCGAGGAAATGGCGATCGCGTCCGGCGTGCCGATGCCGGAGGTCTACCTGCTGGAGCAGGAGAGTGGCATCAATGCCTTCGCTGCAGGTCATAACCCGTCGAACGCGGCAATCGGCGTGACGCGCGGGACGCTGACCACGCTCAATCGCACCGAGCTGCAAGGCGTCATCGCCCACGAGTTCAGCCACATCCTCAACGGCGACATGAAGCTCAACGTGCGGCTCATGGGGCTGCTGTTCGGCCTGCTCGTGATCGCGCTGATCGGACGCACGGTGCTGCGCGGCGCAACACGCGTGCGCGGCGATCGCAAGGGCGGCGTGCTGATCGTCCTGCTGATTGCGCTCGCCGTGCTGGTCATCGGTTACGTCGGCTTGTTTTTCGGCCGCCTGATCCAGGCGGCAGTGTCGCGCTCGCGCGAGTCGCTCGCCGACGCCTCGGCAGTGCAGTTCACTCGCGACCCGAGCGGGTTGCGCGGAGCGCTGATCAAGATCGGTGCGAGCGCGGCCGGATCGCGCGTCGGTAATCCGGAAGTCGAAGAGGTCGCGCACATGCTGTTCGCGCCGGGCATGAGCCGCTTCTTCGCCACGCATCCGCCGCTGCTGGAGCGCCTCAAGGACATCGATCCGCACTTCGACCCGAAGGAAATCGACCGGGCTCGCGCCAGCATGACGGCTGCCGCTGCTGAAGCCGAAACGCCGGCGGCGCAGGCGCAGGCAGAGGAATATGTGATCGATCTGCCAGCCGCAGCTCCGGCCATGATCGCGCAGCTCGTCGGCAATCCAGGCACTGCGCACATGCAGCTCGCGCGGGGAATCCGCCAGTCATTGCCTGAAGCGGTCGTCGCTGCCGGCCGGCATGCAGAGTCGGCGCGCGCGCTGCTGCTCGCGCTGGCGCTCGATTCAAACCCCGAGACTCGTGCGAGGCAGAAGCAGGTGATTGCGCAGCGGCTCACTCCGCAGATCGCTGCTGCGACGGCAGCGCTCGAGCGCGATGTGGATGCGCTCGAACCGGAGCAGCGGAGCCCGACGCTGATGCGTGGGTTTCCGGCGCTGCGTCAGCTCACGCACGAAGAGCGTGTGCAGCTCATGGCGTGTCTCAACGGCATGTTGCCGCAGGACGGGAGCGTTGCCCTGCACAGCTACGTTCTGCGCAAACTGGCGCAGATGCACTTGCGGGATGATCTGAACCCTGGCGCGCGGGTGCGGCGTCTGACCCTCGACGCTGTCCAGCGGGACGCGCAGGTGCTCTTCTCAGTGTTGGCGCGACATGGCCACAGCGACGACGTCAGCGCGCGTCGCGCGTACGAAGCCGGCATGCATCAGCTGTTTCCGCGTGAGCGGCCTGCGTACGGTATTGCCGGCGCGTGGGCCGCCGCGCTGGACCTCGCGCTCAGCCGGCTGGATCAGCTGGCGCCGATCGCGAAGGAGCAGCTGGTCGAGGCGATGGTCGCGACCGTCACGCACGACCAGCAGCTGACGATCGGCGAGGCCGAGCTGCTGCGCGCCGTGTGCGCGAGCGTGCACTGTCCGCTGCCGCCGCTCGTCGCAACCTGACGCTTACAATGACTTCAGATACTCGGCGAGATCCGTCTTCTCCGCCGCCGTCAGCGCCAGCGCGAACTGTCTGTCGTAGTGGTCGATCACCTGCCGCAGGGAAGCGAAGCGTCCGTCGTGATAGAAGCCGCCCTTGGTGTGAGTCCACAGGCCCTTGAGCGGCGCCGTGCGATAGCGCTCGTCCGGCGAGCGCTGCGCCTGGAACGCATCGATGCCGATCTCTTCCGGTGTGTGCATGTTCCAGCCCGGCTCGGTGTAGAGCGGCGGAACGTGACAGCGCGCGCAATCTGCTTTTCCGCTGAACAGCACCTTGCCGCGCTTTGCAGCCGCTGCGTTGAAGCTGCCGAACGGCGCGCGCGGGGCGGGCAGACTCAGCTGGTACACGTGCAGCGGCGCGAGTTTCGCCGTGATCAGATCCGGATCCTTGCGTACGTCGCCGAAGCCTGCGGCGGCCGCGATCGGAAACTTGCCCGCATCGTTGAGCCGCGGATCGTAGAACGTGCCGCTGCCCTGCATCTCCAGATTCGCGACGAACGCGTTCCAGTGTGTCACCGAGCCCCAGCCGGTCCAGGTGTGCATGTTGACGCCGGCGAGCCCGAACGCCGGGGGAATCAGCGTCGCCGCCGACTTGCCGTCCGGGCGGAACGCCTGGCCGTCGAGCAGCAGCTCCGCGTCGAACTTGCCCGGTCCCCAGCTGCGCAGCACGGTGCGGACCGTGGCCGCGTCTATGTCCGGCTGCGCGAGCCGCAGCAGATCCACGAACGGCTGCACGTTCGGCGACAGCGCAATGATCGCGCCGACGTTCAGATCGCGCGCGGCCCAGCCGTCGAGGCGGTTGCCGATGCCGGGCGCGAAAGAGTTGTCGACAGTCGAATGACACAGCGCGCACGTGATGCCGACGGATTGCAGGCGTCCAGTGCTGTCGTCGAAGAACCCGCGCACGCCGAGGACTGCGTCGAGCTTGAGCAGCGCCAGCGTCGTTGCAGGATTGCCCAGATCGACGCGATTGCGGCGCAGATCGCTGCGCAGCTTGCCGGGTAGCGCGTTCACGTCGACCTTCAGGCCGAGCTCGAGCGCCGTGTTCGGGCTCAAGCCGTTGCCGACGCCGCCGTTGGCCCGGCCGGCGATCGCGCGGTGCAAGCCGAGCGTATCGCCCCAGAAAGCCTGGTCGCCGAACGTGTCGAAGCGGAAGATCTTGCGACCGCGCAGGATCTCCACGACGCCGCTCGCGATGTTGTGCTGCTCGGCGCGCGGCAGCGACTGCGTCTCGCGTGCGATGTGCGAGAGTTCCGATGAGTCGTCGTCGTTCGCGAGCGTGGGCCCGCACAACGCCAACGAGAAACTACCGAGTACCGCAAGCGTGCGCAGGCTCTGCATGACTATCCCCTACCGTTGCATGTGCAACGAGATGGATAGCGCAGGCGCGCGGCCCGAGTCAGTTACCGGCGTAACGTTGCCGCGAAAAGTGTAAGAATCACTCGGTCAGGGCGCGCAGGTCGACGCGCAGCTTGCCGCGCGGCGAATACTGCACGACGCCGCGTTGACGCAGGAGATTGAGCGCGGTCGAGACTCGCTCGCGGCGCGCCATTACCATCTGCGCCAGCTCATCCTGCGTGAGATAGGTCGCGATCTCGACCAGCTCGCCGCGCGCTTCGCCGAGCTTGTTTGCGAGCGAGCGCAGTGTCTTCTCCACGCGGCGCATGAGATCGTCGTGCGCCAGGCTGCTGAGCTGATCGTAGGCCTCCGCCAGCGCGCCGCCGAACACGGCCACGAGGTCTTGCAGTGCGGCGGGATGCCGGGCCAGCGCGTCGAGGGCATCGTCGAGCGGCACCGACACGAGATCCGCTTCCTCGACGACCACAGCGCGGTCGCGCCGCACCGGCTCGAACGCGCAGAGCTCGCCGACGACGTCGCCCTCTTTGCGCACGTCGTAGATGATCTCCCGGCCATCGGCCGTGATCGTGCCGATCCGCACCACGCCCCGGCGCACGAACCACAGCTCGCGCCGCGTCGCGCCGAGCTCGTAGACGACTACGCCCTCGGCAAACGGGCTCGCGACCCGGTCGCGCAGCAGAATGTCGCAGAAGCGGCCGCGAAAGATGCCGGCGAGCGCGCTCGCCAGCGCGGCGTCGCGCAGAGGATTGTCGGATTCGGCGGGGAGTGCGGACATGGCATTCGGAACAGCTGCGGGCAGCGGCGACACCATTGTTACCCGAAACAAGACACGCGGTGACACTTTTCTGGTATTGAATAGAACGGTTCCCGCCCCACTCCTGAAAATACTTCGCACACACCAACGTGTTGTGCGCCGGTTCCACTTTTGGGTTCCATGTCGCACTCCATCGTCATCCGCGGCGCACGCCAGAACAACCTGAAGAATCTCGATCTCGAGCTGCCGACGAACGAGCTGATCGTCGTCACCGGCGTGTCGGGCTCGGGCAAGTCGTCGCTCGTGTTCGACACGATCTACGCAGAAGGCCAGCGGCGCTACGTGGAGACGTTCTCGCCGTACGCGCGCCAGTTCCTCGATCGCATGGACCGGCCGCAGGTCGAGCGCATCGAGGGCATTCCGCCGGCGATCGCCATCGATCAGACCAACCCGGTGCGCACCTCGCGCTCGACGGTCGGCACGATGACGGAGCTCAACGATCACCTGAAGCTCCTGTTCTCGCGCGCAGCGCAACTGTGTTGCCGCGATTGCGGCGCGCCGGTGCGGCGCGACTCGGCGCAGAGCATCTACGCCGAGGTCGGCGAACGCCTGACCGCCGAGGGGCTGCACGAAAACCGGATCGTGATCACGTTCCCGGTGCCGGTGCCGCACAACTTCAGCGAGACCGAAGTGCTCGGCCTGCTGGAGAAGCAGGGGTACACGCGCCTGTTGGGGCGCAGCAAGTCGAACGGCGCTGCCGGCGTTACGCTCGAAATGATCCAGGATCGCGTGCGCTTCGCGACTGCCGAGCGCGATCGCGTGATCGAAGCGCTGGAGGGAGCGTTGCGCATCGGCCGTGGCCGGGTCGCCGTGCGCGTGCTCGATGATACGGAGAGCGCAGTGCGCGTCTGGCGGTTTTCCTCGGACCTGCACTGCGCCGACTGCGACATTCACTACCGTGAGCCGACGCCCAGCGTGTTCTCGTTCAACTCGCCGCTCGGCGCCTGCGACAGCTGTCGCGGCTTTGGCCGCATCATCGGCATCGACTTCGGGCTCATCGTGCCCGACGAAGCCAAGACGCTGCGCGGCGGCGCGGTGCGGCCGTGGCAGACGGAGTCGTATCGCGAGTGCCAGGACGATCTGGTGCGCTACGCGCGCAAGCGCGGCATACCGCTCGACACGCCCTGGCGCGATCTCGAGGCCGGGCAGCGCAAATGGGTGCTCGAAGGCGAAGGCAGCTGGGAAGACAAGCTCTGGTACGGCGTGCGCCGTTTCTTCGCGTGGTTGGAAACCAAAGCGTACAAGATGCACATCCGCGTGCTGCTGTCGAAGTATCGGGCGTACACGCCGTGCACGGCTTGCGGCGGAGCGCGACTCAAGACCGATGCTCTCTTGTGGCGGCTCGGCACGCAGCAGGATGCCGCAGCAGTGCTGATGGAAGCGGCGCGATTCGCGCCGTGCGGCACGCGCTGGAGTGCGGAAACGCTCGCGCGCTTGCCGGGCGTCGGTATCCACGAGTTGATGCTGTTGCCCATCGATCGCTGCGCGGCGTTCTTCGAACGGTTGGCGTTGCCCGCGCCGCTCGATCAGGCGAGCGACCTGGTGCTGCGCGAGATCCGCAGCCGCCTGAAGTTCCTGCTCGACGTCGGTCTCGGCTACCTGACGCTGGATCGGCAGTCGCGAACGCTGTCCGGCGGCGAAGTGCAGCGGATCAACCTGACGACGGCGCTCGGCACGTCGCTCGTCAACACGCTGTTCGTGCTGGACGAGCCGTCGATCGGCCTGCATCCGCGCGACATGGGTCGCGTCATCGACGTGATGAAGCGCCTGAAACAGTCCGGCAATTCGCTGCTGGTGGTCGAGCACGACCCGCAGGTGATGCAGGCCGCGGATCGCATTCTCGACGTCGGGCCCGGGCCGGGCGAAAAAGGCGGCGAGGTGGTGTTCTTCGATCGGCCGTCGCAGCTGCCGCACGCGCAGCGCTCGCTCACCGCTGACTATCTGCTGGGACGCAAGAAGGTGAATGGGCACGACGCAGCGAGCGGGCACGCCTCATCTCCCACTCAGACGCTTGCGATCCGCGGCGCGCGTCAGCACAACCTCAAGGGGATCGACGTTGCAATTCCGCTGCACCGTCTCGTCTGCATCACCGGCGTGTCCGGATCGGGCAAATCGACGCTCGTGCAGGACGTGCTGCATCCGGCGCTGCGCAAGCGGTTCGGCAAACCAACCGAGGCGCCGGGCGCACACGAAAGCATCGAAGGCGCGGCAGCGCTCGGTGCCGTCGTCATGGTCGATCAGGCGCAGATCGGCCGC
>JBIOUH010000107.1:0-15678 GCA_044866955.1 Steroidobacteraceae bacterium
GGCCTGTTCCGCGGCCGCAATTCGCGCATCCAGGTGCTGGCCACGCAATCGCTGGGCGTCAAGGAAAGCGCCGTGCTCGTGCGCGTCGGCGACACCGACATCCTGGTCGGCGTGTCACAGGGTGCGGTGCGACCGCTGCATGTGTTTCCGGTCGGCGCGAATACCGAAGCGCCGCCGGTGCCGGAAGCCTCGAGTTCCATCAAAGAAGGCGGCGCGCCCCAGGCCCCCAATTTCAAGGACATGTTGTTGAAGTCGCTCGGAGTCCAGAAGCAGTGAAGCGCGCCGGACTCATCTTGTTAGGCCTCGCGGCCCCCATGCTCACCCACGCGGCCACGGGCATCCCGGCGGTCACGGTCACGACGAACCCCGGTGGCGGTCAGACGTATTCGCTGACGCTGCAGGTCCTGATCCTGATGACGGTGCTGTCGCTGCTGCCCGCCATCCTCCTGATGATGACCGCCTTCACCCGCATCGTGATCGTGCTCGCGATCCTGCGCCAGGCGCTCGGCGCGGGCCAGGCGCCGCCGAATCAGGTGCTCATCGGCCTGTCGCTGTTCCTCACGCTGTTCGTGATGGGCCCGGTCGTCGACAAGATCAACGCTGATGCAGTCCAGCCGTATATGGCCGAGCAGATCGACGCGACGACGGCGCTTCAGCGTGGCGCCGAGCCGCTCAAGCGCTTCATGCTCGATCAGACGCGCGAGAGCGACATCGCGACGTTCGTGCGCATCTCGGGGGGCAAAGGGTTCGATAAGCCGGAAGACGTGCCGCTGCGCATCCTGGTGCCGGCGTTCGCGACCAGCGAGCTGAAGTCGGCGTTCCAGATCGGCTTCCTCATCTTCATTCCGTTCGTGATCATCGACCTGGTGGTCGCGAGCGCGCTGATGTCGATGGGCATGATGATGCTCTCGCCGGTGCTGATCTCGCTGCCGTTCAAGCTGATGTTGTTCGTATTGGTCGACGGGTGGAGCCTGGTGATGGGTACGCTCGCTGCGAGTTTCTATTCATGACGCCCGAAACGGTGATGACGATCGGCCAGCGCGCGCTGGAGATCACGATTCTTCTCTCCATGCCGCTGCTGCTCGCAGCGCTGGTCATCGGCTTGCTCGTAGGCGTGTTCCAGGCCGCGACGCAGATCAACGAGATGACGCTGTCGTTCATCCCGAAGCTGGTCGGCATGGCCGGCACGCTGGTCGTCGCCGGTCCGTGGATGCTGAAGACCATCGTCGGCTATACCCGCGAGCTCTTCGAGAGCATCCCGGGGTTGATTGGGTGACATGCTCAACATCACCAGCGGCCAACTCGAGCTCTGGCTCGCCCAGTACATCTGGCCGTTCATTCGCATCGGCGCCTGCTTCATGGCCGCGCCAGTCTTCGGCGCGCAGTTCGTGCCGCCGCGCTTGCGCCTGTTCCTCGCGGGTGCGATGACGTTGATCGTCGCGCCGCTCATTCCGCCGCCGCAGATCGCGGTGTTTTCGCTGCAAGGCGGGCTGGTTGCGATTCATCAGATTCTCATCGGCGTCGCGACGGGTTTCGCGCTGCAGCTGATCTTCGATGCGCTCGCCATGGGCGGGCAGCTGCTTTCCAACACGATGGGCCTGGGCTTCGCGTTCAACGTCGATCCGCAGCGCGGTGCGAGCACGCCGGTGCTTGGCACGCTCTATATGTTGATGGTCACCCTGACGTTCCTCGCGCTGAATGGCCATCTCGTGCTCATCGAATTGCTCGCGAATGGCTTCAAGACTCTGCCGATCGGCATGAGCGGTCTCGATGGACAGGCGCTGTGGAATGTCGCGGCCTGGGGCACGCAGCTATTCGCCGGCGCGCTCACCGTTGCGTTGCCCGGCATGACTGCGTTGCTGATCGTGAATATTGCATTCGGCATCATGAGCCGCGCTGCTCCGACGCTCAATCTGTTCGCGGTCGGCTTCCCGGTGACGTTGATCGCCGGCCTCCTGATCGTCTACGCGGGACTGCCTACCGTACAGGCCAGCTTCGTCGAGTTGATGGAAACGGCGTTCGACTTTGTTCGGGCGCTTCTCACTCCGGCTACGGCCTAGAGCCTTTATGGCCGAGAACGACGCACAAGAACGCACAGAACAGGCAACACCTAAGCGCCTCGAAGAGGCGCGCAAGAAAGGTCAGATCCCGCGTTCGCGCGATCTCAGTACGGCGGCTGTGACGCTCGTTGGCGGCGCGGCGCTCTATCTGCTTGGTGGGCAGATCACCGGTCAGATGGCGGAGATGATGCGTCGGAGCCTTGCGCTGTCTCGCGACGAGGCGACGGACGCGTCGCATATGCTGCCGGCACTTGGTCAGGCCGCGGCTGAAGGTTTGTGGTTGTCCGCGCCGGTGCTCGGTGCGATCACGCTGGCTGCGATCATCGCGCCGCTGGCGCTCGGCGGCTGGAGCTTCTCCGGCCAGGCGATGATGCCGCAGTTCAGCCGCATGAATCCGATCGAAGGCGTCAAGCGCATGTTCGCGCTGCGCAGCCTCATCGAGCTCGCCAAGGCCATGGCGAAGTTCGGCGTCGTCGCGATCGTCGCGGCACTGGTGCTGTGGAACGACGCGCCGACGCTGATGGCGCTCGGTCGCGAGCCGCTGCAGCAGGCGATCGGCCACGCGGTTCAGATCAGCGGCAAGGCGCTGCTCCTGATCTCGGCGGGTCTGCTGATCATCGCGGGCATCGACGTGCCGTATCAGCTGTGGCAGTACGCCAAGCAGATGCGCATGAGCCGCGAGGAAATCCGCGAGGAATACAAGGAAAGCGAAGGCTCGCCCGAAGTGAAGGGCCGCATCCGTCAGCTGCAGCAGCAACTCGCGCGCCAGCGCATGATGCAGGAAGTGCCGAAGGCCGACGTGGTCGTCACGAACCCGACGCACTTTGCAGTGGCTTTGAAGTACGACGAGAAGCGCATGCGCGCTCCGATCGTGGTCGCAAAGGGTGCGGACGAGATCGCCGCAAAGATCCGCGAAGTCGCCGGCGAGCACAAAGTCCCGATCTTCGAAGCGCCGCCGCTCGCGCGCGTGCTGTTCCGGAACGTGGACATCGGCGACGAGATCCCGGCGACGCTGTACATCGCCGTCGCGCAGATCCTGACGTACGTCTTCCAGCTGAAGGTCGGTCAGAAACCGCCGCGGCCGGATATCGAGGTTCAGGAATAGCAACCCGGTGCCGGGAGCGAAAGATTGTCTGTAGGAGATGGAACCGCGGCTTGTCGGCCTAGCGTTGTTGACACGGAGCGCTGGCAAACAATCGAGTTTCAGGGAGAAGAACCATGTCGGATTTCGCTGCTCGCGGACTGATGTGCGTCGCCATGACTCTTACCGCATTGACCAGTTTGCCGGCGCTCGGGGACCTTCCGGAACACCGCAGAGTCGCAGTCCTTAAGCCGACGTCGGTCGAGGCGGCTTGCTGTATCGACGAGGATGACCGTCCCAACTCACCGGGCTTTGGCTCCGCTGTCGCCATTCGTGATGGCATCGCGTTCGTCGGTATCCCGAAGGCGCGTCCGAATGCGCACGTGGCGGTGTACGCGCAAACGACGACTGGCTGGAAGCGCACCGCTACGCTCAGCGTGTCCGACCCGCTGATACCCGATGGCATCACGACGAACGGCTTCGGGAAGGTGATCGCTTTTCGGGATGGCGTGGCCGTGATCGCCAGCGCCTCGCTGCTGCATGTTTTCACGCGCAGCAATGGTGTCTGGACCGACATTCAGCAGATTCCGCCGCCACCGAAAGACGGTCCACTGAAGTTCTGGGAAATCAGCACCATGCGCTACGAGAATGGAATTCTCGCAATCGGTTCGCCCTCCGTCAGCGGCCCGAGCGTGGCCTACATCTATGAGCGGGCTTCGAACGGCAAGTTCGTCATGCGCGCGACCTTGCGGGCGTCCGGGAGTTTTCCGGGAGACCTGTTCGGGGGAGACGTCGGCGTAGCAGGAAATACGGTCGTGGTAGGCGGAGGCCAGCACAACGCAGCATTCGTGTTCAAGCGCAAGAGCGATGGCACCTGGGTCCGAACGCAAAAACTGGTCGGCGCCGACAGCTCGCCCGTCGATTCGTTTGGCGCGGCCGTCGCGATCGATCGCGACCTGATCCTCGTCGGCGCTCCATTCCACGACTGTTACGCAGGCTCAGTCGGCCAATTCTGCTCCCCCGGCACCAGTGCGGACCCTTCGGCTGCTGGCGGTGCGGCATACGGCTTCGTGCGGGTCGGCGGGCAGTACGTGCAGGTGTTCAAGCTGCGGCCGCGATCGGACGAGTCTTTCAACTACTGGAATTTCGGCCGCCGCATCTCCATGTCCGATCGGCATGTAGCAATCGACGCCGGCGTGCAGTCCTTTGCGGGAGATCCGGACATTTTCGATTTCTCCCCCGGCCTCACCTTCACGTACTCCCGCGACGGCTCGACGCTCACCGCGCGGGGGCTTGCATCCGGCTACATCGAGCAGGATTCCTCGATGGCATTGTTCAACAGGTGGTTGGTGATCGGTTCCACCCTCGATCTGTCTGTGCAGTGCACTTCATCACTGGACTGCTTCGGCTTCGTGCAGATCCGCGATCTGAGTCAGTTCGCGCCCTAGGCGCAGCCGGGGGCTTCAAGGATCGTGCAGTGGCGGTGGATAGAGCCTGACTATCTCGCCGCTCGCTGAAGGAGAGCTTCAGCCACGTCAGGCTAAGGCTTGACCACATCAAGCCAAGCTTCAGCGGCCTCATTTGCTGCGGCGCTCAGTTTCCCCTCTCTTCTTTTCCCGGCACCCACCTCCCTCAGCCTTTCCCCTAACGCCTGCTTTCCAAACTGTGACTTCGTCCCGCCGCCGCCGGCATGCCGTGGCCCGGCGATTGCACCTGTACGGGTGGTGTCAACGCGCCGACGTTTTGGCGCAGGTAACTCATGGCTGCTACGGCTACAAGTCTCGACCTCAAATCGCTGATCCGCTCCGGGATCGGCGTGCCGCTGGGCGTGCTCGCGGCGCTGGCGATGGTCATCCTGCCGTTGCCGCCGCTGGCGCTCGACGTTCTGTTCACTTTCAACATCGCCTTGTCGCTGATCGTGGTCATGGCGGTGTTCTATGTCTCGCGGCCGCTCGACTTCGGCGTGTTCCCCACGGTCCTGCTGCTCGCCACGTTGCTGCGCCTGGCGCTCAACGTCGCCTCGACGCGCGTCGTTCTACTTCACGGGCACTCCGGCAGCCACGCGGCGGGCCGGGTCATCGAGTCCTTCGGCGAGTTCGTGATCGGCGGCAACTACGCGGTCGGCGTGATCGTGTTCGCGATCCTGACGATCATCAACTTCATCGTCGTGACCAAGGGCGCGGGACGCATCTCGGAAGTTACCGCGCGCTTCACCCTCGATGCGATGCCCGGCAAGCAGATGGCGATCGACGCCGATCTCAACGCCGGCCTGATCACGCAGGATGAAGCCCGCAATCGCCGCGCCGAGGTGCGCGCGGAAGCGGACTTCTACGGCTCGATGGACGGTGCGAGCAAGTTCGTCCGCGGCGACGCGACGGCGGGCATCCTGATCCTCATCATCAACATGCTCGGCGGACTCGCGATCGGCGTGATGGGCCACGACATGTCGTTCAGCGACGCCGCGCGCGTGTACACGCTGCTCTCGATCGGCGACGGCCTGGTCGCACAGATTCCGGCGCTGCTGCTCTCGACCGCAGTCGCGTTGATCGTGACTCGTATGTCGCGTGCCCAGGACATGGGCGGCGAGCTCGCGAAGCAGCTGCTCGGTCAGCCGCGCGCGCTGGCAATCGCAGCGGCGCTGCTCGCGGTCATGGGCCTGATCCCCGGCATGCCGAACGTCCCGTTCCTCCTGATGGCAGCGCTTTGCGGCGGCGGCGCGTGGCTGCTTCATAAGAGATCGCTCAAGCCGGTGGATCCGGTCGAGAGCGCGCCGGCGCCAGCAGCGGCGCCGCCGCCCGAATCGCGCGAGCTGACGTGGGAAGACGTGCAGCCCGTCGACATCATCGGCCTCGAAGTCGGCTACCGACTGGTGCCGCTGGTCGATAAGGCGCAGGGCGGCGATCTGCTGGCTCGTATTCGCGGCGTGCGCCGCAAGCTCACTCAGGATCTCGGCTTCCTGGTGCAGGCCGTGCACATCCGCGACAACCTGGACCTGCCGCCGAATTCCTATCGCATCAATCTCGCCGGCGTGCCGGTGGGCGAGGGCGTCATCTATCCCGAGCGCGAGCTCGCGATCAATCCGGGCAAAGTGTTCGGCAAGCTCTCGGGCATCGAGACGCGCGATCCCGCCTTCGGCATGGAAGCAGTGTGGATCGAACCCTCTGCACGCGACCACGCGCAGACGCTCGGATTCACGGTCGTCGATGCGAGCACGGTCATCGCGACGCACCTCAGCCATGTCGTGCAGAGTCATGCGCACGAGCTGCTCGGTCACGAAGAGGTGCAGCAGCTGCTCAACGCGCTCGGCAAGTCCGCGCCGAAGCTCGTCGAAGATCTCACGCCGAAACTGCTGCCTCTCGGCACGGTCGTGCGCACGCTGCAGGGCCTGCTCTCCGAGCGCGTGCCGCTGAAGAACATGCGCACGATCGTCGAAACGCTCGCCGAGCACGCGACGCGCACGCAGGACCCGGCGCAGTTGCAGGCGCAGGTTCGCGTCGCGCTCGGCCGCCAGATCGTGCAGGACATCGCAGGCATGTCGACGGAGCTGCCGGTCATCACGCTCGAGCCCGATCTCGAACAGCTGCTCACGAATTCCCTCGCGGGCAACAACGCCGCGACGCCGGGCCTCGAGCCCGGTCTCGCAGAGCGCATGCAGCGGCGTCTTGCCGAAGCTGCACAACGACAGGAAATGACTGGCGAGCCGGCAGTGCTGCTGGTGCCGCCGCAATTGAGACAGACGCTCGCACGCTTCATGCGCTCGGTGGTGCCGGGCATGCACGTGCTCGCGTGGAACGAGATACCGGACAACCGCAAGGTGCGTCTGGTGACCGCGGTTGGGAGATAAGGTGGAATGAAGATCAAACACTATCGCGCTGCGGATATGCGACAGGCGCTGCGCCAGGTGCGCGATGCGCAGGGTCCGGATGCGGTGATTCTTTCGAGTCGTCGAATCAGCGGCGGCGTCGAAGTCGTCGCGGCTGTCGACTACGACGTCGACGTCGAGTCCTCGATCGAAGGCAACGAGCCCTCGCGAGTCGAATCGCGCATCCCGACTGCGGCGGATTACGCGGCGCTTGCTCAGCGCTTTCAGGGTGAGCAAGAGCGTCATGAAATCAGTAGCTTACCGTCTGATGCTAATCAAGAACTGCGGACCCTGCGTCACTTGCTGGAGACGCAGCTCGCGACGCTGGCGTGGAACGATCTTTCGCGTCGTGCGCCGATCCAGACGGAGCTGCTGCGTCAGTTGACAGTGCTCGGCATCGCACACGATCTCTCCGGCGAGCTGGTGAGTCAGCTGCCGCAGCGAATGGAGCTCGCCGAGGCGCAGCGCCTTGCGCTTGCAATGCTCACACGTCGCATCGAGACGGTCGGCGAGCGCTGGATGGAAAGCGGCGGCGTCGTCGCGATGGTCGGTCCGACGGGCGTCGGCAAGACCACGCTGATCTCGAAGCTCGCTGCACGTTGGGTGCTGCGCAATGGTCCGCGCGATCTCGCGCTCATCTCGACGGACTGCATCCGCATCGGCGCGCAGGAACAGATTCACACGCTCGGTCGCCTGCTCGGTGTGCCGGCGTACGCGATCGATGGCGCAGCGGATCTTGCCGAAACGCTCGATCACGTCGGGGATCGTCGCCTGGTGTTGATCGATAGCGCCGGCTTGAGTCAACGCGATCCCCGCCTGGCGAACGAGCTCGAGACGCTGGCGAACGCAAGCGATCGGATCGAGACCAGTCTCGTGATCTGCGCTGCCGCGCAAGCGGGCGCGATCGAAGAAGCATTGGAGAAGTTCGCGCCGGCGCGGCCGACGACGTGCAACGTCACGAAGCTCGACGAGGCGACGAGCCTCGGCGGCACGATGTCCGCGCTCATCCGCGCGAAGCTGCCGATCGCTTATCTCAGCGACGGCCAACAGGTTCCCGAAGATCTCAGTCCGGCGCGCTCGCATCAGCTCATCGCGCGCGCAGTCGACCTTTCGAAGAAGGCCGGCGCGAATGCGGACGAGGATCTGCTGCAGAGAAGGTTCGGCTCAGTGGCGCATGCGCTCGCATAGAACAAGTGACGAAGTGACGGAGTGACGGAATGCAATCAGTTCAAGCAACCGGTCTGAAGCGCTCGGCCAGCCCCGGCCCCGTGCAGGTGATCGCGGTCACCGGCGGCAAGGGCGGCGTGGGCAAGACCAGCGTGGCCGTGAATCTCGCGACGGCGCTCGGCTCGACCGGCAAGCGTGTGATGCTGCTCGACGGCGACCTCGGCCTTGCCAACGTCGACGTGTTCCTCGGCCTCTCGCCGCGTCACACGATGGCGCAGGTGCTCGCGGGCGAGCGCACGCTCGACGAGATCATCGTGGAATCGCAGTACGGCGTGAACGTCGTGCCCGGCGCCTCCGGCATCGCTGAGCTCGCGAATCTTCCCGCAGCCGCGCACTTGCAACTCGTGCAGGCGTTCAGCGCTCTGACTGCGCGCATCGACATGTTGATCGTCGACACGTCTGCAGGCATCGCGCACAGCGTTCTCCAGTTCACTCAGGCCGCGCAGCACGTGCTTCTTGTCGTGTGCGACGAGCCGGCTTCGATGACGGACGCGTACGCACTGGCGAAAGTGCTGAGCCGCAATCACGGCGTCAGCCGGTTCTTCGTGCTCGCCAATCAGACGCGGTCGCCGGGGGAAGGGGAGGCCTTGTTCCAGAAATTCCAGCGGGTGGCCAACCGATTCCTGGATGTCACCCTGGAGTACGCAGGGGAAATCCCTGAAGACCCGTACCTGAAGCGGGCAATTCGTGAGCAGCGTCCGGTGACTGCAGCGTTTCCCTCATGTCCCGCATCGCGGGCATTTAAGAAATTGGCCCTCAAGGCCGATAAGTGGCCTGTGCCGGATTGCCCGCGGGGCAATCTCGAGTTTTTCGTGGAGCGTCTGGTGCGCAAGCCCCAGGCCCGGCTGGAGGTGGTCCGATGAGCGGCTTGCGCGCTTACAAGGCCGGCTCCGCCGCACGCAACACGGATGCGCTCGTCATCGGCAACGCGGAATTGGTGAAGCGGATCGCGTATCACCTGGCGGGGCGGTTGCCCGCGTCGGTGGAGGTCGCGGATCTGATCCAGGCCGGGATGCTCGGCCTGCTGGAGGCGGCGGCCAATTACACGGCCGACCGCGGTGCCAGCTTCGAGACGTACGCGGGTATTCGGATCCGCGGCGCGATGCTCGACGCATTGCGCAAGCTCGATTGGGCGCCGCGCTCGGTGCATCGCAAGGCGCGCGCAGCAGCGGCCGCGGTGCGCGAGATCGAGGCGGAGTTCGGACGCGAAGCTCGTGACACCGAGATCGCGGACAAGATGGGTGTGTCGCTGGACGAGTACCACAGGATCGCCCACGACGCTGCGAGTTGCCGGATTGCGAGTCTCGACGACAGCAACGGCGAAGACGACTCGCTGATGGGTCGCATCGAGGACGAGAGCGCGGATCCGTTCCTCGACGCGACCCACGACGGTTTTCGCATGGCGCTCGCGGGTGCGATCAAGGAGCTGCCGGAGCGGGAGCGGCTGGTCATGTCGATGTACTACGACGACGAGCTGAACCTGAAGGAAATCGGCGCGGTGCTGAAAGTCACCGAGTCGCGCGTGTGCCAGCTGCATGGGCAGGCGCTGGTGCGGCTGAAGGCGCGGCTCGTGGACTGGAGAGATCGGGCGGGAGCGTCAGGCTGAAGCCTGACCTACACAGGAGGAGATGGAGAGGTGAGTAAGAATCTGCGGTTCCTGGTCGTCGACGATTTCTCCACGATGCGTCGAATCGTGAAGAACCTGCTCAACGACCTGGGCTACGCCAACGTGCAGGAGGCCGACGATGGCCAGACTGCGTTGCCGATGCTGAAGTCGGGCGGCTTCGACTTCCTGGTGACGGACTGGAACATGCCCGGCATGCCCGGGCTCGATTTGTTGAAGGCGGTGCGCGCCGATCCGGCGCTAGCGAAGATGCCGGTGCTGATGCTCACGGCCGAAGCGAAGCGCGAGCAGATCATCGAAGCCGCGCAGGCGGGCGTGAACGGTTATGTGATCAAGCCGTTCACCGCGATCACGCTGAAAGAAAAGATCGACAAGATCCTGGGGCAGGCGAGCTGAGCGCCGGCCAAAAGAGTACATGCATGACGACCGGCACGACGATCCCCTTGCGCGAAGAGTTCGGCGCCACCATCGCCGCGCTTTCCGACGCGCTCGCTGCCGGCGACGAGGCGCTGTTCTACGCTGAGCTCGACACGCTGCTGCAGCGGCGCGAGCGCATGATGTTCCTCGATCTGCGCAAGCTCACTGGCGACCTGCAGTCCGCGCTGCAGCGCTTCCGCGTCGACTCACGCCTCGCCGATCTCGCTGAGAAAGATGTGCCCAACGCGCGCCTGCGTCTCGATCACGTTCTCAAGCTCACCGACGAGGCGGCGCATCGCACGCTCGATCTGGTGGAGAAGTCCGGTCCGCTGGCGGAGCGCACCGCGCGCTCGGCCGAAGAGCTGGTCGAACCGTGGCAACGCTTCCGCGATCGCAAGATCGCCGTGGAAGACTTCCATCGCATGGTGCGCGATATGGACGCCTTCCTGCAGGCGACGCGCTCGGACATGGAGACGGTCCGCGTGAATCTTTCCGAGGTGCTGGTCGCGCAGGGCTACCAGGACCTGACCGGCCAGATCATCCGCGGCGTGACGAAGCTCGTCACGGAGCTCGAGATCGCGCTCACCGACCTGGTGCGCCTGTCGAAGGTGGGCGCGCGCACGCGGCCGGTCTCCGACGAAACGCGGCGCGGCTTCGGCCCGCCGATCCCCGGCATCAATAGCGGGCCGTCAGTGAGCGGTCAGCAGGACGTCGACGCGCTGCTCTCGGGCCTGGGGGTCTGATCCCTCATGGATATCCTGAGCTTGATCGGCCTGGTTCTGGCGACCTGCGCGATTCTCGTCGGCGCGGTGCTCAAGGGCGCGGGCATCAAAGCGCTGCTCTCCGCGGCGGCGTTCATGATCGTCGTCGTCGGAACCATCGCTGCGATCTTCGTGCAGACGCCGCTCCCGGTGATGAAGCATGCGATGCGCATTCTGCCGTGGGTCTTCAAGCCGCCTTCGGTGCGGCGCGCTGATCTGATCAAGAAGATGGTCGAGTGGAGCAACACCGCGCGCAAGCAAGGTCTGCTCGGCCTGGAGCCGGTGATCGAGCGCGAGCCGGACGACTTCGTGCGCAAGGGCCTGCAACTGGTGATCGACGGCAGCGAGCCGGACATGATCCGCAGCACCCTCGAAGTGGATCTGCACGTGCGCGAACAATCCGATACGCGCGCAGCGAAAGTGTTCGAGGGCATGGGCATCTACTCGCCGACGCTCGGCATCATCGGCGCGGTGCTCGGCCTCATGGCCGTGATGCAGAACCTCGCGGACCCGAGCAAGCTCGGTCACGGCATCGCCGCGGCGTTCGTCGCGACGATCTACGGCATCGGGCTCGCGAACCTGTTCTTCCTGCCGGTCGCGAACAAGCTCAAGGTTGCGATCGCCGGCCTGAGCGAGTCGCGCGAGATGGTGATCGAAGGAATGATCTCGATCGCGCAGGGCGAGAATCCAAGGGCGATCGAGTCGAAGCTGCAGGGGTACCTTCATTAGAAGCGGTTTGCGGTTGGCGGTTAGTGGAGATCCGGAAACTCACTTTCACATTGACGCTCAAATTTTGAAGCCGACTCGTCTCATACCCCCTGCACCAACCGCTAACCGCCAATCGCTTCTCACTCAATCATGGCCCGCCGTCACAAACACGAAGAGCACGCCAATCACGAGGCGTGGGCAATCCCGTACGGCGATCTGATCACGCTGCTGCTCGCGTTCTTCGTCGTCATGTACGCGATGTCTTCGGTCAACGAGGGCAAGTACCGCGTGCTCTCCGACTCGCTGGTCGCCGCATTCCAGGGCGCGCCTAAGACGCTCGAGCCGATCCAGGTCGGTGAGAAGCAGGCGGGTCCGGGCACAGATCCGATCATCAGCATGGTGCAGAAGCCGCTGATCGACAGTCAGGCGCACACGGCGATCCAGCCGATCGCAATGGCGCAGCGCACGTCCACGCCGGACATCGATTCCGCGCAGAGCGACGAGCTGGCGAGCGTTGCCGCGGAGGTCGAGCAGGCGATGTCGGATCTCATCGACCGCGAGCTCATCGTCGTGCGCCGGCACGGCACCTGGGTCGAGGTCGAGATTCAGACGGATATCTTGTTTCCGAGCGGCGTCGCGACGCTGTCGCCGCCGGCGGAGCAGGTGCTCACGCAGCTGGCCGAGACGTTGCAGCCTTTCCCGAACTCGATTCGCGTCGAGGGACATACGGACAACCGCCCGATCAACAAGCCGGCGTTCCCGTCGAACTGGGAGCTCTCGTCGGCGCGCGCCGCGAGCGTCGTGCACTTGTTTACGCGCGCTGGCATGGATCCCGCGCGTCTCGCTGTCGTAGGTCTGGGAGAGAACCGGCCGGTGCAGAGCAATGCGACGCCGGAAGGACGTAATGCCAATCGACGCGTCGTGCTGGTGATTCTCGGCGGCAGCAGCAAGCCGGAAGGCGACTATGCAGGCGAGAGAGGGCAGAGCGAGGAGGAAGCCCCGGCGGCGGTGCCAACCGCGCTGCCTCAGCCCGCGACGACCGAAGCGTCGTTGGCGAAACCGCCCACACCGCAGGCAGCGGGTCGGTTGCCGTAACTGACTCTTGCTACCATGTGCGCATGCACGTCCTCGAAACCGATCGCCTCATCCTGCGGCGCCTCACGCTGGACGACGCGGAGTTCATCTTCCGCCTCGTCAACGACCCGTCCTGGCTGCGCTTCATCGGCGACAAGAACGTGCGCGACCTCGACGGCGCTCGCCGCTACTTGCGCGAGGGGCCGCTCGACATGTACGAACGCTTCGGCTTCGGCATGTATCGCGTCGAGGAGCGCAACAGCGGCATGCCGAC
Source organism: Steroidobacteraceae bacterium (assembly GCA_044866955.1). GTDB lineage: Bacteria > Pseudomonadota > Gammaproteobacteria > Steroidobacterales > Steroidobacteraceae > Steroidobacter. The sequence continues at coordinate 13,089 of JBIOUH010000107.1, forward strand.
CGGCATGTGCGGGCTGATCAAGCGCGACACGCTGCCGGACGTCGACGTCGGCTACGCGTTCCTGCCGGAGTTCCGCGGCAAGGGCTACGCATACGAGGCGGCCGCCGGGGTGCTCGATCACGGCCGTCGCGTCTTCGGCCTGAAGCGCATCCTCGCAATCGTCTCGCCGGACAACACCGGCTCGATCCGCGTGCTGGAGAAGGCGGGAATGACGTTCGAACGCGAGATGGAAGTCAGGCCGGGCGATCCGGTGAAAGTGTTCGCTCGCGAGTGGGCCTCCTAGGCCCTGATCACTTCAGGCTGCGGTCGAGGAACGCGAGAATGCGCTCGCACACCTCGCGCCGTGTATCGTCGTCGTAGACGGGATTGGGTTGCCGACCCAGGTCCAGCCACTCGACGGTCTCTCTGCTCTGCCTTTGCACGCGCAGCGCCGCCTTCAACCGCTTCGCCGGCACGACATTGAGATCCCTGTCACCTTCGCCGTGCAGCAGGAGCACCGGGATGTTGATCTTGTCGACGCTATTGATCGGTGAGCGCGCCTTCAAGTCGTCGACGTCCGAGCCCAGCACCTGATCGACGTACAGTTGGCGAGTGATCGGACGAGCGAGGTCCGCGTAATGGGCGTAGACCTGGAGATCGTAGATGCCACCGTAGCCGATGGCGCAGCGATACAGGTTCGGCTCCCGCACCGCTCCCATGATCGCCGCATAGCCGCCGTAGCCGACACCCATGATGCAGATGCGATCCGCCGGCGCAATCTTCTGCTCGATCGCCCAGCGCGTGGCATCCGTCAGGTCATCCTGCATGGCGCGACCCCATTCGCGATAGCCGGCGGCCTTGAAGTCCGGTCCGAAGCCGGGAGTTCCGCGAAAGTTCACTTGCAACACGGCGTAGCCGCGACTGGCGAGCAGTTGGGATTGCCAGTCGAAACGCCAGTGTTCCCGCGTGTCGTGGGGTCGGTCGCGAACGAGCACGACGAGTGGATGGCTGCCTTCGCCGGCGGGCGCCGTCACGTATGCGTGCAGCGTGAGTCCATCGCGGGCTTTGATCTGAACGGCCCGCCGCGGCTGCATGCGCCGTGCGTCGATCGAGCTCCAGGTGGCCGATATGAAATCGGCTTTCTGCGTGCGGGTATCGAAGAGGTAGTAGTCGCCGGGATTGACGTCCGAGCTGACGAAGAGAATCGCGCGACTGCCGTCGTCGCTGACGCTCAGGGTTTCGATCTCCTGATTGGGAAACGCGCGGGCCAGCGCGCCATGGATCAGCGCCGGCGAGCTTGCGGGGTTCAACCAGCGGTATTCGATTCGATCCACCTCACCCCGCACGCCGATGACTTCCCGATCGGCGAAGTCCATGACGACGTCCTGCACGTCGGCGCCGTCGATTCCCGCCACGCGCTCGACGCTGCGCGTCCCGAGGTCCAGTTTGTAGAGCGCCGCGAAAGTATCGTTCGCGCGTGCGCCGGCAAGGTAGACGGAGCCGTTGTCCGTGCTGAATCGCAGCAGCCGCACTGTGTCCATGCGAAAGCCAGGCAATGGGAAGTCGCTCCAGGCCGCATCCGGTCTGGCGCGCCAGCTCAACGCCAGCTTCGTTCCGGCATCGTAGCCGAGCGCGAATTGCGCCTGGCCGTTGCGATCGACCAGCACGGTCGGTGCACTCACCGGCGCCCTGCCGAGCTCATCCCGACGCCCGGTCAGGACATCCAGGCGCGTGAGTCGCGGTTTCCCATCCCGATTCGCGTAACCGGACGGACCGATGTCGAACTGAGCGATCATCACGTGGTCGTCATCGGCCTCGAGCGTACTGACGAGGTCGGGAAATGCGTTGCCCTCGATCTGGGGGGCGTAAAGCCCGATGTGCCGCTGGCCATCCTTGTCGATCGCGTAGAAATACCACCCGACCTTGTAGAGCACGCGCGTTTTCGAGACCCAATGAAACTCGCTGATGGGGCGCCTGGCACTCGTGCTCGCAAGCACCTTGGCGGTGCGCACGTCGAGGAACGTCAGAACGTTGTGCCCGTACCTGGCGCCGGTCGCCGCGATCGTCGTTCCGTCGGGCGATATCTTGATCGTTCCGAAAGCGTTGTAGCGCGTGAAGTCTTCGAGCGCTATCGGTTCGGACGGCGCGCCGGGTGCGGCTGCTACCGCCAGGCCACTGCAGAGCGCCAGCGCTAGCGCCATTCCACACCGCACTGGTGAGCGAGCCCGCATTTATTCTTCTCCTGAGTCCCGCGGCCCGATTCTAGCCCAGGAGTCGGCACCATTCTTGCTTTCTCCCCTCCAGGACCCTCATTCCGGCGTCGGATTCCTGACGCGGTGTGACGGCCGTCACAGGAGCTGGCGATGTTCGAGATTCTGCCCAACCCGTCTCTGGAGACGATCATGATGATCGGCCGCGCGGCACTGCTGTTCGGCGCGTTCTGGATCTTCGCGCTCGCATTCACCCGCTGGCGCCGTGCAGAGGAGCGCCGGATGCAGCACCTGTGCAATGAGATGCAGCGCACGTTCGCGGAGATCCGCAGCCTGCATGAGACCATCGCGGTGATGAGCGCGCGAATCGACTCGCTGAGCGAGCGCTCGGAAGGGGAGCC
>JBIOUH010000108.1:0-22277 GCA_044866955.1 Steroidobacteraceae bacterium
TCAAAGAGACGCTCTACGCAGTGGACATCGATCTCGTCGATGGGAAGGCCGTGCCGCGGGCGGGCCACATCGAGCCGGAGTTGTCCGAAGAGGCCAGCGTCTACAACGCGCTCGTGCTCGGCGTGCGTGACTACGTGAGCAAACACAAATTCCCCGGTGTCGTGCTCGGTCTGTCGGGTGGCATCGACTCCGCGCTCACTCTCGCGATCGCTGTCGACGCGCTCGGTGCCGATCGCGTACGCGCGGTGATGATGCCGTCGCGCTACACGGCGCAGATCAGCCGGGACGATGCGGCGCAGGAAGCGCGCATGCTCGGCGTCGGCTACGACGTCATCTCCATCGAAGGCATGTTCGAAGCGGCGCTCGGCGCACTGAAGGAAGTGTTCGCGGGCCGCGCGCCGGACACGACGGAAGAGAACATTCAGGCGCGTTGCCGTGGCCTGCTGCTGATGGCGATCTCGAACAAGACCGGCCGCATGGTGCTTACGACGGGCAACAAGAGCGAGATGGCTGTCGGCTACGCCACGCTGTACGGCGACATGGCCGGCGGTTTCGCGCCGATCAAGGACTGCAGCAAGATGCTCGTGTACCGGCTCGCGCACTATCGCAACTCGATTGCGCAGGTCATTCCTCCGCGCGTCATCGAGCGTCCACCGTCTGCCGAGCTGCGGCCGGATCAGAAGGACTCCGATTCGCTGCCGCCGTACGAAGTGCTCGATCCGATCCTCGAGCTGTTCATCGAAGAGAATCTGTCGGTCGACGAAATCTCCGCGCGCGGTTTCGATCGGGCGACTGTCGGCCGCGTGCTCGAGATGGTGAAGCGTAACGAGTACAAGCGCCGGCAAGCGCCGCCGGGCATTCGCATCAGCGATCGCGCGTTCGGCAGAGATTGGCGCTATCCGATCACGTCGGGGTATCGCACCCGAGCATGAAGCCGACGCCGCAGTCCGATCGTTCGGTGACCATGGCTGTTCTCGTCGCGCTCGTTGCGGCCGAGTGGTCCTTCGTCGGTCCGCAGCTATTCGGAATTTTTTCGAGCGATGCTGTCGACTCGGCGTGGCGGCTGCTGCCGATGCTGAGCGTGCCGCGTTTCATTCTTGGACTTTGCGCGGGATTGGTGCTCGCGGTCGTCGACAATCGTGCCATGCGCGTCGCCGCGTTCTTCACCTACGTCGCGTTGTTGCTGTGGAGTTTCTTCCGCAGCGAGGTTTACGTGCATTGGCGCGACGCGTATGCCGTGGCGCAGGCCCTCATTCCTTATGCGGCAGGACTGGTGGGAATGGCCGTGGGCTTCGCCTTGCGCGGTCCGGTTCGGCGGCGGCTCAAGCTGAAATCGGACAAGTAGTGGCACGGCAATTGTGACCGGCGTCGTGCCCGGCCGCTGAACAGATAAGTACGCTTCGCGGACGGAGAAATCGGCGAAGCAGGGCAGGATGCGCAAACTTCTGATCGAGATTGCAGCGGCCGTGGGCGTAGCGAGCGCACACGGGGAAGCGGTGGAGCACGATGCGACTACCATGAACGCCGCCGAGCTCCTCGAGCCCAATCGCAGCTATCAGGTGCCGTAGACACGCCGATGGTTGCCGGCTTACTCAGAGTTCTCATCAAGCTCGCGGTCGCGGCTGCGGTCGTGCTGTTGTCTTTGACGCTCGTGGGTGAGTACCTGCGGCAGCTCCTCCCTGTCCAGTTCCATCGAGCTGTCTGGCAAGCGGGGTTGCTCATCTTCTTCCCGTGCGCGTTCGGCTTCGCGCTGGTTGCGAAGAACCCGCCGACCCAGCGCAGGTTGGAGAATCTGCTGATCGTGGGCGCGATCATCGGTGCGCTGGTATTCGTTCTGTTCATCAGCAACGTTGATTGCACGCTCACACCCGGCGGGCGCAGCGGGATGCGGCTCAATTGCCGCGATCTGGGTGAACCGTGAAGGGCGATTCCCCGAACGAGCGACCGGTTCGGCTCGGTGTACAGGAAATAGCGGCAGGCCTAATCATCGAGATCGGCGGTGAATCCGCTGAGCCTCGACTTCGGTACCGGCGACTGCATCAACTCGCGCAGGAGGAGAGGCGGGCTGAAGCCCGACCAGCATCGAGGGAATCAGCTCACCAGATCTTCCACCAGCTCTTCTTCTTGTCGACCGCATCGGCGTTAGCGTAGTTCTCTTTCAGCACCTTCTCGCTATCCGCCGCGAGGTCATCCATGCCGAGCCTGTGATACGCCTGCGCCATGATTTCGAGCGCGCGCTTGATCTGCGGCGCGCCGTCGTAGTTCTCGATCGCGTACTTGGAGCGGTTGATCGCGCCGACCCACGCGCCGCGCTTCAGGTAGTAATCGGCGACGTAAACCTCGTAGCTCGCAAGGCGGTTGCGCAGGAAGATCATGCGCCGGCGCGAGTCCTCGACGTACTCGCTGTTCGGGAAGCGCTCGAGGATCGTCTGGAACGCCTGGAACGACTTGCGCGCGTCGATCGGCGGGCGCTCCGACAGGTCGGCGTTGAACCAGCGCTCGAGGAAGTTCGGATTGCGCTCGAACTGCACCAGTCCCTTGATGTAGTACGCGTAATCAATGCGCGGGTGTGCCGGATTCTCGCGGATGAACTGGTCGGCCTGGTCGATTGCCGACTCCGGCTCGCGATTCTTGTAGTAGGCCCACATCAGGTCCAGCTGGCCCTGGCGCGCCTCGTTGCTGAACGGAAAGCGCGCTTCGAGCTGCTCGTAATACTGGATGCCGTCCTTGTAGTTGCCGTTGTCGCAGGCGCGCTTGGCCATGTCGTAGAGCTTTTCGGCATTGCCGACCGGCGCGCGTGAGCGGTTGCCGCCGCAGCCGGACAGGGCCAGGAACAGGGCCACCGTGGTCAAAACGAGGATGCGCATGCGAGAATTCGTCGCCATTTCTTCGAAGTCCGGGCGTCAGGCAAGGCGGGCGAGTATAGCCGGGTCCTTTCTTTGTCGGCAGGCTCGTCCTTTAGTTCCTCTACCCCGTGTCCGAGCCCCATGTCTGAACCGATCCAGCGCAGTCTCACTGTTCCCGACGAATATGCCGGCCAGCGCCTCGATCAGGTGCTGGCGGAGCTGCTGAGCGACTTTTCCCGGACCCGCATCAAGGAGTGGATCGAGGCCGGGCAGGTGCTCGTCGACGGTGAGAAGCTCCGGCCCAAGGACAAGGTTCTCGGCGGGGAGCAAGTCCGCGTCAGCGCCGTGGTCGAGGAGGCCGGCGGGGTCGAGCCTGAACAGATCGAGCTGGATATCGTCCACCAGGACCGCCACGTCCTGGTCCTGAACAAGCCGGCGGGGCTGGTGGTGCATCCAGGCGCCGGCAACCAGGCGGGCACGCTGCAGAACGCACTCTTGCACCTGGACCCGAAGCTGGCACAGGTACCGCGGGCCGGCATCGTGCATCGGCTCGACAAGGACACGAGCGGGCTGATGGTCGTCGCCCGCACGCTCGAAGCTCATGCGGCGCTCGTGCGAGCGATCGAGGCTCGCGAAGTCGAGCGCGAATACGAGGCGGTCTGCATGGGTGTAATGACGGGTGGCGGCGTGGTCGAAGCGCCGATTGGCAGGCATCCCGTCGATCGCGTGCGCATGGCGATTCGCGAGGACGGTCGCGAGGCCGTTACGCACTATCGTGTGCTCCATCGCTATCGCGCGCACACTCACGTGCGCTTGAAACTGGAATCCGGACGCACACATCAGATCCGCGTGCACATGGCTCACATCCGCTATCCGCTCGTCGGCGATCGCGTGTACGGCGGTCGCTTGCTGCTGCCGAAGGGAGCTTCGCCGCAGCTCATCGAAGCGTTGCGTGCGTTCCGTCGCCAGGCGCTGCACGCCGCGAGTCTCGCATTCGCACATCCCGTAACGGAGAAGCCGATTCGGTGCGACGCTGCGTTGCCTGATGACATGCAGGCGCTGCTGCGCGTGCTTGCTGAAGATCAGAAGAAGAAATGACCGACCTGCAACTCATCGAAGCCGATTGGCCGGCGCCGTCGAACGTGCGCGCGATTGCAACGACGCGTGTCGGTGGCGTCAGCGTCGGGCCCTACGAGAGCTTGAATCTCGGCGCGCACGTCGGCGACGACGCGCCGGCGGTCAGCGAGAACCGGGTGCGGCTGCGCATGGAACTCGGCTTGTCGCGCGAGCCGCTCTGGTTGAATCAGGTTCACGGTACGACTGTCGTCGAAGCAGGTCCGCATGAGCCGGTGCCGAAGGCAGACGCTTCGTTCGCGCGCTTCGCAGGTCAGGCGTGTTCAGTGCTCACGGCGGATTGTTTGCCGGTGGTCTTCTGCGATGCCGATGGCACTCGCGTCGCGGCTGCTCATGCCGGTTGGCGTGGACTCGCGGGTGGTGTTCTCGACAGCGCAGTGAGCGCGATGGGTGTCGCGCCTGATCGCGTGCTCGCGTGGCTAGGGCCCGCGATCGAGCAGGAAGCGTTCGAAGTCGGCAACGAAGTTCGCGAGCAATTTCTGGCGCGATCCGCGGACAACGAGCTCGCATTCAAATTGAACGCGCGCGGCCGCTGGCAGGCGGATCTCTATGATCTCGCGCGTCGCGCGCTCTCACGGCTCGGCGTCACGCAGGTCTTCGGCGGCGGATTTCGCTGCTACGCCGATCGCGACCGCTTCTTCTCCTATCGCCGCGACGGGACCACCGGGCGCATGGCGACGCTGGTCTGGATGAAATAAGAATGCATCTGCTTGCCTGGATCGTGCTGTTCACCGCACTCGGTGGCGCTCTCAGTGCGCTCGCGGCGTCGCTGTTCCTGGTCGCGCCCGAACGGGTGCGGACGCGAGTGTTGCCGCATCTCGTCAGCTTCGCGACCGGCGCGTTGCTCGGCGCCGCGTTGCTGGGTCTATTGCCGCACGCGATCGAGGAGGCGGGCATTTCCGGCACTCACAATGTCGGGCTGACATTGCTCGCCGGCCTGCTGGTATTTTTCGTGCTGGAAAAGATGGTGCTGTGGCGGCATTGCCACCAGGAAGTTTGCGAAGGCCATGTGCCGCCCGTGCATGGTCACGTCCACGCGACCGACGCGCACCGCGATGCCGCGTCCGCCTCGCTCATTCTCATTGGAGATGGTTTCCACAACGTCCTCGACGGCGTGCTGATCGCGGCGGCGTTCATGACCGACGTGCATCTCGGCATCGTCACCGCGCTCGCGGTCATTGCGCATGAGATTCCGCAGGAGGTTGGAGATCTTGCAATCCTGCTCCACGGCGGCATGTCGCGCCTGCGCGCCCTGACGCTGAACCTGCTGACCAGCCTCACGTCTGTCGTCGGCGGCGTCGCGGCCTATTTCGCGCTCGGCCCGGTCAACCAGGTCCTGCCGTACGCAATCTCCCTTGCCGCCGCCAGCTTCCTTTACATCGCCGTCGCGGACCTGATCCCGGGCCTGCACCGCCGCGTCGACGCCGGCTCCGGCGTCCGCCAGTTCGTCTTTATCGTGCTGGGCGTGGCCGTGATCTACGTCAGCCACTCCCTGGCCCACTGAAAAGTCGGGCTAATGCCCGACCTGCAGGGTTGAATTCCGGGGCCTATCCCCTACATTTGCCGCCATGCGGATGGACAAACTCACAAGCAAGTTCCAGCTGGCGCTGGCAGACGCCCAGTCGCTCGCGGTCGGCCGCGATCACCAGTACATCGAGCCGCTACACGTGATGACGTCCCTGCTGGATCAGCAGGGCGGCTCGGTCAGGCACCTGCTCGACAAGGCCGGCACCAAGGTCAACCTGCTGCGCTCGCAGCTGGGTGAGGCGCTCGATCGCCTGCCGAAGGTCGAGGGTTCCAGCGGCGAGGTACACATCTCGAACGAGCTGAACCGCATTCTCAACGTCACCGACAAGATCGCGCAGCAGCGTGGCGACCAGTACATCTCCAGCGAGCTGTTCGTGCTCGCGGCGCTCGAGGACAAGGGTCAGCTCGGCACGATCCTGCGCAATGCCGGCGCCGTGAAAGGCTCGATCGAGAAGGCAATCGAGGACGTCACGGGCGGCGAGAAGGTCACGGACCCGAACGCCGAGGACAATCGCAAGGCGCTCGAGAAGTACACGGTCGACCTCACCGAGCGCGCCGAGCAGGGCAAGCTCGATCCGGTCATCGGCCGCGACGACGAGATCCGCCGCACCGTGCAGGTCCTGCAGCGGCGCACCAAGAACAATCCTGTGCTGATCGGCGAGCCGGGGGTCGGCAAGACCGCGATCGTCGAAGGCCTCGCGCAGCGCATCGTCAACGGCGAAGTGCCGGAAGGCCTGCGCAGCAAGCGCATTCTCGCGCTCGACATGGGCTCGCTGATCGCCGGCGCCAAGTATCGCGGCGAGTTCGAAGAGCGCCTCAAGGCGGTGCTCAACGACCTCGCAAAGCAGGAAGGCCAGGTCATTCTGTTCATCGACGAACTGCACACAATGGTCGGCGCGGGCAAAGCGGAAGGCGCGATGGACGCGGGCAACATGCTCAAGCCCGCACTAGCGCGCGGCGAGCTGCATTGCGTCGGCGCGACCACGCTCGACGAATACCGCAAGTACATCGAGAAGGACGCGGCGCTGGAGCGGCGCTTCCAGAAGGTGCTCGTCAATGAGCCGTCGGTCGAGGACACGATCGCGATCCTGCGCGGCCTCAAAGAGCGCTACGAAGTCCACCACGGCGTCACCATCACCGATCCCGCGATCGTCGCCGCGGCAACTCTCTCGCATCGCTACATCTCGGACCGCCAGCTGCCGGACAAGGCGATCGACCTGATCGATGAAGCGGCTTCGCGCATCCGCATGGAGATCGATTCCAAGCCCGAGTCGATGGACCGCCTCGAGCGCCGCATCATCCAGCTCAAGATCGAGCGCGAAGCGCTGAAAAAAGAATCCGACGAAGCGTCGAAAAAGCGCCGCACGGCGGTCGACGACCAGATCAAAGCGCTGGAAAAGGAATACGCGGACCTCGACGAAGTGTGGAAGGCCGAGAAAGCTTCCGTGCAGAGCGCCGCGCACATCAACCAGGAGCTGGAGCGTGCACGCCTCGAGCTGGAAACAGCGCGACGCGCGCAGGACCTCGCACGCATGTCCGAGCTCTCTTACGGCAAGATCCCCGAGCTGGAGCGGCGCCTCGCCGCGGCCAGCAGCGCCGAACAGCAGCCGACCAAACTGCTGCGTAACAAAGTGACCGACGAGGAAGTCGCGGAGGTCGTGTCGAAGTGGACCGGCATTCCGGTCTCGAAGATGCTCGAAGGCGAGAGGGAAAAGCTGCTGCACATGGAAGAGGCGCTGAGCAAGCGCGTCGTCGGGCAGAGCGAGGCTGTGCATGCGGTGTCGGATGCGATCCGGCGCTCGCGCGCGGGTCTGTCAGATCCGAATCGGCCGAACGGCTCGTTCCTGTTCCTCGGCCCGACCGGCGTCGGCAAGACCGAGCTGTGCAAGGCGCTCGCCGAATTCCTGTTCGACACGGAAGAGGCGATGGTCCGCATCGACATGTCCGAGTTCATGGAGAAGCACTCGGTCGCGCGCCTGATCGGCGCGCCGCCCGGCTATGTCGGCTACGAGGAAGGCGGTTATCTCACCGAGGCGGTGCGCCGCCGGCCGTATTCGGTGCTGTTGCTCGACGAGGTCGAGAAGGCGCACCCGGATGTCTTCAACGTGCTGCTGCAGGTCCTCGACGACGGCCGCCTGACCGACGGTCAGGGTCGCACGGTCGACTTCCGCAACACCGTGATCATCATGACTTCGAACCTCGGCTCGCACGTGATCCAGGAGCTGGCGGGCGAGGCGAACTACGCGAAGATGAAGCAGGCGGTGCTGGAGATCGTCCAGCAGCACTTCCGGCCGGAGTTCATCAACCGCGTCGACGACATCGTCGTGTTCCATCCGCTCGCACGCGAGCAGCTGCGCTCGATCGTCGACATCCAGCTCGGCTACCTGCGCCGGCGCCTGGCCGAGCGCGACATCGAGCTGACTCTGGACGATGCCGCGCGCGACCAGCTCGGCGAGGCGGGGTTCGACCCCGTGTACGGCGCGCGCCCGCTGAAGCGGGCGATCCAGCAGCAGGTCGAGAACCCGCTCGCGCAACGCATTCTGAAGGGCGAGTTCGGCCCGGGCGCGAAGGTCCGGGTGACGGCGAAGGGCGGCGCGCTGGTCTTCGGTAAGGGCTAGCTGGCGGGTTTGGCGGCCGGCCTCTATCATCCGCCGGCTCGTTTTAGCGCCGGGAACCTGCTCCATGCCCATCTACGAATACGAATGCTCGAACTGCAAGTTCTATGTCGAGGCTTTACAGAAGATCTCCGAGGCGCCGCTCAAACAGTGCCCGAGCTGTAAAAAGCAGACTCTGAAGCGGCTGGTGTCCGCGCCGGTGTTTCGCCTGAAGGGCGGGGGCTGGTACGAGACCGATTTCAAGTCGGACCAGGAAGGCCAGCGCAATCTCGCCAAGGGCGAGGAGCCGGAAGCGGAAGCGAAGCCTGCGGATGACAAGGCCGACAAGGCCGACAAGGCCGAGAAGCCGGCGCAGACCAAGAAGGAAGCCGACAACAAGCCGGGAGCCGCGAGCAAGAAGCCCGCGGTCCGCAAGGTCAGCCGGCCGGCGGCGAAGAGCAAGAGCAAGCCGAAGGCAAAATCGAAGGCAAAATCGAAGGCAGCCAAGCGCCGCCGCTGAAGAAATCCATTTCCTTGCACGGGCTGGGGGGCGTCCGTAACATCGCGCGCTCGCGGAGAAAGGCTGTAGACCGTAGGCTGTAGCCAGAAACAGAGCTTCATGTTCTCTTTCTTTCCGCTTTCTGACCTACAGCCCAGAGCCTACAGCCTAAAGCCTTCTTCATGCGCTCCCACTATTGCGGTCAGGTCAACGAGTCCCTCATCGGCCAGACGATCGATGTCGCCGGCTGGGTGCATCGCCGGCGCGATCACGGTGGGGTGATTTTCGTCGACCTGCGCGACCGCGAAGGGTTGCTGCAGGTCGTGTTCGACCCGGACGCGAAGGCGATCTTCGCCGACGCCGAGCGCCTGCGCGGCGAGTTCTGCCTGCACGTTCGCGGCCTGGTGCGCGCGCGGCCGGCGGGCTCTGCCAACCCAGCCCTTGCTTCGGGGCAGGTGGAGCTGCTGGCCCGTGAGCTGGAGATCCTGAGCCGCTCCGAAGTCCCCCCGTTCCATCACGACGAAGTGACGAACGAGGAGCTGCGCCTCAAGTTCCGGTACCTCGACCTGCGCCGCGAAGTGATGCAGAAGCGCCTGCGGCTGCGTCACGCGGTGACGCGCGCAATGCGCTCGTGGCTCGACGACAACGGGTTCATCGACGTCGAGACGCCGATGCTCACCAAAGCGACGCCGGAAGGCGCGCGCGACTACCTCGTGCCGAGCCGCACGCACCCGGGCCAGTTCTTCGCGCTGCCGCAGTCGCCGCAGATCTTCAAGCAGCTGCTGATGATGAGCGGCTTCGATCGCTACTACCAGATCGTGCGCTGCTTTCGCGACGAGGACCTGCGTGCCGAGCGCCAGCCGGAGTTCACGCAGCTCGACATCGAGACTTCGTTCCTCAGCCAGGAACAGATCATCCAGATGATGGAAGAGCTGCTCCGCCATCTGTTCAAGACAGTGCTGGGCGAAGAGTTGCCGAAGCCCTTCCCGCGGCTCACGTTCGAGGAAGCGATGCGGCGGTACGGCTCCGACAAGCCGGACCTGCGCGTCCCGCTCGAGTTTGTCGACATCGCCGATCTCGTGCGCGACTCGCAGTTCAAGGTGTTCGCCGGCCCGGCCGCGAACCCGAAGGGGCGCGTGGTCGCGATGCGCGTGCCGGAAGGCGGCACGAAGATGACGCGCAAGGAGCTCGATGACCTGACGCCGTTTGTCGCGCGGTACGGCGCGAAGGGTCTCGCGTACGTGAAGGTCAACGAGAAGGCGAAGGGTCGCGACGGTCTGCAGTCGCCGATCCTCAAATTCCTCAGCGACGATGCGATCAACGGCATCCTGTCGCGCACCGGCGCGGTCGACGGCGACCTGATCTTCTTCGGCTCGGACACGGCGAAAGTCGTCAACGATGCGATGGGCGCGCTGCGCCTGAAGCTCGGCACCGATCTCGGGATGCTGCAGACCGGGTGGCGGCCGCTGTGGGTCGTCGACTTCCCGATGTTCGAGTGGGATGCGGATGGCAAGCGCTGGGGCGCGATGCATCATCCGTTCACTTCGCCGCGCGATCCGGATCCCGCCGCACTTCGCGCGGATCCGGCGAACTCACTGGCGAACGCTTACGACATCGTGCTCAACGGCTCGGAAATCGGCGGCGGCTCGGTGCGTATCCACCGCCAGGAAATGCAGTCGACGGTGTTCGACCTGCTCGGCATCGGCGCCGAAGAGGCGCAGAAGAAGTTCGGCTTCCTGCTCGAGGCGCTGAAGTTCGGCACGCCGCCGCACGGCGGCATCGCGTTCGGCCTCGATCGCATCGTGATGTTCATGGCGGGCACGGACAGCATCCGCGACGTGATCGCATTCCCGAAGACGCAGACGGCCGCCGATTTGATGACGGATGCGCCGACGACGGTGTCGGAGGAGCAGCTGAAGGAGCTGCACATCCGGGTGAAGCTGCCAGTGAAGGAATGACGCTGCGATTCACCTGACTCGCGCTTGCATCCAGTCGATCAGGGCAGCGATCGCAGCCGGATCCTGATAGGCAACGCTGTGCATCAAGGTCGGGCCGGCGTCCGCTGCGCGATCCGGCTCCGGCGGCAATTGTCGAACCGTCCAGACACCGGAAGGCGTCGCTTCGGCACTGACGTCGAGGACCAGCGAGACGACTGCGAGCTCCGGCGCAAACGGTATTGCCAACAGAGCCAGCAGCACAGGCAAGGGTGCCGCTACCACTCCGAGCAGCAGCAGGCCGATGATTTTTCCCCAGGATGCGCCGAGCAGCAGGCCCCAGGACACGCCTGCGATACCCAGGAGCACCGCGCAGACGGTGTTCGCCGTAGCAGCGCTGAACGTGGTTTTCGGTACTACGACGACCGCTATAAATACAGCGGCTGCGACGAGCACCACGTTGAATGCGTGGAGCGGCCAGCGGATCCGCTCGACTGCCTCCAGCCAGACATCGCCGCGGCGGATGGCATCGTCCAGGATGGAGCTCGCCCGATCCCAGATGCGGGAAACGGCGAAGTTGAGGATCTGAGCCGCTCCCAGAGCAGCCGATGCCTCATCCCGCGGCGCTCGGACGATGAACAGTCGATGGGATGCCAGTTCCGGTAACTGCATCCGCTCGAACACTCTGGCTGACAAACGCTGAACCGCGCGTGGCGTCCAGTACCACGCGAGTGCCGCGAGCACCAGCATGAGAAGGCCGAACACTCCCTTCAGCTGCTCATGTCGCTCTACGATGGCTCCCAGCGGGCTGTGCACTACCGCCTGCCCAAAACCGAATGCAGCCAGCAGAGCCGGAGTGACCGTCAAGCCCACCTTTGCAAGTCGGCTCATTGGGCGAATGCGCGCCATCAGGAACGGGGTCGAGAAGCACGCAACTCCACAGATGCGCTCGTCCAGCGCTGCTCCCCTGAGGGCCGAGAGTGCAACGAACCCGCCATGGCTGTGTCCGATGAGCACGTGGCGCGCCTCGGGCCATTCCCGCCGCATGGCGCCGAGCTTCGCCGCGAGCGCTTGCGCGCCACGAAAGCGCGCCGAAACCGAGTTGTGCCCCGACCAGCGAAACGGCACGAATCTCAGCACCTGATCGGGAAACGCTGCGAGGACCGAGCGGCACAGCAACGAATCTTCACGCAGCCAGGCGGCTTTCGGCGCCCACGTGCCATGGACGAGGGTCACCACCAGGGTGGGGGTAGCAGCGGATTGTGGCTGTGACTCGGCGCCCGGCACTCGTCGCGACGAGACGGCGCTGACGACATTCCAGATGAACGCGACGACCAGAGTCGCCACATAGACCAGAAATGCGATTGCGATGACCGTGCCCACGGTCGGATCGCCGCTGGGCCTACGCCAACCCCAGCTTTCTCAGTACTTCCGGCGTCGGCCCTTCGAACGTGGCGGTCGCGACGTTGCCGACGAACTTCAGATCGCGTGTGCCGACCGGCGTCGTGTAGAAGCCGCCGGCAGTCAGCGCGCGATAGCGGACGAAGAACGGATCCTTGACGATGGCGTCGGCGATCGTGCTCATCTGCGTGGTCGAGAGCTTCGCGAACGAAGTCTTGAACCGACGTTGCGCTTCGCTCTCGAGTGCGCTCAGTCCGTCGAGCACCGTCTTGCGATCCGCGGCGTGCTCGGGGTAGGGCGCGCTGATCCATTCGTCGATGAAGTCCACCACGCCGACCTTCGAAGCCGCAGGCGACTGCTCATCCTCGGGGATGATCAGATCGCAGAGCGCCGTTGCCGTCACGCGCTGCTCCTTCGTCAGCGTCAGCGGCCACAAATCGCCGGCCGCGTACTTCTTCAGCAGGTCCGGATCCTTGCCGTAACCCTTAGCGGCCGGCGCCGCAGCCGCCGCGTCGAAGGCGACGCTCGGTAGCCGCAACGCCGCGCTCGCGGCCAGCACCCATTTGATCGCTGTGCGTCGATCGAATTCGTTCATATCAGAGCTCCCGCCTTTTCATCGAGGCGAGCATGTAGTCCGCCGAGCGCCACGCCAGCGCCATGATGGTCAGCGTCGGGTTCTTGTCCGCGTTCGACGGGAACGGCGCGCCGTCTGTGATGAACAGGTTCTTCACGTCCCAGCTCTGCAGCCACTGGTTGACGACGGACTTCTTCGGATCCGTGCCCATGATGGCGCCGCCGATCTCGTGGATGATGTAGCCGCCGGGCGCGATTGCCTTACGCCCGTCGAGCTCGGGCTTGCCGAGCACCTTGCCGCGCATCGCATCGATGATGTCGGCGAAGGTCTTCTGCATGTGCGCTGCCTGGCGCGTCTCGTGTTCCGACCACTTCCAATGGAAGCGCAGCGTCGGGATGCCCCACTGGTCTTTTACGCCCGGATCGATCTCGCAATAGGAATCCTCGTTCGGGATCATCTCGCCGCGACCGGCGAGCCCGATGAACGAGCCGTAGTAACGCCGCATGTCCTCCTTGAACTTGCGGCCGTAGCCGCCGGCGAAGTCCGACATCCCCTGCATCGAGCCGACGCTCGGCATGCGACGACCGCTTCCCATCTCGATGTGATAGCCGCGCGCGAAGCCGAGCTTGCCAGCCTCCTTGTACAGCCACCACGGCGAATAGACGTGGATGCCGCCGGCGCCGTCCTCGTTGTGCGGCGGCAGGTTCTCGAGCGCGGGGATCTGGCCGCTCAGCGGCGAGCCGACGGTGTCCATCAGATACTTGCCGACCTTGCCGCTCGAGTTCGCGATCCCGTGCGGGAACTTCGTCGACTTCGAGTTCAGCAGGATGCGCACGCTTTCGCACGCGCTCGCCGCGAGCACGACGATGCGCGCCTTCGCGCGATGCTCCTGGCCGCTGGTCTTGTCGATGAACACGACACCCGATGCGAGGCCGCGATTGTCGAGCTCGACTTCGCGCACCATCGCTTGCGTCAGGATGTCGAGATTGCCCGTCATCATCGCCGGCGGCAGATGCACCGTCGTCGACTGGTACGTCGCCTTGATCGAGCAGCCGCGGCCGCAGTCGGTCGCCCAGAAGCATGCCGCGCGGCTGCGCATGTGCTCGGCGAGAATCTTCTGCGCGCGCTCGTTTCCCGGATGCAGCAGCGGCGGCAGGCGCTTGTGATCGAGCTGCTGCGTGAGCACTGCGCGATGAGCTGCGACGACCGGCACGCCGAGCGGCTTCGCGTGCTTGCGAATCAGCATTTCGCCCGCGCGCGGTTTCGGCGGCGGCAGCAGGCAGCCTGGCGAAGAGTTCGGCGTGTTCTCCATGCCGTCGTTGTCGCCGTACACGCCGATCAGCATTTCCACTTTGTCGTAGTAGGGCGCGACGTCGTCGTAGCCGAGCGGCCAGTCGAAACCCAGTCCGTCGCGGGTGTACGGCTTGAAATCGTACGGACCGTTGCGCAGGGAGATGCGGCCCCAGTGATTGGTGCGTCCGCCGAGCATGCGCGCGCGCCACCACCAGAAGCGCTGCTCCTCTTGCGGCGAAGCGCTCGAATACGGCTCGCCGGGCATCGCCCAGCCGCCGTCGATGGTGGAGTCGTAGAAGCCGAACTCCTTGTCCGGCGTCGACGTGCCGCGCAGCGGCGCCTGGTCGGGCGTCTGGAACATAGGCGTCTCGGTCTCGGGCACGTAGTTGCGCCCGGCTTCCAGCATCAGGACCTTCGCGCCGTCCATCGTCAGCGTGTACGCGGTCTGCCCGCCGGCCGCGCCGGAGCCGACGACGATCACGTCGTACTCTTTCTGCAGGCCGCCGACTTGAATCATCGCCATGGCGGTTACTTCAGCTTCTTGACGCTGATGTCACGGAACAGCACCACGTCCTTGTCATCGTGATTCTGCAGGCCAATGTACCCCGCCGCCGCGCGCTTGCCGCGATCCGGCTCGTACTGACCCTTCTTCTCCGGCACCGGATCGCCTTCCTTGTAGTCCGTGATCTTCTCGCCGTTGAGCGTCACCACGGTGCGATCGTCGGTCAGCGTGATCTCCATCGTGTTCCATTCCTGCGGCTGCGGCTTCGCCATGGCCTTGGTGAGCGAATACAGCACGCCGGTGCGGTGATAGTCGTTCTCGCTGAAATCGATCTGCACCTCGTAGCCCTTGTTCACCGGCATCCACGGCTCGGTCGGCTCGGTCGGGATGCGGATGAAGACGCCGGAGTTGCCGCCCTTCGCCGGGTCGGGCACGCGGAACACGACGCGCACCACGGCGTTGCTGATTTTCTCTTTCGTGTACCAGAGCAGACCCATGCCGCCTTCGGTCTTGAGCACGCCGTCTTCGACGACGATCTTGCCGGGGCCGACGTGCTCCCAGCCTTCGAGGTTCTTGCCGTTGAACAGCGGCTGCCACTGTCCGTAATCCTTCGCTGTGGATGTCACGGCGGCGAATCCGGCCAGCGCTACTGCGCTACCGAGAAAGATCGATCGAAGGGACATGCTCTGCTCCTGTAGTTCTCAGGTCGAAAGCGGCCAGGGCCCTTGCGACGCACCGACGGCAAAAGGCGTGACTTTTGCCGACTCACAAATTGACCCAGGCCGCGTCTTTGCGGCTCGATTCCACTGCGGCGTGCACGAACCGCACGCCACGCAACCCATCTGCGGCTGTCGGCACCAGCTGCGCGCCGGCTGATGGCGAAGAGTTCGCATCATACGCCGCGATCAGGTCCGCGCTGTCGCGGTACACCTGCGCAAACCCCTCCAGGTAGCCTTCCGGATGGCCCGCAGGAATCCGCGACGCGCTCGCGACCATCGGCGCCAGGCCCGGCCCGCCGCGCGCGAGGATGCGGGGCTGCTGACCGTACGGCGCGTGCCGCATGTGATTCGGTTCTTCCTGCGACCACTCGAGTCCGCCTTTGGATCCGTAGATGCGCAGGCGCAACCCGTTCTCGTTGCCCGGCGCGACCTGGCTGGCCCAGAGCGAGCCGCGCGCGCCGCTTGCGAAACGCAGCAGCATCTGGGCGTTGTCGTCCAGCTTGCGGCCGGCAACGTGCGTCGAAAGATCCGCCGCCAGCTGTGCGACTCGCAATCCGCTCACGAACTCGGCCAGGTGGAACGCATGGGTGCCGATATCGCCGACCGCCGCTGCCGCGCCAACCTGCTGCGGATCTGCGCGCCACGACGCTTGCTTCTGACCTTCCGCTTCCAGCAGCGTCGTGAGCCAGTCCTGGGCGTATTCGACCTGCACCAGGCGTACCTCTCCGAGGTCACCCGCGGCGATCATTGCCTTCGCCTGACGGATCAGCGGATAGCCGCTGTAGTTATAAGTGACGGCCAGCACGCGCTTAGTGCGCGCGGCAGTGCTCACCAGGTCTTCGGCGTCCGCGACACTGTTCGTCATCGGCTTGTCGCAGATCACGTGAAAGCCTGCGTCCAGCGATTTCTTCGCGGCGGCGTGATGCAGGTGATTCGGCGTGACGACTGCGACGACGTCAAGGCGATCGGCGCGTGCAGCTTCACTCTTGATCATGTCATCGACGGAGCCGTAGCCGCGGCGGGGATCGAGCAGCAGCTCTGCCGCGCTTTCGCGCGAGCGTTGTGGGTCGGCGGAGAACGCGCCCGCCACGAGCTCGTAGCGATCGTCGAGCCGCGCGGCCATGCGATGCACGGCACCGATGAATGCGCCGCGACCGCCGCCGATCATGCCCAGCCGCAACCGCCGGTTCATTGCAGACCCAGCATCCGGCGATTGGCAGCTTCGTCCGCACCCGAACGGGCGAAGTCATCGAAGGCATGCTCGGCGACGCGAATGAGGTGGCGCTGAATGAACTGCGCGCCTTCGGCAGCGCCCTGTTCGGGATGCTTGATGCAGCACTCCCACTCGAGCACCGCCCAGCCCTCGTAGTCGTACTGCGTGAGCTTGGAGAAGATGCCGTTGAAGTCGACCTGGCCGTCGCCGAGCGAGCGGAACCGGCCGGCGCGATCGATCCAGGGCGCATAACCGGAATACACGCCTTGCTTCGCGGTCGGATTGAACTCCGCGTCCTTGACGTGAAAGATCTTGATGCGCGGGTGATAGACGTCGATGAAGCCGAGATAATCGAGCTGTTGCAGCACCATGTGACTCGGGTCGTACAGCATGTTGCAGCGGGGATGCTCGTCGACCAGCGCGAGGAAGCGCTCGAACGTCGCGCCGTCGAACAGATCTTCGCCGGGATGGATCTCGTAGCACACGTCCACGCCGACCGCGTCGAACGCATCGAGAATCGGACGCCAGCGGCGGGCCAGCTCCGCGAACGCGCTCTCGACCAGGCCGGCCGGGCGCTGCGGCCACGGATACAGATAAGGCCAGGCGAGCGCGCCGGAAAACGTCGCGTGCGCCTTGAGCCCGAGGTTCTGCGAAGCGCGCGCGGCCTTCAGCACCTGCTCGACCGCCCACTGCTGTCGCGCCTGCGGATTGCGCCGCAGCTGTGCCGGTGCGAAGCCGTCGAACGCCTCGTCGTAAGCCGGATGCACCGCCACCAGCTGGCCCTGCAGATGCGTCGAGAGCTCCGTGATCTGCAGACCTTCCTCCGCGAGCACGCCCTTGATCTCGTCGCAGTAGGTCTTGCTCTGCGCGGCGCGCTCCAGGTCGAAGAGGCGCGACTCCCACGTCGGAATCTGCACGGCCTTGAAGCCCAGGCCGGCAACCCATTTGCCGATGGAGCGCAGCGTGTTGAACGGCGGCGCGTCGCCGGCGAACTGCGCGAGAAAGATCGCCGGTCCTTTGATCGTGCGCATGTGCCTAGTCTCGGGCGCCCAGCCCCTTCAGGTAGTCGAAGCTGATCTTCACGGATTCGAGCGGCGAGCGATCGAAGTTCTCCTGCTCGACGAAGTAGTGCGTGAGGAGCTTCGGATTGGCCGCCTTGAACACGCGCTTCCAATCCACCTTGCCGCTGCCGACTTCGGTGGTCTCCGGCTGCAGGCGGTCGACGGTTACATGCACGTCCTTGATGACGTCCTTCACGTGCAGCAGCGAGATGCGGTCGTCGTGCTTCTTCAGATATTTGACCGGATCGAACCCGGCCGTGACGACCCAGGCGATGTCCATCTCCATCGTGACCAGCTGCGGGTCGGTCAGCTTCAGCAGCTCATCGTAGGCGACGACGCCGTTGTACGAGCGGAACTCCATGTTGTGATTGTGGTAGCCGCAGCGCAGGCCCGCCTGTTTGCAGGCCGCGCCGATCTTGTTGAGCTGCTCGGCGTTCCACTTCCAGTCATCGAGCGTGATGCCCGAGGCCAGCGACACGACCGCCTGGCCGGGCTTTTCGCGGAAGCGCGAGTCCGCGGTCCACGGAAACGCGCAGACGAGATATTCCGTCCCGAGCCCCTTCGCGTAGTCGATGCGCTCCTGCAGGCCATCCTGTAAATCCGCCATGCTCGCGTGCATGCTCGGCGCGGTCAGGCCGTTGTCGCCGAGCATCCTGCGCAGCTCGCTCGCGGTCGTGCCCGCGGGAATACCCGCCAGCTCGACCTCGCGATAACCGATCTCGGCGATCGCGCGCAGCGTTCCGGCGAGGTCCTTCGCCACGGCGTCGCGAATGGTGTAGAGCTGCAGGCCGATCGGACGGCCCAGGGGTCCCGTCTGCGAACTTGTCTGCGCCTGGACGGCTCGCGCCGCGCTCAGGCTCATGGCAGCCAAGGCCAGGGATCCGCGTTCAAGAAAAGCGCGCCGCGACAGCATTGCATCTCCTCGTCCCCCGTTTGCCCCGAGTATATTGAAGTCCGAATGAATGCGAACCCACTCCCCGAGTCCGGCCGTGCGCCCGCCCTGGTGATCCTGGTTCACGGCCTGTGGCAGTCGGGCCTCGAGTTTTTCGTGATGAGGCGCCGGCTGCAGGCGGATGGCTCGTTGCGCGCACTGTTCTTCTCGTATCCGACCACCGTCGGCACGATGAGCAATCACGTGCGTCGGTTGATCGACTGCGCCCGCGCGCACCGGGCGGAGCAGCTGCATTTCGTCGGACACAGCCTCGGCGGCCTGGTGGTGTTGCGGGCGCTGGAGATCACCGACGACCTGCCACCCGGGCGCGCGGTGCTGCTGGGCTCGCCGTTGCAAGGCTCGCGCACGGCGCAGAGTCTTGCGCGGTTGCCGTTCGGACGGACCCTGCTGGGCGGCGCGCTCACACAGGAGTGCGTCGACTGGTCGCTGCGCGAATGGTCCGGTCGGCGCGAGGTCGGCGTGATCGCCGGCTCGATGGGCTTCGGCGTCGGCCGCCTGCTCGCGAATCTGGACACCGCGCACGACGGCACGGTGCTGGTCGAGGAGACGCGCCTGCCGGGAGCCAAGGATCACATCGTGGTCGGGGCCTCGCATACGGGCTTGCTGGTTTCGTCCCAGGTCGCGGAGCAGACGCGCCACTTCCTGGAGCGCGGAACGTTCAAGCGCGCGTGAGTGCTAGCGGTCCTTGAGCAGACGCTTGAGCTCGTAGAGCGCTTCCTGGGCCTGGCGCGGCGTCATTGCATCGACGTCAAGGCTCTGGAGCGCAGTCACGGCCGCATGCTCGTGCGGCGGCTCCGCGACTTCGAGCAGCAGCTCCTGTTGCGGTCGCGGCTCGTGAGCCGCGGCGGAGCGGCGCTCGAGTTCTCGCAGGTAGCGCCGCGCAGCGCTGATCACTTTCTGCGGCACGCCGGCGAGTGCCGCGACCTGCAAGCCATAGCTCTGGTTCGCCGGACCTTCCTTCACCGTGTGCAGGAAGATCAGCTTGTCGCCATGCTCAGTCGCATCGAGATGCACGTTCGCACAGCCCTCGAGCTCCGTGGCGAGCGAGGTCAGCTCGAAGTAGTGCGTCGCGAACAGCGTGAAGGCGCGCATGTTGCGGGCGAGATGCTGAGCGCACGCCCACGCCAGCGACAGGCCGTCGTACGTGCTGGTCCCGCGGCCGATCTCGTCCATCAGCACCAGGCTGTGCGCGGTGGCGTTGTTCAGGATGTTCGCGGCTTCGGTCATTTCCAGCATGAACGTCGAGCGGCCGCCCGCCAGATCGTCCGAGGCGCCGATGCGCGTGAACACACGATCGATCGGACCGATGCGCGCGGCGCGCGCCGGCACGTAGCTGCCCATGCGCGCGAGGATGGCGATCAGCGCGGTCTGGCGCATGTAGGTCGACTTGCCGCCCATGTTCGGGCCGGTGATGACGAGGATGCGCCGGCGGTCGTGCAGCTGCAGATCGTTCGGCACGAACGGCCGATCGATGAACTGCTCGACCACCGGATGCCGCCCTTCGCTGATCTCGACGACCGGTTCGTCGGTGAGCTCAGGCGCCGTGTAACGCAGCGTCACGGCGCGTTCGGCGAGGTTCGCAAGCACGTCGAGCGCGGCGAGTGCGGCGGCCGTCGCTTGCAGCTCCGCCAGCCGCCCGATCAGTTGATCGAGCAGCCCGTCGTAGAGCACTTTTTCGCGCGCGAGTGCACGATCGCGGGCGCTCAGCACCTTGTCCTCGAACTCCTTCAGCTCCGGCGTGATGTAGCGCTCGGAGTTCTTCACGGTCTGGCGGCGGTGATAGTCCGGCGGCACGCGGTCGGCGAGGCTGCGATTGATCTCGATGTAGTAACCCTGCACGCGGTTGTAGCCGAGGCGCAGGTTCGCGATGCCGCTGCGCTGACGCTCGCGCGCCTCGAGGTCCAGCAGATACTGATCGCTGTGCTCGCTGATGCGCTTCAGCTCGTCGAGCTCGGCGTCGTAACCGAGGGCGATCACGCCGCCTTCGCGCAGAATCGGCGGCGGCTGCTCGACGATAGCGCGCACGAGCAGTGCGTGGGTGTCCGGATACGTGCCGGCACGCGTCGCAAGATCTGCAAGTCCCGGCGAGTCGATGCCTGCCAGCAGTCGCTGCAACTCCGGCAGTCGGGCCAGCGCTTCGCGAAGCTGCGCGAGATCGCGAGGGCGAGCTGTCTTCAACGCAACGCGCGCGAGGCCGCGCTCGACATCGCCGACATGAGCAAGCACGTCATGCAGGTCGCCGTGCAGTCCTTTGTCGATCAGCGCGCCGATAGCCTGCAGGCGCAGCTCGATCGGCCGCCGATCGCGCAGCGGTCGATGCAGCCAGCGGCGCAGCTCGCGGCCGCCCATCGCGGTCGCGGTTCGATCCAGCACGGCGGCGAGCGTGCAGTCCGGGCGATCCGCGAGACTGGTTGAAAGCTCCAGGTTGCGGCGCGTCGCTGCGTCGAGCAGAACCGCTTCGCCTCGCTCCTCCGTGCGCAGACCTCGCAGGTGCGGCAGAGAGGCCTTCTGCGTATCGCGTACATATTGCAAAAGGCAGCCCGCGGCGGAGATCGCCAGGATGCGCTCGGCGCAGCCGAAACCGGCCAGGTCGCGCGTCTGGAACTGCTCGCACAGCGAGCGCGTCGCGGTTTCCAGGTCGAAGTGCCAGGGCGGCCGCTCGCGGATGAACGTCGTGAGTCCCGTTGGTTGCGAGTGCTCGGGGACGAGCAGCTCGGCGGGGCGCAGGCGCTCGATCTCGCTCGTCAGCGCTTCGCTCCCTGCGGCTTCCAGCACGCTGAAGCGGCCGCTGGAGAGCTCGAGCCACGCGAGGCCGAAGCGCTCACCGTCGCGGAACAGCGCCGCGAGGAGCTGGTCGCGGCGCTCTTCGAGGAACGCGTCGTCTGTGACCGTACCCGGCGTCACCACGCGCACGACCTGGCGCTCCACCGGCCCCTTGGATTTCGCCGGATCGCCGATCTGCTCGCAGATCGCCACCGATTCGCCGCGCCGCACGAGCTTCGCCAGGTAGCTCTCGACGCTGTGGAACGGCACACCCGCCATCGGAATCGGCTGGCCGGCCGATTGCCCGCGCGCGGTCAGCGTGATGTCGAGCAGCCGCGCAGCGCGCTTGGCGTCGTCGTAGAACAGCTCGTAGAAATCGCCCATGCGGTAAAAGAGCAGCACGTCGGGGTGCTGCGCCTTGAGGCGCAGGTACTGCTGCATGACGGGAGTGTGGGTTTCGAGCGCGGCGGACATGAAGAAGGCTGTAGACCGTAGGCTGTGGGCTGTAGCCAGAGCCGGAAGGAGCGTTCTTTTTCTGGCTACAGCCTACAGCCTACAGCCCACAGCCTCTCTTCTCACGTCTTGACGTGCGCCGTGCGCGGCACTAAAGCGTGTCTTCATGACGCACGTTCGCACCGGCGATTCCGACCTGCTGCGCCTGGCCATGAAAGTCGGCGCATTGCTGATCGATGGTGAGCGGCGGCTGGTCACCGCAGAGTCCTGCACCGGCGGCTGGATCGCCAAGGTCGTCACCGACATCCCCGGCAGCTCGAACTGGTTTCTCGGCGGCGTCGTCGCTTATAGCAACACTCTCAAGCAGTCTCTGCTCGGCGTGCTGCCTTCGACGCTTGCCGCGCACGGCGCAGTCAGCGAGGCGACGGCGCGTGAAATGGCAATCGGCGCGCTCGAAACGCTCGGCGGTCAACTGGCTGTCGCCGTGACCGGCATCGCGGGTCCGGACGGCGCGCAGCCCGGCAAGCCGGTCGGCACCGTGTGGTTCGGCTGGGCCTGGCGCGAAGGCGATGAGATCGAGACGCGGGTGGCGCTCGAAACGTTCAGCGGCGATCGTGACGCCGTGCGGCGTCAGACCGTCGCGCGCGCCCTCAGCGAAATTCTGCGACTGGGTGGGTGACTAAGAACCTCAGGCTGTTCTTCGCGCTGTGGCCGACCGATGCGGTCCGGGCGGAGTTGGCCGCAGCCGCACAGTCATACTCCTGCCTGGGGCGCGCGATCGCCGCCCGCAATCTGCATATCACGCTGGTTTT
>JBIOUH010000109.1:0-57822 GCA_044866955.1 Steroidobacteraceae bacterium
CAGTCGATCGATTCGACGGTGCCGAGCAGTGGCGGTGTCGGTGGTGGCGGCGGCGCTGGCAAGTCCACATTCTCTGGCGTGCGGTTTCGTAAGCTGCTCGACACCGCCTCGATCCCCATCGCGCTGGCATGTGCATCCGGCCTCCATATCGCAAGCGCGCGTTTCGCCTTCCGGCGTGCCAGCGCCAACCCATTTAATTTCTCCGTCGTCACACTCGAAGACGTCATCGTGACGCATGCAGGTCAATGTGCGTCGACCGGTGTTCAGTCGCCGCTCAAGTTCGAGACGCTCGCCAAGAGCCCAACGGACGCAGCGCTGCTGGAAGAAGTGACGCTGCACTTTGCCAAGATCCGCTGGGAATACCGTCGGATCGGACCGAAGGGAACGGCGCTTCCGCCAATCACCGGCGGCTGGGATGTGAAAGCGAATCGGAAGCTGTAAGCGTGGCTCAGAAGTTCTACGTGGTCTGGGCAGGCAGACAGACCGGCGTTTTTTCGGAGTGGGCGACGGCGCGAGCGCTGGTCGACAAGTTTGCCGGCGCGCGCTTCAAGTCGTTCAAGACTCGAGCGGAGGCTGAGCGCGCCTTCCAGGCCGGAATGCCGCGGCGTGCATTTGCAGCGCGGAAGCCTTCGACCATCCGGGCTCCGTTGGCAACGGACGCAGCGAAGTTCGATGTGCAAATCTACTGCGACGGTGCGTGCGAACCGAATCCCGGCAATGCGGGCTCAGGCATGGCCATCTATCGCAAAGGTTTCGTCACGCAGCTCTGGTATGGCCTCTACAACCCGGCCGGCACGAATAACACGGCGGAATTGACGGCCCTGCACCAAGCCTTGGTGTTCGCCGAACAGGAGATCGCTACGGGGTCCAGCGTTCAGATACTCAGCGACTCGAGTTATGCGATCAGCTGTATCGCAAAGTGGGCCACCGGTTGGGAGAAAAGAGGCTGGAAAAGGAGCGGCGGCGACATCAAGAACCTCGAGCTCATCAAGACCGCCTACGCGCTCTACTCCAGTATTCAGCCACAGCTCACGCTGACGCACGTCAGTGCGCACGTCGGAACGGAAGGCAACGAGCTTGCGGACCGGATGGCGATGAATGCAGTGCTGAACAAGGCAGCGGAATTTCGTGAGTACGAGGGACCCATCGAGGTGCAAAACATTCTGCGGATGCGAGCGGGCTGATTCGAGCTGCCCGCCTCCCGCCAGGAGTTAGCGCCTCACCTTCGGCCTTGTCTTCCCTTCGCGCCGCTCGTTGAGTCGCTCCACAATTTCGTGAACGCGCATTGCGACTTCCTGATGCGTACCGGCGCGCGCGCCGTCAATCATGTTCGTGCCCTGCTGCGAGATTACATAGCGATGCCACGTACCCGTCGCACCGCTGGGCGCTGCGGTTTCAGAGAGCGAATCGAGCTTGAACGGCATTTCCACGCACGCACCTGTGATGAATCGCGACATTTCAAACCTCCGAGCTCGCCGGCACCGGCGCAAAGCGCCGCTGCTGAACTTCGAGCACCTGCGCGAGAGCCATCTCAGTCTGCTGCGCAATGATGCTCAACAGCTTGTGCGTCGGTGAGCGCGGCAGCGCGAGTGCGTACAGTTTCTCCCATAGTTGAATCCGTTCGTCAGCGCTCCTGAGAGGCGAAGACAACAAGGCCATCTGCTCCTGGCGTTCCGCCATACGCTCCTGCTGCTCGTGCGCGAACTGTGCGCGACGGTCGACGAGCAAGCCAGGATCTGCTACGGCACCATAGAAGGACCTTCGATCAATCATCACTTGCTCCTGCCTCGCTTCGAGGCTGCACTGCCTGGACAAAACTGCCGCACGGGTCGCTGTCGACCCGTGCGGAACAGTCATTGCTCATCAGCGACGCTGGCCGCCGCCGCCGTTACGCGGCTTGTCCTGCGCCTCGTTGACCTTCAGGGCCCGGCCGCCCATGTCCTGGCCATTGAGGCTCTGAATCGCTCGCGCCGCATCCGTACGCGGCATCTCGACGAAGCCGAAGCCGCGCGGCTGGCCCGTGTCGCGATCCGTGATCAGGGCGACGGAATCGACCGTGCCGTGCTGTGCGAACAGCGTGCGCACCGCGGCTTCGTCGGCGGAAAAGGGCAGATTGCCCACATAGATCTTGCTCATGCGAAATTTACTCACTTGAAAATGGCGCAACCGGGCCGAACGCCGGCCTGGCGCGCACTGAACACGACAGCTCCATACGGGCTGTCCCCAAGGCTCGAAACGATTCGGTTTAGTTGAATTTGGCCCGATCAAAAAACGCCGAACGGCGAGGGCCAAGAAGAAATAAATGAAAGTCGCGATCCGCGGCCGACTATACACGGATTTGGGTCGCCCCGTCGGTATTTCGTCACTTGAAGAACGCATTGATCTGAGCGTGGCACAATGCATGCCCCATGGATGCACCGCGCGCTCCTTCGGCGCTTTCTCCCTTCCGCTTCCCCGTTTTCCGCGGCGTCTGGACCGCGAGCCTGCTCTCAAACTTCGGCAGCCTCATCCAATCCGTCGGCGCATCCTGGATGATGCTGCAGATCGCGCCATCTCCTGACATGGTCGCGCTCGTCCAGGCTTCGACCTCGCTCCCGATCATGCTGCTTTCCCTCGTCGCAGGAGCAATGGCGGACAACATGGATCGCCGACGGGTCATGGTCTTCGCACAGATCTTCATGCTCGTCGTCTCCGTCGCACTCTCCCTGTGCGCCTGGTTCGGACTCATCGGACCGTGGACACTGCTGCTCTTCACATTCTCGATCGGCGTCGGCTCGGCGTTCTTCGCGCCAGCGTGGCAGGCATCCGTCGGCGACATGGTCCCGCGCCTTGAGGTACCGAGCGCAGTCGCTCTCAACAGCATGGGTTTCAACATCGCGCGCAGCGTCGGGCCCGCAATCGGCGGCGCGATCGTCGCGGCCCTAGGCGCCGCCGCCGCGTTCGCAGTGAACGCAGTTAGCTACATCCCGCTGCTCGCAGTCCTCGCACGCTGGCGACCACCTGCACGCACCAACACTCTCCCCAGCGAAACACTCGGGATCGCGATGTCAGCCGGCATCCGCTATGTCGCGATGTCACCTCACATTCGCACTGTTCTCCTTCGCGCCGCCGTCTTTGGCTTCGGTGCGAGCTCGATTCTCGCGTTGCTACCGCTAGTCGCAAAGCATCTCGTCTCAGGTGGGCCGCTGACATACGGCCTCTTGCTCGGTGCATTCGGCATCGGCGCGGTCACCGGTGCACTCAGCGCCGCGCGATTGCGCGAAGGCCTTTCGACCGAAGCAATCGTGCGCTTGGCCGGCTGCATCCTCGCGATCGCAGCAGCGCTCGTGGCTTTCAGCACATTCATGGCACTCACTATGGCCGCACTGCTTCTCGCGGGCGCCGGCTGGGTGCTGAGCCTTTCGACCTTCAACGTCTCCGTGCAACTCTCCGCCCCGCGCTGGGTCGTCGCGCGCGCATTGGCGCTCTATCAGATGGCTGCGTTCGGCGGTCTCGCAGCGGGCAGTTGGGTGTGGGGCGAGGTTGCTGCGACTGCGAGCCTCAGCACCTCGCTTCTGATCTCTGGTGGCGTCGTACTAGCCGGTGTCGTGCTCGGCCGCTGGGCTCCACTCTCCCAAGCCGGCGAGCTGAACCTCGATCCACTCCGCTCGCAGCTCTGGAACGCACCGAGCACATCAGTCCCGGTCGACGAGCGCACCGGCCCGGTCGTAATCACCGTCGAATACATCATCGACGAAGAAGACGTCGAAGAATTCCTCGGCCTGATGAACGGGCGTCGCCGTACGCGCAGGCGAGACGGTGCGCGCAACTGGCGATTGCTGCGCGATCTGCACGATCCGCGCCTGTGGATCGAGCGATACGAGACTCCAACGTGGCTGGACTACATTCGCCTGAACAATCGAGCGACGCAGGACGACGCGTCAGTTCCGGAGCGCTTGCGCCACCTGCATCGTGGCGCCGATGGCCCCAGAGTCCGGCGCAGGATCGAACGTCAAACGACCTCGTCGCCAATCCCAGGCCAAGGACCTGAAGAAGCGCCGACCGATATCTGAGGCTTCGTCATGACGCCATGGAAACTCCTCGGAACTGCAGCAGCGCTCGTCGCGATCGGCGCATGTCAGGACGCGAACGAAGGCTCCGCGAGAGTTTTTCTGAAACTGCCGAGCAGCAGAGTCCCAGTCTCCGAGCAGAAGGGTGCTCTCATGACAGTCCCTCGGCGCTACCTCGCGCGTGAAGAGCGCACACGCGGCCTGACGGGCATCGACAGACTCCGCCTGGAGATAGAGCGCGCCGAAGCGACGCCGTTGCGCATCGAACTCGCCGTGCGCGACCCATCTCCATCCGCTCTCGGAGAGCGCCGCAGGGACGAAGCGCTGAATCAGCCACCGGGCTCGCCGAAACATATGACCATCCCGCCGCCCGATCATCCGCAGGAAATGATCGGGTACATTTTCACGAACTCCTATGCAGGAGCGATGGCCTACTATTTCAAGACAAGCGACGACGGTGTGTTCGTGGACTGCTCCGAGCGCCCGCGCTGTCGCGGCTTCCAGAGTTGGCACGGCGTGCTCGACGTGCAGTACGAGTACACACGCGCGGGTCTCGACGATCCCCGCCCGATGAATGCAACCGTCCAGCAGCTGCTGGAGTCGTTCGAAGTCACGGGAATTGCGCGTCGATGAGTCGCATGCTGAAGATCTACGGCTACGCCGCTTCGATCAACGTTCGCAAAGTGCTGTGGGCCTGCGAGGAGCTCGGCCTCGAATTCGAGCGTGAGGAGTGGGGTGGAGGATTCGCCTCGACCTCGGAGCCCGAATTCAAAGCGCTGAATCCGGTCGGCATGGTGCCGGTCATCGATGACGATGGCACGATCATCAGTGAGTCGAACGTCATCGTGAGATACCTGGCAGCTCGCCACGGCCGCACCGACCTGCTCCCGGCCGACCCGCGGCAACGTGCGCTTGTTGAGCGATGGATGGACTGGCAGGCGTCGGACTTCAACAATAGCTGGCGCGCCGCGTTTCAGGCGTTGGTGCGCAAGAACCCTGCGTTCCAGGACGCGGTTGCTATCGCGAACTCGGCGCAAATGTTCACAGCCATGGTCGGCATCGTGGATTCGGAGCTCGCCCGCACAGGAGCGTACATTGCAGGCGAGACTTTCACGGTGGCAGACATTCCGATCGGGCTAGCCATTCACCGCTGGTTCTCGACTCCGATCCCACGGCCGCCTTTCGTGAACGTCGATCGCTACTACGAACGCCTTCTCGAGCGCAGCGGCTTCCGTCGCTACGGACGCGACGGCGGTCCGTGATCAGACGCTCCGCAGCGTCAATCGCTGCACCGCTGGCCACGCCCGCTGGTGATGATCTTTCAGGATCCGCGGCAGCCATCTTTTCAGCGTAAGTTCGCAGGCCGCGCAGTATTGGTCGAAGTCCTGGGACTTCACGAGGTAGCCATCCGGCGAGAATCCGTTCGGCCCGGGCCAGCGCGGGCGACTGTCGGTGGTCAGCATGATCACGCGGATTTCGCGAGTGGCGGGGTGTGCGCGAATCAAATCCAGGACGCAAAGACCGCTCGTGACTGGCATGTCCACGTCGAGCAGCACGAGATCCGGGAGTCGCGGCGAACGATGTGCAAATTCTCCAAGTGCGAACAGATACCGCAACGCCTCGTTGCCGTCCTTCAGTCGGAGGAACTTTGCATCGTGTGTCGATGCCTGCCGCAGCGCGAATAGAGTGACTTCTGCATCGACCGAACGGTCGTCGACCACCAGGACATCGATGTTGCGCCCCATACCCCGTGACACGAGACAGGGCTACGAAAGGATCCATTGCGCCGTTGTGGCGAAAGCGATGTCGGGCGAAACCTGACGGGCCGGCGCATCTCACTGCACTGTCGTCTTCTCGAGCATCTCCAGCATCCGCTTCGTAGTCTCGTTCGACGATTCCGGGAGCCGCTCTGACACTTCTCTATACCGAGATTCCAATTTCTGAGGCTCGTTGTACAACTCCTGCAACGTTGGCTGATATCCCCGATAGAAATACGTCAGCATTGAACTTCCTTCCCTTCAACTCCGCGCTCGCGCGCTTCTCCATCTCGTAGTCATCCCAACACCAGCTCGGATCGATCATCAGCAACGCATCGAACACCGATCTCTCATCGAGCAACTCATCGATCACACTCAATCCCGTAAACAAATATCCGCAGTAGATCCGATACGACGAAGTGCTGAACTCCTGGTCCACATACGGCACCAGCTCCTGCTCGAGGAACCGTCTGAAGCTCTCACCGCCGCTGAACGGCCCCGCTGAACGAGTGAAAGAACTTGCCGCCACCTCTCATATATAAGACTGGATACAGTCGATACCCGCGGCTGCGCTCATAGCTTTCAGGCAGATAAATCAGCAGCTTTCTGTTCTGTTTCAGCACCTTCGATTCGAGCGTGCGGGTGCTCCCGATCGCGAACTCATCCTTTCCCTGAGCAACCGCAACCGACGCTGCGCTCGACACGACACAGCAGAGCAGAGCGGCGAAGACTCGCTTGACCATGTTCCACGTTATCCCCACTTGGTGCCACGGTGCGGTCGATGATAATGTCCGCGCCAGAAAAAGCGGGTGACTGACCGGTGTTCTGCGGCAGCTTGCCGGCTCGATAACAAATAGCAACGGGATCTCCGCCGATGATGACTGACGTCACATTCCGCGCGAGTACGAGAGTCGCGCACGCGCTCTGGATCTTCGGCGTCGCTGCCACCGTAGCGAGCACCTGGGCAGTTTCGCTTGGAGTCGTCGGTTGGGGCTGGCTGTTTGCGAGCGGTCTCTTCACCATCCTCGTCATCCTGATGCTGCTGCAACTTCGCTCCCACTACCTGCGCCTCGACGACGACGCACTCGAGACGGGCTCGCGTCACATGGATACGATCCGGGTTCCCTGGCGCGAAGTGGACAACGTCGAGTTGGTCGAGATGGGCGAAGGTCCGGCTAAAGGCCGCGAAGCGATCCGTATCATCTACTCGACTCCCTCGAGAAACGAGCTGGTCATCGAAGACGAGTTCAGCGCGCCGCTGCAGGAAATCCTGCGCGAGCTTCACAGTCACCTGCAAGCAAGATAGACGGACGCTATAGCCGCGCAACCTGAGGCCGCGGCCCATTCCGCCGCTTCAGGAACGGCACGAGCATCGGCACGCGCCGTCTGTACTGCGCGTACTCCGAATGCTCCACGATGAGGTCGTACTCTTCGAGCTGAATCGCAATCAGGATGTACAGTGTCGTCACGATTGCGAACACGAGATGCGTCAGCGTCATCGTCGGCGTCGACCAGAACGCGAGCAGCAAGCCCAGGTACAACGGATGCCGCACGAATTGGTAGAACACCGGCGTGCCGAAGGGCAGGGGCTCGTACGGCTTGCGGCGCAGCTGCAGCCAGATCTGCCGCAGCCCGAACAGGTCGAAATGGTTGATGAGGAACGACGACAGAAACACCAGCGCCCAGCCCAAACCGAACAGTCCATACAGCACTGTCTGGCTAACCGGCGATTCGGCGCTCCACACGACACCGCCGACCGGCTCCCAATACTTATATAAGACGATCAAGGCAACGCTCGCGAACAGGATGTACGTGCTGCGTTCCGCCGACGCCGGAATG
Organism: Steroidobacteraceae bacterium; assembly: GCA_044866955.1. Lineage (GTDB taxonomy): Bacteria > Pseudomonadota > Gammaproteobacteria > Steroidobacterales > Steroidobacteraceae > Steroidobacter. Next base: position 7,646 of record JBIOUH010000109.1, read on the forward strand.
ATCCGCGTCCACCAGCGCTTGAACGCCGGCCGTGCCATGACGCTGTGTTGAATCGCGAACGCAGCGAGCAGCACCAGGTCGATCAATAGCGCGAGGCCCAACGGCACTTCGCGCGCAGAGTCGATCGATTTGGGCACCCACAGATTGCCCACGAATCCGATCGAATACAGAAGGGTCGCAAAGGCAATGGCGTAGCACGCCAGGCCATAGAAGAAGATCAGCCAGCGCTTCATAGAACCCCCGACGTCGGTTGTGAGCCGTCCTCGTCGAAGGAATCGAAGTTCGCAGTGCGAACCCGACAGCAGCGCTGGATCTGGCCGGCACCTGCGGGGGCGGTGGATCGGCTCGTCCATGAGCCAACCCTGACGGCGTGCACGCGGGGTACGAGCACGCCGTCTTTACTTGCGAGCTACTTGCGAACCACGCAGCTCTTGATGGGATCCTTCTGGTTCGCCTCCAGCAGTCCCTGTTGCTGCAGCGTGAGCAGGAGCTTGTCGACATTGCTGACGAACTGGCCGCCCTTGTACTGCATTGACAGTCGCTGGATCTGCTGGCTCACCGAGCACCCGGCCGGCTGATTGATGAGGAAGTCCCCGACACCTGAATCGCATGCGCCGAACTTCACCGTACCCAGATCGAGCGGGGTGCCCGGGCACACATCGCCCGCATCCGCCACGCCGTCATTGTCGTCGTCGGTATCGACGCAGTCCGGCACGTGGTCGGCATCGCCGTCCGGCGACTGGCTGCTGCCATCGCGCGGGTTGGAGCCACACGATTGTTCGTGCGCGTCGCGCTGGCCGTCGTTGTCGTCGTCTACGTCGACGCAGTCCGGGTAGGTATCGCCGTCGAGATCGGGCGACTTGCTGGCTGCATCCCACGGATCCGAGCCGCAGGCGAGCTCGTTGCCGTTGAGCTGCCCGTCGCCATCGACGTCGTCGTCGCACGGATCGCCGATGCTGTCGCCGTCGAAGTCTTCCTGGCGCGGATTCACGATAGCCGGGCAGTTGTCCTTCGAGTTCTCGACCAGGTCGTTGTCCATGTCCTGCATCAGCGGATGCGTGTTCTTGACGTACACCTCTTCGCCGTCCTGGATGCCGTCGCCGTCGGTGTCGTCGTTGCGCACGCAGAAGTAGTCGACGCGATAGTTCTTCAGCCAGATGTTCGAGTCATCGATCTGGTTGTCGAGCAGGATTGCATGCAGCTGGCCGCGGAAGCGTGTGTGGTCCTCGGTGTCGGTATTCCACCAGTCGATGCCTTCCGGCTCTTCGCCGAGCCCGGTGGAGCCCGGGTCATAGCGATACGAGAACACGTGCGCGCCGACCTCGGCTTCCACGTTCACCGAGCTCTCGACGATCTGAAACGCGCTGCCGTCCGCAGTCCGACGCAGCAGGTGAATGCCGCCGTGCATGGATTCGACCGAATCGCCGGCCTTGCCGACGCTGATGTACAGGTCGCCCCATGGCGTGAAGACGCCGCCCTGCATGTAGTTGTAGATGCCGTCGACGGGCGTGCCGTCGGCATCCTGCACGGCCACCGCGTCGAGTTCCGTGAGGAAGTCGCCGGCGACGCCGTTCTCGAGCTTCTTCGGGTCGATCTGGTAGCGCGTGAGCGGGGTGCCCGCGACGAGATGGTCGGTGGAGGAGTGCAGAATGCCTGAGACCGGATCGATCGCGAGCCAGCCGAACTTGGACTGATACTGCGTCATGTTCATCCAGTCGACGAGCGCGAGATCGGAGGCGCGATACACCGCGACTACGGTCTTGATCGCGTCTTCGCCTTCGAAAGGCACGAAGATATAGCCGCGATAGTGATCGATATCACCGAAGTGGTTGATTCCCGCCGCGTCGAGGAAGGGCGGGAAGCCCACGCTCTGCATCAGGCCCGAGTCGGGTCCGTCCACCGGCGTCCAGTTCGTCTGGTATTTGAACATGCGATTGACGCGCGTGTAGAACCAGTGCTCGCCATCGTTGGCGACGCCTTGCGCGTTGTTACTCCAGTCCGGGAGCTCGGTGTTCGATGGGTCGTTGCCGAGGTAGATGTGATCGGGGCAGCCCGGCGTGATCGCCGACCATGCCGTCGAGGCCCACAATAACGAGCCCGCGAGCAAGGACGCGCGCGCACGATGCGTACTGAACATTGCAATCTCCGTAGTTGAACTGGAGGGAAGGTGGAAGCGTGGTCCGCCCGCGCGGCTGCGCAGGCGGACCCAATCGCTGCAATCAGATCGCGCTGTTCGCGGCCTCGACCGCCTGCGCGGCCTCACGCCGTCGCTTCGTGAACGGCACGAGCATCGGGACGCGCTTGCGATACTGCGCATACTCGGGGTGCTCGGCCATCAAGTCGCGCTCTTCGAGCTGAATCGCGATCAGGATGTACGCGGTCGTCGCGACTGCGAACACCAGGTGCGCCACCGTCATGGTCGGCGTCGCCCAGAACGCGAAGAACCAGCCGACGTAGAGCGGATGACGCACGTAGCGATACAGCACCGGAGTCTTGAACGGCAGCGGGGCGTACGGCTTGCGTCGCAGCTGCAACCACACCTGCCGCAGGCCGAACAGGTCGAAATGGTTGATGAGGAACGTCGACACCAGTACCAGGCCCCAGCCGAACGCATAGGCGACATGGATCAACGCCTGCGCGAGCGGCGACTGCACGCTCCACACCGTTCCGCCGATCGGCTCCCAGAACGCGAACAGCACGATCAGGGCGACACTCGAGAGCAGCGTGTACGTGCTGCGCTCCGCCTCCTTGGGAATGATGCGCGTCCACCAGCGCTTGAACGCCGGTCGCGCCATCACGCTGTGCTGGATCGCGAACACGCCGAGCAGGCCCGCGTTGATCAGCAGCGCGGCGACGAGCGACGTCTCGCGCGCCGAGTCGATCGACTTCGGCACCCACAGGTTGCCCACGAAGCCGATTGCATACAGGAACGTAGCGAAGAAGATGGCGTAGCTCAGCACGCCATAGAGGAAAATCAGCCAGCGCTTCATGGAGAGCACTCCCAGGTAGTGATCGGTACCTGAGGGGGCGTAATGAGCGTGCGAAAGCCGACAGCCCTAGTCCTTCAGGGCAGTCTCCAGCGCAATGGCCTCCCGCGTGGCCGGATGGTCGCGTCCGACGCCGTTGGTGAGCGCCTCGAGGGCCCTGGTTACTTCCGCCCTGGCCTCATTGGCCTTGGCTTGAGCACGGTGCACGGTCGCAAGCGCGAGGAGGGCGTCGCCGACGTCGGCGCTTTGACTCGGCGCCCGGGCGAGTCCCTCGGAGATGCGCAGCGCTGCGTTGGCAAAGTTCTCAGCTTCTGCGTGCTGGCCCAGTCCCGAATAGATCCGGGCCGCCGTCGCCAGTGCGGCGGTCAGGTTCAGCGGAGGCTTTGCGGCGGGATAGCCGAACTGCTGGAGCGACGAGTCGATCTGCTCCCTGGCTTCGTTCAACCGTCCGCGCGCCAGGTCGATCTCGGCGAGCGTCCGCGCGAGGTCGGCGAGGCGATCCTTGTTGGCGGTCGGGTTCTGGATCCAGGCACGACGAACCTCGTCGAGCAGCTGGAGCGACTCGTCATGGTTGCCGGTGAGCATGAGCGCGCGTGCCAGGTGATAGTTGGCGCTGAGCACCCAGTTCGTATTACCCGCTGCTTGCAGCTCCTGGCTCGCCTGTCGGAGCCGGGGGATCGAGTCTGCAGTCCTGGCGAGCCGGTTCAGGATGATGCAGTAAGAGACCACGTACGCAGGCATCACGGGCTTGTCTTCATTCAACCGCTGCGACCGGCGCAGGGCATCGGCGCTCGCGGCCTCGGCGCTCAGGACCTCTCCAAGCCGCAGCAGGATCGAAGCACCATTCATCGCCACCGTTACGCGCCCGACGGTTCCGCCACGACCGTTGCGATCGAGCGCCGCCGCCGTGCGCGCGTTCAACTCCATGGCTTCGCGAAAGCGGCTCGTTCTGAAGTAGATGCCGCCCAGGTCCGTGAGGACGGCGTGATAGGGCAGCCCGCGCGTCGCATCGCTGACTTCGAGCAGTCCCTGCGCGTTGCGCAAGTGCTGGATCGCTGCATCCATGTCGTGGCGCGCTTCAGCCAACTCTGCCTCTGCGCGCAGGCAGTCGATCTGGGTAATGAGGTCTGGCTGGGATGTGCGCGCGAGGGCGGCTCGGGCGCTTTGCATGTGCTGCTCGGCGGAGTCGTAGCGGCTCACGTCGATCTCCGTACGCACGATCGTGCACTCGACGTCCGCGAGCAGATCTGGATTGCTTTGAGTCTGCGCGATCTTCAATGCGCGCGCGAGAACCTGCGACTGTTTCTCCGTGCTGCCGAGATCCATGTAACGCCGGGCCATCTGCAACAACATCCGCGCAGCGAATTGCGGATCTTCGCCGTAACGCCGATCCAGCAGCTGCACGCCGCGATCGACGAGCTCGATCGGCGTGAGCGGCTGACCGCCCGGACCGACTTCCTCGAGCATCAGGCTCATGAACTCGCTCGACGCCTCCGCACGTTGGGCTTCGAAGCGCGCCACGTCCCGCTGGCGTGCGCTCTCACGTGCTTGTGCCGTTGCCTCCGCACGCTGGCGACGCGCCTCGACGGCTTGCCACGTCGTGCCGGAGATGCCTGCGACGAGCACGAGCGCGATCAAGCTCACAGCCGCGACACCGACTCGGTGCCGTCGCACGAACTTGCCCATGCGATACATGCGCGAGTCGGCGCGTGCGCTCACGGGCTCATGATTGAGGTAGTGCTGCAGATCACTGGCGAAGGCATCGGCGGTCGCATAGCGCTCGCTCGGCTCCTTCTTCAGCGCCTTCGCGACGATATTGTCGAGGTCGCCGCGCAGAACACGACTCAGCTGCTGCGCGGACGTGCCCCGCAATTTCGCCACCTCTGCGTAGCCGCCAGTCGCAGCATCGCTGGGGCGCTCGGGCTCTGTTTCCACCAGCGCCTGCATCTGATCGATCGGCGTGCCGGTGGGACTGGCAGTGGGATGCTTGCCGACGAGCAAGACATAGAGGAGTACGCCGAGCGCGTAGACGTCGGTTGCTGTCGTGACCTCGGCGTGCAGCAACTGTTCCGGTGCTGCGTATTCTGGCGTCATCGCAGCCCCGCCCATGCGTGTTAGCTCGCTGGGTGCTGCAGTCTGGCCGTCGCCTTCGAGCAGCTTGGCGATGCCGAAGTCCAGCAGCTTCGCCGTGCCGTCCCGGGTCACGAGAATGTTCGAAGGCTTGAGATCCCGATGCAGAATGAGCCGGCCGTGCGCATGTGAGACCGCGGCGAGCACCTGCAGGAACAGGCGCAGGCGCGCTTCGACGCCGAGTCGTTGAATGTCGCACCACTGGTCGATCGGATCGCCTTCGACGTACTCCAGGACCAGGTACGGCTGCCCGGCCAGCACACCCGCGTCGATGATGTGCGTGATGTTCGGGTGCGAGAGCTTGGCGAGAGCATTCGCCTCGTGGCGCAGCCGCTCGGTGCCGTGAGTGCCGAGTGAACCGAGGTTCAGCAGTTTGAGTGCCGCGTAACCCTCGTAACGTCCGTCGCTGCGCCGGGCAAGCCATACGCTGCCCATGCCGCCCTGGCCGAGGGAGCGCACCAGTGTGTAGCCGCCAAAGGCGCGCCCTGCGAGGTCCGCGAGCCCCGAATGATCGACGACGGCGCCGTCCAGGAACTGCTCGAGCTGTGCTGCCTGATGATGCGCGAGCAACTCGGCGACCTTGTCGGCCAGGGCCGGATTTTCGCGACGCAAGTGAGACAGGCGGGCGGTCCGCTGCGCATCATTCAGGTCGAGCAGCTCCCCCAGCAGCGCGCTGAGGGTCTCCCAGGTTCCACCTTCGATACCCGGCATCGCGTCCCCCCGTTGCGCGGATCATAGCCAATAGTGCCCTCCTTTGAGATGATCTCCGCGTGTCGCGCACCGGGGAGGCGGCGGCTTGAGCGAACAGCCACTCGCGTCATTGATCACTGCGGCTGAGACGGGCGATGCGGAAGCTCGCCACCAGCTCTTCGCTTCCCTCTATCGTGAGCTCCATGACATCGCCCGCCGGCAGTTGCGGCGCGAGGGCTCCGGCCTGACGCTCGGCGCGACGACGCTGCTGCACGAGGCTTATCTCAACTTCGGCGAGCGGGCCGGCGCACAGATCCCGGATCGGGCGCGCTTCCTCGCTTACGCCTCACGTGCCATGCGCACTCTGATCATCGACTACGCCCGCAGCCGCCGGGCGCTGAAGCGCGGCGCCGAGTTTCAGATCACTGCCTTGCCCACCGAGCTGCCCGAGGCCGCGGTCGAGTCCGACGGCCTGCAACGCCTGAGCGATGCAATCGAGGAGCTGGCCAGGATGGAGCCGCGGCTCGCCCAGGTCGTCGATCTGAAATATTTCAGCGGCTTTTCCTTCACCGACATCGCGGCAATGTGGGACGTCTCGGAACGGACTGTGCAGAGGGATTGGGAGAAGGCGCGGGCGCTTTTGCATCATGCGCTGGCCCAGTCGCCGTCTCTGAGGTTCTGAGATCCCGAATCTCTGCGGGCCGTTACCTAACCTCGCGGAATGCCACGTCCCGCGAAACACGACGAAATTGGGATCATGAATACCGCTGCATCGCTCGTCGCGGCGCGTGCGCCCACAGCCGCCACGATCACGGCGATCAGCCATGTTGTGGGTGCGCCAAGTGGGTCCATCTATCACTCGCAGTGTGTGCCAACACTTTCGCAACACCGCTAATCGAGATGCACGTGCGAATTGCGACATGTAGGGAAACGCAGACGCTGTCCTTTTGGGCGATCCGGGCTAGGCTGCGCCCGTGGCATCCTGATGTGGAATAACCAACTCCAATCCATGGGGAGCGAGTGCCGCAGCAGTTCGACCTGCCGTTGCTGCTTGCCGGGCCGATCGTTCGGCGCGTCGAGCCTGCGCTCGCCTCCGTGTGGGTCGCGCTGAGCAAACCCGCGACCGTCACGCTCAAGATCTGGGAAGGCCGCGTCTCCTCCGGCAGCGGCAACGTTCTCAACGTCAGCGATCCCACGTCCACGATACGAGTCGGTGACGGGCTGCACGTCGCGCTGCCGCTGATCAAGATCCTGCCGACTTCGCCGCGCCTGCTCGAGCCCGGCAAGATCTATTCGTACGATCTCGAAATCAAATCGGGCAATACCACTCACACGCTGCAGTCGCTCGGCCTCCTGAGCACCGGCACGTTCGAAGGGCGGCGCGTCGAGGCGCTCGGCTTCGAAGAGAACGCGCTGCCGGGATTTGCGCTGCCGCCGGCTGAGCTGACGGACCTTCGCGTCATCTTCGGCTCCTGCCGCCGCGTCGACCACGAATCGCTCGACGCGATGGTGTGGATCGACGACCTGATGCGCGAGAAGCCGGACGAGAACCCCTACTCCTATAAAGACGCCAACAAGCGCCCGCACCAGCTGTTCCTGGGCGGCGATCAGATCTACGCCGACGACGTCGGTCGCTGCCACATGCACATGCTCATCGACCTGAGCAAGCGGCTGATCGGATCGCATCCGGCGGAGGCGCTGGAAACCGTCGGCGAAGCGCGCGAGCTGCTGCCGGTCGGCAGCATCCGCAAAAAGAAGAGCACCGTCGCGCAGCCGTCGAAGCTCGATGATTACGACAAGGAGATCAAGCTCGGCGATGCGAGTGCGGACGTGGAAGAGTTCAGTCTGCCCGCGGGTCATGCCTGTTTCCCGCCGGGACGGCGCTATCTGCAGTCCATCGTCGATGCGCAGATGACGTCCACCGACGGCACCAGTCATCTGTTCGCGTTCGGCGAGTTCGCGGCGATGTATCTGTCCGTGTGGAGCAACGCGGTGTGGACGCCGCATCGCGATCCGCGCGAGGCCGATGTGCTGGACCTGCCCTCGAAGGAGGAAGTGCTGGAGCGGCCGCAGTGGCCCGACATCATTTCCACCTACGTCGGTTCGCCGCTCAACATGGAAGAAACGCGCGACACCATCACGACCAGTGATTCTCCGGAGGAGAAGGAGCGCAAGAAGCGCTCGCCGTTCCGCGACGAGGGTTACGTCGGCTACGAGCGCAAAGACGACGGCAAATACGAGGACGACGACGGCAACCCGCTCACCGCCGAGCAGAAGTTCCAGAAGCGCTTCGACGATCTGGTGCTTTCGCTGCGCAAAGAGCGCGCGCGGCTGACGGTGTTCCACGACGGCCTCGCCAAAGTGCGCCGCGTGCTCGCGAACATCCCGACCTACATGATGTTCGACGATCACGATTTCACGGACGACTGGAATCTCAACCCCATGTGGTACGACCGCGTGTACACCACCGATCTCGGTGCCACCGCGGCCCGCAACGCGCTCGCCAGCTACGTCATCTTTCAGGACTGGGGCAACGATCCCATCCGCTACGAGAAGCAGGATGACTACAAGAGTCTCCTCACGCTGATACAGCTGCTGTTCCCCACCGGCGAGCCGGGACCCCGTGGCGAATCGGCCAAGGTGCTGGACCGGCTGTTCGGATTCAGGGAACAGGTGCATGCGGATCCGATCACCGGCGTCTTCCCGGCCCGCAACCCGGTCATCAAGTGGCACTACTCGGTGCCGGGACCGAAACACCTGGCAATCGCGATCGATAATCGCACGCGTCGCAGCTTCGTTTCGCGAATCGGTCCGCCTGGCAACATCGAAGGCAGTCTCGACCCCACCGCGGTGACACCGCAGACGGAGCAGATTCCCGCCGGCCCGCTCCAGGACGGCAAGGAAGTGCTGCTGGTGATCGCGCCGCTGCAGGTGATCGGTCCGCCGCTGCTCGACGAGCTGATCGCGCCCGCGTCGTTCCGCGTCTTCGACGCGAAGTCGTATTCGGCGAAGCTCGATCCGAATCTTTCGCGCGGCTCGCGCGGCATGACCGGCACGGATCCGGACGCGATCGAGGCGTGGGCGTTCGATCCGCTCACGCTCGAGGCGCTTCTCGCACGTCTGAAGCCGTACGGCAAAGTCGTGCTGCTCTCCGGCGACGTGCACTACAGCGCGAGCACGGTGATGAGCTACTTCACGAAAGGTGAGGCGGACCCTGCGCGCTTCGTGCAGTTCACCAGCAGCGGCTTCAAGAACGTGATGCCTTCGTACATCACTGTGATCGACCGCAGCCTCGCACTCGCGCACCTGATCGTGCGTCAACCGCTCGGCGCAGAACGGATGGGCTGGTTGCGCAAGCCGTCGAATCCCATCGTGCTGAGCGGGGCGGGCGAAGCGGACATTCCGCGCGAGTATCGCGCGAGGCTCAAGCAACAACCCACGCTGCTGCCGACGCTCGGCTGGCCCGACGACACGACCATCAACCCCGCGCAGCGGCCCGATTGGTCGTGGCGCGTCGAGTCGATTCTCGACGTGCGCGCCGATGACAAGCGGCCCGCACCTATACAGCAGTTCAAGTTCGGCGACGCTTCGGGCGTGCAATCGGCGCTGGTGCAGCCGGGCGGCGCGGATTCGATCAAGGGGTTGCACGCCGTCGCCGGGCGCCAGCAGCATTCGCTCGAAACGCTGAAAAACTCGCGCCAGATCCTGTTCCGCAGCAACTTCGGGCTCGTGCGCTTCGAGCGTCGCGAGGGCGTGCTGCATGCAATTCACGAGATGTACACGGCGGCGCGCCGACCGGAAGAGTCCGGCACCGAGCCGCTGTTGCCGCAGTTGTTCGTGCTGCATGAGGCCGCGCTGACCGCGCCCGGTGCGACGCGACCGGAAGACACGCTGGTCGTCGACCCATGAGCGCGAACTCGCTTCTGCAGGGTCTGTTCGGCGAGCTCGCGGAGCTGCACGAATCCGCGCGCGTGATGTTCACTGACAATGACACGCGCAAGGCGATCATTCGCGACCTCGGTGGCGATCCGTCTGCGGCCACGGAATTTCCGCAGAGCTCGCTCGACAGCGTCAGGGCCTATCGCGATGCATCGGAGCCAGGTTTAGAGGCGTTGCTCGAAGCCATTCAGGATATCCGCGCGTTTCACGAAGCGCTGAGCGCGTTCGCCGAGTCGCTGAATCTCGGCGGGAACGCCGCGGTGGAAGAGGGCTACCACCTCGTCCTCGACGTGCTCGGCTGGAACCTGATCCGCCAGCGCTATCCGAAGCTGTACTTCATCATGCAGATCTTCAGCTTCGCCGAGGACATCACCTCGCCATTCGCGGGCGCTGCGGAGAAGGAATGGCGACCCTGGGGGAAACAGCTGCCGCTGCCGACGACGCTCGATCGACTGCTCAGCGCAGCCGGCGCGGAGCTGCCGGGATATCTCGCCGGCGGTCTGGACGGCGAAGACACTGCTCGTCGCGTCACGGACCTCATCGTGCTCACCGCGCTGACGGGTCTGAAAGTCACCAGCATCTTCACGAACAAGGTCAAGAAGATTCCCGGCGACAACATCGTCTATGGCCTGGACTTGATTGCGGCCGTTGCGCCGTCCGACCCGCCGACACCGGCTGCGGACGAAGTCCAGCAGCGCATGTTCACGATCAACTTCGTCGACACCAATCAGAAAGCGATCGACGCAGGCACGGCGTCGGACTCGCGGAAGAACAACCTGGTCGCCTCGCTGGCGATGGTGCCGAAGTCGCAGGGCGGTCCGGGACTCTTCGTCTCGTTCGGCGGCGGCATCGAGCGTTCGTGGAAGCTGTCCGAGCACTGGTACTTCACCGCCGAGCTGCAGGCGGCCGGCGCGGTGAGCGCGCTGATCGCCAAGGACTTCCAGTTCCACGGGCCCGATGAGACCGGCGATTTCCGCTGCGCATTCGCCTTCGAAGGCCGCCTGAATCCAGCGGACAACAGCAAGCCTTTCAACCTGGAGATCGCGACCAAGACCGCGATCACCGCCGACCTGCTGCGCATCGAAGGCACGCTCACACCGAAGGAGGCGCAGTTCCGATTCCAGATGCTCGGCGCGACAGCGACGCTCAGCCCGGACTCCTTCGACAACTTCATCGCAAAGATCCTGCCGAAGGACGGGCTGCGCGTGGACTTCGATGCCGGCGTCGGGTTCGGCGTCAAGCGTGGCAGCTTCTTCGAAGGGCAGATCCGCTCCGCCGGCACCGGCAGCACGCCGAAGCCGACGACGCCTCCTGCGCCCGGCGTGCAACCGCCGCCGCTCCCGCCACTGCCCCCTGAAACAGGTCCCGGGTTCGGACTCACGATCCCGATCGGCAAATCGCTCGGTCCGCTCACCATTCACAACCTGCAGCTGCGTTTCGGCAGCGAGGACGTCGAAGGCAAGAAGACCTACCTGATTCAGGCTGCAAGCTCGATCAGCGCGAAGCTCGGTCCAGTCATGGCGCGTGTCGATCGCGCCGGCCTGAAATTTGGCGTGCGTTTCCCGGACCGGGACAAAGGCGAGACCGGCAATCTGAAGTTCGCGGACGTCGATGTCGGTGCGGTGCTGCCGAACGGCGTGTCGCTGGCGATCGATGCGAAGGGCGTGGTGAGCGGCGGCGGCTTCCTGTTCCACGACAAGGTGCAGGAAGTCTACGCGGGCGTCATGCAGCTTTCGATAAAGGAGCGCATCACCGTCAAGGCGTTTGGCCTGATCGCAACCAAGATGCCGGACGGCAGCAAAGGCTTCTCGCTGATCGTCTTCATCACCGCCGAGGATTTCCAGCCGATTCCCATTGGCATGGGCGCGACGCTGCAGGGCATCGGCGGCATGATCGCGATCAACCGCACCTTCAACGAAGAGGCGATGCGTGCGGGACTGCGCAACAAGACGCTCGGCACGCTGCTGTTCCCGCAGGATCCGATCCGCAACGCGCCGGAGATCATCCGCAACCTGATCACGACCTTCCCGGCCGAGGAAGGCTGCTACCTGATCGGCGTGCTGATGAAGATCGGCTGGTTCTCGCCGACGCTCGTCTATCTCGACATCGGGATCATGGTCGAGCTCGGCAAGCGCATGCGCCTGATCGTGCTCGGCATGATCAGCGCGCTGCTGCCGACGCGGGAAAACGACCTCGTGCGTCTGAACATGGACGCGCTGGGCCTCGTCGACATGGGCGCGCTGAACGTCGCCGTCGACGCCGTGCTCGTCGATTCGCGGCTCGCGCACAAGTTCGTGCTCACCGGCGAAATGGCGCTGCGGGCGAGCATGATGCCCGGGCGTCGCAACTTCGTCATGGCGGTGGGCGGTTTCAACCCGCGCTTCGCGCCGCCGGATAACTTCCCGACGCTCAAGCGCATCACGATCGCGCTTGCGTCCGGAAATAACCCGCGGCTGACGTGCGAAGCCTACTTCGCGATCACGTCCAACACGATCCAGTTCGGTGCGCGCGCGGAGCTGTATGCCGCGGCATTCGGGTTCAGCATCGAAGGCGACGTCGGATTCGACGTGCTGATCCACCTGCTGCCGTTCCACCTGATCGCCGATTTCAAGGCGTCGGTGCAGCTCAAGCGCGGCTCACGCAATCTGTTCAAGCTGTCGGTGTCCGGCACGCTCGAAGGGCCGCGGCCGCTGCGCATCAGCGGCAAGGCGTCGTTCGAGATATTCTGGTGCGATTTCACGATCCGCTTCGACAAGACGCTCATCTCGGGCGACAAGCCGCCGCTGCCGCCCGCTGTCGATGTGCTCACTGAATTGCGGCGTGTATTGACCGCCCCGGATGCGTGGAGCACGCAGATCGCTCAGAACCGCCAGCACGGCGTCACGCTGCGCAAGATCGCGCCAGGCACGACGCTCGTGCTCGATCCGCTCGGCAATCTGGTCGTCCGGCAGACTATCGTTCCGCTGAACACGTCTCGCGATCTCGACACGTTCGGGGGTGCTCCGCTCGCGGGCGCGCGGCGCTTCCGGCTGGAGGCGAGCATCGAAGGCGTCACGCAGGACGTCAACACTGTCCAGGACGCGTTCGCGCCAGCGCAGTTCTTCGACATGACCGACGACGAGAAGCTCGCGAGCCCGTCCTTTGAAGACATGGATGCGGGCGCGATCTTCGGCAGCGATGCGATCGTCATCGATGAGGGTGCCAGCCTGTTTGCGCCGCTCGAATACGAGACGATCATCATCGACGAAGCGGGCCAGGCGACGAAGGAGAAGGAAGACCGCTACGTGCTCGTTGCACATCGGTTCTTCGAGCAGGTGCGCTTCAGTGCCGTGGGGACTGCGGCGATCCGAAGCATCGGCGTCGCGAGATTCCGTAACCGGGAACAGCTGGCCGCCGTGACGATGCGCACGAGCCAGTTCGTCATCGCGTCCGTCGCGGACGGCATCGTTCCGCCGACGGCGAAGCCTGCAACCTTCGCAGAGACGCAGGCGACGCTGAGTCGCCTCAATCGCGGCGTCGCCGGCGAAGCGGTGTGGCAGATCCTCCCAATGCACGAGACGGCGGGGTAACGATGTCAGCCGTTCCGAATGCAAGCGTCGTATTTCTGCCCTGGGTGCGGCAGGGTGCTGCGGCCGCCATCAACGTCGCAGACTCGCTCGGCTCGAACATGCGTGGCGCGGTGGATCTCAAGGCGACGCTCGCGATCAACAGCGTTGCCGGCGATCCGGTCACGGTGCGATTGCGCGGTCCGGCGGATGTGGTCGGCATCGATCCCAACGAAATCGTGCGCGTCGATCCGAAGCCGAACACGACCGACTTCGAGCCGAACTACTTTCCAGGCATCGAGTTCGATCGCCCGGACTTTCCGTGGCTGTTTACTCCGGCCAAGGCGGGCGAGAACGCGAAGCTGCGGCCGTGGCTGTGCCTGGTCGTCGTGCGCCAGCAGGAGGGCGTGCTGCTCAGCAGCTCCGCCGATGCGCCGCTGCCAAGTCTGAACATCAATACGCCGGCGAAGCCCGCCGACGAGTTGCCCGATCTGGTCGATTCCTGGGCGTGGGTGCACGCGCAGGTCGCGGCGTCGAGTCTGTCGGAGGCGGATCCGAACACGCTGAAGAACGACATCAAGACGCGGCCGGAGCGCTCGCTGTCGCGTCTGCTGTGCCCGCGAATCCTGCAGCCGAATACCGACTACATCGCGTGCGTCGTGCCGACGTTCGAGCTCGGCCGCCGCGCCGGACTCGGCGAGGACATCAAAGACACCGAGCTGACGGCAACGAATGCGCTCAAGCCAGCTTGGTCACTCACGCCGACTGCGCCCGACAGCGTCCGTCTGCCCGTGTACTACCAGTGGCGATTCCGGACCGGCGAGGGGGGCGACTTCGAATCGCTGGTTCGTCTGCTGCGCGCGGTGCCTGCGCCGGATGGTCTCGGCAAGCGGCCGATGGACATCAGCGCGCCCGGATTCGGATTGCCGGCGACGTTCCCGGACGATGCGCAGCTCTCGCTCGAAGGTGCGCTGCGGCCGCTGGAGAAGCGCGAGTTCGCACCTTGGCCGGACGATGCGGAGGAGCCGTTCCAGACCGAGCTCGCGAAGATCGTGAACGCGGCGGGCGAAGCGCTGATCCTCGATCCGGATTCAGACCCGCTGCTCGCACCGCCGCTCTACGGGCAATGGCACGCGGCGCGATCGACAGTGACGCGCACTGCGGCGCCCTGGTTCGATGAGCTGAACCTCGACCCGCGTCATCGCAGCGTCGCTGCGTTCGGCACGCGCGTCGTTCAGGAGCATCAGGAAGCGCTGATGGCATCGGCGTGGGAGCAGGCCGGCGATCTGCAGCGTGCGAATCAGCGCATGCGTCAATTGCAGCTGAGCCTTGCAGCGGGCACCAGCCTGTACGCACGGCATTTCAAGAACCTCAGCGACGACGCAATGCTCCGCGTCAGCGCTCCCGCTTTGGCGCGACTACGTTCTGTCGGGGCGATGGGCGATACAGGAACACTCGCCGGCGCCGTCGCATCGAAGGCATTGCCGCTCATGGCTGCGAGCACTGCGATGCGCCGGATCGCGCGTGAGCGCGGACCGATCACGCGACGCATCGCGGCACAGGGACTGGTGCGCTCCGCGACTCCGAGCTGGATCATGGCGCTCAATTCTGGCATCGCGTTCTCGTTCATCACGCCGGTGCTGCCGGACATGGCGACCTTCGGGGTCGTGCGCGAGCGCATCGCACAGCCGGCTGTCCTTTCTCAGTTCCGGGAGGTGACCGCGGAGACCGTAGCTGCTGTGCCCCAGCGGCCACACTTCCGCATCGCGCTGGAAGGACAGCCGGTTTTTCATCCGGGTCGCTATCAGCCTGTGCCGCCGCAGGACAATCCGACCTCGCAAAATTTCCGCGCAGCCGCTCAAGCACACCTGACGCGCGTCAACCCGGGGCGCATCGGCATCATCTTCGCGCAGGCGCCTTTGCTCTCGATGCAGGACGTCCGCGTCGCGCTCGAGACGCAGCTGGAGCCGCGTCGCGCTCTCGTCCCACTCGCGCAAGCGGTCGTGTCGATGAGTCAGGCCGCGACCCTCACGCCGCCGACGAACACGGGCATCGTGCCGATCGAGCCCATCATGACCGCGCCGAACTTTCCGCAGCCGATGTACGAGTCGCTGCGCGATCTGTCGCAGCAGCTGTTGCTGCCGGGACTCGAGACGGTCGAGCCGAACAGCGTGCTCGGCCTGGAGACGAACTCGCGCTTCGTCGAGGCGTACATGGTCGGTCTCAATTTCGAGATGGGCCGCGAGCTGTTGTGGCGCGGCTATCCGACGGATCAGCGCGGCACGTACTTCGACCGCTTCTGGGATTCTCGCTCCCTCGGCGGCGGCGCGGACGTCAATCCGATTCATAGCTGGCACGATCGGCCGCTCGGCGACCCGCAGACCGCGCCAGCCGGCGATCGCTTCGTGATGCTGCTGCGGAGCTCGCTGCTGCGTCGCTATCCGTCGGCGGTGATCTACGCGGCCAAGGCGATCAAGCCGAATGGTGCGCGCAAGCCGACCAAGTCGCCCGACGAGGAAGAGCACCCGGTGTTCCGCGGCTCGATGCAGCCGGACGTGACGTTCTTCGGCTTCGACCTCAGCGTCGAGCAGGTCGTCGGCACCAGCGCCAACAACGATCAGGGCTATTTCATCGTGATCCAGGAACAGCCGGGCGAGCCGCGCTTCGGCTACGACGTCGGGACGCCGCTCAACGAAGGCACGCATCTGAAGGTGAGTTTCGGCGCGCCCGCCGGCTCGACGACGGCGCCGAATCTCCACTGGGGTCAGAACGGCGCGCACATCGCGGGGATGTTGCGGCAGCAGCCGGTGCGCATCGCGATCCATGCGTCGCAGTTCCTGAAGAAGAAGGTCCAACCGGAGTCGTAATGTCCGTCGTCGCGCCCCATTTCGTCTTTCGGACCGCAACGCTGCTGCCGGCGATAGCGCCGCCCCCGCTGCCGGAGATGCTGGGCGAGCTGTGCAAGGCGGATCGGCCGCTGGCGCTGTTTCCGGTTCGTCTCGAGACGCGGTTCTTCCCGCAGGAGAATGGCGCCAGCGAGCTGCGCGTGCGGGTGTACCCGGATCGCATTCACATCGATTCGCACGAGGCCGAGCTGACGCCGACGGAGAAGACGTGGGGCCAGCACTACTGGACGCAGATCTTCAGAGCCGGCGAAGACACGCTGGCGCAGAAGGATGCGTGGCGGCAACTGGCGGAGCGCTACGATCCGCAGCGCGCGGCGTGGATCGCGCGGCTGTTACGGCCGAAGAATGTCGACGGGCGTACCGCGACGACCGAGCCCGAGTTTCCGCGCGTCGACGTAGTGGAAGAGGGCAAGGACGCGGCCTGGCGAAGCGCACCGAAAGCGCGCCTGCTGCCGACTCGCTGGATCGCGATCGTGCAGGCTGGAGGCCGGGCGGTCGCTGCCGCTGCGGGTCGCGACATCCGGCCGGAGCTCGCCGTGGGTCCCGACCCGCAAGTCGATGGCGACACGTCGCCGGACATTCCGGCCGACCAGGCCGCGGTCGATGCCGGCATGCGCTGGATGGTCGACTTCGAGGAAGCGGAAGCAGCCGGCATGGGACTGCGCATTCCCATCATGGCCGCGACACTCGCCGGAGGCATCGAGAGCCTGATCGTTCTGGGGGCCAACACGAAAGCCGCTGCGAATGACGGCGCGCAGCAACTGAGCGAGCAGCTCGACGCGCAGCACTACACGGACGGCCTGGAGTTCCTGCGCTTCGGGACACCTTCGAACAACACGTCGGCCGAGCGCTCAGGCTACGGCGCTGAAGACAGCGGACACGAGCGGAGTTTCGCGACCGAGTCCGGGGCAGTTGAAGTATCCGCCGATGAGCAGTCGAACGCGCAGCGCCTCGGTGCTGCGCTCGGTTTGCCGGGCAGCGACATTGCACCGGTGCTCGCGAGCGCGAGCGGCGGCGCGGACAGTCACGATAGCGATCTGCGCAGCATGAACACCGCGTTGTGGCAGGCAACGTGGGGCTACTTCCTCACAAACATGATCGGCATGGAAGGCACGGGCCTGACGCCCGAAAACCTCGCGTGGGCGCGTGATCACTTCATCGCGCACGTGCGCAGCGGCGGTCCCTTCCCGCCGTTGCGCTGTGGCAAGCAGCCGTACGGGGTTCTGCCGGTGACGTCCCTGGACTATTGGCGGCCGCGTGCGGGTGAGGAAACCGCCAACGTGCCTGACCAGTGGCTCCGGAGCTTCTTGGTCAGCCTCCGAGACAACGTGTGGCGGCCGCGCTTGTCGGGCGTGGCGCGCCTCGGCCAGCGCACGAGCCCGCCGGATCCTGACGCCGATCTTGCCGACGTCATGCGGACCGATGCGCTGTCGAACGGGTACAGCGCGCGATCGCTCTTCGGTCGTCATTACCTCTCGCATCTGCGCGAGTTCATCGGCCAGAACCTGGACAATGCCGGCTTCACGCCGATCCAGGATGCGGTGACGAGCGGGATTCTGCAGCGCCTCGGTTTTCCATGGCGCTCGCGGCTGTCGCACGCGACCTATGCCGATGCCATGTGGCGCATATCGGCGCCGCTGATTCAGAGCGGCGAAGTGTCTCGCTGGCGCAAGCTGGAGCCGAACTACATCGCCACACTGCTCGCGGATTCCAGCATTGCGACGCTGGTTGCGAGCCAGCCGGGCAGTGGGACGAGCCTGTTGCAGGCGCTGCTGCGGCACTCGATGCTGCTGGAATATGCGAGCGCGACCGCGGCGATCGCGGGCACGGACCTGTCCGACCCGGAGCTGATCGATCTCGTCAACGGTTTGCCGCTCAGCACGACCTGGAAGCGAGTGCTCGAGCGCAAAGTGACCGCGATCACCGGCGACAAGACCATCCGCGAGCATCTGGAGAGTCTGCGGACTTTCGGGGCGCCGCAGGTCGCGGCGCTCGGCGCGTTCCGCAAGAGTCTCGAGCATCTGCAGGGTCTCGACAGCGAGGCCTTGCAATTCCTGATGCAAGGGACGATCGACCTTGCGTCGTACCGGCTCGATGCCTGGATCACTTCCTTTGCAAGCAAGCGGCTCGCCAGCATGCGTGCATCGCAGCCGCAAGGTGTCTACATCGGCGGCTACGGCTGGGTCGAGAACCTCAAGCCCGAGGCGACGCCGCGGACCGAGGTCACGCCGCCGGTGGGCGAGGCCGGGCCGCTGTTCGCGCACGTCAACGACACCGGCTTCATTCACGCTCCCTCGATGACGCATGCATCGACTGCAGCTCTCCTGCGGAACGCACATCTCGGCAGCGGCGGTGTAGCACAGGCGAATGGCTCGTTCGCAATCGACCTCTCGTCGCGGCGCATACGCGAAGCGAGCTGGCTGCTCGATGGCGTACGACAAGGGCAGCCCCTCGCGGCTTTGCTCGGCTATCGCTTCGAGCGTCGTCTGCACGACTTGCGCAAGGATCAGTTCATCGCACCGTTGCGCGAGCTTGCGCCGCTCACAGCCCGCAAGCTGGAAAACACGGATCTCCCCGTCGAAAGCATCGCGGCGAATAACGTCGTCGACGGCCTGGTGTTGAACGAGAAGTGGCAGAAAGACAAGGGAACCGTGATCAACAAGCTGGGAAGCGCCAATGCCTCCGTCGACGATCTCACCAAGGTCGGTCGCGAGCTCGACCGGCTCGCGGACTCGATCGATGCAGTGAGCGATGCGCTGACGGCAGAGACGGCGTACCAGATGGTCCGCGGCAACACGTCGCGCCTCGCGAGCACCCTCAATGCCGTCGCGACCGGCGATGCGCCGGCGCCGGAGCTCGAAGTCGCCCGGACGCCGCGATCGGGTATTGCGCTGACGCACCGGGTGCTGGAGCTATTCAGCGGCAAACCCGCGGTTGCGACAGGTTGGGCAGCGGCAAGCACATCGGCGCGCGCCAGTGCCGAGCCGATGCTCAATTCATGGGTCGCGAAGCTGCTCGGCAACCCGAAGAAGGTTCGCTGTACTGTCGAAATGCTGGACGGCGCCGGCGCGGTGCTCGAAACGCGCAAGTTGCTGTTGAGCGACCTGGCGCTCGCACCGCTCGATGTCGTGTTCGGTGTTGAGCCGCTGGCGGGAGTGGGGCAGATCAGCGAGATCGAGCAGCGCGTGTTGCATCAGGCCCGTCTCGGCAGCAGCGGTTTCCCGCAACAGTCGCGTTTACGAATTCAGCATGCACGACCCGCCGATCTCGGTGCACAGGAACTGACGTTGCTCGACGTCCTGGAGCAGGCGCGCAAGGTCCGTCGGTTGCTGACGACGGCGCGCGCTGCGGATTCGGAAGACCTGAATCCGCCCGAGCGCGGCGAGGCCGGCGAGGCCAATCTGACTGAGCTGAATACGCGCGTCACCAAAGCGGAGCGCGCACTCAAAGCGGCTCACAAGGCGCTCGACACGCTCGTGAAGAAGGGCACGGCAGCCGGGAGCGACGCATTGCGAACGGCGCTGCTCAAACTCGGCGGCTTCGGCTTCCAGGGCTCGATTCCTGCGATTGCCGTCGGCGACGACGCGGCCACGCGCACGGCTTTGAATGCGCAGGGCAGCGCACTGCTCAAAGAGGGCAAAGCGCGCGTCGCTCAGGTGGATGCACTGATCGCCGCGCCGGCGGCCGCAGAGCGTCGCGGTCGACGCCAGCAACTGCTGGAGCGAATGCGCACGGTCTTCGGCTCGTCGTTCGTGGCGATGCCGTTGTTCGCGCATGACAATGCAGATGAGCTCAAGTCCGCGCTGGCAGCGAACGAACGAGTGCAGGGCGGCGATCCACTGAATGTGTACACGTGGTTCACGCGCGCGGCGCGGGTTCGCGATCCGCTGGCGCGTTGGAGCGCACCGCTGAGCGGAGCCGAAGTACTCGGCACCGGCGAGAGTCTGCGGCTGAGGGTTGCGCAACTGCCGTTCGATGCGGCCGACCGCTGGGTCGGATTGCCGCCGGAGGAGGGCAAGGACGTGCAGGCCGGAAAGCTTTCGCTCATCGTGCACGCTGCCACGACCTTCAAGGCCGATCAGCCGATGTGCGGGTTGCTGGTCGACGAATGGGTCGAGGTCGTGCCGAGCTCGAAGGAAACGACCGCCGTCGCTTTCCAGTTCAATCCGCCGGATGCGTGTGCGCCGCAGAGTGTGCTGCTCGCCGTGCCGCCGGTTCCCGATCAGCCGTGGACGGTCGCGAGCCTGCATCGCGTGCTGCTCGAGACGCTCGACCTCGCGAAGCTGCGCGCCGTGGACGCCGAGTCGCTCGGCGAGATCGGGCACTACATGCCGGCGCTGTTTTTCGCCTTCAACACGAACGACGAAGTGGTTTCGACCGACTTCGCGCAGCTGACGGGATAACGCATGGCCAGACGACGTCCAGGCGACCCCACCGACCCCGGCGATCCCGGTCCGATCGATCCGGGCGATCCGCCGGATCGACCGCCGCGACCGGAGTTGCCGCCGCCGCCGCCACCGCCGCCGTTGCCGCCGGAAGGCGCCAATCCTTCGATCACGAGCTGGACGCATCTCGAAGTGCGCTCGCGCCAGGCCGACATGCGCGTCAGCCTCAGCGCCCGTGTGTTCGATCCGCTGTGGCTGATGGCTCGTCAGTGGCAGGTCGGCGAGTTCCAGGGTGAAGACGCCGGGATGCCAGTACTGGCGCGCGTGCGCTCGCAGACGACGATGTTGTCGCGCATCCACCTCGGCGAACTGCCGGCGAATACGATCACGCAGGCCGCCGCGTACGACCCGCAGCAGATGCCGCTGGAAGTGATGGTGGAACGGCAGCGGACGCGGCCGGCTAATGCCAGCGACGCGCGCATGTTGCGCCTGAGCGTCGAAGCTGGGCTGCACTTTCTGCTGATGCTCGAGCAGCAGCCGCTGTCGAAGAAATATCGGCCGCTGTTCATCTCGCGGTTCGCGTTGCAGCGACCGGATGACGCGGTTCTGGCAAAGACCGACGAAGAGACGCGCCGATTCGTCGAGACGATGGTCGGCCGTGCGCCGGACGCGCGCAGACTTGCTGAAGTGCTGCGCGCCGGCGGGGTCGAGGCGATGATCGCGGACGCGACATTGAAGATTGTCGTCGCGGACCGCGCCGAGGTGCGTCAGACGGCGACTCGCTGGCTGGAGTGGTACGACTCGCTGTTCAGCGAGCCAGTGCAGGAGTCCGACGATGCGTGGAACCCACCGCGCATGGAGTATGCGCTGACCGTTGCCGGGCAACTGTCCGAAGACAAATTCGATCAGCGGCCACTCACGGCGAGCGAGTTCTACGATGGCCACCTCGACTGGAGCAGCTTCGATCTCGACTTCGAAGTGAACCTGGGCACGGAGCGCGATCACAAGTTCGGCGTGATCACGGAGACGACGATCCCGGCGCCGGTTGTGTTCCGGGGCGCACCCGCGCCGCGCTACTGGGAGCTGGAAGATGCGCGCATCGAGTACGGCCTGATGCCCGTCGGACCGACCGATCTCGCACAGCTGCTGATGATCGAGTACGCGAGCAGCTACGGCAACGACTGGTTCGTCGTGCCACTGACGCTGCCGGTGGGCTCGCTCACAGCAGTCAACTCGCTCGTCGTCACCGACAGTTTTGGTGTGCGCTCGCTGTTGCGTCCGATCGGCGATCGCACGTTGCCGGACGCGAACTGGAGCATGTTCCAGCTCGCGCACATCCGGCGTCCGGGCAGCGAAGCGCTGATGAAGCCCGCGTCGAACCTGTTCTTCCTGCCGCCGGCGCTCGGCCGCAGCCTGCAGAGCCCGGCGGTCGAAGACGTGCTGTTCATGCGCGACGAGATGGCGAACGTGGCGTGGGCCATCGAGCGCAGTCTCGAAAGCCCGGTCGAGCAACCGGTACCGCGCACTGATACGACACCACCGGCAGACAGCGCAGCCGACACCGGCGGTCCGGCGCCGGGCGATGCGCTGCCGCGTTATCTGCTGTCGACGACTGTGCCGAAGCATTGGATTCCGCTGCTGCCGGTGCAGCTGCAGGAGCCGCCGGACAAGGTCGTTTCGCGGCTCAGGCGCGGCGCGGTGCTGCAGCCCGACGGGTCACAGGAGATCCACAGGGCCGAAGGTCGCATTCTCAACAAGGATCCGCACCTGCTCATGTTCGACGAGGAGGTGCCGCGGGAGGGCGTCCACGTCGCTCGCCACTACCAGCTCGCGCGCTGGATCGATGGCTCGACCTGGGCCTGGATGGCGCTGCGCAAGACGGTCGGCCGGGGCGAAGGCTCGAGCGGCCTGAGGTTCGACAGCGTCAACTCGCAGGACTAAGATTCGCGGCGCACTCGTACCAACAACACGAAGCAGAGGTGCGCCATGTTCGCGAAGCTGTCTGCAGAGTTCATAGGGACATTCTGGCTGGTGCTCGGCGGTTGCGGCAGCGCCGTGCTGGCGGCAGCCTTTCCCGAGGTCGGCATCGGGTTGACCGGCGTCTCGCTCGCGTTCGGTCTGACCGTGCTGACGGGCGCGTACGCTCTCGGTCCGATCTCCGGCGGGCATTTCAATCCTGCCGTGTCCGTGGGCCTGTGGGCGGGCGGACGCTTTCCTGCCTCGCAGCTGTTGCCGTACATCGTCGCGCAGGTCGCGGGCGCCGTCGCCGCCGCGGGCGTTCTGTTCGTGATTGCGAGCGGCAAGGCGGATTTCAGCCTGGCCGGCGGCTTTGCGTCGAACGGCTACGGCGAACACTCGCCGGGTCAGTACTCGATGGGGGCGGCGATGCTGACGGAAGTGGTGATGACGTTCATGTTCCTGATCGTGATTCTCGGCGCGACTCACAAGCGTGCGCCGGTCGGGTTCGCAGGATTGGCAATCGGCCTGATGCTGACGTTGATCCATTTGATCAGCATTCCGGTGACCAATACGTCGGTGAACCCGGCGCGCAGCACCGGCCCGGCGATCTTCGTCGGCGGCTGGGCGCTGGCGCAGCTGTGGATGTTCTGGATCGCGCCGATCATCGGCGCCGCCATCGCGGGCTTCTTCTACCGGTCAGTGCTGGAAGGCGAGACGGAAGCGCCGCCCGTGACCGGACGCGTACAGGCCTGAACGAAGCTGCTGATCGCGGCCGCGCATTCGCGCGGCCGCGTCTGCAACAGCAGATGCGGTCCGTCGATCTCGGTGATCGAGACATTCGGCAGTTGCGACGTCAGAGCGCTGCTCAGTCCCGCACCGACGATGCGATCGCGCGACGCACGCAGATAAAGCACCGGCGTACCGACCCGCCGCAATAGCGGCCCCACATCGATGTCCGCGAGGCATGCGAGCCGGGCGCGCATGATCGCCGGCGGCACGCTGCTCACTACTGACACGGCTGATGGCCTCAGGGACTTGTCGTCGCCGTTGCAGCAGAAGTGACGCAGCATCGCAGGAGTCAGCGCATTCGCGGCGAACGCGCGTGCAGGAATGAATCTCGCGAACCGAAGCAACGTGCGAAACGGACCTCGCGCGAAGGTAGCGCAGAGCACGAGGCAACGAATCTTGCCCGGATGACGAGCAGCAAGCGCGATACCGACGGGACCGGAGAACGACTCGGCAACTACGACGGCTCGATCGGGTAAGGCGCGCGCCGCCGACTCGACGTACTCGTCGAACGTCAGCTCGGAGCCGTAGCGAACCACGGACGAGGTGACGTCATCGCCAAATGCCTTCACGAGCGGCGCGAACAGCTCGCCCGTGCCGTCCAGTCCTGGCAGCAAGACGAGATGTGGCACCACGCCTTACTTCTTTTCTGATCCCGAGAATGCAGCTACGAGGCCGAGCCCGATGAACAGCACGCCGCTGCCGTAGCGCTCGAACTTGAGATAGCCGCGGCTGCGCTTGAGCCAGTCTCCGGCCGTGCCGGCCAGCAGCGCCCACGCACTGTCAGTGCAGAATCCAAGCAGCGCGAAGACGAGGCCGAGCAGCGTGATCTGCATCGGCACGTGACCGCGGCCAACATCTATGAATTGCGGCAGGAAGGCGAAGAAGAACAACGCCGTCTTCGGGTTGAGCAGGTTGACGACGAAGCCGTCACGGAAGAGTCTTGCGTGGCTGTATTGCGGCAACTCACCGTTCGCGCCTGCGGTCTCGGCCGGGCCGAAGATCTTGCGCAAGCCGAGCCAGATCAGGTACGCGGCACCTGCATACTTGACGATGCTGAACGCGAGGGCGGACGAAAGCAGCAGCACCGACAAGCCCAGGGCTGCGGCCAGCACATGGAGGAACGTCGCCACGTGAATACCGAGCACCGAGACGAGACCCGCCTTGCGGCCTTGTGCGACCGAACGCCCGACGATATAGAGCACGGCAGGGCCGGGGATCAGCAGCAGTACCAGGGCTGCGCCGGTGAACAGCAGGAGGTTCTGCCCGCTGGGAATGACCATATCCATTATTTTTGCTCCGCACCCGCTCGTTGACGGCTGCATCAAGCCGCGACGGCGTACGACTGTCAAGGTGTTCTAAGATCCGGCAATGGACTTCACCAAGCGTCTGCGGCCCGGCGTCCAGAGCGGCGAGATCACGACCAGCATCCGGATCTGGCATTCGCCGCGGGTGAAGGTCGGCAATCGCTACGACTCGACCGGAGTCGGGCAGATCGAAATCGATGCCATCGAGCCGATGGAGTTCGGCGACATCACACCCGACATGGCGCGCGAGTCCGGCTTCAACGGCGTCGTCGATCTCCTGAAGATCGCGAAGCACGGCAGCGGCACGAACGTCTATCTCGTGCGGTTTCACTATGTCCGGCCGGGTGCAGTCGCGAAGCGCAAGCCGGCAAAGATGGCGACTCGCAAGCCGCCCAACGGCGACAAGCAACGCGAGCGGATCGCGAAGATCGTCGAGCGACTGCCGGAAGGCGAGGCCAAGCGCGTCAAGCAGCACATGAGCCTGGAGGTGCG
This sequence comes from Steroidobacteraceae bacterium, assembly GCA_044866955.1. Lineage (GTDB taxonomy): Bacteria > Pseudomonadota > Gammaproteobacteria > Steroidobacterales > Steroidobacteraceae > Steroidobacter. The sequence continues at coordinate 32,772 of JBIOUH010000109.1, forward strand.
GAAGAAGCGCTTCGGCTGGTTCATGATCGACCATCACGGCGACGGCCGCGTCGATCTCAACTGCAAAGCGTCCGCCGACATGCACGACATCCTGCAGGGCCTGATGCCGAAGCATTTCCACGTGCCGAAGTACGTCGGCAACAAAGGCTGGGTCGGCATCTGGCTCGATGTGCCGAAAGTCGACTGGGCTGCGGTTGAGATGGCGTTGCGTGGGGCGTACGAACGGGTGGCGCCGAAGAAACTGCTCACTGAGTTAGGCTGAAGCCGAGGCGTTCTGGAGCACCTCCCGTGCCCGGCTCACCACAGCCGTGCTGAACCCTTCCGGAAGCCGCTCATAAACTTTCTTCAGTTCAGCGAGATCCTGCTTGGTCACATCAGGCAACTCGCACAACAGTCCAACCAACCGAATCTCCATCCACAACGACCCCTGCGCGCGCGCCTCCTTTACCCCGTCCTCGAGCGAACGACGCGCGGCTGCGACATCGCCGCGACCCAGATCGACGCGTGACTGCAGCATGAAGTGATAGTTGAAGAGGATGCGCTCGCCGAATCGCTGGCCGAGCTCGCGTGCCTGATCGAGATACTTCTGCGCGGCGTCCCAATCCTTCGCCAGCAGCGCAGCCTCGACTGCATAGCCCAGCACCTCCGAACCGCCGGAGATCATGCCGAGGCGCCGGTTGTGCTCGAAGCCTTCGAGGATCAGGCGCAGACCTTCCTGCGGCGAGCCGAGATAGGCTTCGGCCCAGCCTGCAACCCAACGGCTCGGTCCGTGGGCCTGGCCGATGGCGTGATCGTCGACGAGCGTGCGGAGCGCCTGCGCGTGCTCGGCGACGCGATCCGGGCGACGCATGCGCATCTCGAACATGGCCGCGCACCACAACGCGATCGTTCGCCCCATCAACTCGCCGCGCTGGCGCGCTCGCATCAGCGCCGCATCCATCTGCGCACGTGCCTGATCGAGGAATCCGACATGCATCAGCGGGATCGCAAGATTCACGCGCAGGACGATGACGGGATCGGCGACAAAAGCCGTGTGCGGCACGTTGTCGCCCAGCTGCTCGCAGACATCCAGGCCACGCTCCAGATAGTGCCGTGCCTCGACGTATTTCCCGCGCATGGTGTGAATGACGCCCAGCAGGCAGCACGCGGACACGGTGAGCAAGGCGTCGTCATGCTGCCATGACAAGAACTCCAGGCGTTGCGACAGCTGCAATGCGTCGTCGTACTCCGCACGAATGTAGTACATCCAGGCGATTCCGCCGAGCACCTGAGCGCGAGCAGGCGTGAGCGGCAGGATGTCGCACAGTTCGAGTGCTCGACGATATGCAATCTCGCCTTCTGCCGACGCGAGCCCGAACTGCTGAGAGCATGCGAGTCCGCGCACCGACACTAGTGCGAACTCTAGTTCGAGCCGTTCCGCGCCTTCCGGACAGCGCGGCAACAGACGCAGCGCATGCGATGTGATGTCGATCGCCTCCTGCGGCGCGAAGTGGCCGAGCGCGTTGCGCGCCGCTTCCGCGTAGTAACGCAGCGCCGGTGCGTGAGCGAGGCCTGCTTCGTGCTGAGACGCCAGTTCCGCTGCCGTCGCCGTGATCCCGGCGGAGCGGCCGCGTTCGAGGGCGGCGGCGACGCGTCGATGCATCTGCACGCGAGTAGACGCGCCTTGACGCTGATAGAACACATGTCGATACAGCGCGTGTCGAAATGCATAGCGCGCATCGAGCGTGCCGTCCGGCAGATCGATGATCGCGACGTGCTGCAACCAGTATTGCCGCTGCGCGAGGTCGTCGCACTGTTCCGTGATCGTGTGCCGATCCTGTCCCAGCATCTCGGCGAGCGTGGCAACGCGGAACTCAACGCCGCAGTAGCTCGCTGCCTCCAGCAGTCGCTGCATCTCGGGCGACAGGCGGGCGATCTGCTTCTCGATCGCGCCGGCGAGGCTCTCTGGAACCGACCAGGCCAGCGGAGCGGTCGATTGCGAAACTTCGCCTTGCGTGGCGAGATCGTCGATGACGTTCGCGATGAAGAGCGGCAGTCCGCCGGTGTGATCGTGCAGCTTGTGAATGAACGCTTCCTGGATAGCGGACTCGGGGAGGCGGCTCTCGAGGTAGTGCGCGACTTCGACTTCCGAGAACGGATCGAGCACGATCTCTTCGCAGAGGCGATGCAGTCGCAACTCCTGCCGCAGCTCTCTGAGCGGATGCGACTCGGCGATGACCTGCATCAGCCGGTAAGTGCCGAGCCACATGATTCGTGCGGGCGACGTGCGTCGCGCGAAATGATCGATCAGTCGCAGCGTGGCCGTGTCGCTCCAGTGCAGGTCTTCAGTCAGGAAGAGCACAGGATGTTGAGCGGTGAACCGGCCCATGAGCTCCGAGATCTCGCGTACCTTGCGTTCCTGGTTCGCGCCGGAAAGATCGCGGTAGAGCGAGGCGCGTTCGGCTTCCGGGATCAGCCACGGCAGTTGCACGAGCCAGGTCGGCGCGAAATCGCGCATCAGGCGCGTGAACTCCGGATGACTGCGGCCCAGCGCGCTGATTGCTTCGAGGATCGGCAAATACGGCTCGCCGGCGCCGTACTGTTCGACACACTGACCGCGGATCACGGTGACCCCCGGCAGCTCGCTGATGAATTGTTCGACGAGCGTCGTCTTGCCGACGCCCGGGTCGCCGGCGATCCAGAACACTGAGCGGCTGCCGTTGACGACATTGCGCCACGCGGCGTGCAACTTCGCGAGCGGCGCCGTGCGACCGATCATCTGCGGGCGGGGCTCGACTGCAGCCGATTTCACTTCGACCGGAGGCTGCTGCAATGACTGCGGAGCGGTGCGTGCCGGCAGAGGTGCGCCAAGGATCACGCCGATAAAGCGATAACCGCGTCGCGATGCAGTCTCGATGTAGCGCGGTTTCGCAGCGGGATCCGAGAGCGCCGTGCGCACCTGGCTGATGGTCGTCTTGAGCACGGATTCGCTGACGTGCCTATGTCCCCAGACGGCATCCAGCAGATCTTCTTTCTTCGTCAGCTTGCCGGGCTGCTTCGCCAGCGTGCACAACACGGCGAAAGCCTTCGGCGGCAGAGCGACCGGACGGCCGGCCCTGGTGAGCAGAGCGTTCTCCTCGTCCAGCTCGAACTCGTCGAATCGCAGCGGTCCGGAGGCGACGTCGCTCATGCGGCGCATTATATATGCAGCCCTCCACGTATAATCGCCGCACGATGAGCCCCAAGCGCCTGCTGCTGATCTTCGCGATCCTGTTCTCCTGCGTCGGCTGCGACCAGGCGACCAAGGTGGTCGCCAAGGCGTATCTCGCGGACGAACCGATCATCCTGCTCGGCGATACCGTTCGCCTGGTGCTCGCCCGGAACTACGGCGCCTTCCTCAGCCTCGGATCGGCGATCGGCGAATCGTCCGGCGGCTTGCTGCTGTCGAGCATCGTCGGTGTGGTGCTGGCCGGGCTGCTGATCTACCTGTTCGTGTCCCGGCCGCAGAATCCGCTCGTCGGCGTGTCGATCGCGCTCGTCGTCGCGGGCGGCGTGAGCAATCTCATCGATCGCGTGCGGTACGGTTACGTCGTCGACTTCCTCAACGTGGGGATCGGCCCGCTGCGCACGGGGATCTTCAATGTCGCGGACATGGCGATCATGGCCGGCGTCATTCTGTGGGCGTTCAGCGATCGGCTCTGGAAAAACCCGAAGAGTCAGACTGACGCCTGACATCCGTGCAACTCCGTACCACTCCTTGGCGTTATCCGCACCAACGGAAGACGCTGCAGGAGGACAGTATGGCCGCTCAGTACGTCCGATTTTTCAGTCTGCTGTTTGTCGGGCTCGATCTGGCGCCCGGCCTCGCGCACGTTTTGCAACTGCCGCACAAGATGAACCTGTCCGGCGACGACTACCTGCGGGTTCAGCAGCTCTACGCAGGCTGGGCGCTGCTCGGCATCGTGGTCTTCGCAGCGCTGATCTCTACCTTTCTGCTCACAATCATGGTGCGCACGCGGCTGCGACAGTTTGCCCTGGCGTGCGTTGCATTCGGCTCCGTGCTCGTTACGCAAGTGATCTTCTGGATGTTCACCTTCCCGGTGAATCAGCAGACCAGCAACTGGACGACGTTGCCGATGAATTGGATGTCGTTACGTGAGCGCTGGGAATACTCGCACGCGACCGCGGCCGACATGGTCGCCTTTGTAGCAGTCGTGCTCGCCGTGCTTGCGGCTGTTGGTCATCGCGAGGACACGCCGACCGCGCGCCGTGCTGCACCGGGTGAAACTCCCATCAATCGCTTGAATGCCCGACTGAACGCGGCTTCGGACTCGTAACCCAGTCTGCTCGCGAGCTGACTCAGCGGCGCGTCGCTCTCACGCAGCCATCTCAGTGCCGCGTGCATCTTCCAGCGCAGCAGGTACTGCATCGCCGGCTCGCCGACCAGCTCCGTGAAGCGGGCCGCGAATGCCGAGCGTGACATGCCGACGGCGGAGGCGAGCGACGGGCGTGTCCAGTCGCGCGCAGGATCGCGATGGATCAGCGCGATCGCACGACCGATCTGCTTGTCGCGCAACGCACGGAGCCAACCCGTCTGCGCTTGCGCATCGGTAGCGATCCAGGAGCGGATCGCCTGGATCACGAGAATATCGGCAAGGCGGGTGATGACAGTCTCACCGCCTGCACGCAACTCGCGCGCCTCGCTCGTGAGAAAGCGCAGGGTGCTCTGCAGCCATTCGAGCTCCGGCGAGTTCCACGCATCCACGAGGATGATTCGCGGCAGCAGCCGCAGCAAATGATGCGCGGAGGGATCGTCGAAACGCACGGCGGCGCACAGCATCGTAGTCGGCGTGCCGCCCCCGCCATGACGCAGATGCTCGTAGCGATCGGTGACGAGCTCGCGCGGCAAATCGAAGAGCTTTGCGGCCTGGACACCCGACGCGCTGGTCAGAACGTGACCACGACCGTGCGGCACGAGCGCGAGTGCGCCGGGTCGCAACGTGCATGTCTCTGCACCCGCAACTTCGAGGCGGCACTCGCCGGACGTGACGACGTGAAACATCACGCAGTCCTCCATCGCCGGCAGGTCCAGGCCCCACGGAGCAGTGAACTCCGAGAGGCAATAGAACGAGCCGCTCATGCGCAGGAAGTGCAGCGCTTCGCCGAGCGGATCGACCGTGTTCTTCCACGAATCAGGCATGACAGAAGTATGCGCAGGCGCCGGCCGCGGCGTCCATGGCGCTGGACGAAAAAGCATGAAACGTGGACTGGCAGCGATTGTTGGTCCTGAGTCCCGGGACGATAGTGGACGCCACTGGAACGACGCCAACACTCTCGAGGAGCCTGGACATGACTGCAAGAACAACGCTGGTTTTGGGTGGCACGGGTAAGACGGGCCGCCGCATCGTCGAACAGCTGACCGCCCGCAACGTGCCCGTGAGGGTCGGCTCGCGCTCGGCGACGCCGTCGTTCGTTTGGGAGGACCGCTCAACGTGGCCGGCTGCGCTGGCGGGCGTCGGCGCGGTCTACATTTCCTACTATCCCGATCTCGCAGCGCCGGCCGCGACCGACGCGATTCGCGCATTCACCGACCTCGCGGTACGCAGCGGCGCGCGTCGACTCGTCCTGCTGTCAGGCCGCGGTGAGCCGGAAGCGCAGCGCTGCGAAGAAATCGTGAAAGCTTCGGGCGCGCAGTGGACGGTGCTTCGCTGCAGCTGGTTCAACCAGAACTTCAGCGAGAACTATCTGCTCGAGCCGATCCTGGCCGGCGAAGTCGCGCTGCCCGCTCCGAACGTCGGCGAGCCGTTCGTCGATGCCGACGATATCGCCGATGCGGCCGTCGCCGCGCTGACCGACGACAAGCACATCGGACAGTTGTACGAGCTGACGGGACCGCGACTCCTCACGTTCGCGCAGGCGATCGCGGAGATCGCACAGGCGAGCGGCCGGGAAATTCGCTATGTGCAGGTGCCGATGGATGACTACGTCGTGGCGCTGGAGCAGGCGCAGTTGCCGTCGGACTTCGTGGCGCTGATCAAGTACCTGTTCACAGAAGTGCTGGACGGTCGCAATGCGTATCCGACGGACGGCGTGCAGCGCGCACTCGGCCGGGCGCCGCGCGATTTCACCGACTATGCGCGTCTTGCTACGGCCGACGGCGCGTGGAAAGGGTGAGCCAAACAAAAGCCCTCCCCCGCGTGGGGGAGGGCTGGGGAGGGAAACAGTGCGATCAGTTCCAGTTGTTCTGGTCGCGGAAGTCCTTCGCCTGGCGCTCCGCGTCCTCGCGGTTCAGGCCGTAACGTTCCTGCAGTTTACCTGCGAGAATTTCCGCATTGCCTTCCATCTGGTCGATTTCGTCGTCCGTGAGTTTGCCCCATTGCTGCTTGATCTTGCCTTTCAGCTGCGTGAAGTTGCCCTTGGCGATGTCTCGATTCATTGATGTCTCCGGTGCGTGAAGGATCACTCATTCAACGCGGTAGCGGCGCACAATGTTCGAAATATCACCAACTCAGCACCTGCTCACACGCACCCCGCCGTCGAATTCCTGACAATGTGTAGAGCATCGAGACGACGAGACGCAGCGCGAGCAGAGCGACGACAACGGCGCCGGTGAGAATCAGAATCGCGATCGAGATGCTGCGGAGCATGGCGGCTCTCCGGAAGAAATCTTGAGTGAGATTCTTCCGCGGCCGCTCGCCGCTTTCTGTCACCGCGTTGACATAGCGCTCAGCGCTCGCGCAGCTGGTGGCTGTCCGCCGCCGTCAGGTCCAGTCCGTAGATCCGTTTCAGGTTCGCGATCTTGTCCAGTGTCGCCGGCTTGAACGGCGGCTTGTTTTCCAGCGCGTGCAGTGCGACGCCTTCCAGCAGGTCGCCGAGCGAGAGATCGAGATACTCCGCCAGGCCTTTCAGCACCTTCAGCAGCCGCTTCTCCAGTCGCACGCCGGTCTGGATGCGTTCGACTTGGCGCGGGGGCTTGGCAGCTTTGGCGGGCATCGGTCGTTCCTGGCAGCCTGGGTGGCGCGAGCATGCCACGGTTTGCCGGGGGTTCGGTTGTTTGTTAGTATGGTACATGTGTACCAAGGTGGATACCGTGCAGGCACCGCTCCTGCGCATCGCCGCCGCGACCCTCCTTGCAACCCTCTGGAGTACTGCCGCCATGTCCGATCGGCCCGCCACTCAGGTTCGAAGCTTCCGTCTCGAGGCGCCGCTCGAGCGCGTCTTTCCATTGTTCACTGCCGAAGGGGAGCGCAGCTGGGCGCCCGGTTGGGAGCCGAAGGTTCTCAGCGGCGACGTCGAGCGCGGCAGCGCGTTCGTCACGCGCGCCCATAGCGGCATTGAAACGACCTGGATCGTCGCCGACTACCGCCCGGCCGAGGGTCGCGTCAGCTATGCGCGACTGGCGCAGGGCTCCAACATCGGCCTCGTCGATGTCGTTTGCACGGCCGCCGAAGGCGGCGCCACTGTCGTAAGTGTGCGCTATACCTTGACGGGCGTGAGCGACGTGGGGCGTGCATTCGTGCGGGAGTTTCTGGAGCCCACGCACTACGCGCGCATGATCGACGAGTGGCAGGCGGCGACGAGCTCGGCCCTGGCCAGCAAGCCGGTGTCGCACTGAGCGTCCTTCGCATAAGCTGTGCGCAACGCTCAGGAGGATCCCATGTCGCAATACGAGCTGGCGCAGCTGAACGTCGCCGTGATGAAGGAACCGCTGGAGTCGCCGCGGATGGCGGATTTTGTCGCGAACCTCGATCGCATCAACGCGCTGGCCGAGAGCTCACCCGGCTTCGTGTGGCGACTGCAGACGGAGGAGGGCGACGCAACGGCGCTGCGTCCTCTCGGCGACAGCACGATCGTGAACATGTCCGTGTGGCAAGACGTCGCAGCGTTGAACCACTACGTCTACAAGACAGCGCACGTCGAGATCATGCGACGGCGCAAGGAGTGGTTCGATCGCATGTCCGAGGCACACATGGTGCTCTGGTGGGTGCCGCAGGGGCATCGGCCGTCCGTGGTGCAAGCGATCGAAAGGCTACAGCTGTTGCGGACGCAAGGGCCGAGCCCGGATGCCTTCACGTTCCGCCATGCGTTTCCGCCGCCAGACGCTCGGGCAGCACCGCTTTCGTTCGGCGACGAATGTCCCGCGACGTGAGCGCTCAGGCGAGCGCTTGCACGTAGCGGAAGGTCGCCATCGCCAGCACTGCGAGCACGAGCAGAAGCGCGGTCAGCATCGAGCTGATCGCGGCTCGCTTGCGCAGGCCTTCGCGTTGTGCGAGCTCGGCGGTGGTGGGCGAGGACGATTGCTGCTGCATCAGCTGCAGAAGTTTCTGACCGGCGGGTCGCCCGACAAAGATGCCAACGAAGAACGACAAGACGGCTGCGAGCGCGCCGGCCTGCAGCACCAGGCCGCCGGCAGACCGGTCGCCGGGATGTATCACCAGCATCAGGTAGATGCCGGATAGCACCGTGAGCATCGCGGAAATGCCGGAGACCGGGCCGGCCTTGCGGGCGATCATCCCGACCCATCGACCTGCACCATCGGCTGCATGCTGTGCGCCGATCGGAAAGATGACCCAGGTGAGCAGGAAGGTACTGCCCGCCCAGATCACGCCGCCGAGGATGTGAAGGACGCGTGCCAGCAGAATCAGTGCAACTGTGGTCATGAGGCTACTCCGTCGCTCGCTTCAATATTCAATATACATACTGTATAACTGATTCCATGCCTGTCAAGCGCAAGCGCCGCCCTTATCGCAGCGATGTTCGCGCGGCTGCTGCCGACGAAACGCGAGCGCGAATCGTGGCGGCGTCGCACAGGTTGCTGAGCGGCGGCAGGGATCGGCCGGCTTTCTCCATCGATGCCGTCGCGCGCGAAGCCGGGGTGACGCGACTCACCGTCTATAACCAGTTCGAGTCCAGGCGCGGCTTGCTCGAAGCCGTGTTCGACGAGATGGCGATGCAGGGCGGATTGTTCGAGCTGCCGAACGTGATGACGGAAACAGATCCGCTGCGCGCCTTGCGCCGAGTAGTGGCAGTGTTCTGTCATTTCTGGGCTTCGCACGGGAGTGCTTATCTGACGCTCTCGGCGCTGACGAAGCTGGACGAGGAGATCGGTGCGGCTCTGAAACAGCGGACCGAGCGCCGACGTCGAGTGTTGACGACGCTGGTGGGGCGCCTTCCTGCCGTCGGGGATCGGGACAGCCTGGTCGACGTGCTGTTCGTCCTGACCAGCTTCGAGACGTTCGATGCGTTATGCATCCGCAAGCGAAGTCACGCCGAAGTGGAGGCGCTCATCTGGCGCCTGGTCGAGACCATCGTCCAATAGCCTGCTGGTGGGTTCGGGCTTTAGCCTGACTCCTGGAGGTCATCGCGATGGATCCACTGACTCAGCTGTATCAGCGTCTGCGGTCGCAGGTTCCGGGCCCGAGAATTTCGATCGAGCCGCCCGCCATCGAAGAGTGGCTGCAGTTCTGGAACGATGACGACACGGATCTCGGCAACCTGCGAACGTTCGAGCACTGGCTGTCGCAGAAATGGGGATATTCCTCATTTCGAAATGCGGAGTGAATGTATAGCGGCATCCTCGAAATGAGGAATGTCCCCATTCCGATCTGACTGCGACGCGCGACGTCAGCCGTCGCCGTCTACCAATCGGTCTCCACGCATGACGCGAACGGCAACCCGCGGCCGCTGCGGCCGCGGAGCTTCAGCCCTCCGCTGAGGACGAGGGGTGGCGCCTTGGCGCGCCACCCCCTAGGATTCGCGGTGGCATGCACCGAACAACAAGACTCGGCCGGGTAACGCTCGCCGCCATCACCTGCATCTCCTTCGCTTCGTGGTCCGAGCCGCGCGCCGCCGACTACGATCTGCTGATTCGCAACGCATCTGTCGTCGACGGCACCGGTGCGCCAGCGTATCGCGCGGATGTCCTCGTGAAGGGCGACAGCATCGCGGCGATCGACAGGCGGCCACGCGCCGATGCGAAGGCTACGCGTGTGATCGATGCCGGCGGACGCACGCTGGCGCCGGGCTTCATCGACATGCACGCGCACGGCGATCCGCTCGAACAATCGTTCGAGAATTTTCTGGCGATGGGCGTGACGACCGTCGTGCTCGGGCAGGATGGGGACAGCGTCCAACTCGAATCAGCCAGCGCCGGGCAACCGTTCGCCGAGTGGGCGAGCGCTGCAGAGGCTGCGGGCGTGCAAGTCAACGTTGCGGCGTTGTCAGGACACGGCTCCCTGCGTCATCTCGCGCAGATTCCGGACTCGGTGCGTCATTTGAGCCCGGAGCAAGCCGAGCGTCTGCGCGCTGTTCTGCACGCGGATCTGCAAGCCGGCACATTCGGCATGTCGACTGGACTCGAATACGTGCCGGGCATTTATTCGGAGCCGGGCGAGATCATTCCGCTCGCGCGCGAAGTCGGCGCAGCCGGCGGCGTGATCATGAGTCACATGCGCTCCGAGGACGACGACAAGATCAACCAGTCCATCGACGAGCTCGTCGCGCAGGGCGCGTATGCACGCGTCCACATCTCGCATCTGAAGGTCGTGTTCGGGAAGGGCGCAGAGCGGGGGCGGCAATTGCTCGCGGTGATCGAGAGCAAGCGCAAGGCGGGTGTGGATCTGACGGCGGACGCGTACCCGTACACTGCGGGCTATACGGGGATCGCGATCCTGTTCCCGGAGTGGGCGCTGCCGCCGGCGGACTACAACGCGATCGTAGCGTCCCGTCGCGCCGAGCTGGCGACGTATCTCGAGAAGCGCATGACGAAGCGCGGCGGCCCCGAGGCGATGCTGTTCGGCACCAAGCCCTACGCCGGTTTGACGCTGGCGCAAGCTGCTGCGGCTGCAGGCAAGAGCTACGTCGATTTCCTGATCGACCTCGGGCCCAATGGCGGCTCGGGCGCGCACTTCACGATGGACGAGGCGACGCAGGACGTGCTGTTCGGCGATCCGTCGGTGGCCATCTGCACCGACGGGTCACCGGGAATGCGCCACCCGCGCTCGACGGGAACGTATGCAAAGCTCTTCGAGCGCTATGTTCACGAGAAAGAGATGCTGACGATCGAGCAGGCCGTGCACAAGGCGTCCGGACTGCCCGCGCAGATCATGCGCTTTCGGGATCGCGGCACGATCGAGGTGGGCGCGAAGGCCGACCTGGTCCTGTTCGACGTCGCCAAAGTTCACGCGACTTCGAGCTACGTGGATCCGTTCACGCTGGCCGAGGGCTTCGATGTAGTGATCGTGAACGGGCAGATCGCGCGCGAGGACGGGAAGCTGCAGCCCCGTCGGAATGGGCGGGTGCTACGCGCCGGGCGGCGGTAGCAACCCGAGCTGCTTCATGATCGAGTACATATTGAACACGCTCCACTCTTCCTGAATCAGCCCGCGCTCGAAGCGAAACAGCGTCATGCCGCTGACGCTGACGCTCTTGCCCGTTGCAGGAATACCCCAGCCAGCGGCGGTGTTCGTCCCGCTCGCCGTCCAGTAGACCGAAACCAGGTCGCCTTCGGCGACGATGTGGTTCACCTTGACGCGCATGTCGGGGAGCGCCTTGCGCTGCTCGCGTGCTGCGGACATGTCCTCTTCGAGCGATGCCTTGCGACCTTCGCTGTTCGCGACGAAGTCCGGCGCGTGCGACTTGGCATAGTCCTCGAGCTTGCCCTTGTCCAGCACGTCCTCGAAGAAGCTCCGCGCGACGGCCTTGTTGCGAGACTCCATGTCTTCGGCCAAGACCGGTCCGGAAATCATCGAGGACAAGGCGAGGAGCAAGAGGGCGAAGCGGCGCATGAGATTCTCCTGGCGCGGGCAGTGGGGTTGAGTTAATGTAACACTCGTTTCACTAATTAGGCAAGGCTCTCATGGCACGACCTGCGGACCCCGGCATCCGGGCGCGATTGCGCGACCAGGCCGTCGGCTACGTGATGACCCATGGCATCGGCGATCTCGCGTTGCGGCCGCTCGCGAAAGCTCTGAAAACCAACGCCCGCATGCTGATCTACCACTTCGGCTCGCGCGAAGGCCTGATGCGGGAGATTCTGGCGGGGCTGCGCGAGCAGGAGTCCGCCCGCGTCGCGCGCTGGATGAGTTCGGCCGGCAAGCCACGGACGATGCCGGAGTTCCTGCGCTGGTACTGGCGCCGCGTCAGTGCACCGCAGGCGCGGTCGGCGATACGCCTGGTGTTCGAGCTGTACGCGCTCGCCTTGCGGAATCCACGGGACTATCCAGGCGTACTCGAGGAGCCGCTGGCGTTCTGGCCGAAGCTCGTGCACGCGATGGGCATCCGCTCGGAAGTCGACGAGGTCGAAGCAACTGTCCTGCTCGCAGCGCTGCGCGGCCTGCTGCTGGACCTGTGCGCAACGTCGGACCGACGCCGCACCACTGCCGGGATGAACCTGCTCGCGCGCCTGTTCGAGAGCGTAAACTCGGGCGATGCGCGAACCCATTCAGACTCCCGATGACTCTGCGGTCGACGAGATCGTCGAAGGCCTGTTGCGCTTCATCGAAAGCGTGGTGCTGCCGCTCGAAACTCAGCACGCAGCCCTGTTGAACGATCCTCGTCGTGTGTACGACGAGCGCGGAGCGCTCACGCCGGAAGTGCGGCGACTGAAATCCGAGGTGCGCACGCGTTCTGCTCAGGCAGGCTACTACACGATGTTCGCGCCGACTTCCGTCGGCGGCGGCGGATACGGTTCCTACGTTCTCTATCGTTCGTGGGAAGCGCTGCATCGTCGCTACGGCCCTGGCCGGCCTTTGCCGTATGCGTCACTCGCGCATTGGAGCTCAGGCCCGAGCGTGTTGTGTGCACAGCTCACGCCGGCTGCGGCGGAGCAGATGCTGCAACCGTTCATGACCGGCAAGACGACATCGTGCTTTGGCATGTCGGAGCCGGACGCGGGCTCGGATGCATGGGCGATGCGCACACGCGCGACCCACGACGGCGACGACTGGGTGATTTCCGGCACCAAGCAGTGGATCACCAACTCGCCGACCGCCGACTCCATCTTCGTCTTCGCAGTCACGGACGAAGCACTGAAGAGCAAGCGGAAGGGTGGAGTGAGCTGCTTCCTCGTGCCGATGAATTCCCCCGGGCTCAAAGTCGACAGTGTGATCAAGCTGTTCGGCAATATCGGCGGCGACGAAGGCATCGTGTCGTTCACGGATGTGCGCGTACCGGCAGCGGCGCTGGTCGGGGAATTGCACCGGGGCTTCGATCTCGCTCTCGCCGGCGTCTCGACGGGACGCATCTACAACGCAGGCCGTTGCGTCGGTCTCGCGCGGTGGGCGCTCGAGAAAGCCACCGAGTACGCCAGGCAGCGCGTGGCGTTCGGCAATCCGATTGCGGAGTACCAGGGCATTTCATTCGCGCTGGCTGACTGCGCGACGGAGATTTACGCGGCCCACACGATGTCTGTCGATTGTGCGCGGCGGCTCGATCGCGGCGAGACGGCCGTCGAGCAGGTCTCGATGGTGAAGCTGTTTACGACCGAAATGTGCTCGCGCGTGTACGAACGCTGCATGCAGGCGCACGGCGGCATGGGCCTGACGAACGAGATGAAGCTGTACGATGGCTGGCACCAGGCCCGCTACGTGCGCATAGCGGACGGCAGCGCCGAGATCATGCGCCGGAATATTGCGCGCTCGATACTGAAGTAAGTGTCGGGCTCGAGCCCGACCTACATTTGTCAGCGCGCGCGAATGCTCGCGCTTTGGACGTAGAGGATCTCGCAGGCGCCGGCGCCGGTGTCTTCGCGGCGCAGGGAGGTCCTGATCGTGCCGACCTCGGGGTTTTCCACGTTCACCAGCATCCCGTCGAGCTTCACGACGTCGCCGACGCGCAAGCCGCGGAGCTGGCTCCATACGCCGTCGTTGGCTGGTATCAAATGCCAGTTGGCCGAATGCGACTCGATGTCCCGCCGCGGAATCGGCGGCTCGTTGTCGTAGTGCCAGAAATAGAAGCGATTCGCCTGCGAGATGTCGAGGCCGGCCAGCACGGCCGAATCCGACATCGGTCCCCAGCCCACCGCGATATCGAGCGGGCTCACGTCCGCGAGCGGCCCGAGCCGATAGCGCTCGCGACTGAGCACGCGCACTTCCGCGCTGAACTGCGCCTGGGGCAGGAGCTGGAAGTCACCTTGCGTCAGGGTCTGGGGCGCTTCGAGCTCCGATTGCAGCGGATCGTCGGCAGCGATCTCGCCCGGGTCGCGATCGATCGGACCCGAGGTGATGAGTTGCCAGACCGCGACCAGCGCAGCGGTGCCGAGAACCACGTGGATGAGGCGCACGGCGCAATCTTCGCATTGCGTGCCGCAGGGACAGTGCCGACTCGATCACAGCCATCGGGTAAACTGAGGTGATGACGCCTGAACCGGAACTTCATCACCACGCGCACCGGACCGGACACCGCTGGGTAGACTTCGCGGTGCCGCTCTCGGCGCTGGCGGTCTCGATGATCTCGCTGGCCATCGCCATCCATCACGGCCATACGATGCAGAAAATGGCCGACGAAAACGCGCGCCTGGTGCAGGCGAACTCGTGGCCCCTGCTGCAGTTCACCACCGGCAATGCCAATGACAAGGGCGAGCCGGAGATCACGCTGAACGTCGAGAATGCCGGGGTCGGGCCGGCGAAGCTGATCAGCCTGGAGATCTTTCATGGCGATCAACGCATTCGCACGCCGCGCGATCTGGTCCAGGCGCTCGATCCCGCAACCACGCGTCCGCAGCTGTCGCTTGGCCTGACGATGCCGGTGGTGGTACGGGCTGGCGACAGCCAGCTGCTCATCGGGCTGAAGCGCCAAGGCCAGGAAACGTTCTGGGACAAGCTCAACACCGCGCGCTTCGAGCTGCGATTCCGCGCGTGCTACTGCTCGGTGTTCGATGAGTGCTGGGTGAGCGATCTCGCGACCGTGTCACCGCAGCACATCGATCACTGCGCCGTGAACGCAGATACGTTCACGTACCTCTCGCCGCAGAAAGCGAACTAAGGTCAGCCGCCGCCGCTGTCCTTCGCGATCAGCCACTTCACCATCTCGATGAGCTCGCTCGCGTCCGCCAGCTTCTGCGCGCCGATCTTGTAGCGGCCGTTGACGATCAGGGTCGGCGTGCCATCGATCCGGTATGCCTTGACCAGCTGATCCGCGCGCCGGCAGTTCGCATCGACCGAGAACGACTTGGCCGTGGCCAGAAACTGCGCCTGCTTGATGCCAGCCTTCTTCTCGAAGAAGCGTGCTGCGTCCTCGATCGTCGGTTGCGGCGATTTCAGCCGCTGACCCCCCGGATCGGTGACCGCGAGCTCCTTGCTGGTCCAGACGGCGCTGTACACAGCGTTATGCTGTCTCGGGATCTGATCGAGCGCGGCCAGCGTGTAGTACACGCGCTGAAACATCGGCCACGACTCGGGCTGGTTGAAGGACGCCGGCAGGTATGTCATGCGCGCGTTCGCGGGCAGGCTCTCTTTCAGCTTGTCCATGATCGGCACGGCGCGATTGCAGAAGGTGCAGGCGTACGAGAACACTTCGGTGACTTCGGCGACGCCGGGCGGCGTGCTCGTCCGCTGCGCCGGCTGAATCACGAAGTAGTCCTTGCCCTCGACCCACTGCTGCGCGTTGGCGAGCGGGGCGCCGAGCGTCAGGCCGGCGAGCAGCAGGGCGGGGGAAAGCAGGCGGGACAGTGTCGATTGCATGCAATGCGGTCCTTGAAGGGTCTACCGAGTGCACACGATACGCCAAGGTCCCGCCATCTCCCAAGGTCAGGCAACGTCATCCGCAATTCTTGCTGCCCGGAGGGCCGGGGACGGCCGCGGGCCGGCCGTCGGCGCTTTACGGAATGCTTTCATGCCGAACAGGAGCCGCGTCAGCTGGACCCGGCGGATGCCCTCGTACAGCACGACGCAGATCGCCATTGTTCCGAGCAGCACGACCGCGTATTTGGTCCACGCGGTCCAGGGCTGCTGAATGATCCAATACCCGATCGCGACGATCACGGTCTGGTGCAGGATGTAGATCGGATAGCTGGCGTCGCGCGCCCAGCGCAGCAGCGGGTTGGAGAACGAGAGGTAGCGCCGGCCGTAGCCGATCGCGGCGGCGAGCGCGGCCCACGTGAAGATGTTGGCAATGAAGGCATCAGCCGGAGTATTGCGGTGGGCCACGCCCGTCTCGAACAGCAGCATTGCGACACCGAACACGACCAGCGTAATGCCGAGCGAGAGCTGGCGTCGCGTCGCGAACCAGTCCCACGCATCGCGCATCGAGGCGAGGAGCACGCCGTACAGCGTGAACAGGAAGTAGTGGTTGAAGGTGTACCAGTCGTTCAGGAGCGCATGCGTTTCCGGGAACAGCGGCTTGAGAAGCGCCTCGTTGAGCGCGAGCGGGAGCCCCAGGGCGTAGAGCCACACACCGGGCTTCACCACCTTCTTAGCTGCGCGCCACCAGAGCATCAGCGGCAGCAGCAGGAAGACGTACACATATAGATAGGCAATGAACCACAGGTGGTGCCAGCTGAAGTCGCCCTGTGGATACGCCTGGAACTGCAACACGCGCTCGAAGAAGAAAGCGAAGAAGCCACCGTCCCACTGACCGCGGAACAGCCGCTCGAAGTAGACCTGCGGCGGTACGATCAGGAACATGCCGGCGACGAGCGGCAGCAGCAGACGCACGCTGCGTTCGCGGATCAGTCCGCCGCCGTGGCGATTGCGGAGGGCGAACCACATGCCGGCGCCGGCAATGACGAACAGCAGCGGCATGCGTAGCCGGTGCGAGATGTCCATCGGCAACCGCAGCGCCGTCAGGGTCTCGGCGTTCTCGATGTGCCAGCCCCAGCCGACGAACATCATGCCGGTGTGGAAGAACAGCAGCACGAAAATCGCGATGACCCGCAGCCAGTCGAGGAAGTCGTAGCGGGTCGAGCCCGCGGGATGTATCTCAGTGTTCATGGCCAACCGCCTCCGTTTCAGGTTCGGGAGGGAGCTTGGCCGACGCGGTGTCTGCGGACTGCAGGAATGTGGCGAAGCGGGTATTGGCCGGGGTAAGCGGGACCCGGAACCCGGAAATGTCTCTCGCCAAGACGCCAAGACGCCAAGGAAGGCGAAGAGATTGAGAGGCTCAGAATTTGGAAATCCGACTGTTCTTACTTCTTCTTGGCGTCTTGGCGTCTTGGCGAGAGTAATTTCTCTCATCTTGATTCTTTCCGCTAACGCCCCACCCGTGCAAACAATTGATCCTTGAACCGCCGGCTCAATCGCAGCATCTTCCCTGTGCGCAGCTGCACTTCGTAGTCGCCCTTGAACAGCGGCGTGAACGCTTTCACCGATGCGATGTTCACGGCCGCCGATTTGTGGATGCGGGCGAACTGTTGCTCACCGAGCTGTTCGAGCAGGTCCTGCAGGGTGCGCCGCAGGATGTAGCTGCGCGCGCCCGTATGAACGTGCACGTAGTTGTCGCTGGCTTCCAGCCATTCGATCGTAGAGCTATCGATCAGCTGCAGCGTCTCGCCGACCGGCACGAGCAGCCGATCGCGCGATTGCGTCTGGGCGCGAGCGGTCGCGACTGCGGCACGGGTCGAGCCATCGGCGGGTCGCCCGCGAATCCGTGCGAGCGTCTTGAGCAGCCGATCTTTGTCGTACGGCTTGAGCAGGTAGTCGATGGCATTCAGCTCGAACGCCTTGATCGCATGTTCGTCGAACGCTGTGACGAACACGATCAGCGGCGCCGTCTCCTGTTCGAGCTGCGCTGCGACCTCCAGCCCGCTGAGCCCCGGCATCTGGATGTCGAGGAACGCCACGTCGGGTTTCAGCCGCTCGATGGCTTCGGCGGCGCTCAGGCCGTCTTCGGACTCCGCGACGACTTCGATGTCGGCTTGCTCGCTGAGCCAGCGTTGCAGCTTGCCTCGCGCCGGCGCTTCGTCGTCCGCGACCAGCACTCGCATCATGCGTGATGTTCCTGCCAGGGCAGCGTCACCGAAGCCTCGACAGCGTCCGGCAGCTGCGTCAGCTGCAATTTCCCGGCATCACCGTACAGCACGGCCAGGCGCTCGCGGCTATTGCGCAGGCCCACGCCGTCGGCGGAGCCGCCCGCCAGTGTGGATCCGGTGTTGCGAATCGCGATGTGCAGACGATCGCCTTCGCGACGGCCTTCGATCTCGATCCGCACAACCTCGCGGCTGCGCTCGACTCCGTGCTTGAAGGCATTCTCCAGCAGCGGTTGCAACAGCAGGGCGGGGATCGAGCCGGGAAGCGCCGCATCGTCAACTTTCCAGGTCAGCGTCACCCGGTCCGCGAATCGTTCCTGCATGACCTGCGCGTACAGCTCCAGCATGCGGATCTCTTCCCGGAGCGACGTGATTTCCTTGTCGCTCCATTGCAGCGTCGCCCGCAGCAGATCGGCGAGGCGCGACAGCAGACGATCGGCACGCGGCACGTCGACATGCATCAACGCCGAAATGGTGTTCAGCGCATTGAAAAAGAAATGCGGCCGCAGCTGCGCTTTCAGCTGCGCGAGCTGTGCTTCGGCCAGCGATTTCTGCAACGCCAGCAGACGCTGGTGCTGCTCCTGCGAGCGGGCGTACGCGTCGAAGCCGAAGATCAGGCCGATCCACAAGCCGGTGAAAATGACCAGCTTGACCGACTCGTAGAACAGCACGTGCGGCCAGGACTCGTGCCGGTAGGTCTGCCCGAGCAGCGCGTAGACGCCGTGACGGATCGCATAGACGCTGACTACGAACGTCAGGATGACCAGCGGCAGCCACTTGACGTGATGCCAGAGCCAGGTCAGAGGTCGATCGAGATAGACCGCATAGCGCTTGTCGACGCGACGCTGCAGTACGACCCAGAGCGTGGCCATCGCGAGCGACGTGCCCTCCCAGAGGATCGGTTGCCAGAGCTGCTTGCCGCCGTCGCGGATGTAGTCCTGGACTGCGACAGTCAGCATCAGCAGCCAGAACATACCCCATAGGAAGTAGAGGACGAAGTCGGGCCGGCTCAGCCAGCGCCGCGTGGAGGCCTGCGGGTCCGAGGCGAGATCGAGATGTGCGACTGCCATGCGGAGATTCTAGTGAGTGGCGCCCGCTCGCGCTGCGATCCTGGGGTGACCGGGACAAGAATCCGCGGCAGATTCGAGTCAGTGCGTACTTTCACCAAGTGTCAGCGGGACCGGACGCGGCATACTCGCCGCCTACGTGACGATCCATTCATCCCCTTGCCAGGGAAGGTACGCCTAAGTAGCTTCCATGGCCGTTTCCGATCCCACCCCGAGCGCAGCAGAACCGGCCCCGCCGGCCCTTGGCATTGCTCTTGCGATCCCGCGCGGCGGGAGCATTTCGGACGTGCTCGACAGCGTCACCGATTCCGTCCAGGTGCTGGACGCGAACTGGCGCATGACCTACATGAACAAGGCGGCGCGCCGCACCCTGCGCGAGCAGGGCATGGACCCGGACACGCTGCTCGGCCGCCATTGCTGGGACGAGCTGTTCCCGGAGGGACGGGGAACCCCGCTGCAGCGCGCCTACGTGCATGCGATGGAGACCCGACAGGTCACCGAGCTCGAGAATTTCCATCCGCCGTGGCAGCGCTGGTTCTGGGTCCGCGTGTTCCCGGTGGAGTCCGGCGGCATCGCGATCTATTTCCACGACATCACGGACCGCAAGCACACCGACCAGCTGCTGCGGGAGCAAAAGGAAATTCTGGCGCTGATTGCCGATGGTGCGCCGCTCGAACGCTGCCTGAATGCAGTCACGGAGTCGGTTTCGCGCCTGAGCCCCGGTCTGCGGGCATGCGTCCAGCTGGCCAATCCGCAGATCCGCTACTTCGAGGAGTGCTACTCGGCGCAGCTGCCGGCGTCCTTCGCTGCCGCGTTGCGTCGGCTGCCGATCAACGAGGTTCCCATCGGCACTTGCTGCCAGGCAGTGTTCAAGGGTGAGCCGGTCGCGTGCGAGAGCATCGCTACTGACCTGCGCTGGGCGCAATCGTGGCGCTGGCATTGCCTGGAACATGGCGTGCAGGCTTGTCATTCCGAGCCCGTGCGCGGCCGCAGCGGACAGGCAATCGCGTCGCTCATGCTGTGCTTCTCCGAGCCACGGGTGATCACTGCGTGGGAGCGCGACGTCGCCAAGTTCGCGTGCTCTGCCGCCAGCGTTGCGATCGAGCATGAGCGGCGCGAGCGTACGTTGCGCGAGGGCGAAGCCCGGTTCCATCGTCTCGCCAACGTGATGAGCGTGCGCCTCGACGAGCAGCAGGCTCTGATCTCCGAGTACAAGCGCGCCGACCAAGCGGCGCGGACCGAGAGCGAGCGCAAGGATGAATTCCTCGCGATCCTCGTGCACGAGCTGCGCAATCCTCTGCAGGCGCTGGCGGCTGCGTCGCACACGCTCGAAAAGACCTCGCTGCACGGCGATACGGCGGCGCTCGCCGTCGCCATGGTGCGGCGACAGGTCGATCAGATGGCGCGGCTGCTGGAAGATCTGATGAATGTCGCGCGCATCACGCACGGCCTGGTGCAGTTGCGCCTGGAACCGGTGCGCATGCAGGACATGGTTCGCGAGGCGATCGAGGTGGCGCGCCATCAGATCGAGGCGCGGCAACATCGCTTGCACGTGCAGATCGCGCCGGAGCCGATGTACGTGCGCGGCGACGTCGTGCGTCTGAATCAGATCATCGTGAACCTGCTCACCAACTCGGCGAAGTACACGCCGATGGGCGGCACCATCAGCGTGCGTCTGACGCGCTCGGGGCGCAACGCGTCGTTCGCCGTGCGCGACGACGGCATCGGCATCTCGGCGGAGATGCTGCCGAAGATCTTCGACATGTATGCGCAGGCCAATCGCACCGGCCAGAACGCGAGCGACGGCCTCGGCATCGGACTGGCGCTGGTGAAGGGACTGGTCGATCTGCATCACGGCGTCGTCGAGGCCCGCAGTGCCGGCGAAGGCTGCGGCAGCGAGTTCACCGTGCTGCTGCCGCTGCTCGAGAGTCCGGTGCCGGGAGAAAAAAACGGGGGATACTGAGCGGTGCAGCATCATGCTGCGCTGCTGAGTTTCCCCTCGATTTTTTTCCCGGCACCGGACCAGTGCTGCTCCAGGTCGTGGACGAAGGACTTCGACTTGTCTGCGTACAGTCGTTCGCCGAGCGCGAACGCCTTGTCCTGCAATTCCTCGCGACGGCGATCGATCAGCGTTTTGAGCGCACTCGATGTCGTCTCGCTCAATCCGGTCGCCGGCCTCGCGACACGCTCGCGCAATACGGCGAGATCGTGCTCGTCGCCGAGATAATCCGCGAGATGATGAAACTCATCCGCCAGCTCGCCGACCGGACCGGTCGCGAGCGGCGCAAGGATCTGCAGTTGATGCCACATGTATTTGGTCTGCTTGCGCCACTCGTGCAGATCTTCGGTGGCGCGCTCGGTCCGGGCTTTGCGGAGTGCGCGCCGCGCGCGCTGATAGGTTGCTCGCAGTCCCGTTTCGAGTGAGCTCCAGCCGCTACTTTGCGGGCGCCACGCTTGCGCGCGCGTGAGGCATCGTTTGAGCGCTCGCTTGATCTCGCCCAGCTGTTTCGCGGGCAGCGGATGAACTGCGCTGCGGCGAGTCCTCTGCAGGCGTTGCTGCAACGGTGCGACTTGCAGTCCCGACGCAGCGGGGCCGAAGCGTTCGAGCAAGCCGTCCAGTGCGGCGCTGAGCACTTCCGCATCCCGCGCCTGCGAGAGGGGACGAGCCGCGTCACGGGCGGCGATGTTCTCGCGACGATAGGGCTCGTCGCCGATTGCTTCACGGATCAACCGCAGCGTGGCGCGTGCACGCTTGAGTTGTTTGCGTGCGCCGTGAACATTCGGTTCTTTCCCCTGCAGCTCCTCGACCGCGGCGCCGATCTGGCGCTGGAGAATGTCACGGCATTGCTGCACCGGCCGAACCGGCGTGCTGAGCGTCTGTGACGGCCGATCCGCCACGACGCGTCAGTCCCGCTGCCGCGTGATGACGATCTCGAATTGCGCCGTGCTGAGCGCCTCTTCGCGCGTGTGCCCTTTGGCTTCTTCAAGCTCGACGTAGGCGTTCAGCGCCGCCACGTGATTGCGGAAAATCGCGATCGACGCCTCGAAAAAGTCGTCGACCGAGCGGAACCAGCCCTCGCTCGCGCATTGCTCGACGAACGCGTAGGCCGTGGGGTCCAGTGCGATCGTGATCGGGAGGCGCTGACGTCCGGGTTTGCGCGTGCGCGGGATGTGCATGTCACCTCTCGATGGGAGTTGGCGGCCGGCTGTTCTGGCGCCGCCGCCGGTGGCGTATTCTAGGTGCCCAGCCAGCGCTGTGCCACCCACGAAATACCAAGCTGCGCGTGCCACGATGCCACAGTTGCAACCCATGCCGTTGTTTCTCAACGAAGGCGCTGGCGCCGATCGCGGACTGATCTGCGGCTATCAACTGCAGCCGTCGGGTCCTGCGCGCGAAGTGAACGCGGACGGCATCGTGCAGGCGCTCGCGCAGCCCGACCTGGTCACGTGGCTGCACTTCAACCTTTCCGATCAGCGCGCACGCCGCTGGTTGCTCGACGCCGCGTTTCTGCCGGCGGCGCTGCGCGAAGTGTTACAGGAGCACGATGAGAACCGGCGCGTCGAGTGGACGGACGGCGGGTTGCTGATGGTCATCAGCGATTTCACCTACGAGGACGAGTCGGACCCTTGGGAAGTCACACCTATCTGGTGCTACGCCGGACCGCATGCGCTGATCACCGGCCGCGTGCACGCGCTGAAGAGCACCGACGAATTGCGCCAGCGCATGCGCACCGGCGTGGCCGCCGCTTCCGGCATAGAGCTCCTTGCGCAACTGCTCGATGTGCGCACAGCGCGCATCAAGGCACTGGCGACCACGATGACCCGGCAGCTCGACGACGTCGAGGACGAAATTCTGGCCGGCAACATCAAGGAACAGCGCGAGCAGTTGGGTCGGTCACGGCGACTGTGCGCGCGCCTGCGGCGCGAGTTCGCGCCCGAGCGCGGCGACCTGGGCCGGCTGCTGCACCGGTCATCCCATCCGCTGCGGGAGGCTGATCGCGGCGCGCTCGAGTCCAGCGTCGAGTCGCTCGGATTTGCAATCGAGGAAATTGCGGAGCTGTACGAGCGCGCGAAGCTGCTGCAGGAAGAGCTGGCCTCGCGGCTGGCGGAGAACACCGGACGGAATCTGTATGTGCTGTCGATCCTGACTGCTGTCCTGCTGCCGATGACGCTGATCACCGGTGTTTACGGTATGAATGTTACGCACCTGCCTGGTGCAAGCCATTTTCCGCTCGTGCTGCTGCTGATCCTCGCGAGCGGCGGCATTACGCTCTGGGTGTTGTTCTGGCGGCGACTGTTGTGAACGTTTATTCTCGCGCGACGACGTGATCGGGCGAGGGGGGAGGAGCAGACCGTGAAGAAGCCAGCCAAACGTGCAGCGGGCGCATCCCGTAGTGAACTGCGGGGCGTCGCCGATTCGGCGCGCGAGCGCTGGCAGGCCGCGAAGAAGTCCGCGAAGCGGGCCAAGCAGGCGGCGAAGCACGCACGCCGCCAGTTCAAGGATGCGAAGAAGGTCGTGAAGCGAGCGAAGGAAGAGATGCTCGCCGCCGCGCGCAAGCTGCAAAGCCTCGTCACGGGCGCCAGTCGTCGGCGCGCCAAAGCGAAGTCGAAGTCGGCAGGTGCCAGGAAACCTGCAGTGAAAGCAGCAACGCCGCGGCCAAGACCGAAGGCAAAGGCTGTCGCGAAAGCGAAGTCGCCGCCACCCCGGCGCAAGGCACGTTCAGCCGTCGCTGCCGCACCTGCCGCCGCCGAGACCGTCTCGACGATCACGCCGGAAGTCACGAGCACGGACGACCAGCAGTAATCTCCGCGTAACGAACGTGTCATTTTTGTGACAGCGGCGCGCAATGCTGCTGTCACTCGATTGAACTAGCGCTCGCGGTGCATGCAGCACGACGACCGCGCGCGCGTTTATTTCATACGCCGAGAACAACCGCGCGCCCTCGCCGATACTCACGCAGTGTCGTGAACGGACGGGGATTTCCATGCGCGGACTGCTACTCGTTGGCAGCGTCTTGCTGCTCGCATTTGCTTCCGGTTGTGCTCACTACCAGACGCCCGGTGGGGGCGTGTCGATTCCGGCCATCACCGACGCAGATATCGCCGATGTTCTGGCACGGAAACCGGCCGCGCAGTTTCCGGTACACATGATCGTCGCCCGCGTCCAGGCCAGCGGTTACGTTTCGCGCTCGGGCCATGGCTACGGCACCGGTCAATTCAGCGTGCTGACGACGCGCGATATCGAGACCGACGACGACTTTGCATTGCTGGCGTCGCTGCCGGGCGTCGCCAGCATCGGTCCGCTCAATCGCATCTTGTTGCCGATCCAGCTGCGCTCAACACACGAGCTGCGGCAAGCCGCCGCGCAGCTGCGTGGCGACATCGTGCTGCTCTATACGATCGATACCCAGTTCCACAGCGAAAACCAGCTGATCGGACCGCTGCAAGTGGTAACCCTCGGCGCCTTCGCCAGCGAGAAGTCGCACATCGTAACGACCTGCGCCGCTGCCTTCATCGATGTGCGAACCGGGTTCGTCTACGGCGTTGCCGAGGGCACGTCGACCGCAACGAAGCGCTCGAGCCCGTGGACGACTGAGAATGCTCTCGAGAAGGCACGCCTGAAGACCGAGCGCGAAGCGTTCGAGGGCGCGCTGAAGGAGATCGCGAAGACCTGGTCGGCTATCAACTCGCAGTACAGTCGCACGACGGTAGCGCTGCGCTGACTCGGAAATGTTCTCGCAGAGTCGCAAAGACGGACAGCGAATCCAATGTTCCAACTTCTGAAGTTCAGAATTCCAGCCTTTCTTCCTTGGCGATCTTGGCGATCTTGACGATCTTGGCGAGAGTAATTTCTTCTGTTTGAACCGGTCGCTGGACGCACCATCTCCGCACACGCCGCCGGAAACTTCGCTCCGCATCATGGCGGCGACCAGAGAAGGAGGGGCAGCTTCCTGCCAAGATCACGGCGAAGAAGGGAGATCGGAATATCTCTCGCCAAGATCGCCAAGACCGCCAAGGAAGAACGGGAAAAGGGGCGTATTTC
>JBIOUH010000110.1:0-46848 GCA_044866955.1 Steroidobacteraceae bacterium
AAGAAGATCGATCTCTTCAACTGGATGAGCGAATGGCGCGCCAAGTCGGACGACGACCAGGTCATCCGCGGCACGCTCGGACGGCTCCTGTTCTCGGGCGACGAAATCCGCAAGTCGGTCCACGTGCTGTCGGGCGGCGAGAAGGGCCGCATGATCTACGGCAAGCTGATGCTCACCAAGCCGAACGTCATGCTGCTCGACGAGCCTACGAATCACATGGACATGGAGACGATCGAGTCCCTGCAGATCGGCCTGGAGAAGTATCCGGGCACGCTGCTGTTCGTCTCACACGATCGCGAGTTCGTCGGCGGACTGGCGACGCGCATCATCGAGCTGCGCCCCGGCGGCACGCTCGTGGACTTCAAGGGCAGCTACGACGAGTACCTGAAGTCGCAGGGAATCGCACCCTGATTCCACCATGTCCGGCAAAGTCCCGTCGCGAATCCTGACCTGCGTTCTCCTGTTGAGCACGGTCTGGTGGTCCGGATCGCTTGCGGCCGCATGTCTGCGGTACGGTGCCGTAACCCTCACCGGCCGGCTCGTGCAACAGACATATCCTGGCCCCCCTGACTACGAGAGTGTCACCCGCGCTGACGAACCGCTTGTCATCTGGGTCCTGCAGCTCGACAGAGGCATCTGCGTCGACGGCGCGAATTCGAGCGATCCGAGCGCGTACAACGAGAGAGAGATACAGCTCGTATTGGGTACCGATCAGTACGCAAGGAACCGCCGGTACGAACCGTACCGACAGCTCCTCGGCGCAAAGGTCATCGCAACGGGCACGCTGCTACCCGGCGGCGCGCGCTACAACAAGCGATTGGTGCTTGCAGCAGATGACATCAGGAAAGCACGCAGGCAGACGTAGGCCCGCCTGCGCGGAGAGCTCAGCCCTTCCGTCTGAACGCCTCGCCCAGCAGCGCGCTCGAGAACGACTCGCCGACGTTGCCGTCGGTCGCATAGCGATACAGCGCGGCTGAATACACGCCCTGCAGCGCGGCCTGCACGAGCGCGAGTGCGATCACTGCGAGCGCGACAATCGCCGAGACGAGGATGATCAGCGGCGCGTTACCCGTCTGCACGACAGTGAAGATGAACAGCATGCCGATGCCGATCGCGCCGAGGTAGAACAGGAAGAACACCACGCCCATGCCGGCATTGCCGATGATGTTCTCGCCCCAGGTCTTCTTCAGCAGCACGGCACTCTCTTTCACCGCTTCCACGGGACCGATGTCGCGGCTCACGAGGATCGGCACCGTCAGGAACGTCGCGATCGTGAATGCAATGCCCAGCAGGCCGGTGATCCAGCGGCCGATGATGCCCAGGCGCTCCTCGATGAGCCGCAGGATGAGACCCACCGTCGCGGCGATCGCCGCGTAGCCGATGATCTGCACGATTCGCGAGCTCGCAATGCGCAGGCCGTCGCGCACGGTCGGATCGCCGCCGTCGAGCCGGATCATTGCCGCGCCAACCAGCGCCGAATTGAAGAAGAAGATGATGAAGTACTGGATCAGATAGAAGATGAAGGCGAAGACCATGAACGGCGCCTGGGACTCGTCCAGGTTCATCTGCTCGAACGCGCCGGTCACGACCAGCGGCACGATGAAGCTCGCGAACACCAGCAGCGTGGCGATCGCCGAGAAGAACGGGAACAGCAGCAATTCCTTGTCCTGGCGCAGGACGGCACCGCTCGCCTTGATCAGTGCCCAGCTCCGGGAGAAGCGCGTGAACATGGTGGTCTCCGCTGATGTGGACCAGTATTTTTGTTCTGGTGCGCTACGGTACCGCAGCCCCGCGCGCGCTACAATGCGCGCCGATTCGCCGCCCGGGACCTCAGGAGAACGACGTGCTCGATCGACGCGAATTTCTGTCTTCCGCGGCAGTCGCCGCGCTGGCCGCCTCCCCCGTCGCCCGGGCTGCAGCACCGAAGGGCGGCTTTACAGAACAGGCGTACGCGAAAGCGATCGTGATCGACGCCCTGGGCGGGCCGGGCGGTTACGACCCGGACGCACCCGATGGCCAGCTCACCGCGAGCATGCTCGCAGATGTGAAGAGCTCCGGCGTCACGGCCGTCAACCTCACGGTCAGCAGCGTCGGCAACGGTCCCGGAATGTTCGAGCAAACGGTCGCGGGCATCGGGTACTCGGAGAAGATGATCAATGAGCATCCCGATCTCTTCATGAAGGTGCTGACCGGTCGCGACCTCAGCGCCGCAAAGACGGCGGGCCGCATGGGAATCATCTACGGCTTCCAGGACACCAGTCCGCTCGATGGACAGCTCGATCGTCTCGCCCTGTTTCACGGTCTGGGCGTGCGCATCATTCAGCCCTGCTACAACCGCCGCAATCTCATGGGCGACGGCTGCCTCGAGCCCGCGAACGGCGGACTGAGCACGCTCGGCCGCGAGCTGATCGCAGAGCTCAACAAGCTCAGGATCCTGGTCGACTTCAGTCACGCCGGCGCACGCACGCAGAGCGAAGGAATCGCGGCGTCGAAAACGCCGATGGCCATCACGCACACCGGTTGTCGCGCACTCGTCGACGTCCCGCGCAACACGCACGATAGCGAGCTGAAGGCGGTGGCGGATCGCGGAGGCGTGGTCGGCATTTACTTCATGCCCTTCCTGCGCTCCTCCGGACAGCCGCATGCCGAGGATCTGATCCGGCATCTGCAGCACGCCGTCAACGTGTGCGGCGAGGATCACGTCGGACTCGGCACGGACGGCGGCATCTCTGGCATCAAGCTCGATGACAAATACGCGGCGTTCCAGCGCAAGTTCTACGAAGATCGCGCGAAGGCCGGCATCGCCGCACCGGGCGAAGCGGCGGATGTATTCAATCTCGTGCCCGAATACAACGACCCGCGCCGCTTCTTCACGCTCGCCAACGATCTGACCGATCGCGGCTGGGCTCCGAAACGCGTCGAGAAGATTCTAGGTGCGAACTTCGCGAGATTGTTCGGTGAGGTCTGGGGGTGAACATCAAGCCGTATGACCCGAGTCATCTCGAAGGCGTGGCGCGCCTCTCGCTGCGCGCATGGGCGCCGGTCTTCGATTCGCTCCAGCAGGTCTTCGCGCCAGCCGTCTACGACACGTTCTATCCGCAAGGCTGGCGTGTGTCGCAGGACAAGGCTGTGCGGGACGTGTGCGCTGCGGCAGACTTCAAAGTCTGGGTCGCAATCGAATCCGAAACCGTCGCGGGCTTCGTCGCCCTCCGCTATCACGCCGCGGACAAGCTCGGCGAGATCCATATGATCGCGGTCGATCCGGACTTCCAGCGACGCGGCATCGGGCTCGCCATGACGGACTTCGCCGTCGAGCGCATGAAGGAGGCCGGCATGACCATCGCGATGGTAGAGACCGGCGGCGATTCCGGACATGAACCGGCGCGCGCTGCGTATGCGAAGGCCGGATTCGGCCTGTTCCCCGTCGCGCGCTATTTCAAGAAACTGTAGGGCGGGATCATGAACCTCAGTCGCCGGGAACTGATCGCCGCGTTGGGCGCACTGGGGGTGATGCCCGCCGCGTTCGCGCGGGAGAACGAGCCCAACTTCACTTTCGCGCACGGCGTCGCCAGCGGCGATCCGCAGCGAGATCGTGTGATGCTGTGGACCCGCGCAACGCCAATCGATCCGACTGAGACTCTGCGCGTGCGCTGGACGGTAGCAGGCGATCCCGGCATGAAGCAGGTCCGGCAATCGGGCCGCGTCACGACCGATCGCCGCCGTGACTTCACCGTCAAGGTCGACGCTGCGGGGCTCGAGCCGGGGCGCAGCTACTACTACCAGTTCGAGGCGCGCGGCGTGAAGTCGCCGATCGGCCGCACGCGCACGTTGCCCGTCGGCAAGGTAGATCGCCTGCGCTTCGCCTTTGCCTCGTGCTCGAATTACCCGCACGGCTATTTCAATGCCTACGCGCGCATCGCCGAGCGCGACGACCTGGACTTCGTGCTGCATCTCGGCGACTACATCTACGAGTACAAGCTCGGCGAATATGCCGATCCGCAGCTCGCCGGCAAGCGCGACGTCGCGCCGGCGCACGAGATCGTGACGCTCGAAGACTATCGGCTGCGCTACGCGCTCTATCGCACCGATCCCGATCTGCAGGAGGTTCATCGCCAGCATCCGTTCATTACGGTGTGGGACGACCACGAGACGGCGAACAATTCCTGGCGCGACGGTGCGGACAATCACAACCCGGACCAGGGCGAGGGCGACTGGAAGAAGCGGCGGCGTGGCGCCGTGCAGGCGTACAACGAGTACATGCCGATCCGCAGCAGCGGGCCGACCGATGACCGGATCTATCAGAGCTTCCATTTCGGCGATCTCGCCGACGTGCTGATGCTCGACACACGCCTGCACGGGCGCGACAAGCAGATCGACATCAAGAAGGGCGAGTCGGACATCTCGACGACCGATCCGCAGATCGCCGATCCGAAGCGCACGCTGCTCGGCTTCGACCAGGAAGCGTGGCTGGCACGCGAGCTGCGCACATCGAACGACCGCAAGCAACCCTGGCGCATCCTCGGCCAGCAAGTGATGATGGCGCAGCTCAGCCGCACTCAGGGCCACACCATTCGCAATCCCGACCAATGGGATGGCTACGGCCCTGCGCGCGAGCGTCTCTTCGAAGTCCTGCGCGAGCGCGACATCCGCAACAACGTGGTATTGACCGGCGACATCCACTCTTCCTGGTGCAATGAGCTGCGATCCAATCCGTGGGCCACTTCGGCGTCGGCAGGGCAAGCGCATCTTCTCGGGGTTGAGTTCGTCGGACCGGCGATCAGCTCACCGGGGTTGCGCGACCAGGCGCAGGCGGCGGCCGACTCCGAGCGCGTGCGATCGAGCTCGCCGCACATCAAATACGTCGAGCTCCAGAAGCGCGGCTACTGCGTGCTCGACGTGACGCGCGATCGTGCCCAGTGCGAGTACTACCACCTGCAGACTGTCAGCGAGCGGGACAAGGCGCAGGAGCTCGCTGTTGTTTATGCGAGCGAAGCCGGCAACAATGCGCTCAAGCCGTCTACGGCGGAATCCCGTGGTGCGCTGGCGGAGCCGGCGCCGCAGTAAAGCAATGGAGGAGTCGACAGCCCGACAACGATAACGATCAGGAGGCGACGATGAAGACTCTGCCTCAGCTCGTCCTGGCCCTGGCAATCGCCGGGTGCGGCCGCGGCGATTCGGGATTCGACCCGGAGCAGGCCCGCGAGCAGATTCGCGAGATCGAGCATTCGTGGGCCCAGGTTGCAGTGAGCGGCAACCCGGCGGTGGTGGAGCAGATCTTCTCGGATGACTTTCTCGGCGTGAGCCCCGACGGAGCGCGCTACACCAAGCAGGCGTTCATCGATGACACGAAGGCTCATCCGCTCGGTTTTACGGCCAACGACCTGAACGACATCGACGTGCGATTCTTCGGCAACGTGGCGATCGCACAGGGCGACGAAACGTTCACCACGAAGGCAGGAGACAAGGGCCGGTTCGTGTGGACGGATGTCCTCGTGCGGCACAATGAGAAGTGGCAGATCGTCGCGGCTCAGGATGCCATCGCCCCCGCAGAAGGTACCGCGACCGGTGGCTCGCTATTCACCAGTCCCGAGCAAGCGAGCGAGGCGCGCAGCGGCATCGACACGACGCGCAATGCTTACGTCGAGGCCTGGCGCTCGGGGAGCGTCGATGAGATCGCGGAGCTCTACACCGAGAATGCCTTCGTGCTCTACCCGAACCAGCCTGCGATCTCGGGAAGAACTGCGATCGTCGACTACTTCAAAGGCTTCTTCGGCGAGTTCCCGAAGAACGAGTTCGAGCTCGCATCGAGCGAGATCGTGGTCATGGGCTCGTGGGCGTTCGATCGCGGCACTTACCGGTGGAAAGGAACGCCCCGCAAGGGACCGGCCGTCGAAGACAACGGCAAGTACCTCGTGGTGCTGCTGCGAGGCGACGACGGCAAGTGGCGCGTCGCGCGCGACATGGACAACAGCGATCGGCCGGCCACGCAGGCGACCCGCGGGACGGGATGACGGTCGCGTGACGACATGATCCGACTCGACTTCACTCAGCTGCACGAGCTCGCCTCGGTCGAAACGCTGATCGAGCCGGTACGGCTCGCGTTTCTCGCCGGCGCTACCACCCCGCAGCGCATCCACTACGACATCGGCAACGCGACGCTGCTGTTGATGCCTTCGTGGCGTGCCGGTGATCTGCTGGGCATCAAGATCGCAACGGTCTTCCCGGACAACGCCGCACAGGGAGTGCCGTCGGTCAATGCCCAGTACATGCTGATCAGCGCCAAGACGGGTCAGTTCCTTGCCTCTCTCGACGGTCGTGCGCTGACACTCTTGCGAACGGCCGCCGTCTCCGCGCTGGCAGCGAACCTGCTGGCGCCGCCCGAGCCGGAGACGCTGCTGCTCGTCGGCACTGGCGCATTGATTCCATATCTCGCCAGCGGTCATGCCGCTGTTCGCCGATACACATCGATCATTGTCTGGGGTCGCGACAGGACCAGGGCCGCTGCTACGGTTGCTGAGCTCGCGCGCGACGGCTTGCCCGCGGAAGTCGCCGAGGATCTCGAAGCTGCAGTCAGTTCAGCTGGCGTGATCAGCTGCGCGACGATGTCGGAAGAGCCGCTGGTGCGAGGCCGTTGGCTGAAGCCGAACACTCATCTCGACCTCGTGGGCGGCTATCGGCCGACGATGCGCGAAGCGGACGATGACTGCATGCGTGACGCGTTCGTCGTCACGGACACTCTGACGGCCCTGGAAGAGTGCGGCGATCTGCGAATACCGATCGAAAGCGGTGTGCTCGACGCTTCGGCTGTCGTTCCGTTGGATCGGCTGATGCGCGACGGCGCACTTCAACATCCCGCCGAGCGGACCGTCTTCAAGTCGGTCGGCGTCGCGCTGGCGGATCTGGCGGCGGCGCAGTGGATCGTGGAGCGGAGTCAGGCGTAGGCGTCGACCAAGCCCGATCTCGCGTGCGTACTTATCGCGGTGACTTCTTCGGTCGCCTCGCCCTGCCCCGCCGCTGTAGTCGTGTTCTTCACAACCTGCTGCTCACGCGGCGGCTCGCGGAACACGCCCGCATCCGCCAGCGACAGACCTTGTGCTTCGAACATTTCCCTCAGTCGCGGCAGCGCTGTCTCGATCGCCGCGCGCGTGTCGGCATGCGCCGCACCGAACCATACCGATGCCTTGTCGTCGCGCACGGTGATGTTGATCTCCAGCGGACCCAGGTGCTCCGGCGAGAGCTTCAGCGAGGCGGTGTGATGGCCGGACTCCGTCATCATGATGACGCGTGAGCCGATGTCCTGAGCCCATGCGGGCGTACCCACCGGAGCGTGAACGGGCCGCGAGACTGCGTCGTGAACGTGGGTGCTCACCTGCGTCTGCGGCTGTAGCTGCAGCGGCAATGTCGGTGTCTGAGAGCCGTCCGGCGCTTGCGGCACGACGGTACCTTGCGCATCAACGTCCGAGAGCAGCTTTGCGTCGGTGAGCTGCTTCGCGACCTCCTGCAGGATGTTCTGCGCCGGCCCTTCCGCCGCCGAGGCCGAAATGCTCGTAGCGGACAACGCCTGCAGCGCCTGCCCGACCGGAACATCGAGATTGATCGGATGCACCTGCGGGGGTGCCACCAGCGAAAACATCGCGAGCAACTGCTCGGGATCGACTTCGTCCTTCTTCGCGTCACCGTCCAGGAACATGGCCGGCACCTTGGTCGTCGGCACCAGCGACGTGCCGCTGCGCTGAACGGAGGCAGCGACCAGCTGTCCGAGCATCAGCAGAAAATCGGTCGTCTGCGATTGCTCCGTCGCTGTCGCGACAGAACCCTGCGTGGGGGTCGCGGGAGTCGCTGGCTGCACCGGGAGATTCGTAGGGGTCATGTCTTGCTCACTTTGCGTTGGGCGCGCTCATCGCTCTCGCGTTGCTCGCGTCGGTCCGACGCACGACGCTCTTCGGTCTGCCACTGTTCGACGACGTGTCCGAGCGCCTTGGCGCGCTTCGCTGCTTCCTGCCAGCGCAGCCGTTCGGCATCGCGCTCGGATTGCGCACGCCGCACCACGGCCTGCTGCTGCTTGATCGCATCGGACAAACGCGACAGGAAAGCCTGGTAGTCGCGCAGCGCGGTCACGCTGATGCCGCCCCCCGCGCGCTGCGCAAACTGCTTCTCGTACTCGCCACGATAGCGCTCGAGCTCCTGGCACTTCGCCTCGGCCTCCGCCACCTTGCGCTCGATCGTGGCAAGGCCCTGCGCCAGCCGACGCTCGGTGTCGTCGTACAGGTGCTGGACCGGCTTCATGCGCTTGGCGCGGGTCACGCGGCACCGCCGACAACTGCGCCGAGCTCGACCAGGCTACGCTTGTAGTCCACGCGCTCCGTCAGGTCCTGCTGCAGGAAGTTCTGCATGTTGGGCCACAGGGCGATCGCCGCGTCGATGCGCGGGTCGCTGCCCTTGTGGTAGGCGCCGATCGCGATCAGATCGCGATTCTGCTGATAAGTGCTGAGCGCCTGTTTGAAGCGGCGCGCCAGCGCGAACTGCTGCTGCTCGACGACGTCGTGCATCACCCGGCTGATCGAAGCTTCGATGTCGATCGCCGGATAGTGGCCGGCTTCCGCAATCCGCCGCGACAGCACCACATGCCCGTCGAGGATTGCGCGCGCGGCATCGGCGATCGGATCCTGCTGATCGTCGCCCTCGGTCAGCACGGTATAGAACGCCGTGATCGAGCCGCAACCCTCCGCGCCGTTGCCCGCACGCTCAACCAGCTGCGGCAGACGCGCGAAGACCGAAGGCGGATAACCCTTGGTCGCCGGCGCTTCGCCGATCGCGAGACCGATCTCGCGCTGTGCCTGAGCGAAGCGGGTCAACGAATCCATGATGAGCAGGACGTTCTTGCCCTGGTCGCGGAAATATTCCGCGATGGCTGTCGCGCGCCACGCGCCGTGCAGACGCATGAGCGGCGGATTGTCGGCCGGAGTCGCGACCACGATGGCGCGCTTCAGACCTTGCGACCCGAGAATGCGCTCGACGAACTCCTTCACTTCGCGACCGCGCTCGCCGATCAGCCCGACGACGATGACGTCGGCGCTGGTGTAGCGCGCCATCATGCCGAGCAGCACGCTCTTGCCGACGCCGCTGCCCGCGAACAAACCGATGCGCTGCCCGCGACCGACAGTCAGGAGCGAGTTGATCGCGCGCACGCCGACATCGAGAGGTTGTTCGATCGGCTGGCGCGATAGCGGATTGATCGGTGTCCCCGTCAGGCGAATGCGTTCTTCGGCAGCGATCGGGCCCAGACTGTCGAGCGGCGCCCCTGCGCCGTCGATGACCCGGCCGAGCAACTGCGGCCCGACGCCAACCATTTCCGCGCCGGTGCGCGGCACGACGCGCGCGTTCGGTTTCAAACCGTGAATGTCGCCGGTCGGCATGAGATAGAGCCGATCGCCGGAGAAGCCGACCACCTCTGCTTCGATGCGCGCGCCGTCGTTGCCGAGCACGTCGCAACGGTCGCCGACGGCAGCCTGACAACCTGCGGCTTCAAGCGTGAGTCCGACCATGCGGGTCAGTACTCCCTCGACCGGCGGCGATGGCATGTGCTCCACGCGCCTGGCGTGCCGTTCGAGCAGGCTAGCGATGCTGGAGCTACGCGCCGCGTCCGGCATCGGTGCGCTCCTCGCCGAGGATCGTGGCCATGATGCTCTGGATGCGGGTCTCCAGGCGTTGATCGATATGTGCGGTGTCCGTCGTGACGCGGCAACCGCCGCGCGTCATCACCGGGTCCTCGACGATTGTCCAGGCCCGATCCGCGGTCGGCGTTGCAAGCTTCTCGCGCACGATGGCGGCGTCTTCCGGATGCAGATGGACGCGCACATCGCGCGTGGCTGCCGGCAGCAGCGCGACGGTCTCGCGAATGATCGCGATCACCTGTGCAGGATCTGTGCGCAGCTCACGACGCACGAGCTGACGCGCGATAGTGACGGCAAGCTGCACGAGTTGTTCTTCGACCTGCGCATCGAGGTCCCGAAACGGTTGCGCAATCGTGCCGAGCATTTTCTCGAGCGTCGCGACCTGCGTCTTGAGCTGATTGAGAGCCTGCTGCGATTCGGCACGCGCCGCCGCGACGCCGGCTGCATGGCCCTTCGTGTACGCTTCCTTGTGCGCGCGCTGCTCGACTTGTTCGAGCTCGCTGACGGTGCGACCGGCGCGTCGGCCCTGAACCGTCTTGCCCGCCACCGGCGGCAAGTCCCAGCGCGAAACCGCGGTCTCCACGGGGGATTCGCCCGGGCTGCGATCGCGCGACCCCAGGGTCATACGAATTCCTCACCCTTACCGCCGAGCTGGATCGTCCCGGCTTCGGACATCTTGCGGACGATCGCCAGGATTTCCTTCTGCGCGGCTTCAACCTCGGACAGCCGTACCGGGCCTTTCGCCTCGAGGTCGTCCTTGAGCATTTCGGCCGCACGCTGCGACATGTTCTTGAAGATCTTCGCCTTGAGCGCCTCGTCCGCGCCCTTGATCGCCAGCAGCAGCTTGTCGCTCGGCACGGCGCGCAGCACTTCCTGCATGCCGCGGTCGTCGATCTCGGCGATGTCGTCGAACACGAACATCAGGTCCTGGATCTTGGTGCCGAGGGACTCGTCGACCTTCGAGATCAGCTCGACCACGTTCGCTTCGGCGCTCGAATCCATGAAGTTGAGGATGTTGGCCGCGGTCTTCACGCCGCCCAGCACCGAGGTCTTGAGTCCCGCAGCGCGGCCGGCGAACTGCTTCTCGATGACCTCATCGAGCTCGTGCAGCGCCGAGGGCTGAATGCCGTCGAGCGTTGCAATGCGCAGCACCACATCCGCACGCAGCGGCTCGGGGAAGTTGCTGAGGATATCGGCCGCCTGGTCCGCATCGAGATACGCCAGGATGATCGCGATGATCTGCGGATGCTCCTGCCGGATCAGTTCCGAGACCGCGCGTGCGTCCATCCATTTGAGCGCTTCGAGACCCTTGCTGGAGCGACCGAACAGGATGCGGTCGATGACGCCGCGCGCCTTTTCCTCGCCCAGCGCCCCGATGAGCACTTTGCGCAGGTATTCGTCGACGCCGACGCCGAGCGACGTGTGGCCCTCGACGGAGAGACTGAAGTCGTTCAGCACCTGGCTCACGTCGTTGCGCGAGATGTTCTGCAGCTGCGTCATCGCGGCGCCGATGCGCTGCACGTCCTTCGCACCCATGTGCCGCATTACTTCAGTCGCTTCCTGCTCGCCGAGCGACAGGAGGAAGATCGCGGCGCGCTCCGTGCCGGAGCGCTTGGCGTCGTGTTGCTGTTTCTTACTCATCGTCGCCGACCCATGTCTTCACGACCTGTGCCACGCGCGCCGCATCCTGAGTCACCATCGAGCGCGCCTGAGAAACCTGTCCGTCGTAGTCGAGCTGCTGCGCTCCGGACCGGCCGGCCGGCAGGCTGCTGCCCGGCTCGCCCGTCAATGCCGCCGGTGCAAACGCGAGTCGCGGCTGCGCGAGCAAGCCGCGGATCAGCGGGCGCAGCACCATCAGGACCAGCACCAGCAGCACGATCAGGCCCGCGAGCAGCTTCGCGATGTCGCGGATCAGCGGGCGCTCCCACAGCGGAATCGCGTCTTCCTCGATGTCTTCGGGCTTCAGCTCGCCCTTGAACGAGGCGTTGACGACGCTGACGCTGTCGCCGCGCGCCTGGTCGAAGCCGACGGCTTCCTTCACCAGCTTCGTCATGTTCTCCAGCTGTTCCGGAGTCAGGGCCGTCTCGGTGACGTTGCCGTCGTCGTCGGTCGCTCGCAGGTTGTCGACGAGCACTGCAACCGTCAGGCGCTTCAGGCGCCCCGCGGGCTGCTTCGTGTAAGCGACCGTGCGATCGATCTCGTAGTTGCGCGTCGACTGCTTCGAAGTGTTGTCAGGCGGCGAATTCGGCGCGACGGTTTGTTCGCCATTCGCAGCGGCCTGCGCACTGGGAGCGGCGACACCGGGCGGCAACGCCGTGCCGGGCGTCGGCGGCTGATTCGTGAGTGCGCCGGGCACGCCCTGCGGACCGGCGCCGTTGCGGCTCGTCTCCTCCGCGGTCTGCTCGCTGCGAACGATCTGGCTCTCCGGACGATACTGCTCGCGCGCTTCTTCCGTGGTCGAAAGCTCGACGTCGGCGACGACCTGTGCGCGCACGCGGCCCGGGCCGACGAGCGGCGCGAGCAACTCTTCGACGCGCTCCGTGTAGCGCTCCTCCATGCCGCGGGCGATTTCGAGCTGCTTCTCGCGAGCAGCCATCTCATCGTTGCCTTCCGGCGCGGAGAGCAGCCGGCCTTGCTGATCGACGACCGTGACCTGGTCCGCTTCGAGCTCGGGAATGCTCGAGGCGACGAGGTTGACGATCGCAGTGACCTGTTCGGATTCGAGGCGGCGGCCCGGCTTCATCTGCAGGAACACCGAGGCGCTCGGCGGACGGCGATCGCGCACGAACGCGGATTGCCGCGGCAGCGCGAGGTGCACTCGCGCACCTTCGACCGGCTGCAGGTTCGAAATCGTGCGCGCCAGCTCGGTTTCGAGCGCATGCTGATAACGCGCGCCTTCCATGAACTGGCTGACGCCGAAGCCCGGCTCCTTCGACATGACTGCGAAGCCGCCGTCGCCTTCGGGCAAACCCTGCGCGGCGAGCTTGAGGCGCGCATCGTGAACGCGATCGGCCGGCACCGAGATGGTGCCGCCATCGAGCTTGTACTGAATGTTGTTGGCGTCGAGCGCCTGCGCGATCTGCGCCGCGTCCTGCTGGCCGAGGTTGCCGTACAGCAGGCTGTAGGTCGGCTCCTTTGACCAGAGCACGATCACGACGCCGGCCGCCACCGCCGCCGCGATGCCGATGAGCAGCGCGAGCGGTTTCAGGCTCGGCGGGATGATGGAGGGACGCGGCAATGCCGCCGCTTCGGTACTCATGACCTATTCACCTAACTCTTTCATCAGATGGGCATGTTCATGATCTCCTGGTACGCATTCACGAAACGGTTGCGTACTTCGGTGATCGCTCGGAACGACACACTGGCCTTCTGCATCTCGAGCATGACCTGCGGCAGCTCGACGCCCGGCACGCCGCGCTCGAACTGGGTCGCGAGGTCTGCAGCGCGCTGCTGCGTCTGGTTCACCTGGTCCAGGCCCTGCTTCAGCACGTTGGAGAACGCATTGGCCGGAGACTGCAAAGCGCCGCCGATGCCGGCGGCTGCCTGCGAGATTTCCGACGGCGGGCCGCCCGTGCCGCGCACCTGCGATTGCATGGCGCGGATCTGGGCGAGCACTGCATCGATCTGCACGTTCGACATTGGTTACTCCTTCAAACTTCGACGCCGGCTTCGCGCAGCTTGGCGAGCTTGTAACGCAAGGTGCGCGGGCTGATGCCGAGACGTTTGGCGACGGCGGAGCGGTTGCCGCTATCCGCGCGAAGCGCGGCCAATATCACATCGCGCTCGGTGGCGGAGACGGAGGCGGATAAGGCTGCAGGCTGCAGGCTGTAGGCTGTAGCCAGAGCCGGATCGGAATCCGGATCTTCACTCTGGCTACAGCCTGCAGCCCACAGCCCACAGCCCTCTTCGATCTGTATGTGCTCCGCCCCGATCACCGCTCCGCTGGTTAAGATCAAGGCTCTCTGCATGACGTTGTCGAGCTCGCGCACGTTGCCCGGCCACGCGTGCGTGAGCAGCACGTGCGCGGCTTCGGCGCTCAGCGCCGGAATGCGCTCGCCGGGGCGGCAACGCGCGTTGAGCACGTGCATCGCGAGCGGCAACACGTCATCGCGGCGCTCCCGCAGCGGCGCAGTCGTCAGAGGAAACACGTTCAGGCGGTAGTAGAGGTCTTCGCGGAAGCGTCCGGCGGCAACTTCGCCGCGCAGATTGCGATTCGTGGTCGCCAGCACGCGCACGTCCAGCGACACCGGCACGCGGCCGCCGAGGCGCTCGACTTCGCGCTCCTGCAGGACGCGCAGCAGCTTCGCCTGCAGGGCCAGCGGCATCTCGGTCACTTCGTCGAGCAGCAGCGTGCCGCCCTGCGCTTGCTCGAACTTGCCGGGATGCGCGGCATGCGCGCCCGTGAAGGCGCCGCGCTCGTAGCCGAACAGGATCGCCTCCAGCATGTTCTCGGGAATCGCCGCGCAATTGACCGCGACGAAGGGGCGATCGGCGCGCGGCGAGTTGCGATGGATGAATCGAGCCAGCACTTCCTTGCCGGTGCCCGACTCCCCCGCGATCAGCACGGTGCAATCGCTGGCCGCGACCCGCCGGGCCAGCTCCGCCAGGCGTCGCGACGCTTCGGCCGTCGCGATCATGTCGGACGAGGTCACTGGCGACTGGACGGCGGCGACCGGCGAGGAGGCCTCGCCATCGCGCCCGTAGTCAGCCATTCGTGAAATCACGCCCATAGTGGCCACGGAGGGAGCAAGTTCTGTTCCAGTGGAGGGAATTGCGGAGTCGGGGCAGTGAAGGTGTGGAGCCGGTCACAGGCCAGTCAGGCTAAAGCCTGACCTGCACCACTCTTTGCGGGTCAGGCTTCAGCCTGACACTGCCTGCCATCCGTCAAACTTCCGACGCCGTGGCTTCGTTGAGCATCTGGAACTTGCGGAGCTTTTCGACCAGGGTCGTGCGCCGCAGCTTGAGCAGCCGCGCGGCGTGCGCGACCGTGCCGCCCGAGCGGCTCAGGGCCTGCTGGATGAGGCCCCGCTCGATGGTGAACAGGTGGTCGCGCAGGTCCAGGCCTTCGGCCGGCAGCTGCACGACGGTTTCGGTGGAATCCTGCTCGGTCAGCATCGCGATGACGCTGCTGTCATCGATCGTCCCGCCCTCCTCGGTTTCCTCCAGCTCAGGCTCGAGCGGCAGCACCTCGTCCGGGATCGCATCCAGGTTCAGCTGCGCCAGCACGGCCGCCGGACGGTACTTGAGCGGCAGGTCGGCAACATCGACGCGCCGATTTGGGCACAGGATCGACAGGCGCTCGATCAGGTTGCCCAGCTCGCGGACGTTGCCCGGCCACGGATAGGCGCTCAGCACCTTGAGCGTGCGCGCGGTCAGCTCGACCTTGCTGCGGCCGGCCTCGACGTTGCGATCCGAGAAATCCCGCACGAGCAGCGGCAGATCGTCGATGCGCGAGCGCAGCGACGGCATCTCGATGGGGAACACGTTGAGGCGATAGAACAGATCCTCGCGGAACGCGCCGCGGGCGATCGAATCCTCGAGGTTGCGATGGGTGGCCGCGATGATGCGCACGTTGCAGCGGATCGGCGTGTGATTGCCGACGCGCTCGAATACGCGTTCCTGCAGGACGCGCAACAGCTTCACCTGCATCGGCAGGCTCATGTCGCCGATCTCGTCGAGGAACAGCGTGCCGCCCTCCGCGATCTCGAAGCGACCCTTGCGGGAGGCGATCGCGCCGGTGAACGAGCCCTTCTCGTGCCCGAACAGCTCGCTTTCGAGCAGCTCGGCGGGGATGGCGCCGCAGTTGATCGCGACGAACGGCCGCTGGCGGCGCGGACTGGCGTCGTGAATGGCGCGCGCCGCGAGCTCCTTGCCCGTCCCCGACTCGCCCAGGATCAGGACGCTGGAATCGTGGGCCGCGACCTGGCGGATCAGGCCGCTGGCTTCGCGCACCGCCGGCGACGAGCCGGTCGGCATGTTGACGTCGCCGGCCTCTTCGAGCGCTGCCTCGACCGGCACGCGCAGGGCGGCAGCAAGGACCGTGTGCTTGAACGGGAACTGCAGGCGCTGCAGCCGCGGACCGAGGGCGGCGAGCAACTGGTCGGCCACCGTGGATGAGCCGTACGCGACGACCGGGACATCGCCCAGCTGCTCACGCAGCGCAGCACACAGCTCACGCCAATCGCAATCGGCGACATCACCGATGAGTAAGGCCGGCGGGGTGCTCGGCGCCTGGATGACGGCGCGCATCAGGGCACTGTGATCGATCAGCAGGGGTTCGAGTCCGAGGGTACGCAGGACTTCCGCCACTCTCTCCGCGCGCTGGGCATCGCCGTCATAGACGACTGCCCGCTGCAGGGTGAGGGTTCGCAGTCTTGCCGTGTCGCTCAGATTCATTCCCGGTCCTTGCGCTCTTGGCGCGAGTGCTTTGCTCTTGGCGGCATT
Source organism: Steroidobacteraceae bacterium (assembly GCA_044866955.1). Taxonomy (GTDB): domain Bacteria; phylum Pseudomonadota; class Gammaproteobacteria; order Steroidobacterales; family Steroidobacteraceae; genus Steroidobacter. Next base: position 16,119 of record JBIOUH010000110.1, read on the forward strand.
CTGTCTGTCCTTGTAGGTTGCTCTATAAGACTCTCCCTGAACGCCCCTCCGCCGTGAACTACTGCCAGAAATTTGGCGCACGCTTAAGGGAACGACTGAGCGCGCAGTAGTGGAAGACGCGCGCGCGAGGCTTAAAACAAGGGAAATTAGTGCTGCGTCGGCGCCAGAAAAAAAGCGCGTGCGCAAAATTTCGGAAAACCGAAATGAGTTGTGGGCTGCGCCCGGCTACACGAAGTGCAACCGTGGTCGCCTGCAACGTCCGCGCAGACTAAGCGCCGTCGCCGTTCGAACCGTCGTACCCTCACAGACAGTTCGCAGTTTCCAAAACTTTTTTCTTACTTCTTCGGCGAGCGGATCCCGGCGATCTGCCGTCGATGCTTGCGGAACGCGAGCTTCTCGAGCAGGTCGGCTACGTTCTCGCTGAGCGCCGCGAACCGAACCTTGACGCGGCCGTCCGGGCCGACCGAAGCGATGCGGCCAGCCAGGCGCAGGGGCTCGGCAATGCTGTCGCGGACGTAGATTTCCAGCACGCCCTGGGCCCCCAGTTCCGGGAACGGCGGGATGGCCTGCCAGACGCCGCCCAGCGCGTTGAAGCGGATCGAAGTCGGGCGCGGCCGCGGCCGGCTGGCCACGAGCAGGGCGCCGACCATGTCGAGCAGCAGGTTCACCTTGAGGTCGAGCCGCATGATGTCCGCGGCGTGCGGCGAGCTCTCGTCGCTCTTCTCGGGCTGGCCGTGCTCGTCGAGCGCTGCCAGGGCCTGAAGAACGCGCAGGTTGCGGTCGGCATAGCTGGCGATGAGCGCGGGATCGAACGGCTCCGGCATCTTCTTCCACGACACCGGCAGCACGTCTTCGTATGCCAGCTCTTCGTAGAGAACGACTGTATCGAGACCCTCGTACATCGTCAGCCTCCCTTGCCGAGCATATCCATGACCGTACTGACTGCGTCAGGAGTCGCGACGGATTGTTCGGCTGAAGCCGAACCCACAGTGCTGCCGGCCGCCTGGGCCATTCCGGCGACCGCCGCGTCCGACTCGTTCATGGCCTGGCGCAGCGCGCTCAGCCATTCCTGGTCCTGCGGGCGGGCGCTCGAGGAAATCTTGTCCAGCAGGTCGCGCCGTTCCTGGATCGTCTTCGGCACCTCCTGCCACTGGCCGGACATGGCCTGCTGCACGAGCTTGTACGTCGCAGCCATGACGCCGTCGGCGATCGGAGCGCTCATTTGGCGCGCGCCTCGTTCGGGATCGCGACCCACGCGCCGCGGATTTCGTGCAGGAGCCTGGAGACCTCATCGAGCATCTCGACGCGATTCTCGGCAGTCGCCTTGAGCAGGCGCCGGCCCATGTAGTCGTAGAGCTCGCCCAGGTTCGCGGCCAGCTGTCCGCCGGCCTTGAGATCGAGACTGTTGCGCAGCTCGCCGATGATGGAGACCGCGCGATTGATGAGGCGCGCTTTCTCGGTCATGTCGCCGCGGGCCATGCAGCCGCGCGCCGTGCTGATGCGCTCCAGCGCGCCGTCCAGCAACATTACGATCAGGCGATGCGGGTCCGCAGCAGCGACGCCGCCATGCGCCTGCGCGCTGCTATAGGCAGCGAGTTTTGCGGCGTAGGGCTGGGCGGCCATGGTGCGTGACTCCGTTTGCGCGAATTACCTGACCCATTTAACGGCCCGTGTGGGTCAGGCTTTAGCCTGACTCCTACGATCCGGCCTTCGGAACACTGGCCAGCTGCTGCGCCAGGTAGCTCGAAGTCGTCTGCAACTGCGACAGCAGCGAGTCGAGCGCCGTGAACTGCTTGCGATAGCGCGCCTCGACCTGCTCCATGCGCAGGGCGAGCGCTTCCTTGTCGTCGGCGATCTGGTCCAGATCGCGCTTCAGCGAGGTGTTGCGCGACTCCAGGTCGCCGCTGCTCGCGAGGCGCGCGTCCACCTGCGCGAAGAGCCGCGCCGCGACGCCATTCTCAGAGCCGAACAACTGCGCGACCGCGTCCGGATCGGAATCCAGCGCCTTCTGCAGCTTCGCCGTATCGAGCTCCAGCGCGCCGGTTGCGGTCGTCGTGATGCCGACGCTCGCGAGCACGCTGTAGTCGCCGGTCAATCCGGTCACGGGATTGGTGAGCCCGCGACGCATGTCCTGCTCGATGCTCCGCAACAGCGAGTCGCCGAGCAGCGGGCCGGCCGTCTTGCTGGCGGCGTCGTAGCTGCCCAGCTTGGCGAGCGCCGCCTGCATGTTGTTGTACTCGGTGACGAACGTCTGGATGCGGGTCGTGACGCTGGCCGTGTCGAAACTGATGTTGAGGGTGGTCTTCACCCCCACTTCGGCCTTCAACAGGTTGATCGTCACGCCTTCGACAGCGTCGCCGATCACGTTGGTCGAGCTGGAGACCTCGAAGCCCGAGATCTTCACCAGGGCGTCCTTGGCCTCGTCCTTCTGGATGAGGTTCATGGTGCCGGCCGGATCGTAGTTCAGTGCCGCGAGACCGCCATCGCCGCCGCTCGCGACGATCTTGATCGCATGCTCTGCGCCCGTCTTGCGCGAAGTCAGAATGAGGCGCGTGCCTTCCGTACCGTTGAGCAGCGTCGCCTGCACGCCGGTGTTGTCCGACGAATTGTTGATCGCATCGCGAATGTCTTCGAGCGTGTTCGCGTCCTGCGGGATCTCGACGTCGAAGGAGTCGTCGCCGACGGTGATCGCGAGCGAGCCGTAGCCGATCGCGGCATCCGCGCCGTCGAGATACGGGTTCGAGGCGAGACGATGCGCGCTCGCCAGGTTCAGCACTTCGACGTCATAGCTGCCCGCGGCCGCCGCCGAGCTCGCGGTTGCAGTGAAGCGCTGCGTGTCTGCCGACGTCGCCTTGCGCGCGGAGAACACGTCGAGATTGCGCAGCGGTGTCAGTGCGCCTTTGAAAGCGCCGAGAGCGCCCTTGAGCGTGCCGAGCGCGGAAATCTTGGTGGTCGCCGCGGCTTCGCGGCGCAGGATCGGCGCTGAGCGCGACGCGTTCTCAGCCGAGACCAGCTGGGAAACGAGGCTGTTGATGTCGAGCCCCGAACCGACGCCGCTTGCCTGGATGCCTGCCATGTTGTTGCTCTCTTCAGGCCTTCTCGTTCACGAGGACGATCGTTTCGTCATGCGCCAGCTCCGCCAGCCGCAGGACCTCTTCATTCGGAATCTGCCGGATCAGATCGCCGGTCTCCGCGTCGCGCACGCTGCACACCATGCGGCCGCTCGCGTCGTCGAGGTGAAACTCGAGCTCGCGGCTGACGCGCTTCAGGAAGCTCTCGAGCTGCTGCGCGACCTTCGCGATGTCCACAGGCTTCACTTCCACGGGCGGCTGCTTCGGCTTGGCGGGCGCCTGCGCGGCCGGTGCAGCAACCTGCACGGGCGCCGGTTTCGCAACCTGTTTCACAGTCATGCCGTCATCGCTCATGGCCTGCTCCTATCGGTTCAAAAGCGGCGGGCGATGAGAGTCCTGCGACCCTCACCGCCCACCGCGTGTCCTGCCATCGTCCTGATGTCAGTCAAACGTCATCCCAGGCTGCCCGTTAGCGCAGCAGCGAGAGCACGTTCTGCGGCACCGCGTTCGCCTGTGCCAGGATCGCCGTGCCGGCCTGCTGCAGGATCTGCGCGCGGGTAAGAGCGGCAGTTTCCTGGGCGAAGTCGGCGTCCTGAATGCGGCTGCGCGAGGCCGTGAGGTTCTCGGCGGCAGTCGTCAGGTTGGTGATCGTGGACTCGAAGCGGTTCTGGATCGCGCCCAGCGTGCTACGCAGCGCGCTGACCGAGGTCAGGGCCGAGTCCACGCGGACGATCGCGTCGTTGGCATCGCCAGCCGACTCGACCGAGATCGCCGTGAGGAAGTCCGTGTCGGCGGCAACCGTCGCGTCGGCAACGCCGGCCAGCAACGTGGCCGCATCGTTCGCCGTCACGATCGTCAGGTCTTCCGAAGAAGCGATCACGACGTGGTTGTCGGAGTCGATCCACGCCGAGGCGCCGGAGACCTTCGAGTTGATGGCATCGACGAGGTCCTGCACCGACTCGTAGTCGCCGGTCAGCTGCACCGCGTCGCCGTCACCGACCGCGATCGTGAAGTCATCGTCCGCCACCGACAGCGGGGCGTCCGCGCTCACGGCGTCGTCGGTGTCCGGATCGCCGTCGGGATCCGTGACGTCGACCGTGCCGGTCGCCTTCGCCACCTGGCCAATCGCATCCTTCTTCATCGACGTGTTCAGGCCGATGGAGATCGTCTCACCGGCGTTCGCGCCGACCTGGAAGGCCGCCGTGCCGAACGAGCCGTCGAGGATCTTCTGGCCGTTGAACGAAGTCTGCGAAGCGACGCGCTCGATTTCCGCGAGGCGCTGCTCGACTTCCTGGTTCAGCGCTTCGCGATCCGACGCGCTGTTGGTGCTGTTGGCAGACTGCACCGCGAGCTCGCGGATACGCTGCAAGTTGTTGGTGATTTCCGCCAGCGCGCCTTCACCGGTCTGCGCGAGCGAAATGCCGTCGTTGGCGTTACGCGCGGCCTGGTTGAGACCACGGATCTGCGTCGTGAAACGCTCCGCGATCGCGAGACCGGCAGCGTCGTCCTTGGCGCTGTTGATGCGCAGGCCCGAAGACAGGCGCTGCAGGGCCGTGGCGAGGGCGCCAGCCGATGTCGACAGATTGCGCTGGGCATTCAGCGACATCACGTTGGTGTTAATAACTTGAGGCATTGAAGTCTCTCCTGATGTTTACCGTACTTGGCCGGGTTGATTCCGATGCCCATCAACCTGTGCATGAGCTGTATCGGTGCGGCGCAGGGGAACTTGAGAGACCGGGGCCGGATCGTGTGGATTTGTGAAGAGATTCACGGACAGAATCGAATCGTCAAGAACGCGAAAACTACTCAGCTGGCGTTGAGGGAAAACCCTCTGCACCAACCGCTAACCGCTGACCGCTTCTTCTATCTCAGGTAATCGAACAGCGAGAGCTGCGAGATCCGCGAATAGCTCGCCTGCGCGGCCTGCAGCCCGACGAGCTGCTGGTTCATGCGCGAGACGGCCTCCGCGTAATCGAGGTCGCGCAGCTGCGAGGTCGTCGTCTCGAGCTCGACCTTGCGGTCGGCGAGCGATTCCTGTGCGTTGTCGATCGCGGACAAGCGCGTGCCGACTTCGGCGCGCACGCTCAGCAGATGATCCGAGGCCTGGTCGAGCTGCTGCAACGCCGTCGCCATGTCCGAGTTGAATTTGGCGCGGTCGGCCTGCGTCGCGGTCGAGGACTCGAGCGTCGCGGCCAGGTTGCTCAGCGTCGTGAACATGTCTTCCGAGCGGCTGCGCGAGATCGCGAACGTGTCGTTCTGCGCCGGCATGCCCGTCATGTTGAGGTTCGCGCCGTTGAAGGAAATCGTGCTGTTCTCGGTGTACGTTCCGGTCGCTACGACCGTCGCTGCGCTGTCGACGATCTCGTAGTCGCCGGTCGCAGAGGTGAAGCGCAACGTGTAGTCGCCCTGCACCCACAGATTCGGATCGGCCAACGTGCCGCCCGCGATCACTCCGCTGCCGGTATTGCCCGCGGTGGCGTTGGTGACGAACGTGCCGTTGCCTTCGGTGACCGCCATGAACGCTGCGGAGCCCGAATGACTGTCGACGACGCGCTGGTCCGGTCCGATCTGCAATGCACGAGCGCCCTGGTCGCCGAAATACGCAATGGTGCCGCCGGTCTGCGCAAACGGCTGCGTCGTCGTCGCATAGCCGGAGAACAGATACTCGCCGTTGGCATCGCGCCGGTTGGCGAGATCCATCAGCTCTTTCAGGCGGCTGCGCACTTCGGTCGCGAGCATCTTGCGGCTCGCCGGATCGACCGAGGCGTTGTTGCCTTGAACGGTCTGCTCGCGTACACGCTGCATCAGCGTATTCGCATCGGCCAGCGCCTGCTCTTCCAAGGTCAGGCGGTTCTTCGCCATGTTCGCGTTGCGATCGAACTGGTCGGACTCGGCGAGCGCGCGCTGCAGCTCCATGATGTGCACGGCCGCAACCGGATCGTCGGCAGGCGTCTGCACGCGCTTGCCCGAAGCGATCTGGGTCTGCGTCCTCGACAGTACCGACTGCTGGTTGAGCAGCGCCGTCAATGCCGCGTGATGGATACCTGCAGTGGAGATGCGCATGCGACTAGCGCTCCGTGGCCGCCAGCAAGGTCTGGAACATGGTGTCCGCGACGCGGATCAGCTGCGCGGCGGCCTGGTAAGCCTGCTGATACTTCAGGAGATTGGCTGCTTCCTCGTCGAGATTGACGCCGGAAACGGCTTCCTTCTGCGCCACGCTCTCTTCGTGGACGACGCTCTGCGCATCGCGATTGACCTGCGCCTGGCGCGTGGCGACGCCGATGCCGCCGACGAACTCGCCAACCGCCGAACCGAGCGACGTGGTGCCGTTGTTCAGCACTGGAGATTTCAGCGCGTCCGCGAGCGCCAGCGCATTGCGGTTGTCGCCCGTTCCGGACGTGTTGTCGCTGACGGTGAACGTGTCGCCCACTGCCGGCGTGCCGGAGATCTGCACACGCCAGCCGTTGACGTCGATGTTGCCGCCGTCGGTGTACGTGAAGCTGCCCGCGCCATTGATCGAATACGTAGTCGCGCTCAGGAACTCGATCGTCACCGGCGAGCGCAATTGCGCGTTCGTGCTGTCGAGCACTTCGCCTGCTGAAATCGAGCCGGTGCCGGTATTGCCGGTGTCGCCGGCAGTGCGAATCGGCGCTGCCGCCGCGACCTCCGAAGGATCGGTGATCAGCACGCTCATGTTCGTGATCGCGCCGGCAGTCGGGCGGATCATGAAGGTGTCGCCGACGTCCGCCGTACCGCCGACCTCGATCTCGAGGCCATCGACGACGAACGGATCGCCCGCGGCGCCCGTGCCCGTCATCGGCACCGAGGCGCCGGTCAGGGAATCCCGCAACGCCCAGCCACCGCTGGTCATTTCCAGGATGTAGTCGCGACCGGTGAGCGCACCGACGTCGGCGCGTGTCGTGTTGACGGTGCCGGAACCCGTATTCAGGCTGTTCGCCAGCGTTTCCGCATCGCCGACCGCGAAGAAATCGCCGCCGAGCGCGCCGGACAGGTCGATGCCTTCGCGATGCTGCGAGTTCACGACATCGGTCAGGCCGACAGCGATCCGGCCCAGCGCATTGCGCGCCGGATCCAGCTGTTCCGTGCGGAAATCCATGAGGCCGCCGAGCACGCCGCCGGAAATGTTGCGGCTGATGTCGACGGAGCTGCCCGGCGTCTGCAGCGCGATCGTGAGTCGCGTGGAGTCGAACGGGTCCTGCACGGTCGTGAGCTTGTTCACATCCCCGCCGAGCACGAGCGGCTGCCCGTTGCCGACGAACACGTTGACGGTGCCTCCGTCCTGAACGACGGTGTTCACGGAGACCTTCTCCGCGAGCTCATCGAGCAGGCGGTCGCGCTGATCGAGCAGGTCGTTCGGCGGCTGGCCGCCGGTGCTGGCCGTGGCCGCCGTGATCTGGTTGTTGAGCTGCGCAATACCCTGTGCCAGCGAGTTGACCTCGGCCACCTCGCTCTTCATGCGGGTATTGATGTCGTTGCCGATCTCGTCGAGCCGGGAATCGAAAAACTTCAGGCGCTGCTGCAGCGTATTCGCTTCGCTCAACAGCACCTGGCGGGCCGGCACCGAGGCGGGCGAGTTCGCGACGCTCTGGAACGCGTTGACGAAGTTCTGCAGCGTCGCGCTCAGGCCGTTCGCCGAGTCGCCGAACATATTGTTGAGCTGCTCGGCGTTGGAAGCGTAGATGTCGAGGTGCTCGAGGCTGCTGGATGTCGAGCGGACCTGCGTGGCGACAAAGCTGTCGTACACGCGCTGCGTCGTCTGGACCTGGGCGCCCTGCCCGATCCAGCCGTTGCCGTAGCCCTGCGCCGGACGCGTGCCGATGAGCGTGCGCTGACGGCTGTAGCCGTCGGTGCTGACGTTCGCAATGTTATGGCTGGTCGTATCGAGGGCGCGCTGGAAAGCCAGCAGCCCGGATACGCCAGTCCGAAGAAGGTCAGGCATTACAGGATCTCACTTGTCTTCTGGTCGAAAGCGGCCGAGGCCTTCTCGACAAGATGCCCGCCAAAAGGCGCGACTTTTGCCGGGCTACTCTGCGTTGACGGCATCGCTGCAGCGAACTTGAGGGCGTTCGAGCGCGCGCGGACTTCGTCGGCCACGGCGGTGATCTTCTGCGCGTACTGCGGGTCGGTCGCGTAGCCGCCCTGCTGCAAGGCCGATGCGAACGCCTCGACGTTATCGCCCGCGCCGCGGGCACTGGCATAACGCGAGCTGTCGCGGATCAGGGCTGCGTAATCGCGGAAACTGTCTGCCGGCGAATCGTAGGAGCGGAAGCGCTCGACTGTGCGCACGGGAATGCCGGATTCGAATTCCAGCGTCGGCACGTTGACCGTCGCACCCGACCACTGACTGCCGGCCTTGATGCCGAACAGGTTGAAGCTGCACTCGCCGTTCGCATTGCACGGCACAGATCGGCCCCAGCCGGTTTCCAGCGCCGCCTGCGCGAGCAGCGCGTCGGGATCGACGCCGATCTCGCGAGCCGCCTTCTCAGCGTGCGGGCGCATCGTGCGCAGAAAATCATCTTTGGAAGCGGTTAGCGGTTGGTGGTTGGCGGTTGGTGCGGAGGAAGCAGTCTCCGCCGTTTGCGCAGTATTACCGATACCTCCCTGCAGTTGCCGCACCAGCATGTCCGCCAGCCCGAGTCCCTTCCCTTTCGACATCTGCATCGCGATCTGGTCGTCGAACATGTCCTGGTACATGTCGGCCTGATCGCTGCCGAACAAGGAATCCTCGCCGAAGCTCTTGTTCGCTTCGCGCATGCTCTTCAGCAACATCTGCGTGAACAGGCTCTCGAACTGCCGCGCCGCTTCCTTGAGCGCGGTCGGGGCCTGCGTCTTCGCGTCGTTCTTCAGGGACGCGATCCCCTGGAAGTCCGCGAAGAAGTTGATGTTGGTCGGTGCCGTCATGACTGCTAGATCACGATGAGCTCGGCGCGCAGCGCGCCCGCTTCTTTCAGCGCTTCGAGAATCGCCACGAGGTCGCCCGGTGCGGCGCCGACCTGGTTCACCGCGCGTACGATCTCGTCGAGATTCACGCCGGCGTGGAACACGAACATGCGCGCCTCGGGTTGCTCGACCTTGATGTCCGAGCGCGGTGCGATGACCGTCTCGCCCTGCGACAGCGGATTCGGCTGGCTCACGTCGGTGCGTTCCGTGATCGTCACGGACAGCGAGCCGTGTGCGACGGCCGCCGGCGTCACACGTACGGCAGAGCCGATCACCACGGTGCCGGTCCGCGAGTTGACGATCACGCGCGCGGGCGCATCGCCCGGCTCGACCTCGATCGCTTCGAGCGTCGACAGGTACGCAATGCGCTGACTCGCATCGGTCGGGGCCTGCACGCGAACGGACACCGCGTCCATCGCACGCGCCGTGTCGGCGCCGAGCAGCTTGTTGATGCCGTCGGTGAGACGCGCCGCGGTCGTGAAGTCCGGCGTGTTGAGATTCAGCACCACATACGGCTCGCTCGCGAAGTTCGTTGCGACTGCGCGCTCGACCGACGCGCCGTTCGGCACGCGTCCGGAGCTCGGAACATTGAGAGCGATGCGCGAGCCGTCCTTGCCGGAGACGCCGAAGCCGCTCACGACGAGACTGCCCTGACCGATCGCGTAAACCTCGCCGTCGATTCCGCGCAGCGGGGTCATCAGCAGGCTGCCGCCGCGCAGGCTGCTCGCGTTGCCGATGGAGTCGACCGTGATATCGATCGTCTGACCGGGCTTCGCAAATGCCGGCAGATCCGCACGCACCGTGACCGCCGCGACGTTCTTCAGCTGCGGATTGACGTTGGCCGGAATCGTGACGCCGAACTTGGCGAGCATGTTACGGATGCTCTGGATCGTGAACGGCGCCTGGCTGGTCTGGTCGCCCGTGCCGTCGAGGCCGACGACCAGGCCGTAGCCGATCAGCTGGTTGCCGCGCACCCCCGCGACCGACGCGATGTCCTTGACGCGCTCGGCGTGAGCCGTCGTCGCCAGGAGCGTGCAGGTGAGTGCGGCCAGAAGGTGAAGTGCTTTCATTTGCGGGCTCAGAACGGCAGGAACGGCAGATTGAAGAAACGCGACAGCAGGCCCGGCGAGTTCGCATTCGCGATTGCGCCCTTGCCGCCGTACGCGATCATCGCGTCGGCGACCTTGAGCGAGGAGATCGTGTTGTCCGGGTCGATGTCGATCGGCCGCACGATGCCCTGGATGCGCACGTACTCCTGGCCCTGGTTGATCGAGATCCACTTCTGGCCGCGCACCAGCAGGTTGCCGTTCGACAGGCGCTCCGCAACGGTGACCGTGATGTCGCCTTCGAGGCGGTTGCTCTGCGTGCTCGCACCCTCACCGTCGAAGTCGGCATTGTTGTCGACTGACGTCTCCAGGATAGGCACGCCGTTCGCAGTCACCGGACGGCCGGCGATCGTCGGGCCCGGCAGATCGATGTTCGTCGACTTGCTGGTCGAGGTCGTCGAGCTCTTCGACGCGTTGGTGCGCTCGTTGAGACGAATGGTGAGCGTGTCGCCGACGCGGCGCGCCACTGAATTCTCGAACAACGCAACGTCGTGGCCGGCCTGGTAAATGGCACCATTCGCTTGCGCCGCCGTCGGCGCCGGCTCCGGCCACGTCGCGGAGTAGTCGGGCTCGGGCGGGCGCAGAACGCAGCCGGTCAGCACTGCAAACGAGCTGACGGTAACGAGGCGACCCACAGTGTTTCGCTTAATCATCTTGATCACAGCTGGTTCGTCACGTACTCGAGCATCTGATCCGTCGTTGCGATCGCCTTCGAATTCATCTCGTAGGCGCGTTGCGTTTCGATCATGTTCACGAGCTCTTCCACGACGTTCACGTTGGAGCTTTCGAGCGAGCCTTGCTCGACCAGGCCCAGGCCGTTCAGGCCGGGCGTGCCGCCCTGCGCCGGGCCGCTGGCCGCGGATTCCTGCAGCAGGTTCTCGCCACGCGGCTGCAGACCGCCGGGATTGACGAAGTCGAAGATCTGCAGCGTGCCGACCTGCGTCGGCTGGCTCTGGCCGGCCTGCTGCACGCTCACCGTACCGTCCGCGCCGATCGTGACGCTCTGCGCGCCATCGGGAATCGTGATGCCCGGCTGCACCGCGTAGCCGCTCGCCGTCACGAGCTCGCCCTGCGCGCTGAGCTTGAAGCTACCGTCGCGCGTGTAGCCGAGCGTGCCGTCCGGCAGCAGCACCTGGAAGAAGCCGCGGCCGTTGACTGCGACGTCCAGAGAATTGCCGGTCTGCTGCATGTTGCCCTGCGTGTAGTTCTTCTCCGTCGCGACGACGCGCACACCCGTGCCCAGGCTCAGGCCCGTCGGCAGCTGCGTGTCCTGCGAGGTCGCGGCGCCGACCTGGCGCTGGTTCTGGTACAGCAGGTCTTCGAACACCGCGCGGCCCTTCTTGTAGCCGTTGGTGTTGACGTTCGCGAGATTGTTGGAAGTCACGGTCATGCGCGTCTGTTGCGCATCGAGTCCGGTCTTCGCAGCCCACAAAGCAGGATTCATGACGACCTCTTGGGGTTCTCAACCTTTGAGCAGTTGCGCCGCCGCGGCCGCGTTCTCTTCCGCGGTCCGCATCGCCTTGACTTGCAGATCGAAGTGGCGCGACAGCTCGATCATGTTCACCATCGCGTCGGCAACGTTCACGTTGCTCGACTCGAGCACGCCAGTGGCGACGCGCACGCTCGCATCCGGTGCGGCGTCGGTGCCGTCGGCGGTGCGAAACAGTCCATCGTCGCCGCGCACGAGCGTTTCCGCCGGCGGATTCACCAGCTTGATGCGGCCGACCTGCGACGTCGTCTCCGGACCCTGGCCGACCGGTACGATCGAGATCGTGCCGTCCGCGCCGATCAGCAGCGAGGTGTTCGGCGGCACGCTGATCGGGCCGCCCTCGCCGAGCACCGTCTGACCGGCGCCGTTCATCAGCACCCCGGTCGGATCGACGCGCAGATCACCTGCGCGCGTGTACGCCTCGCGTCCGTCCGGTCCCTGCACCGCAATCCAGCCCGGTCCCTGGATGCCGACGTCGAGATCGCGACCGGTCGACATCAGCGCGCCCTGCGTCGAATCCCAGCCGATCGTGGCGTTGGTCGCGTACGCGCGCGACGCATAACCGGAACCCGCGACGGCGCGAGTCTGGAACGCGCTGAGATCGGCGCGAAAGCCGGTCGTGCTCGCGTTCGCGAGGTTGTGGTTGTTGACGGTCTGCGCGCGAAGGGTTTCCTTCGCGCCCGACATCGAGACGTAGAGGAAGCGGTCCATGACTACCTGATGTTGATGATCGTCTGCGTGATCGAATCCTGCGTCGAGATCATCTGCGCGTTCGCCTGGAAGTTACGCTGCGCCGTGATCATGTTGACCAGCTGCGCGGTGATGTCGACGTTCGAAGCTTCGAGCGCGCCCGACTGGACCAGGCCGAAGCCCGAGTTGCCGGCCTGTCCGCGCAGCGCCTGGCCCGAGCCGAACGTCTCGGCCCAGTTCGTGTCGCCCAGCTGCTGCAGGCCCTGCGGATTCGAGAAGTTCGCGAGCGCCACCTGGCCGAGCGCGAGCGAGCGGCCATTGGTGAAACGCGCCTGCACGACGCCGGTGGAGTCGATGTCCATGCCGATCAGGCGGCCGGTCGTGTAGCCGTCCTGCGTGATCGCGTTGACGGTGAAGTTGCCGCCGTATTGCGTGGTGTCGGCGAAGTTGAAAGTCATGTTCATGTCCGCCGCGCCGGTGGCGGGCGTGTACGCCGGGAACGTGATCTGACCGCTCGCGGGATCGATCAACGCACCCGTGTTGTCGTACTCGAGCGTCTGCGCCGCGCCGACGGCGTTGCCATCGACGTACAGCTGCGTCGTCCACTCGTTCGGATTCGCGGTCTTGACGAAGTACATGGTAGCCGTGTGCGCGGCGCCGAGAGAATCGTAGGTCGTGAGCGAGGTCGCGTTGTTGTAGCTGTTGACGTTCGCCGGATCGAAGGTCGCGACGGTCGGCTGCGAGGCGTTCGCCGGCAGGTTCAGCGTCACGTCGACGTTGGCCGTCGCGGCCGGGGCGCTTTCGCTCGTCACGAGCTGAATGTCCGTCAGCGCGCCGGTGTTGAACTGACCGTCGGCGCTGGGCGGATACACCTGCAGGCGCTGCTGACGCGCGTTCACGACGTAGCCCTGGTTGTCGACCTGGAACGCGCCGGCGCGCGTATACGCGAGTGCGCCGCCGTCGTTGAGGATGAAGAAGCCCTGCCCGCTCAGCGCGAGGTCCAGGCTGTTGTCGGTGAAGTCGATGTTGCCCTGGGTGAACTGCTGCGCGACGTTGGAGACGCGCACGCCGTTGCCGATCGCGTTGCTGCTCACGCCCTGCGGCGACACCGAGAACAGCTCGGCGAATTCCGCGCGCGAGCCCTTGAAGCCGTTGGTCGCGGTATTGGCGATGTTGTTGGCGGTAACGGTGAGATCGGCCTGCGCCGCATTCAAACCGCTCAAGGCAAGACGAAAGGTCATTGAAGTCTCCGATTGCGTTTCGTTACATGACCCGGCGCACGTCGCTCAGCGGACGCGCACCCAGGTCGTTGGTGTTCAGGACCAGGCCGGAAGAGTCGATCGTCACGCTGTTGACGCGGCTCGAGAACAGCATCTCCAGCGAGCCGGACCGGCCGTCGAGGCTGCCGATCGCTTCGATGTCGTAGTCGCCCGCGGCGGCACGCGTGCCGTCGTCGCGCAGGCCGTCCCACGTGAATTCCCGGTTGCCGTCGTCGGTCGGCAACGTCATCCGGCGCACCAGCGCGCCGGCCGAGTCGCGAATGTTGACTGTGAGCCCGGTGAGGCCCTCGGGCACGTCGATGGAGCCTTTCACCGTGCCGTCCGCGTGCAACGTGACTGTGTCGCTCGGCACCAGCACGTCGCGGCCGACCATGCTCGCGCCGTCGAGCACCTGCGACGAGCGCATCGCGTCCGACAGCGAGGTGAATGCCGTCTGCATGTCCTGAATGCCTGTCACCGTGCCGAACTGCGCCAGCTGGCCGAGGAACTGGCTGGGATCCATCGCCTTGAACGGATCCTGGTTCTTGAGCTGCGCGAGCATCAGCTGCAGAAATTCGTTCTGGCCGAGCTGGTCCTTCTTCTTGGTGCCGCTCGACTGCGAAGCGCTGCCTGCCGCGCCGGTGCCGTTGATGACGTCTGCGATTGACATGGTGTATCTCTAAGCCTTACTGGCCGAGGCGGAGCGTGGCGAGCATCATTTCCTTCGCCGTATTCATCACTTCCACGTTGTTCTGGTACGAGCGCGAGGCCGAGATCATGTCGACCATCTCCTCGACCGTGTTCACGTTCGGCGCGTAGACGTAGCCGTTCGCATCGGCGAGCGGATTGCCCGGCTCGTAGCGCGCCGTCGGCGCTGCCTGGCTCTCGACGACGCCCTTCACCGCGACGCCCGAGCTCGCCGCGTTCGAGCCGAGGCTCGCGCGGATCGCTTCGAACAGCGGATGCTTGGCCTTGTAGACCTGGTTCGGATCGCCGCTGACGCTGTCGGCGTTTGCTAGATTGCTGGCCGTGGTGTTGAGCCGCACCGACTGCGCGCTCATGCCGCTGCCGGCGATCTCGAAGATCTTGAAGGATGACATGATGGTTACTGCCCCGTGATCGCCGTCATCAGCGCGCGGAACTTGGAACTGATGAACGACAGAGTCGCCTGGTAACGCACGGTGTTCTCGGCAAACGCGGATTGCTCGAGCTGTCCGTCGACGGTGTTGCCGTCGAGCGCCGGCGCGAGCGGCACGCGGTACTTCAGTTCCGGCGCGGGCGTGCCGTTAGCGGTGGCAGCGCCGATGTGACCAGCCTTGGTGGTCGCCAAGTGCACACCAGTGCCCTGGCCGCTGGCCGCCGCGAGAGCGTGCTTGAAGTCGATGTCGCGAGCGCGATAGCCCGGCGTATCCGCATTTGCGAGATTCGCCGCCAGCACCTCGGTGCGCTGCGAGCGTAGCTGCAGCGCTGCGGCGTGCACTCCGAGATAGTTGTCGATACTCGATGGCATGTGCCTGTCCGTCAGAAAACCGTCTGCGGGAGGACATTGCACGGGACGTGCCAGCACACTGGCGCTGCATGCCAGCGGCGCTGTGTGGGGTGAGAGATGGAAATTGTTGTGAGAGCGCTCACGCAGGGAGCGGCAAGAGTTTGCCGCTGCGGCAATCGGCGCCTCCCCCGTCGACGCGCCACATATATATGTAGAGGCTCGCGCTCGGGCTCGTGTGACTGCGCTCACACTTTCCATACGCATCACTCTGCGCTGGCATCCGCCTTGCTTAGTCTTCACCTGCCGTCAATGCGATGGCGTCACCTCGCCGGCAGTCGTGAAGAGATCCGGTTCGCAGCTCCTGCTCGCCCTGTGCGCGTTGTTCGCAACGGCGGCGTTCGCCACGACACAGCCGATCGACGCTGTGCAGTCCGCTGCCGAAGCGTTCGTGCGCACGCGTTTGCCCGCGAGCCAGGCGAAGCAGTTTGTCAGCGCGTCGAAGCTCGATCCGCGCTTGCGTGTCGCGCAGTGCGACCAGCCGCTCGAGACGTTCCAACAGAGCACGACCACGCGCGGTGAACGCGTGACCGTCGGCGTGCGCTGCACTTCCGCGAATACCTGGACGCTCTACGTGCCGGTTTCAGTTGAAGTCGAGATTCCGGTACTGGTGCTGCGTCGTGCATTGGCGCGGCGCGCACGCGTGGAGGCCACCGATGTCGAGCCGGAGACGCGTCGCATGCCGGGCTCGGCGGCGGTTTTCATTCAGGACGCAGCGAGCCTGCAGGGGCATCGGCTGAAGCGGTCGCTGCCCGCGGGCACTGCTTTGACGGTCGATATGCTGGTTCCGGATGTCGTCGTCCGCCGCGGTCAACAGGTCACGCTGATCGCCGCAAGCGGCGCGGTCGAGATCCGGGCACAGGGGCACGCTCTCACCGACGGCGGCGTCAGCGACCGCGTCCGGGTCCAGAACCTGAGCTCGCTCAAGGTCGTCGAGGGTGTGGTCGAAAGCGACAGCGTGGTGCGGGTCGGCTTGTGAGGCCTTCCGGCACGCGATTTAACCTATTGTCATAGCGCACATTTTTGCCTCGGGGGTTCCCCGAACCGTCCATGCGGCCGGCGCCGACGGGAATCCTAAAGTTCTGAGAACTGCTGCCGTTACAGGCCTCGTGAGGAAGTCGGATGCGAAGTCCGACCTACGCCAGCAGGAGATTCGGACCGTGACGAACAAGATCGGTGGCTACGGAAATCGCCCGGTGCAGACCGGTGCCGACAAGACCGTTGCGCGCGAGCGCGATGCGGGCACGTCGGCGTCGCAGTCGGCCGATGCAAGCAAGGCCGCGACCCCGGTGCGCATTACCGACCAGGCGCGCCAGCTGGCCGCGCTCGAGCAGGCAGTGCAGGCCGCGCCGGTGGTCAACGAGGCGCGCGTCGCCGCGGTCCGGTCGGCGCTCGATGAAGGTCGTTACGAAGTCTCGCCGGAGCGCATCGCGGACAAGCTGCTGCGCATGGAACAGGAACTGCTGAAGACGGAGAAGTGACGAAGTGGATCCGGGCGTCTGCCGCGAGCATCTGCAGAAACTGCTCGCCGAAGAATTGAATGCACTGAGCCAGCTGGAGTCGCTGCTCGATCGCGAGCACGAGCTGCTGCTGGCCAATGACGTCGAAGGCCTCGACCGCGCCGGCGAGTCACGCCAGGAGTGCGTCGGCGCGCTGTTGCGCGTCGAAGACGAACGCCGCTCGCTGTGCCGCATGATGAACGTTCCCACCGACGTGCAGGGGCTGGAGAAGCTGCTGCGCTGGTGCGATCCCTCGAACACCCTGCAGCGGCGCTTCGCCGACTGCTCGCAACGCGCAACTCGCTGCCGCGAGCTCAACGACCGCAACGGCGCCTTGGTGACTGCACGCCTGAAGAAAGTCGAGGGTATGCTCGACGTCCTCACCGGCCGCGCGAGCCAGCCGAAGGTCTACGGGCCTCAGGGCATGTTCCAGCAGCCTCGCGCCAACGCGCGGGTTCTGGCGAGTGTTTAGAGCGCGCCCATCTCTTTCAGCGCCGACTCGATGACTTCCTGATTGTTATTCGACGCCGCGGCGCCCTGCTCCGCGATCGCATCGGCCTGCGCAAACAACGGCTGGAACAAGCCGAGCTTGTCGACCGGGCCTTTCAGCGTCACCGTGCCTCGCTCCGCGAACACTTTGCTCCAGCGATCGCGCACCTGGTCCCAGAATTGTTTCGTGCGGCCGTAGTATTCATCCGCCGCTGCGAAGTCCGCATCGCGAATACGCTGGTAACGAGCGACGCCATACTCGCGCGCCACGTAGGGGCGTGAAGTATCGAGCTCGCGCTCGGCGGTGAGCACCGCCTTGAGATTGTTCTCTTCCTGCACCCAGCCAGTCGGAATGATCGTGTGGCGGTTCGTGCCGGCCAGCACCTGGTAGTCCTGGCGTACGCTCCACTCGCGACGGGGTAGCGGGCGCCACGTCTCGCCGCTCTGCCAGCTCGAAAAACTCCCGGTGTGCTGCCACGTGCCGAGGCTCGCGTAACGCGGCGACTCGTCGACCTGATACACGGTCTGCACCCAGCGCCTGGAGACCTCCATCGACGTCAGCCGGCGACGCTCCCAGCGATCGTTGCCCTTGTATTCGACCACGTAGCGCGGCTGGTACGTCCAGTCCTGCCGCCAATGCTTCGTCACCATCGGCTCGCTGACTTTGCCGTCGGGCTGCACGATGCGCATCTCGAGAATGTGCACGAGGCTGATGGACTCGCCCGTATCGCCATCGACGTAGACCTTCTCGGTGCCCCACGACTGGTACGGCGCTTTCGGTCCGTCCTGCGCGCCGAACGGCGTGACTTCCAGGAAATCGAACGTCACGCGATATGTGCCGGCCATCGCCAGAATCGCGCGACGGTCGCGCTCCAAGTCGCTCAACCCCTGCTTTTGCAGCTGTTGCCACGCCTGCGATTCGCTCTCATCGAGCGTGACCGCCGGGCCCTTGGTCGTGCCGCCACGAGGCATCAGGCCGCTGCCGTCGAGCGGCCACGAGAATGTGTAGCGCGGCGGACTGGACGGCGATGAATCGGCTGCCAGCAGTGGGACGCTGGACAGCGCGGCGACAATCGCCAATATGAAACGGGCGCTCAGCATTCCGGAACGTTGACGGCGAGACCGCCCAGCGAAGTCTCTTTGTAGGAGTCGCGCATATCCGCGCCGGTCCTGCGCATCGTTTCGATGACGGTGTCGAGTGTTACGTGATGCGTGCCATCCCCCATGAGCGCAAGACGCGCTGCATCGATCGCTTTCACCGCGCCGGTGGCGTTGCGCTCGATGCACGGGATCTGCACCAGCCCGCGAATCGGATCGCAGGTCAGGCCGAGGTTGTGCTCCATGCCGATCTCGGCGGCGTTCTCGATCTGCTCGTTCGTACCGCCCTGTACCGCAGCGAGTCCCGCAGCAGCGATCGAGCATGCGACGCCGATCTCGCCCTGGCAGCCCACTTCCGCGGCGGAAATGCTGGCATTGCGCTTGTACAACGTACAGATCGCACCCGCTGTCAGCAGAAAGGTCTGCCGGCCCTCGGCGGTGCCGTTGCAATAGTGATCGTAGTAGCGCAGCACCGCCGGAACGAGGCCCGCCGCTCCGTTCGTCGGCGCGGTCACGACTTTGCCGCCCGCAGCATTCTCCTCGTTGACGGCGAGCGCCCAGACGTTGATCCAGTCCATCGCGATCAGCGCATCGGCGGTCTTGTTGCGCTCCCGCTCTTCGAGTGTTTCGCGCAGCTTCTTCGCGCGGCGCTTCACGTTGAGACCCCCGGGAAGAATTCCGTCCTCGCGCATGCCGCGATCGATGCACGCGCTCATCGCCGACCAGATCCGATCGAGACCTTCGCGCACTTCCTGTTCGCTGCGCACGACGCACTCGTTGCGCATCATGATGTCCGCGATGCGCACTTTCTCGCGCTCCGCTATCACCAGCAGCTCCTCGGCATTCTCGAACGGAAACGGAATCGCGGGACCCGTCGTCAATGCCGTCGGCGACTTCGCTTCCGCGTCGGTGACGACGAAGCCGCCGCCGACGGAATAGAACGTACCCTCGTGCAACGCGCTGCCCTGCGCGTCGTACACGTGCAGCGTGAGCGCGTTCGGGTGATATGGCAGGCTTTCCTTGTAGTGCCAGTGAATGTCGCGATCCATCCGGAAATCGATCGCTTGCGAGCCGGCGAGTGCAAGCTTGCCGTTCGCGCGCACTGCCTCGATCAGCTTCGCCGCCGCGTCGGGATCGACCTGCGCCGGCAACCAACCGCCGAGCCCCAGCGTCACCGCGGTATCAGTGGCGTGGCCCTTGCCTGTCAGCGCCAGCGAGCCATAGAGATCCACCGCCGCACGCGCGACCTTCGCGAGCTGACCGCGCTCCTGGACCTCGCGGATGAAACGGCAGGCGGCCGTCATCGGCCCCATCGTGTGGGAGCTGGACGGTCCGATACCGATCTTGAACAGGTCGAAGACGCTGACGTTCAACTGCGTGGCACTCCGTTGATCCGGAGTGCCATCATAGTCCATTCCGACCTGCAGTAGATTGAACGCCTTACGGCGCGCTCAAAAGGCCCACGACTGGTAATTCGGGTAGGCACCCTTCTTTTCGAGATGCTGGAAGCCCTTGACGCAGCGGATGATCCACCAGATCGCGATCACGCCATACAGCAGGAAGCCGATGAAGACGAAGATCAGGATCGTGGCGATGATCCAGTAGAGCAGGCTGATCCAGAACATGCGGATCTGCGAATCGTAGTGAGTGCGCAGCCACTCCGGCGCGTCGTCTCTATAGATGTAGGCCATGATCACGCCGACGAGGATGGTGATACCGTTCACGAGCCCGATCAGGTACAGGATGTAGACGATCTTGGCCATGTCCGGATTGCCGGTGCGCTCAGCGGTGACTTCGTTCATCGCACTCCCCGAGTAAGTCGCAGCACGACGCTGCGTGCCAAGGATTGTGGGCGCTCACCCTGCCCTGCTCAACTCGTTTCGCCGGTGTCCAGCCGGATCACACCGGTGCGACTTCGAACGAGTCGTCGACCTCTCGCGCCCATGCCAGCAATCCGCCTTCCAGGTGCGCGATATCTTCGACGCCTGCGCGGCTGGCAAGCGCAGCCGCATTCAGGCTGCGAGCGCCGCTGCGACAGACGAACACGACGCGCCCTTCCGGTAGCGAGCCCATGCGCGCGTGCAACTCGCCGACGGGAATGTTCACCGCGCCGGGCAAGCGTGCCACCGCGAACTCGCGCGGCTCGCGAACGTCGACGATCGCGATGTGCCCGCCCGGCTCCTCCATCAACTCGCACAGTTGCTCGGCTGTCAGCGTGCGAACGCTCGCGAGCGCTTCAGCGGTGCACAGCTGCGGCGCATTCTGCGGGGCCGTGATCGTAGGACGATCGCCGCACACCGCGCAGTCCGCGCGCCGCTTGAATCGAAATTCCTCGAAGCGCATCGCGAGTGCGTCGTAGGTGAGCAGTCGTCCGATCAGCGGCTCGCCGGCACCGACGATCAGCTTGATGGCTTCGGTCGCCTGGATCGTGCCGAGCACGCCGGGCAGCACGCCGAGCACGCCCGCTTCCGCGCAGTTCGGCACCAGTCCATCCGCGGGCGCGGTCGGGAACAGGCAGCGATAGCAGGGACCGCGGCCAGGTACGTAGGTCATCGCCTGCCCTTCAAAGCGATGGATCGCGGCAGATACGAGCGGCTTGCGCAGGATGACGCACGCGTCGTTCGCGAGATAGCGCGTGCCGAAGCGATCGGTGCCGTCGAGCACGACGTCGTAACGCTCGAACAGCTGCAGCACGTTGTCGGCCCGCAGCTCGACTTGATGAGCGATGATCTCGATGTCCGGATTGAGCGCGAGCAGGCGTTGCCGCGCAGCGAGTGCTTTCGGAATACCGACGCTCGCGCTGTCGTAGATGACCTGGCGCTGCAGGTTGGAGACCTCGACCTTGTCGCAATCGATGACGCCGATCGTGCCGACGCCGGAGGCTGCGAGATAGAGCGCCGATGGCGACCCGAGCCCGCCTGCGCCGATGACCAGCACCCGCGCCGCTTTGAGCTTCTCCTGGCCCGCGACGCCGATCTCCCGCAGCACCAGGTGCCGGCTGTACCGTTCGCGGTCGGCGGGAGTAAGCATGTCGCCGATTCTAACGAAAAAAGGCGCCGCTACGTCGCAGGCGTAGCGGCGCCATTCCGATGGACTCCTTCTCTATGCGTTCGCCAGTGTTATCAGAAGTCGATCGTAACCAGACCGAAGATCTGCCGGCCGAACGAGTCGTACACCTGCGGCCAGGTGTTGCCGTTGCACGGGCCCGTCGGGCAGGTGTCCGAGCCGTTCAGCGGCGGATCCTTGTCGAGCAGATTGTTCACGCCCACGCGCAGCGTGTACTTGTCCGCGAGCGTCATCGAGCCGGTCAGATCGAAGTAGCTGCGGCTGCCGAGCCTGGAGTCGGTCGGCAGAGGACCGGTCGCCGTGCCAAGGAACGACAGGAACTGGTTCGAATCCTCCGCATCGCGCTTCACTTCGCCGAAGTAGCGCCAGCTCAGCGTCAGATCGACACCGCCCCACGGCATACGCCAGGTCGTGTCGAGCTTGTGCCGCCACTCGGGCGCCGGTACGCCGCAGACCGAGCCATACAGACCGGCACAGTCGTAGGTCACGCCCTCCTGCGGAGTCACCTCCAGCGAATCGAGCATCGTGCCGACGAAGTCCACGTTGAGCCTGCCGGCGGAGCCCACGTCGAACGCGTAGGACGCGTCGAAGTCGATGCCGGAGGTGGCGATCTCGCCGATGTTCTCGAACGTGTCGACGACGAAGCCGTTCACCGAGTTGAAGATCGAGCCGTCGCGGTCGCGCGTGATGCGACTGCAGGTCGACGGGTCGCCGTTCAGCGCGCACATCAGCAGCGAGAAGTCGGCGTTCGGCGCCTGGATCGCATCATCGATCGAGATGTCGAAGTAGTCGATCTGCAGGCGCAGGCCGGGCGCGAAGCTCGGCTGGAACGCCAGACCGAAGGAGAACGTATCCGCAGTCTCGGGTTGCAGATCCGGATTGCCGCCGACGAAGCCGTTGTACTGCGCGGCCGGGTTCGCCTCGATGTTGCCGTACTGCGCGTCCGTCACACCGGTGCGCGCGCACTGCTCCCGCGTGAGCACAGGTGCATCGCCGGCGCACACGTCGATCGTCCCGTCGAGACCGACAGTCTGCGCACCGTACAGCTCGGAGATATTCGGCACACGCACTGCGCGCTGATAGCTGGCGCGAGCGCGGATGTCCTGAATCGGCGTCCATTCCAGACCCAGCTTGTACGTGTCGGTGTTGAAGTCGAGGCTGTAGTCGGAGTAGCGATAGCCCGCTTCCATCGACAGGCTCTGCGCGAACGGCTTGTCTTCCAGCAGCGCCATGCGCGCTTCGGCGAACACGTCCTTCGCGATGTAGCTGCCCTCGATCGGCGGGGTCGGGCCGCCCTGGCCGGCGCCGTCGCCGGACTGGAATGCAGCGTCGGGCAGCAGCGAGCTCTTCTCCTCGCGCCATTCGACGCCGGCGTTGACGAGCAGGCCCGTCTGCGCCGTCGGCAGCTTCACGCCGTAGTTCGCCAGGTCACCCGTGAACGAGACGTTGGCGACGCGCTCCGTCGTCTGGCCACGCTGCACCAGCGGAATTTGCAGGTAGTTGAGCTGATCCTGCGTAATCGCACCAGGCTGCCACGGGTTGTAGGGCACGCACGCCGGATCCGATCCATCGATGACGGACACGCACTGCGGCGTGCCGAACGTCGGGACCGGCGTACCGTCCGGATTGAGGCGGCGATCGATCTGCACGTTGAGAGCACGGGCCGTTCTCTGCAGCGAGAAGTCGTTGAAGAACGTCAGGCCGAGCTGGCTCTCGCCGTACTGCCCATACGCGTCGTACGACCACGTGTCGTTGATGTCGCCGCGGATGCCCAGCACCGTGCGGAACGACTCGTGAGTGATGTCGCTCTGGCGCCCGCCGCCTTCGATGTTGCGCTTGCCGACAGTTACCTGGGCCGTGTCGGTCGAGCCTTCCGCGCTCGAGCGCCCGAACTGGCCGCAGAACAGATTGGCCTGCGCCGCGCTCCACAGCGGATTGGCGCACGACACCGTGAATTCCTGGCCGAAGATGCCGCTCGGCGCGATCTGCGCAACGGATTGGTCTTTCATGAACATGAACTCGCCATAGGCCGTCTGGCCTTCGGCGACTTCGAGGTCCGTGAACACGCCGGCCGTGTAGCGCTCGTCGGGACGCTGATAGAAGTTGAGAGGACCGAAGTTGTAGGCGTCGGTGTCGGAGTTGTACGGGCGGAACGCGCCGGTGGTGCGATCATTGACGAAATAGCCCGTGGCCTCGCCCGTATCCGGATTGCGGCCGCGCATGCGCGGCGGATCGGTCGTGGCGGAGCCGCCGCAAGTGAACGCGTTGCCGGAGTTGAAGGTACAGGCGCTGTAGTCGAAGTCCGCCTGCAGGATCGGCTTCACGTCGGTGTACGTGGCATAGAACGTCGCGTTGCCTTTATCCTCCGCGAAGTTCGAGCCCATCACGAACGAGAAGTCCTTGGAGTAGCCGTTGTTGACGTTGCTCTTGGGCAGGTCGTAGTTGGCGTTGCGCACGACGTCCGCCGCCGGATTGTCGTTCTTGTGGTTGTAGAAGCTGTAGTTGGCTTCGAACTGCACGCCTTCGAAGCGCGTGTTCAGGATGAAGTTGACGACGCCCGCGACCGCGTCGGCGCCGTACACGGACGATGCGCCGCCCGTCAGCACTTCGACGCGCTCGATCAGCGCCTTCGGAATCTGGTTCAGGTCGGGCGCTCCAGAGTTCACGCCCGGCGCAGTGTCCGGGTTGCCCGGCATCAGTCGCCGACCGTTGATGAGGACCAGCGTGCGCTTGGCGTTCAAGCCGCGCAGGTCGACTGTCGCGGTGCCGGTGGAGCCGTTGGAGATCGTCGAACCCTGCGCAGCCATCGCCTGCGGCAGCTGGTTGATGATGTCTTCGACGCGCATCTTGCCGGTTGCAGCGATGTCTTCCGCAGCGATTGCGGTGACAGGACTGATGCTCGTCATGTTCGGCGTGCTGATGCGCGAACCGGTGACGACCACTTCCTGGATAGTGCTGCCTTCATCAGCTGCCTGCGTCGGCAGAGCGACCACTGCCGCTCCTGCGGCACTGGCCAGTAGCACGTGCCTCACCGCACGTTGCAAGGAACGATTCTGAGTTGCCATTGTCAGCCTCCTGAGAACGCGCCGCTGCGAGCTGCGGCGCCTGGGTGCAATCCACCCGAGAGCAAAGGACCGCTCGATGCCGTTGCGACTGCAACGTTGTTGGAATTCAGCATCAGAACGCCTCCCGGTCGAGTGTTGCGAAATAGTTAATCGCCAGGATGCATTTCTTGCGCACCTGTTAAGACGCGCTCAGCCGGAACGGACGAGAAGTTTCCACAGCTGAACGCGCGCTGAACGTGGTTTTGCTTGGCTTTTGCTGCACATTCAGTTCACGCGAAGCACGAACGGACGAACTCTCCGGGCAATCGCTGGCGCACTTGCAGATGATTCGTTGTATTCTCGGCACAGCAGCAGCTGCATGCGTGGAGGCAACAATCATGAGCTCCGTCAGTGAACACGTAGCCAAGAGCACCACCAGCGCATCCTCATCGGACACGCACACGTCCGTCACCGTCGCGATCAATTCCTTTCAGGCTGGCCTCACGCAGATCCCCGCGTTGCCGTACGCGATCGTCTGCATGCATCTGGGGCCGTCGGTGGAAGTGACGTGCTCGCGCGGCGGACGGCTGCGCCACGGGCGCGAAGTCGCCGGCGATCTCGACATCATTCCGGCGCGCACGCCGTCGGCGTGGGAAACCAAGCAGGGCGGCACTACTTTGATCATGCGTGTGCCCGACACGCTGCTGAAGTCGGTCGCAGGCGAGCTGGACATCAATCCCGGCAGCATCGAGATCGCGGATCGCTTTCAGCTGCGCGATCCAGTGATCGAGCACATCGCCTGGGCGCTCAAAGCCGATATCGATGCCGGCAGCACCGGCGGACGTCTGTTCCGTGAAAGCCTCGGCAAAGCGCTGGCCGCGCGGCTGCTGCAGCGGCATAACGCGCGCTCGCTGCCGATGCGCGAGATCCCCGGCGGACTCGGCTCGTGGAAGCTGAAACAGGTGATCTCTTACATCGAGGACAATCTCGAGAGCGAGCTGTCGCTCGCCGAGATCGCGTCAGTGGCCGGCGTCAGCGTGTCGCACCTGAAAACGCTGTTCCGGCAATCGACCGGCATGCCGGTGCACCAGTACGTGCTGCGGCGTCGCGTCGAGCGCGCCAAGCTGCTGCTGCAGGATCGGAGCCTGTCGATCGCGCAGGTCGCATTCGCGGCGGGCTTCGCGCACCAGAGCCACCTGGCGCGCCACATGCGCAAGATCCTCGGCATGACGCCGGCGGTCGTGCGCCAGGAATTGATGAGCCACGTGCAGTAGAGAAGAAGGCTGTGGGCTGTAGGCTGTAGCCGGAAGGAGAGAAGAATTCTCCCTCCGGCTCTGGCTACAGCCTACAGCCTCTTCCTCAGGCCGTACTCTCCTCGCTGACCTGCAACTCCCTGCTCATCTCGATTCTCATCAGATACTTCTGGATCTTCCCCGTGACCGTCATCGGGAACTGCTCCACGAAGCGGATGTGCGCCGGCACTTTGTAGTGCGCGATCTGCTCGCGACAAAACGCACGGATCGTGTCTGCATCGCAGCGCTCGCCGGCCTTCAGCTTGATCCACGCGCACACCACCTCGCCGTAGCGGCGATCCGGCACGCCGAAGACCTGTACGTCCTGGACCTTCGGGTGGCGATACAGGAACTCCTCGACTTCGCGCGGCGAGATGTTTTCGCCGCCGCGGATGATCAGGTCCTTCACGCGGCCAACGATGTTGCAGTACCCCGCTTCGTCCAGCGTCGCGAGGTCGCCGGTGTGCATCCAGCCTTGGCTGTCGATGGCCTGCCTGGTCTTGTCTTCATCGTCCCAGTAGCCATGCATCACGCTGTAGCCGCGCGTCAGCAACTCGCCACGCTCGCCGCGGGGCGTCACGCGCCCATCCGCGTCGACGATCTTCACTTCGAGGTGCGGATGAATCGTGCCCACGGTCGCGACGCGCTGCTGCAAGGTGTCGTCGCGGCAGCTCTGGAAGCTCACCGGACTGGTCTCCGTCATGCCGTAGCAGATCGTGACTTCCTTCATGTGCATGTCGGAAATCACACGCTTCATTACTTCGACCGGGCACGGCGCACCGGCCATCACACCCGTGCGCAAGGTTCGCAGGTCGTAGCGTTTGAAGTCAGGATGATCAAGCTCGGCGATGAACATCGTCGGCACGCCGAACAACGCCGTGCAGCGCTCGGCCTGGCACGCATCGAGCACGCTCTTCGGCTCGAATGCCTCGGCGGGGAAAATCATCGTGGCGCCGTGCGTCACGCAACCGAGCACGCCCATCACCATGCCGAAGCAGTGATACAAAGGCACCGGGATGCACAACCGGTCGTTCTCGGTGAACGTCATCCGCTTCGCAACGAAGTAGCCGTTGTTGACGATGTTGTGATGAGAGAGCGTCGCGCCTTTCGGCAAGCCGGTCGTGCCGCTCGTGAACTGAATGTTGATCGCGTCCTCGGGCTGCAACTGCGGGCGCAGCTGCCGCACGCGATCGAGATCCTCAGCGGTCCCGCTCGACTCCACGTCCCGGTAGCGAAGAAAGCCGGCGCGCGACGTCTCGTCGGTCAGGATCGCGTGACGCAGCAGCGGCACCTTCGGCCGGATCTGTTCGAGCATTGCCGCGTAGTCGCTGGTCTTGAAACTCGGCGCGAGGACGAGCGCCTGGCAGCCCACTTTGTTCAGCGCGTACTCGAGCTCGGACGTGCGGTAGGCGGGGTTGATCGTGACGAGTATGAGACCGGCTTTGGCGCTCGCGAACTGCGTGACGACCCATTCGTAGCGGTTCGGCGCCCAGATGCCGATCCGATCGCCCGGCGCGAGCCCGAGGCTCAGGAACCCGGCCGCCAGCCGGTCCGCCGCCTCGTCCAGCTGACGGTACGACCAGCGGACGTTCTGGTGAGGGACCACGAGCGCTTCGCGATCGCCCCAACGCACCGCTGCTTCCTCGAGCGCTGCTCCAACCGTCTTATATAAGAGCGGTTCGCTACCGACGCCGCAGACGTAGCTCAGGTTCGTCATTGCGTTGCCCCCGCTCCCCGGTGAATGATTGTCGCCCCGATCGATATGAACAACGAAATCCCCGCAACGAGAACGACAGTATGCCGACTTCTTTGCCCTTCTCCCGCCGCACACTGCTCACGGGCATCGCTGCCGCAGCCGGTACTTCCGCTGTGAAAGCGCTCGCCGCAGAACGCAATGAGCAGCGCGGGACTGCTGTGCAATCCGGCCGCCGCGACGTCATCGTGGTCGGCGCCGGCGTGTTCGGCGCCTGGACCGCCTGGCATCTGCTCAAGCTGGGTCGCAAGGTCCTGCTGATCGACGCCTGGGGCCCGGCTCACGCCCGCGCCTCGTCCGGCGGCGAGTCCCGGATGACCCGAACGGTGTACGGACGCGACGAAATCTACACGCGCTTCGCCCTGGAATCATTGGACCAATGGCGGTGGTTGTCCGGCCGTTCGGGACTGCCGATCTTCCATCCAACGGGGGTGGTATTTCTGTTCGGGCGCCGTGAGCCGTACGTCGAGCAGAGCATCGAAGTGCATCAGCGCCTCGGCATTGCGCTGGAGGTCCTCGACCGCACGGCGCTGGCGAAGCGGTTCCCGCAGATTGCGCTGGACGGCGTCGAGCTGGGCCTGTTCGAGCACGACCGCGGCGTGCTGATGGCGCGGCGCTCCGTGCAGACGCTGGTGCAGGAATTCGTCGCGGCGGGCGGCGAATACGCCCAAGCTTCGATCGTGCCGCCGAAGGCCGATGCTTCGTTCGACTCGATTCGGACGAACGCGGGCGACACCTTGAGCGCGTCGCGCTTCGTGTTCGCGTGCGGGCCGTGGCTGCCGAAGGTCTTCCCGGAAATATTGGGCTCGAGGATTTTCCCGACGCGGCAGGAAGTGTTCTTCTTCGCACCGGAGGCGGGCGACACGCGCTTCTCGCCGGCGCGTCTGCCCGGCTGGGCCGACTTCAACGAAGGCGACATCTTCTATGGCATGCCGGATCTGGAAGGGCGCGGGTTCAAGATCGCGCACGACAAGCACGGCCCGGCGATCGATCCGGATTCGGGTGATCGCTTGCCGAGCCAGAACGCGATCACTGAGGTCCGCGAATTCATCAAGCGCCGGTTCCCGCTGATGGCGAAGCGTCCCCTGGTCGAGTCGCGGGTGTGTCAGTACGAGAACAGCTCGAACGGGGATCTGCTGATCGACCGCCATCCGCAGTGGGAGAACGTCGTGCTGGTCGGCGCGGGATCAGGGCACGGGTTCAAGCACGGACCGGCGGTCGGCAACTATGCTGCGCAGCTCGCGAACGGCACGAACAAGAACATCGAGGCCAGGTTCAGCTTGCAGAGCAAGACTGCGCAGCAAAGAAGAGACGTGCACTGAGCGTGCTCATTTGGCGTGCACCTTCTTCTCGTGACGTCGCTGCCAGAAAGCGCCGAGCACGACACCCACCACGAGCATTGCGATGAACGACACAACGCTCAAAGGCCGATCGAGGTTGTAGAGCAGCCAGATCGCTGCACTCCCGCAGGCGAAGAAGCAGCTGACGAATCGCCACGTCGTCAGCAGGTCCAACACAGCAAGCACGGCCGCTATGACGTCCATTGCTGCGCGACCATCGGCGGAGCCGGCGAGCGAGTCAGCGTCAGCGCTTCGCGGGAATGGCAATCCGACGCGTGCAAACTCATCGTCAGCGCCGAGCCGCCGCGGAAGTTCACGACGATCTGATCGGCTGCACGCTCCACGTCGTTGACAGCGCGGCCGACGATCGACGCGAGAGCGATGCGGCCGGCCGGCGAATTCGCGAGGAGTTGACCTGCCAGCTCCACCGCATTGTTCAGCGTCAGCACCAGGCCGCCGTGAAAGCGCAGCTGAACGTAGTCGTGGATGAGATCGGCCTCGCGGACGACGCGATTGATCAACGCGTCGAGCTGCTGCAGGTGTCTCACTGCGGCGGTCATTCGTTCTTCGCGACGAACCTGCGCTGCTCCCGGTCCTTCTTCACTTCACCGCCGGGGAAGACGCGGCCGTTCATGGCCACGTAAACCCCCGCCGGTAGCGTCTGCGCCGCCGCGAACGCCATCCCAATATTGAAAGTCGCATCACTCTCGGTGAATCGCGCCGGCGACAACGCGCCCGTGAGCACAATCGTCTTCGCTGGTATCGACGCCAGCACCGCAGCCGAGTCGGTCATCGTATCCGTCCCATGCGTGATCACTACTCTCTGCTCCCCTAGCCCCTCGACGGTCTCCTTCAGGCGCGCGCGATCCTCGTCCGTCAGTTCGAGGCTGTCCTTCCGCAGCAGCTCGACGATCCGGTAGGGATACGTAACGTTCGCCCCGTCCAGGAGCTTCTTCACGACCGGCTCGCCG
The DNA here is from genome assembly GCA_044866955.1 of Steroidobacteraceae bacterium. GTDB lineage: Bacteria > Pseudomonadota > Gammaproteobacteria > Steroidobacterales > Steroidobacteraceae > Steroidobacter. Next base: position 45,793 of record JBIOUH010000110.1, read on the forward strand.
ATCTGATAGATGCTGAGGGCGTCGAAGTAGGCTTTGTCGATCGTGCCGCCGGTGGTCACGATGACGATGGGCTCGGGTCCTTGTTGCATGGTGCGGAACGATACACGAGGCCGGCATCCCTGACGAAAGTGAGGGCCTGGGCCCCGACTGGTGGACCATGTATCGGCGCCGCCGCCGGGCGTAGAGTTCGCGGCGATTCACGGATTATTCACGACTGCACAGACCGCAGGCTCACGATGCGGCCCTATAACGGGTCGGGTCTTCACTTCCAGTCCAGGGAGAATCCTCTATGCGCCATCGACCCTTGTGCCTCGCCGCACTCGTACTGGGTCTGGCAGCCTCGCCGCTGCATGCCCAGGTCCCGGTCCACAAGCACTACCAACCCACCGATGAGTTCGATACCGCCGCGGCTTCCGGCGCCCGCGCGCCGCGACTGCAGAAAGTCGGCAACCACGTCTTCAAGGTCACGACTCAGTCCGAGCAGGCCCAGCTGTTCATGAACCAGGGCCTGAACCTCGCCTATGGCTTCAACCATGCCGAGGCCGGCCGCGCGTTCGCGGAAGCGGCGCGCCTCGATCCCAACCTGGCGATGGCCCACTGGGGCATGGCCCTCGTGCTGGGGCCGAACATCAACGCGCCGATGGCGCCGGAGGAAGAGCCGAAGGCGCTGGCTCATCTGAAGCAGGCCCAGGCGCTCAAGTCGAGGGCCTCGCAACGCGAGCGCGATTTCATCGATGCGCTCGCCGCCCGCTATACCGGCAAGGCTGAGGATCGCGCTGCCGCGGATCAGGCCTACGCTGGCGCCATGCGCGCGCTGTTCCAGAAGTACCCCAACGATCAGGACGCCGCGACTCTGTATGCCGAGTCGCTGATGGACCTGAGCCCGTGGAACTACTGGAACCGCGCCGGCGTGCCTTACGATCGCACTGCGGACATCACCGCGGCGCTCGACAAGGCGCTGAAGCTGGAGCCGGATCACACCGGTGCGCTCCACCTCTGGATCCATCTGTGGGAAGCGAGTAACACGCCGGAGCGTGCCGAGGCGGCTGCAGATCG
>JBIOUH010000111.1:0-6502 GCA_044866955.1 Steroidobacteraceae bacterium
ACGCGATGACGAGCGCGAGCAGGACGATGAGGATCCGCACGATCTGGTACGTCGGCCGGGCCCATTCCGCATCGAAGCCGCGCAGGGGCACGCGCCCGGCGTGGACTGCGTCGAAGAACAGGCCGAGCAGCTTCAGCACGTAACGGATGATGATGACTAGCACGACCAGGAAGGCCAGCTTCGGCAGGTAGCGCAGCACCGCCATGCCCATCGATTGCAGCGGTTCGACGACGAACTGCACCAGCTGGTCGGCGAGACCGCGCGTCGAGGGGAACTCGCGCAACGCGAATGCGCACAACGCATAGAAGAGCGCAACGATGAACAGGATGCGCAGCGTGCCGAGCACGCTCTTCATGCCGCGCCAGATGCTATCCGCTCTCACGACCTCGAAGGACTGAATGGTCAAGCTGTGCACACGGCTGCGGTAGCGCCGCTCGAGCGTGTCGAACGCCAGGCGAAAGCCGCGAATCCCGGCCAGGAGCAGGAGCGCTGCGATCGCGACGGCAAGTGTCGTTGCGAGGAGAGCCCGCGTGATGCTGTCGGTACTGCGATCGGCACGATAGCGTGTCATCGCCTCCCTGATGCGTATTGCACGCAGCAGCGCTGCGTCGGCAAGCGCGACACCTTCGAGCTGTGCATCCGTGGGGACGACGGCGACCAGGTGGCGGTTGCCCGCAACGATATCGATGCGGCTTTCGCTCGGTTGTGTCCTGACCGCGGCGGGTGCGATGGCAGTGTCATGAGCCGCCGCGATGATGCGCGCGCTCACGTTGCGGGCGCGCTCGGCGCTGGGAAGCGACGCGCTGCCGGAGACTCGGAACAGCTCTACGCCGTCGATGGTTACCGCGGCGGAGTCGGGCGCAGGCTGCGCATCGACCAGGCTCGGCTCCTCGGCCTCGGCGCCCGCCAGCAGGAGCAGAGATGCCACAAGCGCGATAAGCCTTGCAAGCAGCATTCCTCAGAAGCGCCAGGCGCCCGTCAGCCACAACACGTACGCGTCGTCGACCTCATCGATGTCCATGAGCTCGTACTCGACTTTCACGTTGAGGTGCTGGAAGAACGTCGCGCCCGCGCCGATGCCGTACACGAACGCCTCGCCGTTGTCGTCGCTGTCGAAGACGTCGCCGTTGTTCGGGCCGATGTTGTCGAAGTCGACGTGCAGATTGACGTCATGGAAGTAGTAGCCTGCCTTGGCCGACAGCTCGAAGATGCCGAGTGGCAGCGAGCCGATCACGTAGCCCGAGAAGCCTGCCAGCTCCACCTCGTAGTCGCCGCTCGATCCGGTCGCGTCGAAATTGCCGTTCGGATTGCCGAGATCGATGTAGTCCACCTCGAGCGCGATGTACGGGTTGAAGCGCCAGCCGAACCCGAGCTTCCACGCCGAGTCGTCGCTGTCCAGCTCCTCCAGCACGTCGCCCACGCCTTCAAGGTTGTCGATCTTCACGTCGAACTGGCCGAGACCCGCGGAGATGTAAGGGCCCGAGGGGTTCTCCTCTTCCTGCGCGTGCGCTGCACCGGCGCAGGCGAGAGCGAGGAGAGTCAGCGTCGTCGCGAGCGGACGAATGGCACAGCTTGAGGAAAACATGGCGGCCCCTTGTTCATGCGCGCGGAGCGCGGAAAGCTGACTTGCAGCCGTGCCTGAACCTAGCCCTCGTGCGCATCCGGGGAACATACGCGCAGGGGGTGGCTGCGCTGCCCGCGGAACCGATGACTCAGACGGTTCGCCCTGCGACTGTAGGCGCGAACTGGGGAGATGAGGTAATTGCACAGGTGCGCTGCGGACCGGTGGCGCTGAGCGTGGCTGCATTCAGTCTGGCGGTCGCGACCAGCGCATGCGGTGAGACGCCCGAGGGGCAGGACTCCAAATTCTTCCTCTGGACGGACACCAGCGCGACGCTGCTGCCGTACGGCAGCGGCTTCGAGGTCGATCCCAGCGAGCAGTCGACTCTGACGCTCGAGCACGCGCACGCATCGCGTATCGGCGATCTGTTCATGTTCGTGGACTTCACGCATTTCCACGACCAGGACGAGGAGACCGGTAACGGTTCGACCTGGTATGGCGAGATCGGCCCGCGACTGAGCCTCGGCAAGGTCTTCGGGGCGACTCTGTCGCGGACGCTCTTCCGGCGCAGCCTGTTCGAAATCAAGGACGTGTTGCTCGCCGCACAGTACGAGCGCGGCGAAGATGCAGATGTCGCGGAAGCCGTGCTGCTCGGCCTGGGCTTCGACCTGGACGTCAGCGAGGCCGGCATCCTGGGCGGCACCAAGTTCAACTATCTGCAGGTGAATTTCTACGGGCGCGACGAGCTCACCGCGGGCGTACAGCACGGCTTCCGCGACATGCAGATCACGACCGTCGGCAGCTACCCGTTCAAAGCTGGCCGCGCTTCTTTCCTGATCGACGGCTATTTCGACTGGGTGCTCGGGATCGGCTCGGAGGACTGGAGCTTCCACTTCAATCCGCAAATTACCGTCGACGTGGGTGAGTTCTGGAATGCACCGAAGAAGCTCTACGCCGGCGTCGAGGTCGACCTGTGGTTGAACAAGTACCAGATCCCGGACTCGTCGGCATTCGACACGAACCAGACGGCGATCAGCCTGATGGCGAAATATCACTTCTAGAGGAGGGGCTACGATGGATACCAAAGGCGGCACTGTTCAGGCACTGCGCGGCCCCGCTCTCACCTTCGTAGACGACGCCTTCAGCGTGGGCGTCGAGAAGGCTATGCGCTACGAATCCGACGCCGTCATCGCGATGTCAGGCGGCAAGATCACGCACTTCGGTGCGGCCAGCAAGGTGCTGCCCGAGTTGCCGAAGGGGACGAACGTCCGCCGCAACGGCGACGACAAGCTCATGGTCGCCGGCTTCATCGATAGCCACGTTCATTACCCGCAAACGCAAATCATCGGTGCTTACGGCGAGCAGTTGATCGACTGGCTGAACAAGTACACGTTCGTCGCCGAGCAGAAGTTCGCCTCGAAGGAGCACGCGCGCGAGGTCGCGAAGGTGTTCCTGCAGGAATGTCTGCGCGCGGGCACGACGACCGCAGCCGTCTACTGCACGGTGTATCCGCAGTCCGTGGATGCATTCTTCGAGGAGGCCCAGGCGCGCAACATGCGCATGATCGCGGGCAAGATCCTGATGGATCGTAACGCGCCCGACGCGCTCACTGATACGCCGCAGAAGGGCTACGACGAATCGAAGGCGCTGATCGCGAAGTGGCACGGCCGCGACCGGCTCCTGTATTGCGTCACGCCGCGCTTCGCACCGACCAGCTCGCCCGAGCAGATGGACATGACAGGCAAGCTGTGGGCCGAGCATCCGGGCACGTACCTGCAGTCCCACGTTTCTGAGAATCGTGGCGAGGTTGCCTGGGTGAAAGAGCTGTATCCGCAGCGCAAGGGCTATCTCGACGTCTACGACCATTACAAGCAGCTCGGCCCGCGCGCCATCTATGGGCATGGCATCTGGCTGACAGAAGAGGAGCTGCAGCGCTGCCACGAGACCGGCACGGCGATCGCGCATTGTCCAACCTCGAACCAGTTCCTCGGCAGCGGCCTGTTCAACCTCAAGAACGCGATGAAGGCCGAGCGCCCGGTGCGCGTCGGCCTCGCGACCGACCTCGGCGCGGGCACGTCGTTCTCGATCCTGCAGACGCTGAACGAGACCTACAAGGTGGCGCAGTTGAACGGCAACAAGCTCTCGGCGCCGCTCGCCTTCTATCTGGCGACGCGCGGCACAGCGCGTGCGCTCTACCTGGAAGACAAGATCGGCAGCCTCGGCGTCGGCATGGACGCGGACATCGTCGTGCTCGATCTCAAGTCGACTCCGGTCATCGAGTACCGGATGCGCAACTGCCAGGACCTGGACGAGGCGCTCTTCATTCAGATGACGCTGGGCGACGACCGTGCGATCGAGTCGACGTACGTCGCCGGCGCACTTGCATACAGCCGTCCCGAGTACGTGCGCGCAGCGGCCTGATCAAATCGCGACAGGAGAATCGGCCATGGCACAGACAATCGTTGCAGATCCCCACGTCGGACGGGAATCCGGCACCCAATCGCAGCTGGCCGGCGCGCACGCCTGGTGGGTATGGATACTCTCGGTGGCCTTCGTCGTCTTTCTCTTCAGCGTGCAGACGGGCTACGCGATCGTGAGCGGCAACGTTCAGAAGGACGTTGGACTCTCGGTGACGCAGGTCGCGACTATCGCCGCGACCTACACCTGGGTATTCGCGCTGTTCCAGTTCTACGGCGGCGCGTTGCTCGATCAGCTCGGCTCACGCAAGGTGCTGCCGATCTCGATCGCCCTGGTGGTGCTGGGCGTGTTCGTCTTCGCGAACGCCAAATCCTTCGAGATGCTGCTGCTCTCGCAAGCCATCCTCGCGATCGGCTCGTGCACCGGGTTCGTCGGCGCCGGCTACATCGGCGGCCAGTGGTTCGGGATGGCGAAGTTCAGCTTCATGTTCGGCCTGGTGCAGGTGGTTGCGGCGCTGACGTCAGCGGTGTCGCAGAACGCCATCGAAATCGCGCTACGACAGACCGACTGGCGCTCGCTGTTCAACTACGTCGCCATCGGCGGCGTCGTGCTCTTTGTGCTCGGCGCAGTGTTCATCAAGAATCCTGCTCCGGTCGTGAGCACGAGCACCGGCGGCGTGTTCGGCTTCCTGGCCACGGTGACGCGCAGCCTCGCGGACGTAGCGAAGATCGGTCACGTCTGGATGGCCTCGATCATCGGTGCGCTGCTGTTCGGCGTGTTGCTCTCACTCGGCGTCGTGTGGGCGCCGAAGCTGCTGATGGTGCGCGGAGCCACGGAGTCGGCGGCGGCGCTCGGTGCCTCGATGCTGTGGCTCGGGCTCGCTGTCGGCAGCGCGATCGTGCCGTGGTGGTCCGACCGCATCCGTGCGCGCAAGCGGCCGATTGTGTACGGCGCCCTTGTTCAGGCCGCGGCGCTTGCCGTGCTCGTCTATGTACCCGATCTCGGCAGGGGAGCCGACCTGGCGCTGTGCTTCATCTTCGGCTTTGCGAACGCCTCCCACATGCTTGCCTTCAGCACGGCTGCAGACGTCGTTGAGCCGCGGCAGATCGGCACTTCGGCCGCCATCGTCAACGGCATCATGTTCATCGTCGGCGGTCTGGCGATCTCGCGCCCCGGCGCACGTGTCGACCGGGCAATCGAGCTCGGCATCGAGCGCGGCACGCTGGACCTGGTGCAGTACGCAGCGGTGCCGCTGCTCGCGGCCTGCGGGGTCGCCTTCCTGCTCAGTCTCGCGATGAAGGAGACCTATCCGGCGCCCGCCGCCAAGACGTAACGAGCACGCCATGGAAGCCGTCGTGCCGGCAGCGATGCCCGACAAAGTGCGGGCGTGGGCCACGTGGGGCATCGCCGTCCTCTTCGTCCTGTATCTGTTCGGCTTCCAGACTGGCTATGCGGTCGTCAACTCGAGCATCCAGAAAGACATCGGGTTGACGATTGCTCAGCTCGGTGCAGTTGCGGCGGCTTACACGTGGTCGTTCGCCATCTTCCAGCTGTTCGGGGGCGCGCTGCTTGACCGCCTCGGCGCGCGCCTCGTGCTGCTCCCCGCAATCGCGATCTTCACTGCCGGCGTGTTCTTCTTCGCGAGCGCCGGCAGTTTTCCGGCAATCGTCGCAGCACAGCTGGTGCTGGCACTGGGCGCATGTGTGGGCTTCGTCGGTGCCGGCTACGTGGGCGGGCAGTGGTTCGGGATGGCGAAGTTCAGCTTCATGTTCGGCCTCGTGCAGTGTTTCGCTTCGCTGTTTTCCGCGTTCAATCAGAACCTGATGGCAGCTGCGGTTCGAACGCTCGACTGGCGCGAGCTGTGCGTCTGGATTGGCGCGATTGGCATCGTCGTATTCGTGCTTGCCGTAGCCTTCCTGCGCGATCCCGCATCTGCTGCTCCGTCGAAGGCCGTGCAGCGAATGTCGCAGCTGCCGCGCGAGCTCGCCTCGGCCATCCTGCAGATCGTCAGGATTCCTCATGTATGGATTGCCGCCGGCATCGGCGCGTTCACCTTCGGCTCGCTGCTCGCGGCCGGCGTGGTATGGGCGCCGAAGCTGATGCTCGCGCGTGGCCTGGCGCCAGGCAGCGCGAGTTTCGCCGCTTCGATGCTGTGGCTGGGCCTCGCGCTCGGGTGCATCGTCGTGCCGTGGTGGTCGGACGCGGTGGCGCGCCGCAAGCTTCCGACCGCCTCGGGCATCACAATTCAGCTGCTGGCGCTTGCTGCGCTCGTTCATCTCCCGCTCGGGAGCGATGCGGTAACGATGGCGTTGTGGTTCGTGTTCGGCTTCGGCGCGGCAGCGCACATGCTCGCCTTCAGCGCTGCGGCCGACGTGGTGAAGGTCGAGCTGATCGGCACCTCCGCAGCGATCGTCAACGGCACCATGTTCCTCGTGAGCGGGTTGCTCATCGCACGCCCCGGCCAGCTAGCCGAGCGCTTTGCAGCGCAGGCGGCAGCTGCGCCGGAAGTTGCGCAGCGCGCTG
>JBIOUH010000112.1:0-3424 GCA_044866955.1 Steroidobacteraceae bacterium
TCACCAAGTACGACCTCGACATGATCTATGTCGCCGGACCGGGACACGGCGGACCGGCGCTGGTGGCGAACACATACCTGGAAGGCACCTACTCCGAGTACTACCCGAACGTGTCGGAAGACGTCCATGGGCTGCGGCGGCTTTTCAAGCAGTTCTCGTTTCCGGGCGGCATTCCGAGCCACGTCGCGCCCGAGACGCCGGGCTCGATTCACGAAGGCGGCGAGCTGGGCTACTCGCTGTCGCACGCGCACGGCGCAGCGTTCGACAATCCCGATCTGATCGTCGCCTGCGTGATCGGCGACGGCGAAGCGGAGACCGGGCCGCTCGCGACCAGCTGGCACTCGAACAAGTTTCTGAATCCGGTGCGCGACGGCGCGGTGCTGCCGATCCTGCATCTCAACGGCTACAAGATCGCCGGCCCGACGGTGCTGGCGCGCATTCCGCGCGAAGAGCTGACGCAGCTGATCAGCGGCTACGGCTACGAGCCGTTCTATGTCGACGAGGAAGCGAGCTTCGCAGCGACGCATCTGTCGATGGCGCGCACGCTCGATCGCATCATCGCGCGCATTCGCGAGATCCAGCAGGACGCACGCAGCAACGGCTTTCACACGCGACCGCGCTGGCCGGCGCTCGTGCTGCACACGCCGAAAGGCTGGACCGGACCGAGCGAGGTCGACGGCGTTCAGGTCGAGGGCAACTGGCGCTCGCACCAGGTGCCCTTCGCCGAGCTTGCGCAGAAGCGCGGGCATCTGCGCCTGCTCGAAGAATGGATGCGCGGCTATCGTCCCGAGGAGCTGTTCACGAGCGAGGGCAAGCTTCGACCCGACTTGCGCGAGCTGGCGCCGCAGGGCAAGCGGCGCATGGGCGACAACCCGCACGCCAACGGCGGCATCCTGTTACGCAACCTGCGATTGCCGGACTTCCGCGAGTACGCCGTCGAGGTCAAGAAGCCCGGCGGCGTGACCGCGGAAGCGACGCGAGTCCAGGGCGCCTTCCTCCGCGACGTGATGAAGCTGAACCTGCCGACGCAGAACTTCCGCATCTTCAGCCCCGACGAGCTGACGTCCAATCGCTGGAACGACGTGCTCGAGGTGACTGCGCGCCTGTCGGTCGCCGAGATTCGCCCCGACGACACGCACGTCGCGAACGACGGCCGCGTGCTGGAGATGCTGAGCGAGCATCAATGCCAGGGCTGGCTCGAAGGCTACCTGCTGACCGGCCGCCACGGCTTCTTCAGCTGTTACGAAGCGTTCGTGCACATCGTCGACTCGATGTTCAATCAGCACGCGAAGTGGCTGAAGACCTGCAACCACATCCCGTGGCGCCGGCCGATCGCCTCGCTGAACTATCTGCTCAGCTCGCACGTCTGGCGCCAGGATCACAACGGCTTCAGCCATCAGGATCCCGGCTTCATCGACCACGTGGTGAACAAGAGGCCGGAGATCATCCGCATCTACCTGCCGCCGGATGCGAACACGCTGCTCTCAGTGACCGACCACTGTCTGCGCAGCCGCAATTTCGTCAATGTGATCGTGGCCGGCAAGCAGCCGGAGCATCAGTGGCTGTCGATGGATGAAGCGATCAAGCACTGCAGCACCGGCGTCGGCATCTGGTCCTGGGCGAGCAACGACCAGGACACCACGCCGGACGTGGTGCTGGCGTGCGCCGGCGACGTCCCGACGCTCGAAACGCTCGCTGCAGTCACGCTGCTGCGCGAGTGGCTGCCGGATCTGAAAATCCGCGTGGTGAATGTCGTGGACCTGATGACGCTGCAGCCGCCGAGCGAGCATCCGCATGGCCTTTCCGACGCTGAGTTCGATTCGATCTTCACCCCCGACAAGCCGATCCTGTTCGCCTTTCACGGCTATCCGTGGCTGATCCATCGGCTCACGTATCGCCGGCACGGGCACGACAATCTGCATGTACGCGGTTACAAGGAAGAAGGCACCACGACCACGCTGTTCGACATGACGGTGCTGAACGAGCTCGACCGTTATCATCTCGTCGAAAGTGTGATCGATCGAGTGCCGGGACTGAGCACCCACTCCGCGCATCTGCGGCAGCGCGTGCGCGACAAGTTGGTCGAGCACCGCGAGTACGTCACTCGTCACGGCGAGGACCTGCCGGAGATCAGGAACTGGAAGTGGCGCTAGCGGCTTCGATCGCCATCGCCACTTCCTCGTCGGCGCGCACCACCAGCAGGCGCGTGCGCGAATCGGCGCGGGATATCTCAAAACGGCCCGTTGCTGCGTCAGGACGCGCGTCGCGATTCCTGCGATCGTCGAGCTCGGCGCCGAGAAACTCCATGCGTTCCAGGCACGCTCGCCGGATCGCGGCGCTGTTCTCGCCTACTCCACCGGTGAACGCGATCGCATCCACGCCGCCCATGACCGCCGCGTACGCACCGATGTACTTGCGCACGCGGTGCGCATAGATTGCGATCGCCACCCTGCACTGCTCATCGCCGCTCGCCGCACGACGTTCGATCTCGCGCATGTCGTGCGTACCGGTCAGTCCTTCCATGCCGGATTTCTTGTTGAGTAAGGTGTCGAGCTGTTTCGCGTCGACTGCGCGTGAATGCAACAAGTGCAGCAGCACGCCGGGATCCAGATCGCCGCCGCGCGTACCCATGACGAGACCTTCGAGCGGCGTCATCCCCATGCTCGTCTCGACACTGCGGCCATGCTCCATCGCGGCAGCACTCGCGCCGTTCCCAAGGTGACACGAGACAATTCGCAACTTGTCGGACCTGACACCGCAATGCGCGGCGACGCTTTCCATCACGTGTGCGTGGCTGATGCCGTGAAAGCCGTAGCGGCGAATGCCCAGTCGCCGGCTCAATTCCTGCGGGAGCGCATATTCGAGCGCGTGGCGCGGCAACGTCGCATGAAACGCGGTATCGAAGATTGCGATGTGCGGCGTTCGCGGATACTCCCTGCGCGCCTGCCGGACCGCCGCGAGCGCCGGGGGATTGTGCAGAGGCGCGAGGTGACTCAGCTGCTCGATTTCCGCGAGCACCTTGTCGTCGATCTGCGTAGGGCGCACGAAGCGATCGCCCCCATGCACGATGCGGTGGGCGAAGGCGTCCGGCTCGCCGTGCTCGCGGCTGCGCGAGCGCAGCTCCTGTAGAACTTGCGCGACGGCCGCGTCGAAGCCGGACGCGTCTGCATTCTCTACATGGAGGTCGAACAGGCGCCTGCGACTCGCACTGTCGACGATGGCGCTCTTGATCGATGAACTACCGCAGTTGAGGGCGAAGATGGGCATGGCGCGGGACCCTGGGACGGGCGCTATATTATAAGGAGTGTCGCGCTCTCACATGACCCTCGCAGAATCGCTCGCCGAACAGCTGGTCGCGCTCGGCATCAGCGGCGATGGCGTGCTGGTCGTCCACACGGCGTTCTCCAGTTTCGGCGGACGCGCG
>JBIOUH010000113.1:0-33438 GCA_044866955.1 Steroidobacteraceae bacterium
CCATCGTCAAGCACAACGTCGACTTCCGCCCCGAACTGGTGAAAATCGCTTGCGCTCAACCATAGAATCTTTGCGTCTTGGCGAGAGATATTTCCGGCTCCCATTCCGCTCCGCTGCTACGTCATGACCTGAGGACCACGCTATTGCAATGTGGTCTGCGGCGAAGAAGGAGAGAAGAAATGTCTCTCGCCAAGACGCCAAGACGCGAAGGAAGAAAAGCAAATCAGAACTCAGAAGAGAATGAAATCTTCTGGTCTTCCTTGGCGATCATGGCGATCTTGGCGAGATCATTCCGGCTTCGGGTTCCGCCCGCCGCAGCGCTCAGCGCGTAATCGCGCGCTCTTTCAGAAATGCGTTGATCTTCTCGAGATCGGCCCGATCGAGCGTGCCGGTCGCGAGCTGCAGCTGCAGGACGTTCAGGATGTAGTCGTAGCGGCTGCGCGAATAGGTCGTCTGCGCGTCGAACAGCTGCCGACGGGACTGGAGTACGTCGACCGTCGTGCGCGTGCCGACTTCGAATCCTGCCTCGGTCGCCTGCAGCGCCGTGCGGCTGGACTCGAGCGCCTGCTTGGACGCCCGGACTCGCGACATCTCGCTCAGCACGCCGAGGTAAGCATCGCGCGCCGCGCGCTCCGTCTCACGATTGGTGCGCTCGAGGCGCTCGCGCGCTGCGCGATGCAGATACACGCGCTGACGCACGCGCGACGACGTCGCGCCGCCAGAGTAGATCGGAACCGTGACCTGGACGCCGATCGAATCCTGCCTTTGATTCTGATCGCCGGGACTGCGCGGAGTGGTTTCGCCGACGGCGTTGCGACCGACTTGCGTGCCGTCGAAGTCCTGGTCCTGCCGGCTCGCGACGATATCGATCGACGGCAGATGACCCGCACGCGCGACGCTCACGTCCTGCTTCGCGATGTCAGTGGCGAGCCGCGCCGAGACGACGCGCAGATTCTGATCGAGCGCATGCGTGACCCACTGCTCCTCGTCCGCCGGGGCCGGCGATTCGAGCGGCAGATCATCGATCGGGCCCGCGAGCGTGTCGAAGGACTCGCCGGTCAGCTCGCGCAACAGCTCATTCGCGGTGGCCAGCGCGCGCTTCGCCTGAATGACCGCCGCGGCAGCCTGGTCATGCGCAGCGCGAGCTTCCTGCACGTCGGTGATCGCGATCAGGCCGACCTCGAACCGCTTGTCCGCCTGCTCGAGCTGGCGCGAGAACGCTTCGAGCGTCGCCTGCGCTGCATCGACGGTGTCCTGCGCGGCAAGCACATCGAAGTAGCGCTGCGAGGTGCGCAGGATCAGGTCCTGCTGCGCCGCCTGATAGTCCGCTTCCGCCTGCGCGACTTCCGCGTCGGCGCGCCGGAGCGCGGCCCACTGATCCCAGCGGAACAGCGTCTGACGCAGGGTCAGATCGTACTGCCTCGTATGGCCATCGGCGTCGCTGCTGATCGTCGCGGGCACCAGCGGACTGTTGTTGTCATTCGGGTCGGAGTTGATGAGCGTGGTTTGCCCAACGGTCTGCTCGTCCTTGGAATACCCGCCGCTGGCGTTGAACTGCGGCAGCAGCGCTGCGACTGCCTGTGGCTTCGATTCACGGCTCGCCAGCCGGTTAGCGTCCGCCTCGCGTATCAACGGATCGTTCTGCAGCGCCCGCTCGTAGACGCTCAAGAGATCGGCGGCGTGAAGCGCGCCGGCAAACAGCGAGAAACCGCAAGCCGCAAGGATCCGCACACGTAGCGTCATGTTTGTTGTTCCCATCAGCGCCTAGCAGGCGCCGGTTCCTGAAAGCATGGTCGCGCCATGATGACACGACCGCGATTTAATTTTAGAAGCGACCGGCGAACAGCGAACAGCCGCCGGCAACCGGCACCGCGCGGACACTACGGACACCTGCCACTCCCACTTCGACGCTTCAATACGTCGGAATGGTTGCATCCAGCTCGCGCGACCACGCCAGGATGCCGCCGGCCAGATTGACCGCCCGGAAGCCGTTTTGTTGCAGGAAGTTCGCGACCTGCAGGCTGCGCCGTCCCGAGCGGCACAGCACGACCACTTCGCGGCCCCGATCGAGCTCGCCGAGACGATCGGCCACCTCGCCCATCGGGATGTGCACCACGTCGGGCACGCTGGCGACGCCCAGCTCCCAGTCCTCGCGCACGTCGAGCAACGTCAGCGACTCGCCTTGCTCGCGGCGAGCGACGAATTCGGTCGGAGTGATTTCGGCGACGGGCATGCAGTACTCGCGGGAAGAACTCGGCTGAAGCCGAAAGGTTACAGGATCAGAACACGAACGCCGACGGCCGCGGCGCGTTGACCAGCGGCTCGACCACAGTCTCGAACAGCCCCTGGCGCTGCCACTCGCGCTCGCCGACGCGCACCACGCGCCAGGCTTCCATGATCGGCGGTTGCCCGACGATGACGAACAGGCGGCCGCCGATGCGCAGCGCCTGCTGGAAGCGCTCGTCGTAGATCGGCAGCGACCCGGTCACGGCGATCACGTCGTAGCTCGACTGCTCGTTCAGCTGCAGGGCGTCCGCTGCTTCGACTGCGACATTGTTGATCCGTGCGGCCAGCAGGTTGGCGCGCGCCTGCTCGGCCAGCTCGGGAAAGATCTCCAGCGAGCGCACGCGCGAGGCCAGCTTGCCCAGGCAGGCGGAGAGGTAGCCGCTGCCGGCGCCGACTTCCAGGGCGACGTCGCCCGGCGCGACGTCCAGCGCCTGCAGGATCCGGCCGTGCACCTTCGCCGCGAGCATCGTCTGGCCGTGCGCCAGCGGGATCGGCGAGTCGGCGAACGCGACGTCGCGGTAGCGCAGCGGCGCGAATTCCTCGCGCTGTATCTGGAGCATCGTCTGCAGCACCCGTTCGTCCAGCACGTCCCAGGCGCGGACCTGCTGCTCGACCATCTGCTCGCGCGCGGCTTGAAGATTCATCTTTGAAAACATCGTCGAACGAGGGTCCGGAAGGGTACGAACTTTGATTACGTCATACAAGCTTATGGTCAACCGTGCCGAGACCCGAGCGGCAGCGTCGCCGCCGCCGGAAATCCCGCGGGATAAGTTCGAGGCTGCGTACAATATGGTCAATCCCTGCGTCTTTCGTCAGGGCCGTTCGCTATGCTCCCTTAAACGAGAAATCCAGACGTTGCGCGCAGCTTCCGCCGCTGCGGATGAAGTTGCCGCGCTGCGGGGCGGCACCCGGACGCGGGTCGCGCAAACGACGGGGATGAAGGATAAGACCGGCGGTTCAATGTGGGCGCCCTTTTAGGGACTTTGGCTAGTGCTCTGGCTCTTGCGGTTCTGGTGCTGCTCGGCGTGCTCGTTTGGCGCGAGCGCCGCGCCACTGCGCTGACGCGCGCCGCGGATCAGCTCGCCACCATCGTGCGCGACGGGCGCTTTGCCGAGCGTGTCCACACCGGCAGCGTCGCCGGCCGTCTCGCCGACAACGCCAATCGCCTGCTCGAGCAGCTGGCGATGAAAGATCTCATGATCAACGAGCGCGAGCGCTCGCTCGTCGGCCTGCTCGGCGGTCTGCACGAAGCACTCGCGGTCCACCGCGAGCACGTCGTGTTCGCGAACGATCGCTTCGCGGCGCTCGTCGGCAGCAACGATCCGCTCCGCCTACAGGGCAAGGCTCTGCCCGAGCTCGTCCATCCCGACTACACCGACCTCGTGCGCGAGCATCTGCGCCGCTCGCTGGCCGGCGAGCCCGGGCTCGAGCGGCTGGAAGTCGAGCTGCATCCGCAGTCCGGTCAGACCGCGCGCGCCGAGTTGTCGGCCGTGCGCATCGATTACCAGGGCGGCCCTGCCCTGCTGCTGAATCTCATCGAGATGGGACCGCGCGCCGCAGCCGTGCCGGTGCCGTCACGCTCCCGACCCACAGCGTGGGAAACGCTCGACTCGCTCGGCGAGGGAGTCATCACCACCGACGTCAGCGGGCGCATCGATTACGTCAACCAGGTCGGCGAGCAGCTGATCGGCGTCAGCGCCGTTGACGCGATCGGCAAGAGCATCACCGATATCATCACGCTGCTGGACGAAGGGGACCGGCGCTCGCTCGGCGATCCTGTGAGGCATTGCCTGACGACGCAGTCGAAGGTGACGGTCGGCCGGCGCGGCCTGATGATCTCGCGTGGCGGCGGCGAAGAGCGCTCGGTCGAGCTGACCGTGACGCCGTTGCGCTCGCAGAAGGGTGACCTGATCGGCACCGTGATCGTAGTGCGCGACGTCAGCGAGCTGCGCGGCATCACTCGCCAGATGTCCTACCAGGCGAGCCACGACGCCCTGACCGGCCTGGTGAACCGTCGCGAGTTCGAGCGCCGTCTGGAAGAAGCGCTGGAGCTGGCGCACTCCAACGAAGCGCGCCACGTGCTGTGCTACCTCGACCTCGACCGCTTCAAGGTCGTCAACGACAGCTGCGGCCACATGGCAGGCGACGGCATGCTCCGCGAGGTCGCCGCGCTGATCAAAGAAACGGTGCGCGACTCCGACACCGTCGCGCGTCTCGGCGGCGACGAGTTCGGTCTGCTGCTGGTCGGCTGTCCGCTGGAGAAGGCGCGGCAGATCGCGGACGACGTGGTCAACAAGGTCAACGACTACCGCTTCGTGTGGAAGGACAAGATCTTCAACATCGGCGTCAGCGTCGGCCTCATCGAGATCTCGCGCGAAAGCGGTGCGCCGGAAGAAGTCATGAGCGCGGCGGACTCCGCCTGCTACGTCGCGAAGCGCCAGGGCAATCACGTGCACGTGTACTCGGCGCGCGACGAAGCAGTGGCGCGCCATCGCGGCGAGATCCAGTGGCTGCAGCGGCTGCAGTCGGCGCTGAAAGAGAACCGCTTCGAGCTGATGGCGCAGACGATCCTCGCCACGACGATGGACGCGACCGAGGGACCGGCGCTGGAGATCCTGCTGCGCCTGCAGGACGACAGCGTCCCCGGCGGCATCTCGCCGGCCGAGTTCCTGCGCGCTGCCGAGCGCTACCGGCTGATGTCGGACGTCGACCGCTGGGTCGTGCAGACGGCGCTGACCGCGCTCGGCCGCGGCGGCATCCGCCTGCCGCCGAACCGGAGCCTGGCGATCAACCTCTCGGGCCAGACGCTCGGCGATTCGACCTTCCTGGAATACGTCGTCGACGTGCTCGACCGCACCGGCGTATTGCCGACGCAGCTGTGCTTCGAAGTCACCGAGAACTCCGTGATCACGAACATCGACCACGCGCAGCGCTTCATCGGCGTGCTGCACGGCATGGGCTGCCAGTTCGCGCTCGACGACTTCGGCCGCGGGCTGTCATCGTTCGGTAACCTGAAGAACCTGTCGCTCGACTACCTGAAGATCGACGGCACGTTCATCCGCAATCTCGCCGTCGACTCCGTGAACCAGGCGATGGTCGCGGCGATGATCAAGCTGGCGCGCACCCTCAATTTCCAGGTGATCGCCGAGCAGGTCGAAGACGCCGGCTCCTTCGAGGCGGTCAAGCGCATGGGCGTCGACTTCGTGCAGGGCTATCACCTCGGCCGCCCGCAGCCGCTGGCGCGCTCCGTCCCCGCTCCGGCGCCGCCGACTCGCGCCCCCGCCTGAACTCTGGCCTGCCTCGCGCGTATCATTCCGATACGCCCGGATCTCTTCCGCCTGCCGCCGGAGCCCTCGATGGACGATTCCACTGCTGCCGAGCTCGTCTCGCTGTCTTTCACCGTCAACGGCCGCCCCTGCACCGTGCAGGTAGATCCCGCAGCGACGCTGGTCGAAATACTCCGTGACGATCTCGGCCTGACCGGCACGAAGATCGGCTGCGATCGCGGCGCCTGTTCGGGATGCACGGTCTGGCTCGACGGCGAAGTCGTCGCGAGCTGCATGACGTTCGCCCTGGACGCGCGCGGCAGGAGCGTCACGACGATCGAGGGGCTGGCTCGGGACGGTCAGCTGCACCCGGTGCAACAGGCGTTCGTCGAGCACGATGCCATGCAGTGCGGGTTCTGCACGCCGGGCATGGTGATGAGCTGCGCGCATCTCGTGGAGCGCAATCCGGACTGCACGCTCGCTGACGTGCGCGGCGCGATCGGCGGCCACCTGTGCCGCTGCGGCGCGTATCCGAACATCTTCAAAGCCACGCTCGCGGCGGCAACGACGATGCGTCAGCGCAAGACGCGGGGCCCGGCATGAGCGCCTCGGATCCACGCGAAGACCGCACGATCCTTGCCGGCATCGTCGGCGATTCCCTGCGCACCGTCACTCGCCCCATTCCGGCCGGTGAGCCGCCGGAGTTACCGCCGAACGACGAGCTACGCGTCATCGGCAAGCGCGTCAATCGGGTCGATGCCGTGCCGAAGGTGACCGGCCAGGCGCGCTACACGTACGACGTGCAGCTGCCCGGAATGCTGTACGGGCGCATCGTCAGCAGCTCGGTGCCGCACGCACGGATCAAGTCGATCGACACGTCGGCGGCAGAGGCTTATCCCGGCGTGCGAGCGGTGCACGTCCTCGATCGCGTTCTTTCGATCGCGCAGCTGCGCGATCCTTCGGTCGAGGCGAACGAACGCTATCCGCTCGTGCGGTATCACGGACAACCGATCGCGGCAGTTGCGGCAGTGAGCATGCGAGCTGCGAAAGCAGCGGCGAAGCTCGTCCGGATCGAATACGAACGACTGCCGCACGTCACGTCGCTCGAAGCGGCGATGCAGGAGGATGCACCGGTCGTGTTCCCCGGAGCGACCGAGCAGGCCGCGACTGCCGGCGGCGGCGGCGCGGCGCCGAATTTACCGCAGGAGGGCAATCTTCGCGGGCCCGCGCGTGGCGGACTCGGCGGCGGTCCACGCGGCGACGTGCAACAAGGCTTCGCGCAGGCAGAACACATTCTGACTCGGGAATACAGCACGCAGGTGCAGACCCACGCGCCGATGGAAACGCACGGCCTCGTCGCCGACTGGCGCGACGACGAGTTGACGTTGTATGCCTCGACACAGTTCGTGCTCAGCGTCCGCGACGAAGCGGCCGACGTGTTCGGTCTGCCGAAGGACAAGATTCGCGTGATCAGCGAATTCACCGGCGGCGGCTTCGGCGCGAAGTTCGGCATCGGCAACTACGGCGCGCTCGCGATCCATCTTTCGCGCAAGGCGCGTGCCCCGGTGCGTCTGATGCTGGATCGCCGCGAAGAGCATGTCAGCGTCGGCAACAGGCCGAGCACGATCCAGCGCCTCAAGCTCGGCGCGAAGCGCGATGGCACGCTGACGGCGCTGCAGGTCGAAAGCTTCGGCACCGGCGGCGTCGCCCTGGGCGCCGGCGTCGGCTTCTGCCACAGCACGATGTACCCGATTCCAAACGTCCTGACCGAGCACTACGACGTCTTCACCGACGCGGGACCGAGTGCGGCGTTTCGCGCGCCCGGACAGGTACAGGGAATCTTCGCGCTCGAGCAGGCGCTCGACGAACTGGCTCATGCGCTCGACATCGATCCGCTCGCGCTGCGAGACAAAGTCGATACCAACGACGCGGATGACGCACGTGCGCGCAAGGTCGAGCGCCGCATCGGCGCCGAGCACGCGGGCTGGGCGCAGCGCCGGCCGCCCGCTACGGACCCTGGCCCGATCAAGCGCGGGCTGGGCATGGCGCAATCGCAGTGGGCCTACATCGTTCACGGCACGACTTCGTGCGAAGTGCGCATTCGCGGCGACGGCTCGGTCGCCGTGATCACCGGCGCCCAGGACATCGGCACCGGCACGCGCACGATCATGGCGCAGACCGTCGCGGAGGAATTGGGCCTGCGCACCGAGGATATCGACGCGCGCATCGGCGACTCGCGCTATCCCGCGGGCCCAGCCGCCGGCGGCAGTCGCGTCACGAGCTCGATCACTCCGGCGGCGCGCAATGCCAGTTACGCCGCTGCTCGCGATCTCGCCGCGCGCATTGCGCCGCACCTCGGCGCGAAACCGGAGGAGATCGTGTTCCAGGACAGCCGCGTTTTCGCGCGGGGCCAGCCCGACCGCGGCCTGAGCTTCGTCGACGCGGTCCGCGCAGCGAACTTCGACGAGATCGTGCATCGCGCCGACCGGCGCGAGGACTATGACGGCTATCGCGCGAAGCTGGGGGACCTGCACATCAGCAAGCAGGCCATCGGTGGCGTACAGTTCGCGCAGATCGCAGTCGACACGGAAACCGGCGTCGTCAAAGTGGAGCGCGTCGTGGCCGTGCACGACTGCGGGCGGCCGATCAATCCGAAGCTGATCGAGAGCCAGATCTACGGCGGCGTGATCCAGGGCGTGAGCTACGCGCTGTACGAGGAACGTCATCTCGATCCGGACACGGGCGTGCAGCTCAACGCGAACATCGACCAGTACAAGATCGTGGGCTCGCGCGAGACGCCCGACATCGAAGTCCATGTCATCGAGCAACTCGGCCGCCAATCCTCGACCGACGCACGCGGTGTCGCCGAGCCGGCGAACGTCGCGACCGCGGCGGCGATCGCCAACGCGTTCTACAACGCGACCGGCAAGCGCATCCGCACGTTGCCGATGACGCCCGCGAACGTGCTCGCGGCCCTCCGTGCTGACGATCGCAATGATGACGAGGAGCACGCATGAGCACCTTGCAATGGATCGATGCGCGGTCCGTAGAGGAAGCAGTCGCGCTGTTGTCGGCATCCGGCACGATCGCGAAGGCCGGCGGCCTCGACCTGCTCGATCTGATGAAGGAAGGCATCGTCGCGCCGGCACGAATCGTCAACCTGCAGCGCATCGATGCGTTGCGCGGCGTGCAATTTGACGAGACGTCGGGGCTGCGTCTCGGCGCCCTCACCACGCTTGCCGAGATCGCGAGCGATGCATCGATCCGTCGCAACTATCCGGCGCTCGCTGCCTCTGCAGCTCATGCCGCGACTCCGCAGGTCCGCAACGCGGCGACGATCGGCGGCAATCTGCTGCAGCGGCCGCGCTGCTGGTACTTCCGCAACGAGCTGTTTCATGCCGCGCGCCAGGAAACGGGGCGCGAGCAATCGCAATACGGCGCAATCTTCGACAATGCGAAGTCGACGATGGTGCATGCGTCGACTCCGGCGACCGCGCTGCTCGCATACGGCGCGAGCGTCCATATCGCCGGTAAGCAGGGCAAGACGCGCGCGATCGCGCTGGGCGATTTTCTGCTGCCGCCGGATTTCGCTCGCGACCGCGACACCAAGCTGGCGAGCGACGAAGTGCTGACGCACGTCAGCGTGCCGCCGGTTGCCGCGAACACGAACGCTGCGTACCACAAGCAGACCGAGCGCGAGAGCTACGACTGGCCGATCTGCGACGTCGCGGTCGTGCTCACGATGAAGGATCGCAAGGTGGAAGTCGCGAAGATCGTCGCGGGCGCGGTCGCACCGGTACCGCGCCGGATGACAGCAAGCGAGGAGCTGCTGCTCGGTCGCGAGATCGACGAACAGCTCGCAGCCGAGGCGTCGCGCCTGGCCGTGCGCGACGCCACGCCGTCGGAGAAGAACAGCTATAAAGTGCCGGTGCTGGAGGTCGTGATCCGGCGGACGATCATGGCAGCGCTGCGCTAGCCGCTTTCGAACAGATAACTAGTTGCCGCGGTAGCCCAGCAGGCGCGCGGGCAGGAACAACAGCGCCTTGAGGAACGCCAGCACCGCGCCCAGCATGATGCCGAAGATGCGGAACGGGATCGACAGGAGCCACAGGAGCGGCAGCGCGAACACGAGCAGGATCGCGAGCGGCCACGCGATCGCGAACAGCAGGCACCAGACAAGCACGATCAGCAGGAATTGCATCTGACGCTCCGGTCATCGAAACCGGAGCCATCATAGATCCGCAGCGCCGCGCGCGGGGAACGACTGGCCGGTCAGCCGCCGCGGGTGACCGGCATCGCCACGTCGTCGGCCGACCTGCCCAGATACTTCGCCAGCTCCAGCTTCGCGATGGCGTTGCGATGGACCTCGTCGGGGCCGTCCGCGATGCGCAGCGTGCGCTGCCCGGCCCACAGTTGCGCGAGCGGAAAATCCGACGTCACGCCGCCGGCGCCGTGCGCCTGGATCGCCCAGTCGATCACCTGCAGCGTCATGTTCGGCACGATGACCTTGATCATCGCAATTTCCTTGCGCGCGACCTTGTTGCCGACGGTGTCCATCAGGTACGCCGCGTTCAGCACCATGAGCCGCGCCTGGTCGATCAGGCAGCGCGACTCGGCGATGCGCTCGTGCCAGACGGACTGCGAAGAGATCGGCTTGCCGAACGCGACGCGCGCGGTGAGGCGCTTGCACATCAACTCCAGCGCGCGCTCCGCAACGCCGATCGAGCGCATGCAGTGATGGATGCGCCCTGGCCCGAGCCGGCCCTGCGCGATCTCGAAGCCGCGGCCTTCGCCGAGCAGCAGATTGCTGGCCGGCACGCGCACGTTTTCGAGCAGCACCTCGGCGTGGCCGTGCGGCGCGTCGTCGTAACCGAAGACCGGCAGGTGCCGCAGGATACGCACGCCCGGCGTGTCGGACGGCACGAGGATCATCGACTGCTGGCGATGGCGGTCCTCTGCGGTGTTCGTCTTGCCCATCAGGATGAAGATCTTGCAGCGCGGATCGTTCGCGCCGCTCGACCACCACTTACGGCCGTTTATGACGTAGTCGTTGCCGTCGCGCTTGATGCTGCAGGAGATGTTGGTCGCGTCCGACGATGCGACCGCGGGCTCGGTCATCAGGAACGCCGAGCGGATCTGGCCGGCGAGCAGCGGCTCCAGCCAGCGGTCCTTCTGTTCTTCCGAGCCGTAGCGCTCGATCGTTTCCATGTTGCCGGTGTCGGGCGCGGCGCAGTTGAACACCTCGGGCGCCCACGGCACGCGCCCCATGATCTCGCACAGCGGCGCGTACTCCAGGTTCGACAGCCCTTCCGGCGCACGCGGCGAGCGCGGCAGGAACAGGTTCCACAGCTGCGCATCGCGCGCCCGCGGCTTGAGCTCCTCGATCACCTTCAACGGCTTGAACGCATTGCCGGCGTTGCGGTTCTCGGCGACCTCGGCGGAGTAACGCGCTTCGTTCGGATAGATGTGCTCGTCGCAGAACGCGAGCAGTTTCGCCTGGAGTGAGCGCACGCGCGGGCTGTATTCGAAGTCCATGACCGGCTCCTGCTGGGGGGTGCCTATAATTCGCAGCGATAGAGTGCGTGGGATGCCGCCCGGGCGCCAATGCAACGACTGCATCGCGCCGGATCGACTCCATGCATACGCCAAGACTCCTGCAGGGGGCGCGCCAATGCAACTTTCCCGGATCGATCTGAACCTGTTCACGATCTTCGACGCGATCTATCGGGACGGCGGCATCACGCCGGCCAGCAAGCGTCTGCACCTTTCGCAGCCAGCCGTGAGCCACGCGCTGGCCCGGCTGCGCGAGCTGCTGGACGACCCGCTGTTCGAGCGGCGCGGTCACGACATGGTGCCGACGCCGCTGGCGCGTTCGATCGCCGCGAACGTCGCGAGCTCGCTGAGCGGGCTGGAGCAGCTGCTCCAGCGCACGGGACGGTTCGATCCCGGCACGAGCCCGCGCTCGTTCACGATCGCGATGCGCGAGGTCAACGAGCTGCCGTTCCTGCCGCTGCTGATCGAGCGGCTGCAGCGCGAAGCGCCGCATGTCGACATCGCGGTCGTGCGCATCGAGCGGCGCGACCTGGAAGAGGATCTGCAGAGCGGCGAGATCGACCTCGCCTGCGACGTCGGCCTGCCGCTATCGCACGACGTCCGTCGCGAGCGCGTGACCTCGGAGCCGCTGGCCGTACTCGCGCGTGCGGACCATCCGTCGCTTGGCGGCGAGCTGACCGCCGACGTCTACCTGGCGATGGAGCACGTGCTGATCACAGGCCGGCGCCGCGGCGGCGGTTACGAGGACATTGCGCTTGGCCGGCTCGGCATGTCGCGGAGAATCCGCGTGCGCTGCCAGCACTACGCGGCCGCGTGCGAAATCGTCGCGCGCTCCGATCTGCTCGCAACGATGGCGCGCAGTCAGGCGCAACTCGGTAGTCGACACGGCAACATCCGGGTGCTGCCGTTCCCGGTGGAGATTCCGCCGCTGGAGATGTTCCTCTACTGGCATGCCAATGTGGATGCGGATGCAGGCTCGCAATGGCTGCGCACCCTGCTGCTCGAGTTGATGCGCAAGTAGGGTCGGGGCGCGACTCACCACTCGCCGGTGTTCGGCATCGATGCCCACGGCTCGCGCGGCGGCAACGCTCCTCCCTTCTGCAACAGCTCGACCGAGATGCGGTCCGGCGAGCGCACGAACGCCATGTGCCCGTCGCGCGGCGGCCGATTGATGGTCACGCCATGCTCGACCAGGCGCTGGCAGGTCGCGTAGATATCGTCGACCTGGTAGGCGAGATGGCCGAAAGCGCGGCCGATCCCGTAGTTCTCCGGATCCCAGTTATGGGTGAGCTCGACCTGCGCGTCGTCGTCCCCGGGAGCGGCGAGGAACACCAGCGTGAACCGTCCTTTCTGGTTCTCCATGCGACGGATTTCCCGCAAGCCGAGCGCGTCGCAGTAGAAGCGCAGGGATGCCGCAAGGTCTGTGACTCGGACCATTGTATGCAGGTACTTCATTTGCATTTACTCGACGTAGTCGACTGATCGGGGCGCAGGCCCCGCCCCATAATAATTAAAATCGGGGAACCGGGTCGGAACGCTCGCCGTTCAGGTCATATGAAGCTCCACAGGGGTCATGGACGTCTTCTCACGAAGGATTGAATCGAGTTCCCGCGCCGCGGCCGTACTCGCGTTGCTGCTGTTCGGGACATTCGTCGCGCCGAGGCCCAGCTTCGCCCAGGAGGAAGAGGAGCAGCAGCTGCCGGTCACGCCGATGGAAGGTTGCGCGGAGCGCGTGCGGCCGGACGCGTCGATGCTGGAGCGCGTGCGCCGGCGCCTGACTGTCACGGCGTGCGCTTCGTCCGCGTGGCTCGACAGCCTGTTCGGCGATCAATTCCGCTACGACCAGTATCGCTCGACATACGGCACCATCTCGGCCGGCGGCTTGTGGAGCGACTATGACGGCTTCGACCCCCGCCTGCGCTTTCGAGTGCGCCTGCAGCTGCCGCAATGGGACGACCGCATCACTGCGTTCGCCGGTCGCGTCGGCGAAGACGACTACATCAGCGACACGGAAGGCGACTTCGAAGCGCTGCCGACGCGGCAGTTCGGCACGCTGGAAGACGAGAGCGTGCTGGTCGGCCTCGGCTATTCCAGCCCCGAGCGCACCGGCAACGACTTCGATCTCGGCGTCGGCGTGCGCGTCGACCTGCCGCTCGATCCGTATGCGCGCGCCCGTTACGAGATCGTGCGCGACTTCGGCGAGCACTGGGTGTTCACCGCGCGCGAGACGGTGTTCTGGCAGAACTCCGAAGGCTTCGGCACGACGACGCGCACGTACCTCGACCGTGCTATCTCGGACACGCTGCTGCTGCGCTGGGCCAACCTCGGCAAGTACACCGAAGAGACGATCGGCCTGGAGTGGTACACGCAGCTCACGCTGTTCCAGAGCCTGAACTCGCGCACCGGGCTGGCGTGGCAATTGCAGACCGAAGGGGAGACGGACAACGAGGTGCAGCTGACCCGGCATTCCGCGCGCCTGATCCTGCGCCGCCAGCTTACGCCGGACTGGCTGTTCCTCGAGCTGCGCGGCGGCGTCTCGTTTCCGCGTCGCAAGCTCACCGAGGATCGCGACGCGAGTCCCGAAATCGGCGTCGCACTGGAGATGCAGTTCGGCAACAAGCCGCAGTGACGCGGCGGAGACGGACGCGGGAACCTCCGCAATCCGGGTTCCGTCACTCGCAACAGGAATACCAGTTGCGGAGAAGTCCATGAAGTCACTACGTACGGTCCTCGCTGCCTCCTTGTTGTCGTCCCTGATTTCCCTCGCCGGTCCCGCCGCGGCCGACGCGCCGAGTGGCCCGATCCCTGCAAAAGTCGCCGCGACGCAGGCGGCCGAGCGCGACCTGTGGGTCGGGCACATCTTCTGGGTTCGCGAGGTGGTGCGTGGGCTCGCCGAGAAGAACCAGGCGGCCGCGGATTTCGCGGAGAAGCAGGTGGTGGCCAACGCCAAGCAGATCGCGGGCTCGATCGAGCCGTTTTATGGCAAGGCAGCCACCGATCAATTGTTCAAGCTGCTGGCCGGTCACTACACTGCCATCAAGGCGCATGCGACGGCGACTGTCGCGGGCGACGCGGCCGGCGCGAAGAAGGCGATCGCCGACCTCACCGGCAATGCCAACGAGATCGCGAAGTTCCTGAGCGGCGCCAACCCGAACCTTCCGGAAGCAACCTTGAAGAGCCTGCTCGCAGCGCACGGCGGCCATCACGTCCAGCAGAACCAGCAGCTCGCGGCGCACGATCTGGCCGGCGAAGCGCGCACCTGGGAGGCGATGAAGAGCCACATCTACACGCTGGCCGATGCGCTGGTCGGGGGCATCGCCAAGCAGTTCCCGGACAAGTTCTGACCGAGGGATGGCGCTCCAGCGCTGTCCCGGGAAATCCCCGCGGATGACCGTATGAACGAATCGGAATCCATCCACAAGGTCGCCGCGCTCGCGGCGGCCGACGTCGCCGCCGCCGGCGACGACGCGGCGCTGGCGAGTCTCGCTGCGCAGGGCGATCAGGACGCGTTCGCACGGATCATGCGGCGCTACAACCAGCGGCTGTATCGCCTCGCTGTCAGCGTCATGGGCGACGCGAGCGAAGCGGAAGACGTGCTGCAGGAAAGCTACGTGCGCGCGTTCTACGCGTTCGCAACTTACACCGGCGCCGGCAGCCTCGGCGCGTGGCTCGCCCGCATCGTGCGCAACGAAGCAATCGATCGCGTGCGTTCCCGCGACAGTCGGCGCAGTCATGTCGCAATCGAAGCCGATCTCGGCGGGCAGTCCGAGGAAGACGAGACCAACGTGGCACACGATTCACAGGCGTCCCTGGCCGATCCGCAGGCGCTCGCGCAGGACGCCGAGCTCAGGGGCCTGCTCGAGCGCGCGGTGCAGCGCCTGCCCGAGCAGTTCCGCACGGCGTTCGTGTTGCGCGAGGTCGAAGGCTTGTCGGTGGAGGAGACGGCCGAGTATCTCGGCATTCCGTCGGCGACGGTGAAGACGCGCGACCATCGCGCACGCAAGCTGCTGCGCGCTTATCTCAGCGAAAACATCGACGCCACGATCCCGCAGACGTTCCCGTTTCTGGGACCGCGCTGCGATCGGCTGGTCGAGCGCGTCCTGCAGAGATTGAAGGTGTAGTCGGGCTGAAGCCCGACCTACCAAGTGCCTGCAGGTCGCACTTCAGCGCGACTCACACGTTGTACGAGCGCGAAGTGGTCGTGCCGCCATGCCCGGTCCAGTTCGTGTGGAAGAACTTGCCGCGCGGCCCGTCGACTCGCTCGTACGTATGCGCACCGAAGAAGTCACGCTGCGCCTGAATCATGTTCGCCGGCAGCCGCTCCGACCGATAGCCATCGAAGTACGCAAGCGCCGCGCCCAGGCACGGCACAGGCACGCCGCTCTGCACGGCCGCGACGATCGCGCGTCGCCAGCCGCCCTGCCGACTCGTCACAGCGTCGCGGAAGAACGGATCGAGCAGCAGATTCACGAGCCCGGGCTCGCGATCGAACGCCTTCTTGATGTCGCCGAGAAAAGCCGAGCGGATGATGCAGCCGCCGCGCCAGACGAGCGCGATGCCGCCGTAGTTGAGGCTCCACTTGTTGACCTGCGCAGCAGAGCGCAACAGCTGATAGCCCTGCGCGTAGCTGATGATCTTCGCCGCGTACAGCGCTTGCCGCAGATCGTCGACCAGCGCGCGCTTGTCGCCGGAGAGTCCGCCGCCCTCGTACTCGATCTGCTTCGACGCCGCGACGCGCTCTTCCTTGGCCGCAGACAGCGCGCGCGCAAACACCGCCTCACCGATCAGCGTCAACGCAATGCCCTGGTCGAGGGCTTCGATCACTGTCCATTTGCCCGTGCCCTTCTGGCCCGCGGCGTCGAGAATCACGTCGATCGTCTGCTCGCCCGCTTCCGTCCGGTAAGCAAGGATGTCGCGCGTGATCTCGATCAGGTAACTGTCGAGCTCGCGCGCATTCCACTCGGCGAACACGTCGTGCATCTGCTCGTTGCTCATGCCGACCACGCGCTTCATCACGTCGTAGGTCTCGGCGATCAACTGCATGTCGCCGTACTCGATGCCGTTGTGAACCATCTTCACGAAGTGTCCCGCGCCGTCCTCGCCCATCCAGTCGCAGCACGGCTCGCCGTCCGGCGTGCGCGCACAAATAGCCTGGAAGATGGGCTTGATGTGCGGCCACGCGGCCGCGCTGCCGCCTGGCATCAGCGACGGGCCGGTCAGCGCACCCTCCTCGCCGCCGGACACACCCGAGCCCACGTACAGCATGCCGGCCTGCTCGACTTTGCGCGCGCGTCGCTGAGTGTCGGTGTACAGGCTGTTGCCGCCGTCGATCAGGATGTCGCCGCGATCGAGCAATGGCAGCAACTCCTCGATCACCGCGTCGACCGCGGGCCCGGCCTTGATGAGCATGAGGATCTTGCGCGGCGCCTTGAGCGCAGCGACGAGCTCGCTGGGCGTGCGTGTGCCGATGAAATTCTTGCCGCGTGCGCGACCCGCGATGAATTCGTCGACGCGCGCGGTCGTGCGGTTGTACACCGCGACCCGAAAGCCCTTGCTCTCCATGTTCAACGCGAGGTTCTCGCCCATCACGGCGAGCCCGATGAGACCGATGTCGGCAAGCTGTTGTGTCATGGTGCTGCGTCCAGCGTCGTGCGATGCTTGCGAGCGATGTTACTCCCGCACGCCGCGCGGCGGTCGCATTTGTTGCGAAGAGTTTTGCGCCGGCTGCGAAGAGCGCAGCACGACGCCGGACGGCGGCCCCCTCGCCTATCGCGTCGTGCATCGCGCGAAAGTGTGGAAAGGCGGCGAAACGCCGCAGCTCGAACGCACGCGGCTGAAAGGGCAAGTCGCCGCTGGCGATCTGACGAATTCTGAAGATCGAATTTCCTGACTCTTCCCTTGGCGTCTTCGCGTCCTGGCGAGAGATATTTCTTGTTCCTCGCAGTGCCTGGATAAAGCTCGGCCGCCAAGAATCGAGTCGCCGATGGTTCAGGCCACCGCGCAACAGCAGTCGCTTTGCGCAGGCAAGCGCATCGAAGAGGTTGCAGTACACCCGGTGGTTTGCGGAGGGCAAATAAGGGACCGGAATGCCTCTCGCCAAGATCGCCAAGACCGCCAAGGCCAGAGAAGAATCGAGGAACAAGAAAATCAGGGCGAAAAATTTTCCGGCTCTTACCTTGGCGATCCTGGCGATCTTGACGAGAGAGATTCGGGTTTCTGCGGCTTCCTGCCGCTGACAATGGGGATGTGCCAAACGACGTACTGCTCCGGATCGGCGATCGAAGCCACGACCTGATCGAACAGACCTCGCACTTCTTCCACGCGCAGCTTCGTGTGACGCGCCAGCGCTTCGGTGTAGCCGTCGCGCCAGGCTGCGATGATTGCGCCGAACACTGCGCGCGGCACGCGGATCGTGTCGACTACGATGTAGTCTACATGCAGATCCTCGAAGCCGATGCGCTTCATGAGCGCCCAGGTGCGCCGTCCGACCTCCGCGTCGGTGCCGGTCGCATGCGTGAATGGAATCACGCCCTCGTGCCACAAACGGTCTGCATCGAGCTTGCCGGCGTCGGCGTGGATCATTCCGTAGTCTTCGCTCAGCACGTGCGCCCAGCCGCCCGGCCGGCAGATGCGATGCAGCTCCGACAACACCCGCTGCGGTTCCGGCACGGCCTGTGTCATGTGCCGGCAGACCACCAGGTCGAACTGCGCGGCTGCGAACGCCAGCTCGAAAGCGTCGCCCTGCTCGAACCGCACCCGCGGCGACAACTCTGCGTACCGCTTGCGCGCATATGCGACCGAGCCTTCCAGGATGTCCACGCCGACCAGCTCCGCCTGCGGATACCGCGCCGCGAGCCGGGACGTGATCTCGCCGCTGCCGCAGCCTATGTCTGCGATGCGCGCCTTGGCGGGGAGCGGGTAGCGGTGGAACAGGCTCTGCTCCTGCGGCCAGATCGCCGCGGCCTGCGCCGCGAGATTGCGCAGCATCGACTCGTCGGCCATCTGCTCGGCCTGGGGATTGCGCTCTGTCATGACGACCGGACGGAATAGTGTCCGCCTGCAACCTTTGGGAGCGTGTTAGCGTCCCAGATGGCAGAACATCTCGCCAGAGGGGAATTTCCATGCCCGTTCGTTTCGTCAGCCTGCTCGGTGTCTGCCTCCTCGCCTGCTCCCTCACCTCCCAGGCGGCGGAGAAGCGGCTCGACCGAACCTTCACAGTCTCGCCCGGCGGCCGGCTGACGATCGAATCGGACGGCAGCGACCTGCGCGTGGAGGGCACCTCCGGCAATCAGGTCGAGGTGCACATCCTGATGAAAGGCGCGGAGAACGCGCTGGAGCGCATCACGCTGACCGCCGAACAGAGCGGCGACGACGTTGCGGTCACCGCGAAGCACGGCTCTAGCAAGTGGACCGACTTCTTCGGTGGCTGGAATCTCGACGGCCGGGTAGAAGTGAAGGTGCCGCACCAGTACAACATCGACATCCGCACCTCGGGCGGCGACATCGTCGTCGGGCAGCTGCAAGGCGATGCACGCGCCAAGACATCGGGCGGCGACATCAAGGTGACCGAAATGCACGGTCCCGTGGAAATGCAGACCTCCGGCGGCGACGTGCGGGCCGAGCAGATCGACGGCAATACGCGGCTCAACACTTCCGGTGGCGACATCGACGTGACGCGCGTGACCGGCGATCTCGACGCGAAGACCTCCGGCGGCTACATCCACCTCAATGACGTCTCCGGCCGGGTCCTGGCGCGCACGTCCAGCGGCAACGTCATCGCCAGCGGCATTCGCGGCGACTCGGAGCTGAAGACGTCCGGCGGCGACATCCGCGCGACGATCGACGGCAAGATCGCGGCACACACTTCGGGCGGCAACGTAACGGCCGAGCTGGTCGGTGCGAATCGCGGTATCTCGGTCTCCAGCTCCGGCGGCAACTTGACGGTGCGCGTGCCGAAGAACACGACCGGACAGCTCAACGCGACGACCAGCGGCGGCAGCGTCAAGACAGAGCTGCCGGTCACCACGACCGAGATGGGCGAGCACAAGCTGACCGGCACCCTCAACGGCGGCGGCAACGAGATCTACGCACGCACCTCGGGCGGCAGCATCCGCGTGGTCGCCAGCACCGGCGGCAGCACCGACGTGGAGAAATAGCACTGCGGGGGCTTTCTTTTGCTCCGCGCGTTGTCGAAACTGCCGGCCTCTTTCTTCGCTGAAGGATCAACGGCAGTGCTGCGAAAATACTTCGTGCTGGCGACCGCTGTGTTCGCCGCAGGATTGACGTCGGGTCCCTGCTTCGCGGCGGAACAGACGCCCGCCGCGGGTATCGGCGCCAGCGCCGCCTCCACCGCGCTGAACAAGCTCTTCGAGGACTACTTCGAGCGCCAGCTGCAGCTCAATCCGCTGCTCGCGACGTTCATCGGCGACCATCGCTACGACGATCAGCTCACCAACAACATCTCGCCCGAGTTCATCGCGATGGCGCTGGCGGTGGACCGCAAGGCGCTCGAAGACGCGCAGAAGCTGGCCGCAACCCAACTGTCGGACGCCGACCGGCTGAGCGTCGAGATCTTCATGTACGACCTGCGCGCCTCGATCGATGGCGCGAAGTTCCCCGGCGAGCTGGCGCCGATCAACCAGTTCCAGAGCCTGCCTGCGCTGATGCCCGTGCTCGGATCGGGCACGAGCGCGCAGCCCTTCGCGACAACTGCGGACTACGAGCACTGGCTGGCCCGCATGCGCGGCTACATCGTGTGGTCGGATCAGGCGATCACGAACATGCGCAAGGGGCTGACGGAGCACGTGACGTATCCGCGCGTGCTCATGGAGAAAGTGCTGCCGCAGCTGAAGGACCTGATCGTCGCCGATCCGCAGGCGAGCCTGTTCTACGCGCCCGTGAAGAAATTCCCGGATGCCGTCAGCGCCGCAGACCAGACGCGACTGCAGGCTGCGTATCGCGACGCGATCACGAAAGAGATCAATCCGGCCTACCAGCGGCTGCTCGATTTCATTCGCGACGACTACATCAGGGGCGCGCGCACCGAGGTCGGCATGTCGAGCGTGCCGAACGGCCGCGAGTGGTATGCGTACCTGGCCAAGCAGTCGACGACGACCGATCTCGCGCCGGACGCGATCCACAACATCGGCCTGAAAGAGGTTGCTCGCATCCGCGGGGAGATGGAGCAGGTCAAGCAGCAGGTCGGCTTCAAGGGCGATCTCGCGGCGTTCTTCAAGTTCCTGCAGGACGATCCGCAGTTCTACTACGACAACGGCGACGCCCTGATCCAGGGCTTCCGCGACCTGCAGCAGAAGATCGATGCGAAGCTGCCGAAGCTGTTCAAGGACTTCCCGAAGGCGGACTACGAGGTGCGTGCGGTCGAGGCGTTCCGCGCACAGTCATCGGCGGGCGGCTTTTATCAGCCGCCATCGGCCGACGGCTCGCGCCCGGGCATCTTCTACGTCAACACGTACAACCTGAAAGCGCAGCCGAAGTTCGGCATGGAGACGCTGTCGCTGCACGAAGCGTCGCCCGGTCATCACTTCCAGGTCAGCATCCAGCAGGAGCTGACCGAGCTGCCGCGCTTCCGCCGTTTCGGCAACGGCTACGTCGCGTACCAGGAAGGCTGGGCGCTGTACGCCGAGTCGATCGGCAAAGAGCTCGGCATGTTCACCGATCCGTACCAGTACTACGGCCGGCTGAGCGACGAAATGCTGCGCGCGATGCGCCTGGTCGTGGACACCGGGCTGCACACCAAGAACTGGACGCGTGAGCAGTCGATCAAATACATGCTCGACAACTCGTCGATGGCGGAAAGCGACGCTGTGTCGGAAGTCGAGCGCTACATCGCGATTCCGGGCCAGGCGCTCGGCTACAAGATCGGCCAGCTGCGCATCCGCGAGCTGCGCAACAAGGCGCAGGCGGCGCTCGGCTCACGCTTCGACGTTCGCGAGTTCCACAGCGTCGTGCTGCGCGATGGCTCGCTGCCGCTGAGCGTGCTCGAAGCCAAGATCGACAGATGGATCAAGAGCAAGAAGTAAAAACACTCCCTGAAATTCTCTGAATTCTCCTTGGCGTCTTGGCGTCTTGGCGAGAGATATTTCTTCCTTCTCGCAGTGCCCGCAGCGAGCCGCCGTCGTCCAGTACCCAGCCGCCGAGAGTTAGACCCCTCCGCAGCAGAGTGCGAGTGTTAGTGCACCAGGTGGTTTGCGGAGAAGGAACAGGAGACCGGAATATCTCTCGCCAAGACGCCAAGACGCCAAGGAAGAATTCGGAATTTGGAAATTCGGAGTTCTTGCCTTGGGGATCCTGGCGATCCTGGCGATCCTGGCGAGAGTTCTTTTGGTTCTTCACCACACCTCGCAGCGCTCCTCGGGCTTGCGCACCATCGGTGAGCCGGCCTTGCACTGAAACGCCTGCTGGAACTCCGGCAGGTTCGAGACCGGGCCGATGACGCGATACTTCGCGACCGGGTGCGGGTCGCCCTGCACCATCGTGCGCGCGAACTCCGGCCGCAGCTCGTCGCCGCGGAACTGTCCCCACGCGATGAAGAATTGCTGATCCGGCGTGAAGCCATCGATCGTCGGCGCCGGCGGCTTGCCGCGCTGGGCTATGTGGAACGCGCGATAGGCGATCTTCGCGCCCGCGAGGTCGCCGATGCTCTCGCCGAGCACCAGCTTGCCGTTGTGGTGGATGCCGGGCTCGATGAAGTAATTCTCGAACTGCTTCACGACGCACTGACCGCGCGCCTGGAATTTCTTCAGGTCCGCGTCGGTCCACCAATTCTTCAGTCGCCCCTGCGCGTCGAACTGCGCGCCCTGGTCGTCGAAGCCGTGACTGATCTCGTGGCCGATCACGACGCCGATCGCGCCGTAGTTGACCGCGTCGACGGCCTGCATGCTGAAGGCCGGCGGCTGCAGGATTCCGGCGGGGAACACGATCTCGTTCAGCGTTGGGTTGTAGTACGCATCCGAAGTCGGCGTCGTGATCAGCCAGCGGCCGCGATCGGTCGGCCTGTTGATCTGCTTGTGATCGTCCTCGACGCCGAAGCGGCGCGCCGCCAGGACCGACTCCCAGTACGCGTCACGGCGCACGGCTACCTTGCTGTAGTCCTTCCATTTGTCGGGGTAGCCGACCTTCGGATTGAAGGTCGACAGCTTCTCGAGCGCGCGCGCCTTGGTCTGCGGGCTCATCCACTCGAGGCCCTCGATCGTGTCCTTCATCGCCAGCAGCAGGTTCTTCACCAGCTCCTGCATCCGCGCCTTCGCTTCGGGCGGGAAATATTTCTCGACGTACTTGCGGCCGAGCGCCTCGCCGAGCAGCGCGTCGGTCGCTTCTGCGCAGCGCTTCCAGCGCGGCTTCATCTCGCGCGCGCCGTTGAGGAACGCCTCGCGAAAGTCGAACTCGGCCTTGACGAAATCGGCGGACAGCGACGGCGCCGCGGAATCGAGCACGCGCGAGCGCAGGTAGGTCTGCCAATCCGCGATGGAAGTCTCGCGCAGCTGGCGGTCGAACTCCTGGAGGAGCTTCGGCTCGGTCACGTTCAGATCGCCCTGCGTCAGCCCGGTCGCCGTGTAATACGCGCCCCACTCGAACGCCGGCGCCAGCTTCTGCAGCTCCGCAAACGTCATCTTGTGATCGGTCTGTTGCGGATCGCGCAGCGCGACGTTGTCGAGCGACGCCTGCGCATAGCGGGTCTCGACGCGCATGACGGTCTCGGTCGCAGCCTTCGCCTGCGCGTCGTTGCTGCCGGCGAGCGCGAACAGACGCTGCAGGTACGCACGATATTTTTCGCGCGCTTCTTTGAAGCGTGCGTCATCCTTCAGGTAGTAGTCGCGATCGGGCATGCCGAGCGCGCTGGCGTAGTACTGCGCGATCGTGAACGACGGATTGTGAGCGTCGGAGTCGCCCGCCACCACGAACGGCGCCGCGATCTGCACCTCGTGCAATGCCGCGAGGGTCTTGTGCAGATCCGCCTGCGTGCGGATGGCATCGATCTGCGTAAGCAGCGGAGCGATAGGTTTCGCGCCGAGGCTGTTCGCCTGCTGCTCGTTCATGCAGCCCGCGTAGAAGTCACCCGTCAGCTGCTCGATGCTGCCGCGCTGCGCCTTCATGGCCGCGGCCTGTTCGAGGATCTTGCGCAGCTGATCCTTGTTCGCCTCGCCGGCAGCCCAGCGCCGGCTCCACCGCGGCATCGACGCGGGAATCGGATTCTCGGCGCGCCAGCGGCCGTTGGCGTACTGGAAGAAGTCCGTGCACGGATCGGTCTTGCGGTCGATGTCGCCGGCCTGGACGCCTTGCTGTGCGGCGCTTTCGGCAGCCGTTGCGGCAGACGCAACGAGCAACATGAGCACCAAGTGTCCGCTTCGCACGATTCTCTTCATGGAATTTTTCTCCGCGCCGTCGCTGTGCTGGGGCGCGTATGGTACCTGAAGAGTAGAAGCGGTTAGCGGTTGGCGGTTAGCGGTTGGTGCGGAAAGAGCGGTCAGCGATTGATCGGTTTCTGCACCAACCGCCAACCGTTGACCGCTAACCGCTTTTCTTTTCTACAAAGAGCGCAGGAAGTTCAGCACGTCCTGCCTGCTGCCCGCACTCAGCGAGTTGTACTGGTTCACTGCCGTATTCGCCTCGGACGGACCGAACTGCGAATTGCCCGAGCTGCGATGAGCCGCGATCGCCGACCTCAGGTCGGACGTGCGGCCGTCATGCAGGAAGAAGATGCGCTGCCCCAGGCCCCACAGCGGCGCCGTCCGGAACTCGTCGGCGCGTGCCCCGCCTTGCACGACGTTGTCTGCGAGCCCCGGCCCCATCGCGTGCAGCGCGAGGTCGGAGAACAGATTGGCGTCCTTGTTGCTCAGCGCTGCGACTGTCGAAGTGCCCGTGCGCAGTGTCGGCGTGTGGCAGAGCGCGCATCCGACCGCGCTGAACAGCTGGCGGCCACGCGAGATAGACGTGGAGCCGCCGGGCAAGCTCGTCGACGCAGTCGGCGGCGCGAGGAAGCGCATGAAGAACGCGAACTTCTCGACGGCGCTGACCGTATCCGTCGGCAGCGGTCCGTCGACGTTCGTCACGTCATTGGGATGCGAAGCGAACTGGCAGGTGGCGTTCTCGTCCCGCTCGACCTGGAACAGCTCGTTCGAGATGCCCATCTCGACGTTGTACGCCTCGCCCGAGAACAGCAGCAGCGATTCGTTCTGCGCCTTCCAGCCGAAGCGGGAGATCGTGCCGTCGTTGCCGTTGCGGTTCAGACGCCCGCTGATGCCGAATGCCGCCTTGGTGTTCGGACTCGCATTGACATTGTTGATCAGCGTCTGGTCCGGAATCATCTCCATCAGGCCCGCGCCGAACGTCGGCGTGGGAATGCGGAAGATGACGTTATTGCGCGCGACCTGCGCGCCGAAGTCTTCCTGCGCTGCCGTGCAGCCGCTGGCGTTACCGGTGCTGTCGATGCGGCCGCGGATCGTGAACAACGCGTGTACGCCGCCGTCGCGGCTGCCATCCGGGTTGAACTTGAACCGCGCTTCGCGCACCGGGCCGTTCAGCGTGATGAACGAAGGCACGGTGTTCTGTGCTCCGAACGCAGTAGCCACTGCGACCTGCGGATTCACTGCCGGCGAAGTGCCGCCGACGGCGGGCTGCAGGTGACAGCCGGCGCAACCGTCGAGGTTGAACCGTGGTCCCATGCCCTCGCCGACGCCTTCCGCTTCTTCGAAGTCCTCCAGGCCGACGTCGAAGAACGCGCGCTCGTTGGTCGTGAGATCGGAAAACGGCGAGCCTGCTCCTGCCCCGCCGCCGCGCACTCCCGGATCTACCTGCGCGTGCGCCGTCGTAGCCAGTGCGGCAGCGGCCAGGCCAGCCCACACGGCTCTCCTCAGCAAATGATGAGCGTCCATATGCAAACCCCTTTTCGAGTCTCTTCGATGTTGCTTGTGTCGATCGACCCGCCCGGAGTTGGCATTCCCATCGGGGCAAGCGCCGCGCGCCGACGATGAGACCGGGAGGTCGCGAAGAGACGAGGAGGTTCAGCAGATCGCGCGTGCGCTCGTATTTGCCTGTGGATCTGCCGGCAACCCCGCTATCCACAACTGCCGTTCGGACCGGAGGCTTTGCGTCCCCATCTTTCGATGGGTTTGCCAAAACGAGCGCGCGCAGTGTGCGCCGGCAGACCCAGTCTACCCACCTATATTTAGTTCGATATTGCTGCTGCTCAGGCGCTTGCCTAACGCCGCACGCGGGGAGCGGGGTCGGAAGATTTCTTAGCGCAGCACCGGATCGCCGACCTCACCGGTATCGAAAGTGCGCCACCTTCGTCATCGACGCCGAATCGCGCGTCTCGCAGCTTCCAGAAGCGCAACGCCAATATCGCGGCCGCCGCGAGAACTACGACTGAAAGAGGTTTCAGCATGAGTGATACACGGGTCAGTATTACGAAGAAGCAGGCGTCAACGCAGATCCCCGACTCTTGCCAGACAGCTGCTCGTCCACGAGCGAGAGCACGCGCGCGAGCGAGCCTCGATTGGCCTGCAGAAGCGCGTGCGCCTTCGCGATCATTTCGTCGCGGCGTGCGGCGTTCGTCAGCAAATCGAGCACGGCGGCGGCGAGCTGCGTTGCCGACTCAACCTGCACAGCAGCGCCACTTGCGAGAAACATCTGTGCGATGTCTGCCGCGTTGAAGTTGTGCGGGCCGACGATGATCGGCCGATTCAGCGCCGCAGGCTCCAGAAGATTGTGTCCACCGATCGGCACCAGACTGCCGCCGACGAAAGCGACGTTCGCCGCTGCGTAGAAACTGAGCAGCTCGCCCAGCGTGTCGACGAGCAGCACCGATGTGTCTGCCGCGATCGCCTCGCGCGCAGAGCGGGTAACGAAACGGACATTGCGCCCGCGCAGCCACGACTTCACCGCATCGAAACGATTCGGATGTCGCGGCACGAGCAACAGCAACGCGTCGCTGCGTGCCGCGCGTACGCGCTCGTGCGCATCGAGCACGATGTCCTCTTCGCCCTCGTGCGTGCTGCCGGCAATCCACACCGACCGCGAGCCCAGCTCGGTGCGAATGTGCGCGCCTGTCCGCCTCGCCTCTTCCGGCACCTCGAAGTCGAACTTGACGTTACCAGTGACGTGCACTGCTGCGGCGGGAATACCGATGGCGCGAAAACGCCCGGCGTCCGCTGCAGTCTGCGCCGCGATGGTGACGTCGCACGCCAGCGCCTCGCGAAACAATCCCGCAAACCGGCGATGCCGTTGACCGGAGCGCTCGGAGATGCGCGCACTCGCGAGCAGGATCGGGATGCGGCGCTCGAAGCAGGCGCGGAACAGGTTCGGCCAGATCTCACGCTCCATCACGATGGCCAACGCCGGCGTCGTGCGCGCAAGGAACCGTCGCACGGCGCCGGGCAAGTCGTACGGCAGGTAGGCGTGACGAACGGAATCGCCGAACAACGCGCGCACCCGCTGCGCACCCGTCGGTGTGGCTGTCGTGACGAGGATCGGATGCTGCGGATAGCGCTGCGCGAGCGCGCGCACCAGCACTGCTGCTGCCTGCACTTCGCCCACCGAAACGGCGTGAATCCAGAGCGGCGGCGTCGCGAAGCGCAGCTGCGTGAAGCCCAGCCGCTCGCCCAGACGGTCGCGATACGACGGATCGCGCAGCCCGCGCAGGGCGGTTGCAGCGAAAGCCAGCGGCGCGACGAGGTACAGGAGGGCCGAGTACAGGAGCCTCAGCATGTTGCCATGTTCTTGGAGATGTCTAACATGCGCGCCGATGGTACTCGAACACGAGCACGATCCCGAACGTGTCCCGCTCTATAGCTTCCTGGGTCCCCGGTACTGGCTGCTGTGGCTGGGCCTGGGCCTGGTGCGCGCGGTCAACGCGCTGCCGTTGCGATGGCAGATGGCCATCGGGCGCGGCCTGGGTCGCATCGCCCACGCCGTCAGCCGGCGCGACCGCCGCATTGCGGATATCAACGTCAGCCTGTGCCTGCCAGGCCTGACCGACCGGGAGCGCGCCGATCTCGTCAAAGGCCATTTCGAGTCGCTGGGCTGCGCGCTGCTGGAAACCGGCCTGGTGTGGTGGGCGAGCCCGCAACGCCTGCAGGGCATGGTCGATTTCGAAGGCGTCGAGCACCTGCGCGAAGCCCTGCAAAAAGGCCGCGGAGCACTGATGCTGAGCGCACACTTCACGACGCTCGAGATGGGCGCGCGCGCTCTCACGCTGCTCGGCCCGACGAGCATCATGTACCTCACGCCCAAAAACGCGCTGATCGCCGAGCTTTCGCGGCGCAACCGCAGCCGCCACACAGTCAGCGCGATCTCCAGCGACCGCGTGCGCGACCTGCTGCAGGCCCTGAAGAACAATCTGCCCGTGTGGTACGCACCGGACCAGCGCTACACCGGCAAGAACAGCGAGATCGTGCCGTTCTTCGGTCAGCCCGCGGCCTCGAACGTCGCCACCTCGCGTCTCGCGAAAATCTCCGGTGCGCCGGTGCTGCCGTACTTTCCGCGGCGGCGCGCTGACAACCGCGGTTACGTCGTCGCGATCCACGCGCCGTTCGACAACTTTCCCTCGGACGATCCGATCGACGACACGCGGCGCTTTCATGAGCTGATCGAGTGCAACGTGCGCGACCATCCGGAGCAGTATCTCTGGACGTACAAGCGCTTCAGACGACCCGGGCCGGACGGAGACCCGTACCGCCGATGATGTTCCACCCGCGCTACTGGCCGACCTGGCTCGCCCTCGCCATCCTGCGAGTGTTCGAGCCGCTGCCGTTCTCTTTCCTGGTCTGGCTCGGACGCCGCATCGGCGGTCTGCTCGGGCGCCTGCCGCTGGGTTTCGTGCGCATCGCGCGCCGCAACCTGGAGCTGTGCTTCCCGGAGCTGCCGCTCGCCGAGCGCGAAAGGATCCTGCGCGAGCATTTCCGCAGTCTCGGCATCGGCCTGTTCGAGACGGCGATCAGCTGGTGGAGCTCCGACGCGCGCATTCGCAAGCTGACGCGACTGGAAGGTGAAGAGCACCTGCGTGCCGCACTGGCGCGCGGTCGTGGAGCAATACTGCTCAGCGCTCACTTCACAGCGCTGGAGATCGGTGCGCGTGCACTGTGTGTGCGGATTCCGACGAGCATCATGTATCGCCCGACGCGCAACCTCGTGCTCGAAAGGTTCCTGGCGCGCAACCGCAATCGCCAGGCGAAGCGGGCGATCCCGCGCGACGACATCCGCACGCTGATCACGGCACTGAAGAACAACGAGCCCGTGTGGTACGCGCCCGATCAGGCGTATCGCAAGAAGGGCGCGGAGATGGTGCAGTTCTTCCATCTGCCAGCTGCAACGAACACGGCGACGTCCCGGCTCGCGCGCATGACGGGCGCCGCGGTGCTGCCCTACTTTCCGGAGCGCCTGCCCGGTTCGCGCGGCTATCGCATGGTGATCCAGCCGATGCTGGAAAACTTTCCGACCGACGATCCGGCTACCGACGCGCGTCGCTTCAACGAGCTGATCGAAGCGCAGGTGCGCCGCTCGCCCGAGCAGTACCTGTGGATCCACCGGCGGTTCAAGGGACTGACGCCGGACTACCCCAATTACTATCGGCGAACCCGGACGGATGTACCATCGGGCTGATGGCGCACGATCACATCGTTTTCATTGTCGACGACGATCGCCGGATCTGCGAAGCATTGACCGCGCTGCTCTCGAGCTACGACATGCACGCGGTCGCGTTCGGGTCCGCCGCTGAATACCTGGCGTACCCGAAGCCGGATCTCCCGGCTTGCCTACTGCTGGACGTCGAGCTGCCGGACATCAATGGACTGGAGCTCCAGCGCCGGATCACGCAAGGCGATCACCCGCACATCGTGTTCGTCACCGGGCACGGAGACATTCCGTCGTCCGTGCGCGCGATCAAGGCGGGCGCAGTCGATTTCCTCACCAAGCCGTTCAGAGAGCCCGACCTGATGCGGGCGATCGAGGCGGCGCTCGCGCAGAATCGCGACGCAAGGCGTAGGCGGGCCGAGCTGGCCGACTTGCAGCAACGCCTGGCGTC
Organism: Steroidobacteraceae bacterium; assembly: GCA_044866955.1. Lineage (GTDB taxonomy): Bacteria > Pseudomonadota > Gammaproteobacteria > Steroidobacterales > Steroidobacteraceae > Steroidobacter. The sequence goes on from JBIOUH010000113.1 coordinate 29,146, forward strand.
GCTGACGCCGCGCGAACTAGAGGTCCTGCCGCTGGTTGCGAGCGGTTTGCTGAATAAGCAGGCCGCCGCCGAGCTCCGCATCAGTGAGGTCACGCTGCAGATTCACCGCGGCAGCATCATGAAAAAAATGGCAGCCGGCTCGCTCGCCGAGCTCGTCAGAATGGTCGCCGCTCTCGAGATCCCGCTGACCCGCACGCGGCATCCGCAGAAATGATCAGCGCGCCGCGGAGGCCGGGCCATCGGCGTGCAGCGTGAACTGAAAGACGGCGCCGTGCGGGCTGTTCGGGGAAAACCATAGCTGGCCTTCGTGCGCGTCGACGATGGCGCGGCAGATCGACAACCCCATCCCCATGCCGTCGGACTTGGTCGTGAACAGCGGGTTGAAGATCTGCTCGAGGTCTTGCGAGCGAATCCCCGTTCCGGTGTCTGCAATGGCAACGATCACGCGGTCGCCGGCGTACGGCTCGCACTTCACAGTCAGGATTCTCGGATCATCCTTCGCCATCATGGCTTCGATGGCGTTCCTCACCAGGTTCACCAGCACTTGCTGGAGCTGAATCCGGTTGCCCCTGATTAGCGGCGTCTGTGCGTTGGGCTCGGCCTGCAGGACGATCGCGTGCGTCTGCAGGTCGTCGCGCATCAGGGCGATGGTTTCCTGGATGAGCTCGTTGACGTCGAACGACGTTCTTTCCCGCACGTCGGCCTTGAAGTTGGCGCGAATGTTGGCCACGACGGCCCCCGCTCGATGGCCGTCCGCGGCGATATTTCTGAAAGCCTGCCTGGCTTTCTCGAAATTCGGCGTCGTGCGCTCGAGAAAGCGCAGCCCGGCATCGGCGGTCGTCACCATCGCCGTGAGCGGCTGCCGGATCTCGTGAGCGATCGAAGCTGCGACGGCATCGCCAGTCATCAGCCGGGCCTCACGCTCGCGGCGCTGGGCAAGAACGGCGCCGAGGAGCCTCGCATAAAGGCTCTGGATCTCGTACAGCAGGACGACCAGCACGAGACTGCTGGCAAGGAAGCCGAACACTCGAACGGCATACCAGCCGCCGCTGAAGCGCAGAGGAGTCGGGTAGTAGCTCAGAGGCACTTCGATTAGATACAGGAACATGACCACCGTCAGCCAAAGATCGAGCATCGAGCGTCGCTTGATCCAGAGCACGAGCAGCGCCGCAGCGCTCACCGAGGCGATCGGCGCGCCGACCAGATACGGCCACTGCGGTCCGAACCGTATGGGGTCGAGCATGATCCGAGGCAGCCACGGGTCCCCTGCAGCGCAGACAAATGTTGTTGCCAGGACAAAGGCGGCGATCAGAGCGACGGCTCGGGCGATCGAGGCGCTGGTCGTGCCGGTAATCAATCGCTTGCTGAGAGGCTGGTCCTTGGACAAGGCATAGGCGATGACGAGCAGCGGAAAGCCGCAATGCCACAGCACGTAGAGCCACGCCGCAGTCTGCAGGCCACCAAACACACCCGTAGGCGCAAACACACCCGGAAACGCCAGCACATACGGAATCAGGATGAGCGCCGTGTAGAGGTAGGCGCAGGCGATCACCAGCGTGGACCGCAGCCGCAGGATCGAGAACTGCGCGAACAGGAGGATCGCCGTGATCGAATCGCAGACGAACATCGCCGCGAGATAAGCCGGCAGGAAGGCGACAACGCGATGGCTCGTGACGCCTGAGAGCAGCCCGGCAGTGATCGCTACGAAGACCGCCACCAGGCCGAGCACGACCGCCAGAGCCAGCCGCTTCTGCGCCGGACCCGGCGAGACTGCCGAGGGGAAGAACTGCTGTTCCTCTGCAACGACGCCGTGAGTCGTGACCATTGCACGGATTCTGCGCCGCGCCGGTGTGCAGGCGAAAGGGCTAGCGTTGCCGATGCAACGATTCGCCGATCGCCGCGAGCAATTCCGGCCCCTGGAATGGCTTGGTGAAGCAGCGCGGCTTGCTGTCCCCCCGGGTCGGCAATCGTTTCAGCGTCTCGGGGTAACCGGTGATGAGGACGATCGGCAACCCCGGGCGCGCCGCATGCACCTGCCGCAACAGCTCGAACCCATCCATGCCCGGCATGTCGATGTCGGAGATCAGGCAATCGATCTGCGGCAGACAGCCGCTGTCCATCAGTTGCGAGCCGGACGCAAACAAGCGCACCGCGTAGTCGGCCGATTCGAGCAGATATTCGAGTGACCGCAGAATGCCCGGGTCGTCATCGACGACTGCCACGACCCGGGCGGTGGGCTGATCAGTCATACAGCCACTCTGGCCGATCGATGCAGCGTCGTAACTAATAGAAAGATGTGATGGCGCGCGACCGCAAGAGCGAGTGAGCATGCTGCACCGCTGGCTGCACGCGAGAGGTACGGCACATGTCCGACGCCGAACCCAGGGTATTCGTCGTTGACGACGAAGCATCCGTGCGCGAGTCGCTGCGACTGCTCATCGAATCGGCCGGCTGGCAGCCCGTGACCTTCAGGTCGGCGCAGGAGTTCCTGGCGCAGCCGCGAGTATGGGCGCCGAGCTGCCTGTTGCTCGACGTCGTCCTTCCAGATCTCAATGGGTGCGATTTGCAGAAGCTGCTGGCCGATCGGACCGACATGCCGATCATTTTCATCAGCGGGCACGGCGATGTGCCGACGACAGTCCGTGCCATGAAGGCGGGAGCCGCGGACTTCTTCACCAAGCCGCTGGTCGGCGACCTGCTGCTGAGCGCAATCCGCAGCGCCATCAACCGTAGCTGCACGGCACTAGATGAAGCTTGGCATATGCGCGCCATGTGGGACTGTTACGCGTCGCTCAGCCGGCGGGAGCGCGAAGTCATGGTGCTGATTACCGCAGGCCTGTTGAACAAGGAAGTCGGCTGGGAGCTCGGCATCAGTGAAGTCACGGTGAAAGCGCATCGAGGCAGCATCATGCGGAAGATGAACGCGGACTCGTTACCTGGACTGGTGCGAATGGCCGACAAACTCCGGCTCACACTCGGTCGCACGGATTGGCGCCGCTCCCGGATGCTCATCGGCAGCGGCGCCTGAATTGCGTCCCCTATGTACGCAGCGATCTGAAGCCCGCACGAATCTCCTGCGAAAAGAGTTGCGGCTGTTCCCACGCCGCGAAATGGCCGCCCTTCTCCAGCTTGTTGTAGTAGATGAGCTTGGGATAGGCACGCTCCGCCCAGGTGCGCGGGATGGTGCAAACCTCGTCCGGAAAGGCGCTCACCGCGACCGGAATGCCGACCCCTTTCGGCGTGAAGAAGCCGAGCTTGTTCTCCCAGTAGATGCGCGCGGACGAGAGCGCGGTATTCGTCAACCAGTAGAGCGTGATGTTGTCGAGGACATCGTCCCGCGTCAGGCCGCTGTGTTCGCCGTCAAAGGCGCGCGCGATGAGCTGGTAACTGCGTTCGTCGTGGTCGAGCAGGAACGCCGCCAGGCCGATCGGCGAATCCGCGAATCCGTAGAGGGTCTGCGGGCGATTTGCCATCTCGAACGCATAGCCGACGCCCTTACGGTAGAAATTGCCCAGCTGCTCGTACGCGCGCCGCTCGTCCGCGGAAAGGCCCTCGGGAGCGGGCTGACCCGTGAAGGCTGCGCCGTTGATGTCCTGCGGAACCGCAAACACCCAGTTGAGATGAATGCCGAGCAATTCCGCAGGCGCCTGCGTGCCCATCACATCCGTGATCATCGCGCCCCAATCGCCGCCTTGCGCCACGAATTGCTGGTAACCGAGGCGCCTCATCAGCACGACCCAGGCACGCGCCATGCGGGCCGGATCCCAGCCGGTCGCGGTCGGCTTACCTGAAAACCCGTAGCCCGGAATCGACGGAATCACCAGATGGAAGGCGTCCGCTGCGCTCGCGCCCTGCGCCGTGGGATTCGTCAGCGGCTCGACGATCTTCAGCAGCTCAATGACCGAGCCGGGCCAGCCGTGAGTGACGATGAGCGGCAGCGCATTTTCGTGTTTCGAACGCACGTGAATGAAGTGAATGTCCAGCCCGTCGATCTGCGTAATGAACTGGGGCAGAGCGTTCAGCCGCGCCTCGCACTTGCGCCAGTCGTACTGCGTCGCCCAATGGCGCGCCAGTTTCTGCATGGTCGCGAGCTGCACGCCCTGCGATGCATCCGTGACCGTTTCCCGCTCCGGCCACCGGGTGGCGTTGATCCGCTTGCGCAAGTCGGCGAGCGCTGCGTCTGGAAAATTGACCTTGAACGGACGAATGGCGCCGGCTTGTTCTGCAGCCAGCGCAGGAAGCGGCAGCAGCGACGCCACGATGGTCGCCGCTCCGAGCTTGAGTCCCTCGCGC
>JBIOUH010000114.1:0-5837 GCA_044866955.1 Steroidobacteraceae bacterium
CCGCGACCTGACGCGGACGCTCGTATCGGCGCTGAAGCAAGGGCAGGGGGCTTAGGTCGCCGGAACCGGAAATATCTCTCGCCAAGACGCCAAGGGAAGGCAAGATGGAAGAGGATGAAATTGGGAGAAGGGTGGTCGACGCCGCAGTGCAGATTCATCGGGATCTCGGACCAGGTCTGCTGGAGGTTGTGTACGAGGTCATCCTTGCCCACGAGCTCCGAAGCAGAGGTCTGCACGTAGAACGGCAGGTGCCGGTCCCCCTTGTCTACAAAGGAGTCAAGTTCGAAGGAGCTTTTCGCATCGATCTCATTGTCGAACGCAAAGTGATACTCGAGCTGAAGTGCGTCGAAGCACTCAACAACGCGCACAAGAAACAGCTCCTGACCTACCTTCGGCTCTCTGACAAGCGGCTCGGCTACCTGCTCAACTTCGGCGACGCCGTCATGAAAGGCGGCATGGTCCGAATCGTCAACCGTCTCTCCGAATAGTCTTTCTCTTTATCTTCTTGGCGTCTTTGCGTCTTGGCGAGAGATATTCTTGTTCTTACTTCTTCTCCGCTAACCCCGTCAGAAACTGCCTTGCCTCGATCGCAACGTCCTTGGGCGGGATGCGGGCGAGAGCGGCGAGGTCACCCTTGTCGAGGTGCTTGGCCATGAGGTAGCCGAGGTAGTAGCCGCTGCGAGAGGGCAGGCCGGGCGGGTTCTGGCCGCCCATGAACCAGCGGCCGTAGTTTTCGTGGCCGTCGAGATCGGCGAGCATGAGCCGCGCGGCTTCGCCCAGTTTCGGCTTCATCTGTTCTTCCATGTCGCGCGGGCTCCAGAAGATTTCGGGCGCGGTCAGGGTCGGATTGAGTTTCCAGCTGACGTAGGTCGCGAGTCCCTCGTTCCACAGCGCCCACGACACCGGTTGCTCATCATCCGTCGGTACGGCGGCGCCGATCTGCTGCGCCTGGTAGATGTGGAACAGCTCGTGATGGAAGAACGCCGGCAGCTCCCGCGCGGGATGCAGCGCGGAGATCATCTCGACGCCAAAGCGCATCTGCGACTTGCCCGGGACATCGGACGACTGGTTGCCGTCGAACATGAAAAGCGAGATGCCGAACGCGATCGGCGTGTCGCAACGATAATCGGGAAACGCCTTGCGGAACGTAGCCTCCACCCGCGCGTAGTCGGTCGTGATGCTGCGCCCGGTCGCCAGCACGTCGTCGAGCGTGATCGCCCCCGTGCCTTGGAATTTCGGCGCGCGCTGCGGATCGAACAGGCGCACGGCGCGCTCGGTCAGCTTCTCGCGCGGGCCGAACAGCGACTCCTTGTAGAAGTCCGGGTGCTTCGCGACGAAGCGCTCGACGAAAGCCGCGGCGCGCGCCTGCGGTGCAAGGTCGCCGGTCGATGCCACGAACTTCGAGAACTCCGGCATGAGGTTCTCGTAGGGGCAGACCTGTGCGGCGGCGGGAGTCGCGATCGCGAGGGCGAGCGCGGGAAGCAGGTTCGACAGTCTCATTTGCCGCAGAGGATACTTAACGCCTGGCAACGCCGTAAATGGAGAACATCCGGGTGACTGCATTGTTGCGCGATCGAAGCCGCGCCGGGAGCGGGCGCGTCGGCATGGTCGAGTTGTTCTTCGACCTGGTGTTCGTGTTCGCGGTCACGCAGCTGTCGCACACGTTGCTGCACGAACTGACGTTCGCAAACCTCGTGCACGTGACGCTGCTGTTCCTGGCGGTGTGGTGGGTGTGGATGTACACGGCCTGGACGACGAACTGGCTCGATCCCGAGCAGCTGCCGGTGCGCATCTGCATGTTCGTGCTGACCGTCATCGGTCTGTTCCTGTCGGTATCGATTCCCGGGTCGTTCGGCGAGCGCGGTCCGGTGTTCGCTATCGCTTATGCCTCCATGCAGGTGGGCCGGACGCTGTTCATGCTGTGGGCCGTGCGGAACGCCTCCGCGCGTCTCGCGACGACGTTCCAGCGCATCATGATCTGGTTCGTGTTGTCCGGCGCACTGTGGATCGGCGGCGGTTTCGCAGATCCGACGGCCCGACTCGGGTGGTGGGCGCTGGCGCTCGCAGTCGAGTTGCTCGGCCCGTGGGCACTCTTCTGGGTGCCGGGGCTCGGCAAGTCGTCGGTGACGGATTGGAACGTCGACGGCGGTCACATGGCGGAGCGCTGCTCGTTGTTCATCATCATCGCGCTGGGCGAGTCGCTGCTCGTCACCGGCGCTACGTTCGCCGAGCTGACCTGGGATTGGATGATATTGACGGCGTTCTTCAGCGCCGTGCTCGGCAGCATCCTGATGTGGTGGATCTACTTCGACACCGGCGCGGAACGTGCGGCGCACCGCATTCAGCACGCGAGCGATCCTGGGCGACAGGCGCGCTCGGCGTACACGTACGTGCACATCGTGATCGTCGCGGGAATCATCGTCTGCGCGGTGGCCGACGAGGTCGTGCTGATGCACCCGGGCCACGGCAGCACCGGCGCCTACCTCGCAATCCTTGGCGGACCTGCGTGCTACCTGCTCGGAGCTGCGTGGTTCAAATGGCTGACGAACGATCGCCGGACGCCGCCGCTTTCGCACATGATCGGCCTGGTGCTGCTCGCGATGCTCGCATGGCCGGCGTTCACACACGCGATCACGCCGCTGATCTGCGGCGTGGCGACCACGCTGGTGTTCGCTGTCGTTGCGTGCTGGGAAGCGATGGCGCTTTCCGCGCGGAACGCGGCGCGGGCGGCCGAGTGATCCGTCAGCGAGCGGGACGCTCGTCGCTCAGCCACTTCACTGCGGCAACCATGTCGTTGTAGAAGACCCGGTAGTCGCCTTCGCCGAATGCGATGCGCGCCAGGAACGCGAGCTTGCTGATCGGGACGACGAGCGCGCGGCGCAGGTGGACCGGGCCGAGTTGCTCGTCGAGCTCGCGCTGCACCCAGGGAATGTCGATCGGCGGCGCCTCCATCTCGAGCGTGTCGTACAGGACTTTGCCGCGTCCCGCATCCTTGACGAGCAACAACACGCGTTCCTGGCATTCGCGCAGCAGCGCTTCGGTGGGCTCGCCGCGCACACGCGCGATGATCGAATCGCCGACTACCTCGACCCACAGTTGAGCATTCATGGAGCGGTCGCGCGCAGGTGCGCAGTGTTCGTTACGAAAGTGCGTACGTCCGGATCGTCGTCGAAGAGCGGCAGGTCGAAGAATCGATAGGCGTCCAGCCAGTCGCGCAGTGAATCGGCGATCGCGAGCGCTGACCTCATCGTGTACGGCGACGCCGAGGCATCGCAGACCTGCTGCGCCTGGCTCATGGCCAGGGGCTCGAACGACCGGCTCAAGCGTTCGAGCTCGCAACGGAAGTACCCTGCCGCATCGCCGACAATTGCGGTCTCGGTGCTGAACGAGCGCAGACGCTCCTCGGCGCGAGCGAAGTGAACGGCGGCGAACCACTCGGTATGCCCGCCCGCTTCCAGCGGCACCCACGCCGGGCAGTCGTTCCGAAATTCCGCGAGCTCGTCCTTCAGCGTCGACTCGATCGCCCGGGCGTCCGCTTCGCTCGCCACGCGTAACAGCCGCGACTGGTCCAGATCGAAGCGCTCGTAATAGCGGCGGCTGAAGCAATGGATCCGCTGCAGCGGATTGCACGAGAACCCGACCTTGAAGGCGGAGCAGTCCGCGAGGGCGAACAGGTAGACGAACCAGGACGAGTCGTTCACAGCTGGACCAGCTGAAACTTCGTGCCCGGATCGCCGACTACTTCCATCCAGCAGCCGCGGTCGCCGCCGGCGATCGTGTATTGCAGCTTCGGATCGAAGTGGAAGGAGACGTACTGCCGGTTGCAGCGCAGCTTGATTTCGGCGACCGCACCGTTCGCCACTTCGAGCTGAAAACGGTTCTTGAGCAGCAGGTAGTACCAGGATGTGCCCTTCGTGATCTCGCCGGTCACGGCAAAGGCTTTGTCCTCGGTACGCAAAGCCTCGACCTGATCGATAGACTTCTGCCATTGCGCACGGCGCGATGCGTCGAGGTCGTCGCGCAGCGCCGCCCAGGTCGTCAAGGCTCGTCCGTAGTCCTGCGTCTGGATCTCGAGCGCGAGCGCTGCTTGCTGCGCCGTGGTGAAAGCTTCCTTCGGCAGATAGCGTGCGCTCTTCTCGCCGGCAATCGCGCGGCGGATCGCACTCAGCTGTTGCTCCACGTTGCCCCACTTGTGGTAGTACGTGTAGTACGCGAGGCCGGCGTACGCGTCTTCGTACAGGTTATGCGGCTTCAGCAGAGCGAGGCGCGAATCAGCGCGCTCGCGGTCGCCTTCCTGGACCGCGTTGACGGCCTGCCGGTACGCCCGGGCGAACGCGTCGCGCGCACCGGTCTCGCCCGTGAGCCGGAAATCGATCTTGTAGTTTCCGCCGGCGTGGATCGGCGCGCCGTTGAGCGATGCCGGTTCGAAGCGCCACTTTTCTACGGCTTCCAGCGCAGCCTTCTCCAGCACAGGATTGCCGGTGGACTCGACGACAGTCGCCTCGTAGGGCCTGCCGTGCGGGTCGATCATCATGTTGACGATCACCCAGCCTTCGGCTCCTGACGCACGTTGGCCCACCGGATAGCCCGGCTTCTGCAGATCGATGGCCGTCGGAGGCTTGTACACCTCGACCGGGACTGCGACGGGCGCCGTGGCTTCCTCGGCTGCGTGGGCGGCGCTCGCCGGGACGCAGAGCGCCAGCAGGGTGACGTAGACGCACTTCATGACATTTCCATTCCGCAAGCGGTGCCGGTTCTGGGTACCGTCGCAATTCCAATATGGGGGTGCCGCGGGCGCAACTTGGGTAGCTCGCCCGATTCGCGCCCGCAGTCGCAATTTTATCCTGACCCTGCAGTGACTACAGACGCAAGCCGGGGTTTTCCATGCCGGGGATAGGGCCGAGGATGGCCGGGAGCATTCGCGGAAGGTTGGCGTCGAGGGGCCTGCGCCACACACCTGTTTTACCCATAACCGGGGAAGGAAGCGATATGAAAGCGAATCTCAAGAAACCGATCCTGACGCTGCTGGCCACCGCGATTTCGTGCGCGTTGCCGCTGGTCGCCGGAGCAACCGACCAGGCCGACAGCGACAGCCACTACTCCCGAAACTTTCAGCCGATCGTCGAGCGCGTGCGCCAGGCCGTGCTCAGCCTGCCGAAATCGGAGCTCGCGAAGTACGGCAAGATCCTCAAGACGCCGTGCGTGACCGGGCCGGAGTTCGGCGCGATGGGCGTGCACCTGATCAACGCGGAGAACGTCGACGGCGTCGTGAACGTCGACAAGCCCGAAGCGCTGATCTACGAGCCGCAGGCGAACGGCAAGCTGCGGATCGTCGGCGTCGAGTACATCGTGCCGAAGGATGCCTGGGACGCGGCGAATCCTGCGCAGCCGGGCCTGCCGTCGCCGCGCCCGGCGCTGCTCGGACACCTGCTCAACTTCGTGGGCTCGCCGAACCGCTACGGCATCGAAGGCGGCTTCTTCGAGATCCACGTCTGGGCGTTCGAGGACAACCGCCTGGGTGCGCTGACGGACTGGAACCCCGGCGTGACCTGCGAGAAACAGCGTCTGCCGGCCAACTGATCGGCCTGGGTAGTTGGGGACGCGCCCGCCTCGGCGAGGAGGCGGGCGTTGTCTCAGTGGACAGGGGGTTTGCGGAGGTGCCAGTCGATGGGAGGGGAGTACTAAACCGGAAATATCTCTCGCCAAGACGCCAAGACGCCAAGGAAGGCAAAGACGGAAGGGATGAAAGTTGAAGAACGGGCCGAGTCGTCAGCCGCCTCTCTGACCCTCATCCCTCTTTTCTTCCTTCGCGTCTTGGCGTCTTGGCGAGAGATATT
>JBIOUH010000115.1:0-17651 GCA_044866955.1 Steroidobacteraceae bacterium
GCGAGTGCTCCTTTCGCGTAGCCGCCGCTCACGCTCCAGAACGTGCCGGCCTGCTGGGTGGCTTGCCCCATCACGAGCAGCGACATCACGAGGGGCTCACCTTTCGTGTCGAGGCCGCTCGACCTGGCGGTGGCGGCGGCGTCGGTGCTGTCGACGAAGTTCGCGATGACGCGATCGGTCATGTGAGGCCGCACTTCGAGCTGATCGACGAGCTGCTCGCCGGCGACTGTGAAGGTGCACGCCTTGCCGGACTTCGGCGAATGGAACATGTAGTCCCAGTTTGCGGCGCGTCCGTCGGGTGATGCACGCATCGAGGAAACGCCGGTGAGCACGGCGTCCGGCTGCCACTTCTGAGCGGCAGCGGTGGCTGTGGCCAGGCCCGCCCGCGCACTGACAGCGGTGTCCGCTGCTCGTGCGACGATCGAGAGCGCAAGAAACAGGATTGCGGCGCAGAGGAGGATCGGTGTGCGCATGCTGACGGCCTCCCGGGCAAGGGCCGGGATTCTAGCAACGCCGTCAGGCGATGTCGGCTGGCGACAATTTCACACGTCCTTGGAGCGTAGACACCTTACAAACGCCCTGGGAGATTCACATGTCCACCTTGACGCTCGTATTGCTCGGCCTGTTCGTGCTGGTCGCCACCTTCGTCGCATACGTGGCGGCGCGGCCCAGCGACTTCCGCATCGAACGCTCGCAGCGCATCCGCGCCAGCGCCGACGCGGTGTTCGCGCGCATCAACGACCTGCGCCAGTTCAACAGCTGGAATCCGTTCGCGGCCGCCGACCCGGGCGCGCACATCGTCTATTCGGATCGCAGCCGCGGCGTCGGCGCTGCCTACGAATGGGACAGCACGGGCAAGGCCGGCAAGGGCCGCATGACGGTCGTGGAGTCGCAAGCGCCGCGCACGGTCGTGATGCGCCTCGAGTTCCTGCGGCCGATCGTCGCCACGAACACCGCAGTGTTCTCGGTCGCAAGCGAGGGACCGGTGACCAATGTCACCTGGGCAATGACCGGCTGCAGCGGCTTCGTGCACAAGCTGTTCGGCGTGTTCTTCAGCATGGACAGGATGGTCGGCGGCGAATTCGCCAAGGGCCTGACAACGCTGAAGAGGCTGGTCGAGAGCAGCGCCACGACTGCGAAAGCGTGATTCTGCGAGAGGTCGGGGCCGGCAGCCTCAGGTGACTTTGATCCTGAGCGCCGGCCCTTCGACGACGCGATCCTTCTCGCAGCGGACGGCGCTCAACGGCGTGAGCACGATCGTGCCGGTCTGCATCATGGTCGCAATGCGCGTGTGATCCATGCGGAACGTGGTGTCGAACTGGACGGCCTGCTCCGGAGCCACCTGCCACTCGACGTTGTCCGCAACTTCCTGTTCCAGCTCCGGCGGCTGCGTGTAGAGCCAGCATTGTCCGGGCGTCAGCTGGTCCCGCGGGATCTGCTTCCACTGACCCACGGAGCGGCGCTGCACATGCAGCTGGACCTGCTCGCCCCGCTTCACGCTGGTCGCCGAAGCCGAGGGCGTCAGGGTCACTTGCTGCTCCGAAGCGAGCACATACACCAGCGGCTCCTGCCCTTTGCAACCGGTGATGAGCGCGAGTCCTGCAAACAGGAATGTGAAGAGTGTGTTGCGTAGGAGTTGCATGGTGCGAGGATGCCTGTCCGCAGGGTAATGCGCGACCTTGACGATAGGGTCCCGCGCCGACCCGCGCTATCTTGCACGAAAAGGGAGGTCGCATGCCGCTCGTCAGCAGCCCTGAACCCATGGATCGACGGCTCGCCCGCTTGCAGAAGGCAATGGGCCTCACGGCCGACGGCATCCTCGGCCCCGAAACCCTGACTGCGCTGGAGGCGCGCATTCTTTCGCGACGCCAGATCGCGAGCGTTCCCAGCTCGCTCGAAGTCTCGCGCAGCGGCCTCGACCTGCTCGTCGCTTTCGAAGTCTCTTCGCCCGCCTACTACGAGAAGAAGCTGCGGCGGCCGTGCTGGCCCGGGGGCGAGAGCGGCGTGACGATCGGCATCGGTTACGACGTCGGCGTGACGAGCGCGAAGCAGATCGAGCAGGACTGGCGCGGTCAGCTGACCGACGAAGCTGTCGACCGCCTGCTCAGCGTTCAAGGCATCGCCGGCACGCGCGCGAAGCAGCTCGCGCGAGATTTGTCGGACGTCCAGGTTACGTTCGATGTCGCGCAGACAGTGTTCTATCGATGCACGGTGCCGCAATTCGCTCGCCGCACGCTGGAAGTCTATCCGCGCGTCGACAAGCTGCCGCCCGACGCACAGGCCATGGTGCTCTCTCTTATCTATAACCGCGGCACGCGCCTGACCGGCTCGCGTCGCCAGCACATGGCAGCGCTCAAGGCGCTCATCGCGCGCGGCGATCTCGACGCGATTGCCGGGCAGTTCGAGCTGATGACGGAGCTGTGGCCCGATCTGCCCGGTCTGTGCACACGGCGTCGCAAGGAGGCCGCGATGATTCGCGGCGCGGATCGTCGCTACAGCGAGGACGAGATCGTTCGCGTGTGAGAGCGGCGGATCAGTGCAGACTGTTGTCGGGTTGCCGTTGCATGAACGCGCGCACGTAGCCAGCGATCTCATCGGCCGCAGTGTCGAGCGCGAAGTGGCCGCCGTCCACGATGTGAATCTCGGCCTGGGGTACGTCCCGCCGGTAGGACTCGGGCTCGGAGAGCTGAAACGAGAGATCGTACTGGCCCCACACGACCAGCAATCGAGGCTGCGTCTGCCTCAGCCAGGCCTGCCACCGCGGATACGCGCTCACGTTGGTGCGATAGTCATAGAACAGCTCGGTCTGGATGCGCAGCTGTCCGGGCTGGCTGAGGAATGCGAACTCGTCCGTCCACAGATCCGGGTCGTAGCGCTCGGGCGTCGGATCGCTGCCGACGTGTCGCGTCCGCGTGGTCGCAAGTGAAAGCAGATTAGTGCGTAGCGCTGCTTCGTTGGCTGTCCGATCGGCCCAGAAGGCGCGGCGGGTTTGCCAGTTCGGGCCGAGACCGCTGTCGTGTGCCACGGCATTCTGCACGATCAGTGCGGTGACGCGTTCCGGATGCGCCATTGCAAGGCGCAGGCCGATCGGCCCGCCGTAGTCCTGCAAGTAGAGCGTGTAGCGCGGCAGGCCGATGACCTGCGTGAAGCGGTCGACGATCTGCGCCAGGTGATCGAAGGTATAGCCGAACTGCGCGACGTCCGGCCAGTCGCTGTGACCGAACCCCGGATAGTCCGGCGCCACCAGGTGGTAGCGGTCCGCGAGTCGGCCGAAGAGCGGCTCGAACATCCTCGACGAGGACGGAAAGCCGTGCAGCAGCAGCAGCACGGGCGCGTCCTTCGGACCGGCCTCGCGATAGAAGATGTTGTGGCCGTCGACGGAGACGGTTCGATATGACGTGTGCTGGCTGATGGTCTGCTCCGCCAGTGCGCCCGGTGAAAACAACAATAACAGCGTGTACGGCAACAGTCGGCGCAGGATACTCACGGTGCGTCTCGGCGGCGGATGGCATTGCGTAGATCCGACCGCGGGCCGCAAGTTCCTGTTACAGCGGACGGTCGCCCGGACACAACCCGATCTTGTCGCCGTGGCGCAGGTGCGCGTCCATCGCGTCCGGGAACCCGACACGCAACGTCTGGCGGCCGCGGTTGCCGTGACAGACGAACACTTGATCCAGCTCGAGCCGGTAGCCCTGGTAGTAGTCGGCCGCGAGCGGGAACGCAGTGCCGGTGAGCACCTTGCCGTTGCCGGACACTCTGGCGCCGAGCACCTGCCAGCGCGACATCTCGAGCACGCCCTGGCTCGCCAGGAAGTCGCCCATGAGCATCCAGCCGAGACCGCGCGTGTAGATCGCGGCATCGTCGATGCCGAGACTGAGCAGACGCGAGGCGCCGGTGATCACCTTGCCGTCGTTGGAGAGCGAAGTGGCGATCGTCTCTCGATCCTCGCACGTCTCGATCGGCTCGCCCGTCTCCCAGTCGTACGTCGTGTAGCAGACGTAACCCAGGTAGCGACCGATGTTGACCATGCCGTCCATACTCGTCCACTTGTACGCGTCCTTGTTGCCCACGCCCGCGCCATAGCCGACGGCCATCGTGCCGGCGGCGTTCATCGCCATGATCTCGCCGACATAGCCGTATGGATTCTGTGGCTCCGGATCGGTGAGCAGCATCTGCTCGCGTCCCTGCCACACCGAGCCGACGCGGAAACCGAACGCTTCGGGAATTTCTTCCCAACCACCGACCACGTTGCCGTCGCCGGAGACTGCGTTCGCTCGCGCCGCGCCTGCACTGGTCTTCGACAGGCGACGCATGCCGCTTCGCGCAGTCCACTTGAATGCGTGGGCGTGACTGCAATCCTCGAACAAGAGTCCTACAGCTGCCGAGCCGTCGCCGTTCACGTCGAACACGCTGGAGTGGAAGATGTCGCAGCCGGCGAAATGCTCTTCCGCGATCGAGCGCCAGCCGCCCTCGCGCGTCCACAACGCCGCGCGCTCCTGATCGACCGGCCCGTATTCTGTCTCGACGCGGCGGGTGAGCGTGCCACCGACTGCGCGGCCGTTGCCGGAGATCGCGCCCATGAAACCGCTGCCATCGATGTTCTGCATTCCCGAGCGCTTGCTCCAGATCCAGTACGGCGACTGGAACGGGCCGTACAGGCCGGCGACGCGCTGTCCGTCATCGGACAGATCGAGCGGCAGTGAGTACGGCAGATACGTGAACGCCGGCGCATGCTCGATGCCATTCATGACGATGCGGATGTGACGCGTCTCGCCGCGCGCGAGCACGATCGTGCCGGTTGCGCACGCATCGTCGTACGTCGCGTCGCCGCTTTCGTTCCAGTTCCAGTATTCCTCGGGTCCGAGCAGGATCGCCTTCGGCGTGCTGAAGCCGCCGGCGCCGAGCTGATCGGTGTAGACGAGGTACTTCGCGCCCGGCGTGAGCCCGCCGATCTCGAAGCTGCCGTCCGGGCCCGCCAGACCCTGCGTGCGATCGCCGGAGATGCGCGAAACCGCATCGAACGGATTCGCGACGTTGCGTGCAATCACGTTGATGCCGCTGAGCGGAGTCGCGCCGTCCTGCGCGAGCACGCGGCCGGAGATGGTGGCGCTGCGCTCTCGATAACCCGGCGCCGGATACAGCGCGGAGAGCGCGGCCTTGTCGTCGGCGATGTTCACCGTCGCCATGCCCGGGCTGTTGTAGGTGGGGCTCCACGGATACGGATCGATGAACGGAAACATCGTCTCGACCTGCTCGGTCGTCGGATACGCAGTGACCTTCGCAGGACACTGATCCGGACCGGCACGCTCGGAGCCCGCGGGCAATCCCCATGCCTCGATCGGCTGATTGCGGAAATACAAACCGTTGGTCTGCGTGTGCGCCAGGCCGATGACGTGGCCGAGCTCGTGCGTGATGACGCCCGCGAGCGGCGCGCCCGTGACGACGTCTTCGACGCCCTCGCCTTCGGCAGTGATGATCACCCAGCCTTCCACGATTCGCGTCGAGCCTTCGGCTTCCAGGAACTCCGGCGTCGCAATGCCGAGCACGCCGTCGCCGACGCCGATGAAGTCGCGCAGCACGCTGCCGTCGCCATCGAAGATCACCTGAATGCCGCCACCATTGTCCGCGCCGATGACGCTCGCAGCGTTCGCGCCGGTGATGTCGCCGAGACCGAGGTCCGTCATCGTGCCGACCACCTGCGCACGGAAGCTGCTGGTCGGTACCGACGACCACTGCTGCAGCGAGCTCTTCACGAGTTGGTTGGCGAGCGCGTTGTCGACGACGCCGAGCGTGCCGAGATCGGTGTAGACGTTCACGGTGCCCTGCCATTTCGCGGACTGCAGGCCATGGTTCGTCGGAACCACGAGCAACGGGCCGCCCGCGAGCGACGGCAGCGCCGCGCACGTCAGGCACAGCGCGAGTGCCGCGGCGGAGAGTTTCTTAGCGCGCATTGCTGGTGCTCCCCGGCGCCGGCCGTTCGGCCGCCGCGCGGCGGATGAAATTGCGCAGCGTCTCGCTGCTCACCGGCCCGTTCTTGGCGTCGAACATCTTCTGCTCGTCCGCGCTCAGACGGCTGCGGTCGATCTCCACGTTGGCGAACAGACCGACGTTGTCGAAAGCATTCACGGCGACGCCGTTGCCCATGCCGAGCTTGCCGTAGCCGAGGCCGACGGTCGTTTGAAAGCCGGTGACGCGCGCCTTGGGATAGAGGAACAACAGGCTGACCTCGCCGACGTTCCAGATCGGCCAGCCTTCAGGGCGGCCGCCCAGGTAGACCTTGCCGTTCGGCAGAGTGCGGGGCGCACTCAGGCCGAACTGGCGGAACGTCAGGGTCTCGGCCTGGGCGCCGCGAAAGCGATCGATCACGCGCACGGTCACTTCGGTGTAGGGCATGCCTGCCGCAGTGAACCCGTCGACGACGTGCTCGACCCGGCCGGCGACGATGGTGTCGGCGCGATCGATGAGATCGAGAATGTTCATGGGCCGGACTGTGGTAGCGTGCCCGCTCGCCACCCAGCACAGACAAAAAAGAAGCGCCGACGCGCGTGCGCGTCCGCCTGGTCGAGTCATTGGAAATCCCCTGTCTGGATGCGCGGTTCGGAGCGGCGCGCTATTGAGCTTTTTGTATCACTGTGGGTTACTGAGGACTGCACACGCTTGTGCAGTTGACTTGTCATGACCCGCAAACCAGGCGCGAGTGCGGTCCTCGCCGATCATGGCTGGCTCTCGTTTACGCCTCCGCGCTTTCGTGCGCGGGTGCTCTCGCTGCTGCGACTGCGGGAGTTCAAGAAGGGCGATGCGGTGTACCACGCCGGCGACCCGCCGGGCGGCCCGTGGGCAGTCATCAAGGGCGCCGTGGAGATCGAGTGGCCGCCGCAGGAAACCGCGCCGCACCTGCTGTACTTCGGCACCCCAGGCTTATGGTTCGGCGAGGCGCCGCTCATCGTCGGCAACACGCGGCTCGTGACTGTTATCGCCTCGCGACCGTCGACGCTGGCGACGCTGCCGCTATCCGCGTGCCATGCAATCCTCGAAGACGATCCGTCCGCGTGGCGCTGGATTGCACTGATGAGCGTGATGACGACCGAGCTCAGCGTCGGCTTCGCTGCGGACGTGCTCTTGCGCGATCCGGCGAAGCGCACGGCGGCCGTGCTGCTGCGACTGTCCGGTGTCCGCAATCGCGTCTTCGCATCGGACAAGCCGTCGCCGATCTATCTCAGCCAGGACAAGCTCGGCCAGCTCGCGAACCTGTCGCGCAACTCGGTCGGCCCGATCCTGCGCCGCTTCGTCGCGCGCGGCTGCATCCGCATCCGTTACGGCGCCATCCTGATCACGAACGAGCGTGCGCTGTCGCAGACGATCGCGGGATGATCGCTTACGTCTCGACCGTCTCATATACTTCGCCGCTTCCGTGATCACGCCTGGTGGACTGCACATGAAATTTGCCGTACCCGTCGCCCTCGCTGCCCTGCTCTGGCTCGCCGCGCCCGCGGTCACGCTGGCTGCCGACGAACCGCCGGCCGGACAGGACAAGCAGGAGAAGAAAGAAGAGAAGCCGATTCCCGAGCCGAAGGTATGGACGTCGAAGCACCAGATCCGCCTCGGCGGCAAGGCGATCGACTATGAGGCGACGACCGGCACGCTGATGATGAAGAACGACAAGGAGGAGCCGATTGCCTTGTTCGGCTTCACCGCATACGTCCGCCAGGGCCAGGACGCGCGCACACGGCCCGTCGTGTTCGCATACAACGGCGGGCCCGGCTCCGCCTCGGCGTGGCTGCACATGGGCATCCTCGGCCCGCGCCGCGCCGTGCTCGAAGATCTCGCCAGCAATACGCGCGGTCCGTTCAAGCTCGTCGACAACGAGTACAGCTTCCTCGATCGCGCCGACCTGGTGCTGATCGATCCGGTCGGCACCGGCTTCTCGCGCCCGGTCGGCAAGGCCGCGGGCAAGCAGTTCTGGGGCGTCGACAACGACATCCGTTCCGTCTCCGACTTCATCGTGCGCTACCTCGGCGAGTACAGCCGCTGGGGCAGTCCGAAGTTCATCCTCGGCGAAAGCTACGGGGGCATCCGCACCGGCGGCGTCACGTACGACCTGCTCACGCGGCACAACGTTGCGCTGAACGGCATCATGCTGGTTTCGCCGTACCTGGACTTCGTCACCGGCACGGCCGGCGCGAACACCGACGCGGGCGACGCCAACTTCATCTCGACCTATGCCGCGACTGCCTGGTATCACAAGGCGCTCAATCCGCAGCCGCCCGAGCTGCTGCCATTCCTGCAGGAAGTCGAGCAGTGGGTGGACGCGACGTATCGCCCCGTTCTATACAAAGGCGCACGAGCCAGCGCCGCGGAACGTCAGGCGGCGCTCGAAGGTCTCGCCCGCTATACCGGCGTGAGCGCGCAATACTGGGACGAGTCGAACCTGCGCATGGACGAGAACCACTTCCTGCAGGAGCTGATGCGCGCGCAGGGCCTGACTGTCGGCCGCATCGATTCGCGCTTCGCCGCCGGCATGCCGAGCCGCGTCTCGGAGACCACCGCGTTCGATCCGTATGCGAGCGCCGTGGCGCCCGCGATCGTCGCCACGTACAACGACTACGCGCGTCGCGAGCTCAACGTGGTCTCGGAGTTGAAGTACGAGCTCTCGGCGGGACTCTACAAGGATTGGGACCTCGGCCACGTGCAGCCGGATTCGAACGGCCGCAAAGTCCCGTACCCGAACGTGCTGCCCGACATCTCGTACGCGATGACGATGAATCCGAAGATGAAGGTGCTGGTGCAGTCGGGCTACTTCGATCTCGCCTGCCCCTACGGCACGGTGAAGGACGCGATCGACCATCTTGCGATCACGCCCGAGCTGCGTAAGAACGTGCACATCGAATATTACGAGGCCGGGCACATGATGTACGTGCACCCCGGCTCGATGGGCAAGTTCAGCGAGGCGCTCAAGTCGTTCATCGACTCGAACGTCAATTGAGCAGTCAGGTCGGTGCCGGCAGGCTGGCGCACTTGTAGTAGATCACTTCGGGATCGTTGAAGGCGTTGACGTTCAGCGCGCCGACGTTGGCTTCGCCGGGCAGGTGCAGATACGCATAGTTCGCACCCTTGCCCGGCGCGGCCTCGACTGCTGCCTGCGTCAGCTTCTCGATTGCAGCGGGCTTGTTCATGCTCTCTTTCATGCCCCAGTCGTGCGCTTCCTCGAGCAGCTTCTGGCACTGATATTCGCTTTTCGGCTCCGCCTGTCCGGCCATCACGCGCTGACCGGACGGGGCCGAGTAGTCCTTCACGGTGATGCGGCCCATCGTGCTGCATCCAACCAGCAGAGCGGCGAGCGGGATCACGGGCAAATAGGCTCTGAGCATGCGCGTCTCCATTCTGTGAACCGCGGATACGCAAGAGTAGGCCTGCGATCGGCGGATCAAGGTGACGCGCCTCTCACTTGCAAGGTCGGCCGCGCCGGTCCATGCGCGCGGCCGGCCAATTCTTCTCAGGTTCAGATGATTCCGCCGTTGGCGCGCAACGTCTGGCCGTTGATCCACGCGCCATCGGGGCCGGCGAGAAATGCGACGGCGGCGGCGATGTCCTCGGGCTTGCCGAGGCGCTCGAGCGGCGCGAGCTTCGCGAGCCGTTCGACCAGCTCCGGCGATTTGCCGTCGAGGAAGAGATCGGTCGCCGTGGGACCGGGAGCGATCGCGTTGACCGTGATGCCGCGCCCGCGCATTTCCTTGGCGAGCACGCTCGTCAGCGCTTCGATCGCCGCCTTGGTGGCGGCGTACACGCCATACGTCGGCTGCAACAGACCGACGACGCTCGACGAGAAGTTGATGATTCGCCCGCCGTCGCGCAGCCGGCGCGCGGCTTCGCGCATCGTGTTGAAGCTGCCCTTGAGATTCACTGCGATGTGGCGATCGAACAGCGCGTCGTCGCTTTGCGCGAGCGGAGCCAGCGCCATGATGCCGGCGTTGTTCACGAGCACGTCGACGCCGCCGAAGGCAGCTTCTGCGCCATCGAACATGCGCTTCACCGCGTCGGGGCTCGCAACGTCACCCTGGGCGGCGAGTGCCCGGCCGCCGGCGACCTCGATCTTGCGAACCAGCGCTTCGGCCGGCGCCTGGCTGCCCGCGTAGTTGACGACGACGGTCAATCCGTCCCGGGCCAGCCGCTCCGCCACAGCCGCGCCGATCCCGCGCGAGGCGCCCGTCACGATCGCTACCTTGTTGATTTTGCTTGTCATTAGTCGGTCCTCCTGGTGCTGAAGCCCGCTGGGGCTCGTTGTGGGACCGACTATGACTCTTTTCCTCTCCCGGATAATCCAGCAGGATTCGGCATGACTGTTCGGTCTACCAGAACAATCCAATGGACAGATTCGCCGAATTGAAGGTCTTCACGCGGTTGGTCGAGCGGCGCAGCTTCACGCTGACCGCGCAGGACCTGGGGCTGCCGCGCTCGACCGTGACCGACGCGATCAAGCAGCTCGAAGCTCGACTCGGCGTGCGGCTCCTCCAGCGAACGACCCGGCACGTGAGCCCGACGCTGGACGGCGAGGCGTACTACCGCCGCTGCCTCGCGCTGCTCGCGGATCTCGAAGATGCCGAAAGCGCATTCGCCGCAGTGAAGCCGAAGGGACTGCTGCGCGTGGATGTGCAGGGCACGCTCGCGCGCCATTTCATCGTGCCGAGCCTGCCGGCGTTCTTCGCGGAGTATCCGGACATCGAGCTGTCGATGAGCGAAGGCGAGCGCTGGATCGATCTCGTACGCGAAGGTGTCGACTGCGTGCTGCGCTTCGGCAATCTGCCGGATAGCGATCTGGTCGCGCGCCGCGTCGTGACGTTGACGCGGCTGACCTGCGCGGCGCCCTCCTATTTCGAGCGCTTCGGCACGCCGACGAGCATCGACTCGCTCGCGGGTCATCGCATGATCGGCCTGCGCTCGCTGACGACCGGCAACCTGCGGCCGCTGGAGTTCGTCGTCGACAGGAACCTGCGTCACGTGACACTGCCGGCGACGATGTCGGTGACGGGTACGGAGAGTTACCTGGCGACGGCGCGACTCGGCCTCGGCCTGGTGCAGATTCCGCACTTCCACGGCGCGGGCGATTTCGAGCGCGGCACGCTCGTGCCCGTGCTGACGGAGCATCCGCCGCCGTCAGTTCCGGTCTCGCTGCTCTATCCGCGCAACCGGCAGCTTTCGCCGCGCGTGCGCGCCTTCATCGATTGGGCTGCCCAGGAATTCGCCGCTCGCGGCGTGGCGTGATGATGTCTGCGCGCCCGCGTCTGCTGCTCGCACTAGCATTCGTCGCCTTCATCAGCCTCGGACTGCCGGATGGCCTGCTCGGTGTCGCGTGGCCATCGATGCGACGGTCGTTCGGCTTGCCGCTCGATGCGCTGGGTTCGCTGTTCATCTCCACGACCGCCGGTTACGTCACCTCGAGCTTTCTGAGTGGCGCGATCCTGCGCCACATGCGCCTGGGAGCATTGCTCGCACTTTCATGCGCGGCAACCGCAGTCGCGATGATCGTGTACTCGCTGGCGGGACACTGGGCGATCGTCGTCGCGTTCGGCGTTCTCGCCGGACTGGGCGCAGGTGCGATCGACAGCGCACTGAATACCTTCGCGGCGCACAGCTATTCCGCGCGTACCGTGAACATGCTGCACGCGTTCTACGGGCTCGGCACAACGATCGGCCCGGCATTGATGACAGCCGTGCTGCTCGCGAACGCCGGCTGGCAGCGCGGATACCTGATCGTCGGCATCGCTCAGCTCGTGCTGGCGATCGGCTTCGTGGCGAGCCGCCGTCTTTGGCCTGCGGAAAGCGGCGGCGGCGACGCGCACGGTGCACGCGCATCGCTCATTGAGACGTTGCGACTGCGAGCGACTTTACTCAGTGCCGTGGTCTTCATCTTGTACTGCGGCCTCGAAGCATCGAGCGGCGCCTGGCTGTACACGCTGCTTCACGAGGGACACGGCATCAGCACTGCATCTGCGGGCACGGCAGTCAGCGTTTTCTGGGCGTCGCTCATGGCCGCGCGCGTCGTGTTCGGACTCGTCCAGGTTTCTGGGCCGGTCGCACGCTGGCTGGCGGCGTGCATGACCATCTGCCTGCTGGCGGCAGTCGGCCTCGGCTTCGTCTCGCATTCGGTCGCGGGTATCGCGGCGAGTGCCGTGATCGGCTTCGCGTGCGGCCCGATCTTTCCGTGGCTGATCGCCGCAACGCCTCAGCGACTGGGCGCCCGGCACGGTGCGAATGCAATCGGCGTACAGATCGCGTCGGCAGCCATCGGGCTCTCGCTCGCACCCACGCTCGTCGGCGTGCTCGGCGACCACTATGGCGTGACCGCTATTCCATGGGGACTGGCAGTGCTGGCGGTGTTGTTGCTGCTCGCTTTCGGTGCATTGGAGCGGTGTCCGAAAACCGCTCAAGCCGCGGACTTTGCGGCCGATAACTGATTCCCGTGCGTCCGCCGCACTCGCGTCTTATGTCACGATGGAGCCGACGTCATCCATAATGCAGGAAGCATCCGTCGACGCGGCCGCGGACGCCGGCACGGTTTCGATCGAGCTCGACTTCAAGGCTTTCGCGGACCACGTGCCGCCGACCGAGCACGCGAAGCGGGCGCCGGAGTACGGTGATCCCTCGCTCCAGGACTTCGCCGATCAGGCCCTGGAGCTCGCAGCGCTGCGCGCGGAATTGCATCGGCTGGGGCGGGACCACGAGATCCTGCGGCAGCAGGCGCTGGCGCGGGAAGCGCGGCTGGATGCGCTGCGAGCTGAGCTCACTTCGACGCGAACGCAGCTGCGGGAAGCATTGCGCCAGTCCCGCGAGAAGGGTTCGGTCGAAGAGGCAACGCTGGCGCTGGAAACGCCGCTGGCTGTGCCGCAGCTCGTCTCGCTCGACTATCCCGGTCGTACGATGGTTCTAACTCGCGACATCGTCACCATCGGTCGCACGCGTAACAACGACATCTGCCTCCCGTCCACCGGCGTGAGCCGGGACCACGCGCGGCTGTTGGTCGCGCCCGGGAGCGTGACCCTCGTCGATGCAAGCAGCACCAACGGCTGCTTCGTCAACGATCAACGCGTGATGCGGCAGCGGCTGCGCGACGGCGACCTCGTGCGCATCGGCGATCGCTCCTTCCGCTTCGAGCTGAGTCTCAGCGCCGGCGCGGCAAGCGCAGCTCAGCCATCAGTCCGCCCTCAGGACGATTGCGCAGCGTGAGATTCCCGCCGTGCGCTTGCGCGACGTCGCGTGCGATCGACAGGCCGAGGCCGGTGCCGCCGGTGTCGCGACTGCGTGAAGAATCGAGTCGATAGAACGGCTCGAATACGCGCTCCAGCATTTCCTGCGGAATTCCCGGGCCGTCGTCCGTGATCCGGATAACCAGCACATCACCGTCGTCGACTTCGATCGCCGCGCGCTTGCCGAATTTCAGCGCGTTGTCGACGAGGTTGGCGAGGCAGCGCTTGAGCGCACGCGGCTTGCCGAGCAGGGGCTCGTGAGCACGGCCTGCCAGCGACACGTCCGAACCGACTTCCGTGTACCCGGCGGTCAGCGTCTGCAGCAGTCCGTTCACGTCGACGGCTTCGAACTTCTCGTCATCGTCCAGCCCCTTGAACAGCGCCAGCGCGCTCCACACCAGCGCCTCCATCTCATCGAGGTCCGATGCGAATTTCGCATGCAGCCGCTCGTCGGACACGGATTCCACGCG
Source organism: Steroidobacteraceae bacterium (assembly GCA_044866955.1). Lineage (GTDB taxonomy): Bacteria > Pseudomonadota > Gammaproteobacteria > Steroidobacterales > Steroidobacteraceae > Steroidobacter. The sequence continues at coordinate 13,712 of JBIOUH010000115.1, forward strand.
CAGTCGCAGCCGCGTGAGCGGCGTGCGCAGATCGTGCGACATGGCGGCGAGAACGCTCGTGCGGCTGTCGAGATAGCGGAGCAAACGATCCTGCATCGTGTTGAACGCGCGCGTCGCATCGCGGATCTCGCACACGCCCTCTTCGACGAGCGGAGGGTGACGCACGCTCTTGCCCACCGCGTCGGCGGCCAGCGCAAGCTTCGAAAGCGGTCGCGTAATGCTGCGAGTCACCAGGAACAGCACGACCGCGAGTGCCAGGGTAAGCACGCCCACCTGGATGAAGAGCGCCCAAGGCAACGGCGGATCGGGCAGCGGCGCGGCCACGCGAAACCGCAGCGTATCGCCATCGGGCAGTCCGACCGAAACGTCGAGCGCATTCGTACCGCTGACGCGGCGCTGCTGCGGAACCAGGTGAATCAAGTCCCGCCGGGTGGCGCCGCGCCGGATGCGGTCCACCGTCACCTTGTGGCTGTCACCCAACCTGTCCCGAAGCTCTGCAACGAACGCCCGCCCGATGGCGGCGACCTCGTGCCTGTTCAGCGTTCTTCCCGGGTAGCGATCCGGCTCGACTCGCAGTGACTCGTCGGCGCTGAACCGCTGGCGTTGCTCGGCCCGGGCGGCACCCTGGAGAGCCTCCAGCTCACGCGTGAGATAGGCAATGCGATGAGAACTGTCGCCGACGCCGCCGACGCGCATGCTCAGCTCGGCGCGATCGCGCAGGATGAGCGCGAGCATCACCGCGAGCATGATCCCGACCACGAGCACGAGCGATGCCGCCAGACGCCCGAACATCGTGGACGGCAGCAGCCGCCCGAGTTGATTGCGCACACCGTTCATTCCGGCTCGACCGGAACGCCGATCACGTAGCCTTCGCCGTAGACGGTCTTGATGATGCGCGGCGAGCGGGCGTCATCGCGCAGGATCTGCCGCAGCCGGCTCACGCGCTGATCGATGCTGCGGTCGAACGGATCGAGATCGCGACCGCGCAGCAGATCCATCAGTTGCTGGCGCGACAGCACCTGGCCGGCCTGCGCCAGCAGGACTGCGAGCAGCCTGAACTCCGCACCAGACAGCGAAACTTCAGTGCCGTCCTCGTCAGTGAGCGAGCGCGCAGTCGTATCGAGCCGCCAGCCGGCGAACCGATAGCCCGGCGCGTCCGACGGCAGCGGCTCGCGAACCACGTGCAACGTGCGGCGCAGGACCGCCGTGATTCGCGCGAGCAGTTCGCGCGGCTTGAACGGCTTCGGCACATAGTCGTCAGCGCCGAGCTCGAGGCCCAGGATGCGGTCTACGTCTTCGCTACGCGCGGTGAGCATGATGATCGGCACCTGCGAGCTGGCCCGCAGCTCCCGGCACAGCGTCAGCCCGTCCTCGCCGGGCAGCATGATGTCGAGCACGATCAGATCCACGCGCCCGCGGCTCAGCACGCGGCGCATCTCCTTTCCGTCCCGCGCCACGCTCACGCGCAGTCCGTTCTTTTCGAGATACTCCGCGAGCAGCGTACGGATCTCGTGGTCGTCATCCACGACGACGATGTGCGACGGCTGGCTCATCGAGGCGGGATTGTACATTCAACGAATCGGGCGGCGCGCTCGCGCCATTTCGCTTCGTCGAGCCCGACGACCAGCAGCCACAGAGCGAACGCCTGCTCGCCGAAGAACGTAACCCACTGGATGTACGGGACGGGTAAGTCGAGGAACAGACGCAGGGCGTTGATCCAATAGGTCGCACCCGCCGTCATGAGCAGCACGCCCAGAATCGCCGGGAAGAACTTCGAGCGGAAGACGAGCACCCCGACCAGCGCGCAGTACACGCCGAAGAACGTCAGACTGACGCTGAAAGCGTAGCTCCACATCCGGATCGGGGTGCGAGCTTCCGGCAACGTGAACAGCGGCTCGATGTAGTTGCAGAGATTGACGGCTTCGAGCGTGGCGGAAGCGATGATGAACAGCAGCGCGAGCCGCGCGAGATGCAGGTTCACGACCTCGAGCAACCCGCAGACGATGAAGCCCATCGGCAGGTTGCAGATGACGACGATGAGCGCCGCTACGAAGCCGAGGCGATAGAGCTGCTCGTGCGCGACGAGGTTGGCGGCGGTCCGCGCCAGGTCATCGACGTCGATGATCTGGCCGCGCACATATAAATAGGAGAACAAGGCGCAGGCGGTGATGACCAGATAGAACACGCCTGCGAGTCGCGCCATCCGGCGCGGGTATTGCATTGTCATTGGAGCAGCGGACCCCAGTTGCGAGTGAACGTGTAGATCGTGCCGATCCCTGTCGCCAGGGTGAGCACGACCAGGCACGCGGCCATCGCGTACTGAGTGGGCGGCGTTGCGTTCTTCGAGCGCAGGTAGAGCTCGTAGATCGCCAGCGGCAACAGATAGGCAGCGAACGACCAGTAGGTAAAGAAGGTGGCGCCGTCGAAGGATCCGGCGGTCAACACCATCCAGGCGCGGAACCCGACGCGCATGAACCAGGTGCCGTTCACGACCAGAAAGAGACGCGTCGCCCACACGCGATGGGCTGCGAGGTCACGATTGCGAACGGCGCGCCATGCGATCACCGCGAACGCGAGAATGAGCGCGGCGTTCGCAGTCACGCCGAGCGCCGAAGACAAACCGGTTGGCGAGCGCAAGCCGGTACCGCGCACCCATTCGAGATACAGACCGGCCAGCGCGCCGCCGATCGCTGCAATCATGAAGAGACGTCCGTTCCAGCGATGGAAGGCGAGCGCCCGTGCGCGGATCTGCGGGACGAGTTGCAGTGTTCCGCCGAACGTCAGCACTGCAGCCAACAGAACATGGGCAAGAAAGAAGGCATTGCCGGCTGCGTCGCCGGCGACGTAGCCGTCGGTCATGTGCGTGTTCCGGTCCCAGGCGGCGTAGTCGCCGGAGATCGCAGTGGGACCGTAGAAAGCGGAAATGTAGTAGACGAACAGCCACTGCCCGGCGACCGCCGTGAGAAACCACATCGATGCGGCGCGCTGCAAAGCACCCTTGGCCACTGCGCTCATGATGACCTCCCGCACTGGTTCGACGCGGAGGTTAGGCGCGTCGCGCCGCGAGCACCGTGAGCAATCGTGACGAAATGTAGGCGTGCGCTGCGCTCCTGAACGGCCTGGTGCACGGCCTGATGTCCGCCCTGCTCGGACTATCAGTCGCCTCACTCTGTGACGCATGAACTGCAGGTGGGCATGGACTACGCCGGGTTGTCATAAGGTGTGAAACCGCTCACATCCGCTGAGGCGGTCGCTTCGCTAATTTGGGCACCTCTCAGGCTCGCGGGTCTGCACTCATGCGCACGCTTTCTTCCCGGCTGATGGTGACAGCGTCCATCCTCGCCGCTACCGCGGCCCTCTCGGGCTGCAATTCGATGAGCGCTCAGGAATGCCTGGCCACCGATTGGCGGACGGTCGGTTACGAAGACGGCGTGAACGGCTACGCCGGCGATCGCATCGGACGCTATCGCAACGCATGCAGCGAGCACGGCGTGACGCCGAACCTGGCCGAGTACCAGACAGGTCGTGACCAGGGACTGCAGGAGTTCTGCAAGCCGGCGAACGGCTTCCGGGTCGGCGCGCACGGCGGCGGCTATAGCGGTGTTTGCCCGCAGGATCTCGACCAGCAGTTCGCCGAGGCCTACCACTCGGGACGTCAGCTCCATTCGTTGCGCTCGCGCGTCGGTTCGACGCAGGACCAGATCTATTCCATGCGCAGCGAGATGGACCAGATCGATCGCAATCTCGTGAGCATCGGCGCGCAGATCATCGATCCGACGACGACCAACGAGCAGCGCGCGCAGCTGGTCCTCGACAGCAAGCACATGGCCGAGCGCAAGGGTGAGATCAAGGCGCGCATCCCGCAGCTCGAAGCCGATCTCGTCGTCTATCAGCGCGAGCTCGAAGACTATCGCGCGACGATCGCGTATCCGGAGTGACC
>JBIOUH010000116.1:0-6970 GCA_044866955.1 Steroidobacteraceae bacterium
CGTGGCGCGTGCCGCGGGACACGACGCGACCATCGTGGATCTCGCACACGCCAGCGAAGCTGCTGCTGGCCTACACGGTCTGGCTGTGGATCCAGAAGGCGTGGGCGCTGTCGCCCTCGGACCAGACCGAGATCAGCATCCTGTTCACGAAATATGTGGTGCTCTTCTATCTCATCTATCGGCTGGTCGACACGCCGCAGAAAGTCACGACGTTTCTCGCGACGCACGTGCTCGGCTGCGCCTATCTCGGCTGGCTGGCATACAACGCCCGGGTCCACGGCCGGCTGGAGGGCGTGGGCGGCCCCGGCATCGATGAAGCCAATGCGCTGGCGATGCAGATGAGCACCGGTGTTGCCGTTGCGGCCATGTTGATGCTCGGTGCGAAGGGTTGGGTGCGCTGGGCGTGCTTCGCCGCAATGCCGTTCATGCTCAACACCATGGTGCTGGCGGGCAGTCGCGGCGCTTTCGTGGCGCTGCTCGGAACCGGCCTGGCGCTCTGGTACATGAAGCCGCTGCGGCATCGCCGCGTGTTCTACGCGTACGCCGTTCTCGGCGCCGTGCTGCTGGGTCTGCTCGCGAACCAGATATTCCTGACCCGTGTCGGCACGATCGCAGCCGTTGCAGAAAAGGACGCGGAAGTCGATCGCAGCTCCGAGAGCCGCGTCGTGCTGTTCAAGGCGCAGTTGCAGATGGCGAAGCGCTATCCGTTCGGCACCGGACACCGTGGCACTGCCGTGCTGAGCCCGCAGTATCTCGATCCGATCTATCTTTCGAGCAAGCGCGTGGACGGGCGACTGGTGTATGGCCAGCGTTCCTCGCACAACACGTTCATGAGTGCGCTGGTCGAGCAAGGCGTCATCGGCGCGTTCCTGTTCCTGTCGATGTGGTGGTGGGTGCTGCGATCACTCATGCGCTTGAAGCGCACATACGCCAGCGACAAGGAGCAGACCGACCGGCAGGTCCAGATTGCCGTGATCGCCGCCGCCGTCGGCGGCGCGCTCGCCGCAGTTTTCGTGGCGGGGCAATTCGTGGACTATCTGAAAGCGGAAGTGACGGTCTGGTGCACGATCCTGCTCGCCTGTCTGCTGAGCTTCAAAACCGGCGACTCCACCAGCAAGGTGGCCGCCAGCGTGCCGGGAGCATCCGTGCCGGGCGGCGTGGGTGCATTGAGGTAGCGATGAGCGGAGGCCGCTGGCAGGTCCATTCCAGAGAGCAGGTCGACGCCGCGTGGTGGAGCACGTGGGACCGCCTCAACGCTCAGCACCACGGCGACCACCCGGTGCTGCGCTCGACGATGATGGCGTTGCTCGCCACGCACTTCGGCGTGCCGTCACTGCGCTTTGCCGCCTATCGCCTCGCAGGCGAGATCCAGGCGCAGGCGCTCGTCATGCCTGACGGTTTCGGCCGCTGGGTTGTCTTCTGTCCATCGCAGGCGCCGCTCGCCGCAATCGTCGGTAGCACCGCGCTCGGCCTGCAACCCTTCAGAGATCTGCTCGGCAAGTTGTCGATCTCGGCGCTGCGGCTGCAGGTGCCGCATCAGGATCCGCTCTTCTGGCCGTGGGACACGCGCGCCGCGGGAGTCGAGTGGGATGTCTGGGGACGTACGATCAGCGTCGTGTCGGGCACCGGGTTCGACGATTACTGGAATTCACGTCCGGCGGACCTGCGCCAGAATCTCCGCCGTTATCGGCGGCGCGCGGAGCAGGACGGTCTCGCGCTTCGCGAAGCCGTGTGCGCGCAGCCGACCGAGATCGGCGCGGCGGTGGATCGCTACGGGTTGCTGGAGTCAGCAGGCTGGAAAGGCCGGGAAGGGACGGCGCTGCATCCGGAGAATCAGCAGGGCAGCTTCTATCGCGCGCTCCTCACGGCCTTTGCGCAAGAGGGACGCGCACGCGTGTTCGAGCTCTATGCCAAAGACGATCGCTTGATCGCGTCGCGCATGCTGGTGTCGGGCCCGGCAATGCACGTGATGCTGAAAACGACCTACGACGAAGCTTACAGCCGCAACTCGGTCGGCAGGATTCTCCTGCAGCACGCGCTCAACGTGCTGCTTGCCGAGTCCGCGCGGCGCGTCGAGTTCTATACCCAGGCGAACGACGACATGCTGTCGTGGGCCAGCGAGTCGCGGGACATCGGCGCGGTCGGCATTCTGCGCAATCGTGCTGCCGGCACAGTGCTGCGCGCCGTGCGGCGCTGGCGTGCGAGAGCCCGCGCCGCGGACGCACCGGCCCAGGCTGGGGCATGACCGGAGCATGACCAGCGCCATGCTCGCAGTCGAAGTTTTCACCTACGCGGATTTCGTCGCGAAGTACGGCGACGCCTGGCGTGAGCTGGTGGACCGCACTCGTTCCCCGCTGGATCTCGGTCAGGATTGGGCCGACGCGCTCATTGCGGGCCATGCTGTTGACGCCGCAACGGTAAGCGTCGTCGCGCTGTTGCGCGGCTCGCAGCTCGTGGCGATGCTGCCCTTGAGGCTCACGCCGACGAAAGCCTGGAAGGTGCAGGTCCCGACGGTCGAGCCGCTCATCAATCTGTTCGCCATGCATCACGGGCTGCTGACGAGCGAGCCGATGAGCGAGGTCGTACCGTGCGTGCTCGCAGCGCTGTGGAAGCTGCGGCCGGCGCCGCTCTGGGTCGAGATGCACAGGCTGCCGCGCGGGACCGCGCTGTCGAAGGCTCTCCATGATCATGCGCAGCAGACCGGCGCGCACATCGAGGAGAGCTCGGAGCTGACGCCGCCCTACCTGCAGATCGCGGGCAGCTGGGAAGAGTATCTCCAGGGCAAGAGCGGCAACTTCCGCTCCAATCTGAAACGCAAACCGCGCCGGCTGGCGCAGCTCGGTGCCGTGGACCTGCAGTTCCTCGCGGAGCCCGCGCAAATGCCGGCGTTTCTCGACGCGATGCGCGAAATCGAGGAGTCGAGCTGGAAGTCGGAGGCGGGCAGTGCGATCACCAGCCGCGCATGGGAGTGGGCCTTCTACCGCAATCTCGTGCAGCGTCTCGCGCCGCGTGGCGGCCTGCTGTGCACGTTGCTGACAGTGGACGGTCGAGCGGCTGCTTACGATTTGAGCGTGGTCGCGCACGATGTGGCGTCATGCCTCAAGACCAGCTTCGATCCCAAGTGGAGCGAAGGCTCGCCGGGGCTGGTGCTGCGCGCGGCGCTCATGGAGCGGATCTTTCGCGACGGGTTTCGCGAATACGATTTCCTCGGCGCGAACGAGCGTTACAAGCTCGAATGGAGCGAGACCGTGCGCTCGCACTCGCGGGTGCGCGTCTACAACCCGCAGGGTGCGCGCGGCTGGCTGCTGCAGCGGCTGGCGAAGCTGCGCAAGCGCTCAGACGTGCAGGTGCCGTCATGAGCGAGCGTGGAACGGCATCGGGCCGCAAGCCGGCAGTGCTGCTGATCGCCTACCACTATCCTCCGTGTGTCGGCAGCAGCGGCCTGCAACGTACGCTGGCATTCTCGAGGTACCTGCCGCGACAGGGATGGTCGCCCGTCGTGCTCACGTGCACTGCCGGCGCCTATGCGCAGACGAGCCCGGCGCAACTCAAGGATATTCCGGCGGAAGCCCGGGTGGTGCGCGCCTGGGCGCGTGATGCTTCCCGGTTGTTGAACGTCGGCGGCCGGTATCCGTTCGCAGCGACGCTGCCGGATCGCTGGCTCAGCTGGTTTCCACACGCCGTGTGGAGCGGCGTGCGCGCCGCGCGCCGCTATGGCGTCTCCTGTATCTGGTCGACTTATCCGATCGCCACGGCTCATCTGATCGGCGCTGCGATCGCGCGTCTGACCGGTCTGCCGTGGGTCGCGGATTTTCGCGATCCGATGGTGGAGCTCGACGCTGCGACCGGCGAGCAGTTTCCGCGCGAGCCGCGACTGCGCCGTGCGCGACTGCGCGTCGAGAGCAAGGTTGTGGCGCGCGCAGCGCGACTCGTGTTCTGCACGGAGACAGCTCGTCGCATCTGTCTCGAGCGCTATCCGCAACTTTCCGCCAGCCGGACCTGCGTCATCCAGAACGGCTACAACGAGGAGTTGTTCGCGGAAGTCGCCGGCGTCGGCGTCGCATCGGCGAGCGCCGGCGCGCCGGTGAAGCTGGTGCACAGCGGGACCATCTACCCTGGCCGCGACCGCGGTCCCGATGCGCTGTTCGCAGCCATCCGTGCGCTCGCTGCCCGCGAAGTGATTCGCCCTGGCGGTTTCTCGCTCGTTCTGCGGGCCACGAACTGCGACGAACATCTGCGAGGGCTGATCGAGCAGGCCGGTATCGCGCCCTTCGTGCAACTTGCGCCCGCCATTCCCTATCGCGAGGCGCTCGCGGAGATGTTGCAGACGACCGCTCTGCTGGTGCTGCAAGGCTCGACCTCGAACGCGGCTGTGCCGGCGAAGTTGTACGAGTACTTGCGGGCCGGCCGGCCGATACTTGCATTGACCGATTCCGCGGGGGAGACTGCGGCGACGCTCGAGCGAGCGGGTGGAGCCTACCTGGCCGCACTCGACGATCCTGCAGCGATCAGCGAGCGTCTGCACGAGCTGCTACGTGACATAAGCGTCGGAAGTGCGCGCAGGCCGGATGCGGCAGTCGTGCGGACCTTCGAGCGATCGGAGCAGGCAGCGGTGCTGGCGGAGCAGTTGCGTGACGTGTCGCGCACGCCTGCCGTCCCATAGGAGCAGCTAGAAATGCGTACGGCAGCAGCGGCAATTTGCCTGGGAATCGTCCTCCAGCTCAGCGGCGGGGTCGTATTCGCGCAGACGCTGAAGACTGGCGAGGACTGCGGCTCGCTGGACAACGCTTTCGGACCATTCGACTACTACGATTCCCGCAACGCGGATGAGCTGAAGGACGTGAACGGCAATCATCTGCACCGGGTGATTACGGGCGTTCAGAGCACCACGAACCCGACGCTGGCGATCAACAATATCGACTACATGCTTCGGGCCTTTCCGAACCATCCGCAGGTGCTGCGCCTGATGACCGAGTATTTCTTGAAAGGCGGCAAGAGCTACGAGCATCGCTCGCCGGAATGCTATTTCGACCGCGCGGTGCGCTTCGCGCCGAACGATGGCAACGTGCGCATGTTGCTCGGTGTGTATCTCCTGCGCAAAGGCAATGCTCAGGACGCACGTGTGCAGCTGGAGAAGGCGCGCGAGTTGATGCCAGAGTCCGCGGACGCAGCTTACAACCTCGGTGCGCTGGACTATCGCGAGAAGAGGTACCAGGAGGCAAAGGACAATGCCGTAAAGGCGTACAGCCTCGGCTATCCGCTGCCCGCGCTGCGCGACAACCTGCGTAAGCTCGGTTACTGGGATGCCGCGGCAGATGCCACAGTTGCGGCAGCCAATGCGCCGAAGCCTGCAGAGGGGTCAACGCCGCAGTCGGACAGTTCTCGTCCCAACTAATTCGCCGAGCTCAACAAACGACAGTGCCAGCCGTGAAGCTGGCACTGTCGGCGAACTGCGCAGTGTTTATTGCGCGGTGACGTTGTCAGGCGCGCGCGGCCGGACTCCCGAAGGGAGGCGGAACGCGTACACCGGACCATCGATGCGATTCACGACGATGGCGATATCCATGTCCTGGTAGCTGACGATCTGGAAGCGTCCGTACACGCCGTTGTCCACGTCCATGGCCTGCGGCGTGGTGCCATTGGAGCTTGACGTCAGGTTCGACCAGCTCCACGTCCCGCCTTTCCAGTCGGTGCCGCTGGGCGCGAACTCGTACACGTCCCCGCCGCGCCGCCAGTAGATGAATGCGCTCCGACTCGGCGACCACTCCCAGCCGCTCGCGCTCACTTTCGACGGCGCCGCGCCGCCTTCCTTCAGCGTAACCGGACCGGCTTCCGGATTCTTCAGGTCGATCCCGTAGATCGAGGTGTACTCGCGGAACGTCGCCACCGCCAGGATGTCGTGATTCGGATCGTACGCGGCGACGCTGTCCGTCCGTGCCAGCTGCGGCGAATAGTTCGTGTACTTGCCGTACGTCCCATTGCCGTTGTCGACGTTGGGGTCGAACTTAACGAGCCCCGTGCTGGTGCTCGCCGAGCCGCCGCCCTGGAACCAGAACACGTCGCGCGTGGAATCGTACGCACTCCAGCCGCCGTCGCGGACCTGGATGCTGTTGCGCGCGCTGTGCCGCCACGACTTCGTGCTCAGGTCGAGCATGTGGACAACTTCCGCGCGAGTGGTCGGATCGTTGTCCTCAGCTGCCGTGAACGTGACGAACGAGTTGGTCGGCGGGTGATAGCCAATCAGGTCATACGTGTGCGGCGGGGACGGCGAGCCATCCGGGTACGTGCCAGTCGAGTACGGCCACGATATGTTTCCCTTGTACGGATTCGTCACGCGCGTCCACAGCTGCGTCGCGAGGTCGAAGGCGTACACCTCCGAGCCGTAGTAGTTGGTATGGCCGCCGCCGTACAGAATCAGCGACCCCTTGGCACCGAAACGCGAGGCAAGCGCCCCACCGCTCCACGCATTGATCACCGACTTCTGGCCTGTCGAACCATTCCACGGCGGCGTGTCCGGATAGTTCGGATTCGTCGCCGAGCTGTCGCGGGGATCGAACTGCGAGACCGTGTTCTTGCTGACGGTCGTCCAGGTGCCGGGAGTCATCGCCTGCGCCCATGAAGGCGCGGAGGTTGCGACCACAGCCGACTGCTGCGCGGCTTGAGCGGCGACGGTCAGCAACGTGGCCGTGATGCCCAGGACGGCAGCTGCCACGGTGCGGAGAGTGCGGTGCGATTCAAAAGCCATTGATTGCTTCCTAGTAATGCTGCAGGCGGCTCCTTGCGCCGTTACGGAGGTGGGCGGGTTCGGGCGCACGGCCGTCGAGGGCAGGCTGAAGCCGCCGGGGAATTTGATCGGCTGGGTTGAGATGATGATCTCGTCGAAGTATGTGTACATCGTCGGCCGGCCGGGTTCGGACTCACGCGGTGTGTCGTAGTTCAGCAGCTCGAAGCGGCGGTACACGCCGTCGTT
>JBIOUH010000117.1:0-9274 GCA_044866955.1 Steroidobacteraceae bacterium
CGCCAACCGCTAACCGCTTCTATTCTCAGTCTACAGCTGGGCGCAGCGTGAGTGTGTGCTTCGCCGCGCCGGGCAGCAGCGGCGTCGGTTTGCCCTGCGCCCAATCGTCGTGGCCCGCACCGTAGAACGGCGAGAGCGGATGATCGACCGGACCGCCCGGCATCTGCAGCGAGCCCTGCGCTTCGTGCCCGGGCGAGACCACCAGCCGCTGCGACGCGCCGAAGGCTTCGCCCTGCACTCGCGGCATGTGCGCATCGCCTGGCAGCGGCTGTTCGGGCATGTCGAGCCAGCGACCCGCGAACGACAGCGCCGGCGACAGCGGATGCCTCATGTGCAACACGTTCTCCTCGCCCCAGGTGCAGCGTGACAGCTCCTTGCACTGCTTCTGCAGGTCGTCGAGCGCGCGATCGAGCGAGCCGAGCAGCGCCGCCTGCCATGACTGGTAGTGCGGATCGAGCAGGTGCATCGGCCGCTGCGTGACGAGCTGCCACAACGGCGCTTCGAATTGCGCCGAGGGCGCGAACTTCGTCTCCGGGAACCGCTGGCGCGCCGCGGCGGTGAGCGATTCGAAGACGTCCTTGCGGACCTGCAAGCGTGCCGCACGCACGATGCGATAACCCGCATCGTCGACTGCAGCATGCGCGGACCAGTTCTCGATCAATTGCCGAGCCTGCTTGCGCAACGGATGGTCGGCGAGCGCGGCCGCATCGAGCAGACCGAGGAACATGTCGCGCCAGCGCGTGAGGAACAGCGCGCGATCGTCGAGCTGGATCGCGAGCATGTCCTTGCTCGTCGCCGTCTGCAGCGCCAGCAGGTCGTCGCGAATCTGGGCCGCGCGGGCGCCGAGGTCGTAGCCACCGTCGCCCAGGAACTTGACCCAGGTGTCGACATCGATCGTCCGCGCGTTGGCCGTCCACAGCCGTCCCGAGGCGGGATCGACGACGCGCGGATAGTCCTCGGTGGCGCGCCAGCCGGTCCAACCGCCGCCCGGCTCGCGCCACGAATGCGGCAACGTTGTGTCGTAGCTCGCGCGCACCGGCACCTGGCCCATCAGCGACCAGGCGATGCGACCGCTGGTGTCGGCGACCAGCACGTTCTGCACCGGCCCGCCGGCGCGGTTCGCGACGCTGAGCGCTTCGTCGACAGTCGTTGCGGTCTCGAAGTCGAGCATGTGCAGATTCGTCGCGCGCGGATCGTGCGCCGTCCACGCGAGGACGAGCGGCCGGCCCGCTGCGTCGTGCTCGACGACCGGACCCCAGCGCGTGGTCTGCACGACCAGCCAGGCGTCGCTGCCGTCGCGCACCTTGAGCGTTTCGTCGCGATTTTCGAACGGCTCGGAGCCGCTGTCGGTGAGGTAGCGATCCTCATTCTGCGGATCCGGCTCGACGATGACGATGTCGGACCAGTCGCCGTAGCTGTTCGTGTAGCCCCACGCGATGTGACCGTTGCTGCCGGCGATCAGCATGGGCAGGCCCGGCAAGGTCACACCCACCAGATCGCGCGCTTCGCTGCCCGACTCGACGATCAGCCGTGCGCGATACCAGATGTGCGGGAGTCGCAGGCTCAAGTGCATGTCGTTCGCGAGCAGCGCGGCGTTGCCTGCCGCGTGCGTGCCCGCAACCGCCCAGCTGTTGCTGCCGACGAATGGCACGTCGTCGGGCAGGCCGAACGACGGCGGCGTGTTCAGCGCCGCGCTGCGCGCTACGCCCCCGCGAAGGTCGAATGTTTCCGCGCCCGGAATCGGGCCGACCTGCCACTTGCCGCCGACGAGCGGCGCATCCCATTCGGTGCCGAGCGGATGCAGGAAGTCGAACAGCGGCGGCGGCAACACTTCCCGCAGGCGCGAACGCGCGATCTCCGCCTCCCCGCTGGAATCGTTGAGATTGAGATACATCGAGAACGCGACCAGCACCGAGTCCTCGACGCGCCACGGCGCCGGCTCCGTGCGCAGCAGCGTGTATTCCCACGGCCGCGCGCCGGCATTCTTCAGCGCGAGATTGACGCCCGCGGCGTACGCGTCGAGCAGCTCGCGATCGACCGCAGTGCTGTCATTCACGATCGTGGCCGCGATGCGCCGGAAGCCGTGGATGCGAAACTTCTCGTCCATATTGAGCAGCGGCTTGCCGAGCAGCTCCGCCAGCTCGCCCGCGGCCACGCGCCGCATGAGATCGATCTGGAAGAAGCGATCCTGGCCGTGCGCGTAGCCCGTGGCGAATGCAAGGTCGCGGCGCGAGGCGGCGCGAATCGTCGGCGTGCCCAGCGCGTCGCGCGCGATCGTTGCCGGAGCCTTCAGCTCCGACACCGCGATGTTGCCGTCGAGCTGCGGCAGGCTGGCACGCAGCGTGAAGTAGCCGGCGATAATCGCGAGCGCGAAGAGCGAGACAACCGCGAGCGCCGACCAGCCGACGATTCGAAGCGGACGCATGCGCCGGGCCCGTCAGGCCCGCACTTCGAGGATCTTCATCGCATTGGTCTTGCCCGATACGCCCGTCAGCTCCCCTTTCGTCAGGATGATGCGGTCGCCCGGATCGACCATCTTCGTCTGCAGCATCAGCTTGAAGATGTCTGCGTACAGCGCCTGCGCGTTGGTGTGCGTGATGTCGAACGTCACCGGATACACGCCTCGATACAGCATGACCCGGCGACGCGTCACTTCGTGACGCGTGAATGCGTAGATCGGGATGTCGGAGCGGATACGCGACATCCACAGCGGCGTCGAGCCCGACTCGGTCAAGGCGACAATCGCCCGCACCTTGAGATGGTTCGCCGTGTACATGACGGCCATCGCGATAGCTTCGTCGGTCTTCTCGTAGACGCCGCTCTCCATGCGATGGCGCACCGGGGAGTGCGACGACTCGTACTTCTCCGCGCCGAGAATGACCTGCGACATGGCTTCGACGGCCTTGACCGGATATTTGCCCACGGCGCTCTCGCCGGAGAGCATCACCGCGTCAGTGCCGTCCATCACCGCATTCGCGACGTCCGAGACTTCGGCGCGCGTCGGCACCGGATTGTGGATCATCGACTCCATCATCTGCGTCGCCGTGATCGCCACCCGATTGCGCTTGCGAGTGGCCGCGATGATGTGCTTCTGCAGTCCGGTCAGCTCCGCGTAGCCGACTTCGACGCCCAGGTCGCCGCGCGCAACCATGACCGCGTCGCTCGCCTGGACGATGCGATCCAGGTTCACCAGCGCTTCGCTGCGCTCGATCTTCGCGACCAGGTGACCCTGACCGCCTTCGCGTCGCAGCAGCTCGCGCGCCTCGTCCATATCGGAACCGTCGCGTGCAAACGAGACTGCAAGATAGTCGACGCCGAGTTGCGCCGCGAGCTTGATGTCCTGGCGGTCCTTGTCCGTCAGCGCTCCTGCCGACAGTCCGCCGCCCTGCTTGTTGATGCCCTTGTTGTCCGAGAGCTCGCCGCCGATCACGACGCGCGTGTCGATGCGCGGACCGTTGACAGCCGTGACGTCCAGCACGAGCTGACCGTCGTTGAGCAACAATGTGTCGCCGGGGCGCACGTCATTCGGCAGATTCTTGTACGCGACGCCGACTGCGGAAGCAGTGCCCGCACGCGCGTCCAGCGAAACGTCGAGAGCGAACGGATCGCCCTCGTTCAGCATGCACTTGCCGTCGACGAAGCGCTCGATGCGGATCTTCGGGCCCTGCAGATCGCCGAGCACGGCGACCCACTTGCCGACCTGTTCGGCGACCGAGCGCACCATCTCCACGCGCTTGGCATGCGCCTGCGCTTCGCCGTGCGAGAAGTTGACGCGGACCACGTCCGCGCCCGCACGCAGCATGTCCGCCAGCACCTTGGGATTGTCGGTGGCCGGGCCGAGAGTCGTCAGGATCTTGGTTCGACGGAGCATCAGGTGTTCGCCCGCTCCTCCAGCACAGCCACGGCCGGCAGCTTCTTGCCTTCGAGGAACTCGAGGAAGGCGCCGCCGCCGGTGGAGATATATGAAATGTCGTCCTCGACGCGGTACTTCTCGATCGCGGCCAGCGTGTCGCCGCCGCCCGCGATGGAGAATGCCGGGCTGCGCGCGATTGCGTGCGCCAGCGTGCGCGTGCCTTCGCCGAACTGATCGAACTCGAACACGCCGACCGGTCCGTTCCACACGATCGTGCCCGCGTCGTGCAGCATGCGCGCGAAGCGCTCCGCCGTGTCCGGGCCGATGTCGAGAATCATTTCCTCGGGCGCGACGTTGCCGACCGCTTTGACGTCGGCCTCGGCGCTCGCCGCGAACTCTTTCGCGACCACCACGTCGGTCGGCAGCGGAATGTCGACCTTGATCTCGGCCGAGCGATTCAGCAGGCCGCGCGCGATGTCGATCATCTCGGCTTCTACCAGCGACTTGCCGATGCCGTAGCCCTCGGCGAGCAGGAACGTGTTGGCGATGCCGCCGCCGACGATCAGCTTGTCGACTTTGCCGAGCAGGCTTTCCAGCACCGTCAGCTTGGTGGAGACCTTCGAGCCGGCCACGATCGCGATCAGCGGCCGCTTCGGCTTATCGAGCGCCGTCTCCAGCGCGATCAGCTCGTTCATCAGCAGCGGGCCGGCGCACGCAACCTTGGCGAAGCGCGCGACGCCGTGCGTGCTCGCCTCTGCGCGATGCGCAGTGCCGAACGCATCCATGACGTAGATGTCGCAGAGCGCAGCCATTCGCTTCGCGAGGTCTTCCTGGTCCTTCTTCTCGCCCTTGTTGAAGCGCACGTTCTCGAGCAGCACCACTTCGCCCGGCGCGCACTCCACCCCGTCGAGCCAATTCTTCTCGAAGCGCACCTTGAAGCCCAGCAGCTCGGCGAGGCGCTTCGCGACCGGCGCGAGTGAGAACTCCTCGCTGTACACGCCTTCCTCGGGCCGCCCGAGGTGCGACATCACGAGCACGCGGGCCCCCGCGTCGCGAGCAGCCTGGATCGTCGGCAGCGACGCACGAATGCGCGCGTCGCTGGTCACCACCCCGTCCTGCACCGGCACGTTCAGATCCTCGCGGATCAGCACGCGCTTGTCGCGCAGGTCGAGGTCGGTCATGCGCAGGATGGACATCGTCGCTGCGCCCCTCAGACCTTGGACCACGCGAGCGTGGTGTCGAGCATGCGGTTGGAGAAGCCCCACTCGTTGTCGTACCACGAGCAGACCTTGACGGTCGTGTCGATGACCTTGGTCATGGTCGCGTCGTACGTGGAGGAATGCGGATCGTGATTGAAGTCGACCGAGACCAGCGGGCCGTCGGTGTACGCGAGGATGCCCTTGAGCGGGCCGCTCGCGGCCGCCTTCATCGCGGCATTGATCTCGTCGATCGTGGTCGCGCGCTTCGCCTGGAACGTGAGGTCGACGAGCGAGACGTTGATCGTCGGCACGCGCACCGCGAAGCCGTCGAGCTTGCCGTTGAGCTCAGGCAGCACCAGGCCGAGCGCCGCGGCGGCGCCGGTCTTCGCCGGGATCATGGACATCGTCGCCGAGCGGGCGCGCCGCAGGTCCTTGTGGAACACGTCGGTGAGCACCTGGTCGTTCGTGTACGAGTGGATCGTGGTCATGATGCCCGAGGCAATGCCGATCTTCTCGTGCAGCACCTTGGCGAGCGGCGCCAGGCAGTTGGTGGTGCAGGACGCGTTCGAGATGACCGTGTGACTCGCCTTCAGCGTGTTGTGATTGACGCCGTACACGATCGTCGCGTCGACGTCCTTCTCGCCCGGCGCCGAAATCACGACGCGCTTCGCGCCGCCATTGAGGTGCAGGCCAGCCTTCGCCTTGCTGGTGAACAAGCCCGTGCACTCGAACACGAAGTCGACCCCGAGCTGGCCCCACGGCAGCTTCGCCGGGTCGCGCTCGGCGAGCACCTTGATGCGATCGCCGTTGACGATCATCGAGTCGCCTTCGACCTGCACGTCGCCCTTGAAGCGGCCGTGCACGGTGTCGTAGCGCGTCAGGTGCGCATTGGTCTGCGCGTCGCCGAGATCGTTCAGCGCGACGATCTGGATTTCCTTCTGGCGATTCGCCTCGTACAGCGCTCGCAGGACGTTGCGGCCGATGCGGCCATAGCCGTTGATTCCGACTTTGATGGGCATTCTCGTTACCTCAGGTACTCACAGCCGCTCGGCGACTGCGACGACGTTCTCGGGGGTGAACCCGAAATGCTTGAACAGATCCTTGGCGACGCCGGAGGCGCCGAACGAATGCATGGCCACGATCGCGCCGCGCGGCCCGACGTAGCGGTACCACGTATCGGGCGCGGCCGCCTCGATGGCGACCCGGCGTTCGACCTGCTTCGGCAGCACTCGTTCGCGATAGCTCTCGTCCTGCGCGTCGAACAGGCTGGTGCAGGGCATGGAAACTACACGCACCCGGCGACCTTTTTGTTGCAGCACGCGCGCGGACTCGACCGCAAGGCCGACTTCGGAGCCGGTCGCGATCAGAATCAGCTCCGGCGTGCCCTCGCTGTCCTTCAGGATGTAGCCGCCGCGGCGAATGTCGGCGATCTGCTCGGCGCTGCGCGCCTGCCCCGGCAGCGCCTGACGCGTCAGCGCCAGGACGGTCGGGCCGTTGCGGCGCTCGATGGCATCCGCCCAGGCCTGCCCGGTCTCGACCACATCGCACGGCCGCCACACGGTCATGTTGGGAACGATGCGCAGGCTCGGCAGATGCTCGACCGGCTGATGCGTCGGACCGTCCTCGCCGAGGCCGATCGAGTCGTGCGTCATCACGTAGATCACACGCTGCTTCATCAGCGCCGACATGCGCAGCGCATTACGCGCGTAGTCGGTGAACACCAGGAACGTGCCGCCATAGGGAATCAGGCCGCCGTGCAGCGCCATGCCGTTCATCATCGCGGACATGCCGAACTCGCGCACGCCATAGTGCAGGTAGTTGCCCGACGGATCGTCGCCGGTGAACGGCCGGGAGTCCTTGCGATTCGTGTTGTTCGAGCCGGTGAGATCGGCCGAGCCGCCGAACAGCTCCGGCACCTTCGGCCCGAAAGCATTCAGCGTCTGCTGCGAAGCCTGGCGCGTCGCCACGCTTGCATTCGCCTGCGCCGCCTGCGCGACGAAGTCCTTCACGATGTCGCGCCACGCGGCCGGCAGCTCGCCCTGCATGCGTCGCTCGTACTCGGCGGCCAGCTCCGGGAACTCGGCGCGGTACGCCGCGAACCGATCGCGCCATTTCTCTTCCAGCGCCGCCCCGCGCTCGCGCGCGTCCCAATCCTTGCGGATGTCGTCCGGAATGACGAACGGCTCGGACGGCCAGTTCAGCTCGCGGCGCGCAGCAGCGACTTCTTCGGCGCCGAGCGCGGCGCCGTGCGTCGCCTCGGTGCCCTGCTTGTTCGGCGCGCCGAAGCCGATGATCGTGCGACAGCAGATCAGCGTCGGCTTGTCCTGCTGCGCCAGGGCCTCCTTGATCGCGGCCTCCACGGCTGCGGGATTGTGACCGTCGATCTCGCGCACGACGTGCCAGCCGTAGGCCTCGAAGCGCATCGGCGTGTCGTCGGTGAACCAGCCCTGCACTTCGCCGTCGATCGAAATGCCGTTGTCGTCGTAGAACGCCACCAGCTTGCCGAGCTTCAGCGTGCCGGCGAGCGAGCAGGCCTCGTGTGAAATTCCTTCCATGAGGCAGCCGTCGCCGAGGAACACCCAGGTCCGGTGATCGACCACCTCGTGGCCCGGCCGATTGAAGGTCGCCGCCAGCCATTTCTCCGCGAGCGCCATGCCGACGGCGTTGGCGAGGCCCTGGCCGAGCGGGCCGGTCGTGGTCTCGATGCCGAGATGCGGCTCGTGCTCGGGGTGGCCGGCGGTGTGCGAGCCGAGCTGCCGGAACGCCTTGATGTCCTCGATCGTCAGCGGATAGCCGGTCAGATTCAGCAGCGCGTACAGCAGCATCGAGCCGTGGCCGTTGGAAATCACGAAGCGATCGCGCTCCGGCCATTGCGGATTGCCGGGATTGTGGCGCAAGTGGTCGCCCCACAAGACTTGCGCGATGTCGGCCATGCCCATCGGCATGCCCGGATGGCCGGAGTTGGCCTTCTGAACCGCGTCCATCGCGAGAGCTCGGATCGCATTGGCAAGCTGCCGGCGGCGCGATGTCTGCATCGGAAGGTAATCCCCTTCGGTAGGTGAGGGAGCGGGTCGGAAGGCCGCGCATTTTGGACCAAGGACCCCGGTCGGGCAATGCACACACTCGGTGCGCAGAACCGGCCGGGCAATGAGACGGACCGCAAATAATCCGACAGTGGTTCGGGGCCCCGGGCGTCCCTAAGACGCTGGTCACCTTTTTGACCCCCCGGGCGTTGGTAGATTGCCGGCGATTATGTAGTCAGGATCCGGGCCCCAGGAACGCTAGCGAGAATGCAGTCCGTCCGTCTCATCCAGTACACCGACATGCACCTGTTCGGCGACGCTGCCGGCCGCTTGCGCGGCGTGGCGACGCTCCCAGCGTTGCAGGCTGCCATTGCCGACGCGCAGCGCCGCTGCAGCCGTCCGGACGGCATCCTGCTGACGGGCGACCTCGTGCAGGACGACCCCGAAGGCTACCGCTGGATCCGGCACCTGTTCGGCGCGTCCCAGATTCCCGTGCTGTGCCTGCCGGGCAATCACGATCTGCCCGATCACATGCGCGCCGCGCTCGGCAGCGCCCCGTTCGAGGTATCCCGCCATCGACAATTCGGCCGCTGGCTGGTCGTCATGCTCGACTCGTGGGTCGCGAACAGCGCCGGCGGCGAAATCGGCAGCGAGCAGCTCGCGCAGCTGCGCACCTTGCTGCGGACCCATCGCAATCAGCACGTGCTGCTCTGCCTGCACCATCAGCCGATCCCGATGCGCAGCGACTGGCTCGATCAGGTCGGCCTGGCCGACTCCGCGGAATTCGCGGCGCTCGTGCGCGAGCACAGCAACGTGCGCGGGGTGCTCTGGGGACACGTTCACCAGTCGCTCGACAGCTTCGTGCACGGCGTGCGCTTCATGGCCACGCCGGCAACCTGCGCGCAGTTCCTGCCCGGCAGCGTGGACTTTGCAATCGACAGCCGCCCGCCCGGTTATCGTATGCTGGAGCTGATGCCGGACGGTGCCATCCAGACGGAAGTCTGCTGGCTGGAAAGCTACGCGCAGAGCGTCTTCGCGTAGACCACAACCCTGCGGGGATTCCAATGAAGAGCCTCATCGCGCGCTGGAGCGGCGCATGCGCTGCGTTGCTGCTGTGTTCCGGCGGGTCGCCGGCGTTCGCGGCCGACAGCGCGTCCGCTCAGCACCACATCCTCTGGTCCCTGCAAGGCAAGACCAAC
>JBIOUH010000118.1:0-8817 GCA_044866955.1 Steroidobacteraceae bacterium
AGCCGCGAGCAGCTGCCGCAATCGATGCCTGGCGTTCGTATCCAATAGCGTCGGACTACGTGTGAGTAGCTTGCGGGCAGCGCGGGCCGCGCGCCGGGGCAACTCGCTACCGAGCTCATGCTCAAGAACAGGTGCAATCACCTGCGTGGCGTACGCCCTGAGCACGTGCATGCGGTTGCGGATGACTGCATGCGCCGCACGGTCATCGGCCTGCTGCCTGACTGCGATGACGCAAGATCGCGGAGCGAGGCGTTTGACCTTCGCGAGGCCGAGCGAGCGCAGCGCAATGACGCACAGCCAACCGGCATCGAGCTCCCACGGCCGTATCGAGAACTTCGCGGACGAAGGAAATGCGTGATGGTTGTTGTGCAGCTCCTCTCCGCCGATGAACAGTCCCCACGGAATGATATTCCTCGACGCGTTGTCGACCTCGTAATTGCGGTAGCCGATGCCGTGCCCGAAACCGTTGATGACGCCGGCGGCGAGTACCGGCATCGCGAGCATCTGAACGGCAATCATGATGATGCCCGGCACGCCGAACAGCAGCAGTTCCAGCACAACGAAGGCGACAATCCCCGCATTGCGGTGGCGCGAATAGATGCGGCGTTCGATCCAGTCGTCGGGTGCTCCCTTGCCGTATTGCTGCACGCAATCCGGATTGCGTGCCTCGCGCCGGTAGAATTCAGCGCCTTCGAGCAGAATGCGTCGCAACCCGGCAGTTACCGGGCTATGCGGGTCGCCTTCGATGTCGGCGAAGGCGTGATGCTTGCGATGCACCGCCACCCATTCGCGCGTCAGCATGCTCGAGGTGAACCAGATCCAGAATCGAAAGAAATGCCGCAGGGCAGGGTGCAGATCGAGACTTCGATGCGTGGCATCCCGATGCAGGTACACGGTGACCGCCATCATGGTGGTCTGGACCAGGGCCAGTGTGATCCACACGTAGCTCCAGAAGCCAAGGTGAATCAGTCCGTATAACCAGTCGAGGTTCATGCGGCGTGCAGTTCAATGAGGCTGATGCATTGCGCGTCGTGCTCCGAAAGGACGCTGCGCCGAGGCGAATCGTCCGTTCTGTACGGTAACGCACAAAAGAGCTACGGCGGTTGCAACAGATCGACACGCGGAGGCAGAGTCCTGGATGTCCTACGGGTGGGACTACATACGGCAATCGGCCGCACGATGTAGTCTCAACCGCGCCGCGAACGCGGGCGCAATCTTAGCGCCAGTCCATGCCAGAGCAATCTCCCTTCAAACGCGCTGTCTTCATTTCCTACGGCTCGCAGGATGCAGAGGCGGCCGGGCGCATCTGCGAAGCCCTGCAGGCGACGGGGATCGAGGTGTGGCTGGACCGCGCCGCGTTGCGCGGAGGTGACTCCTGGGATTCGCAAATCAAGAAACAGATTCATGACTGCGCCTTATTCCTGCCAGTGATCTCAGCCCACACCGATGCGCGAATAGAGGGCTATTTCCGGCGTGAATGGAATCTCGCAACGCGGCGGCTGCTGGACATGGCGCACGACGCAGCTTTTCTGGTGCCGGTGGTCATCGACGACACTCGCGAATCCCATGCGCGGGTTCCCGAAGAGTTCTTGCGCGCGCAATGGACGCGGCTGCCGGGCGGTGAGACGCCTCCCTCGTTTGCGCATCGGGTGAGTCAACTGCTGGGTGATGATGACGCTCCTGTCCGCAGACAGGCAGTGCCAGGGCGCAAGGTCGAGCACCGCGTGCGGGGTGTCGGACTCGCCCTGATTGCACTGTTGCTAGTGCTGGGCGCCGGGGCGTTCTGGTACAGCCAGCGCGCGAGCGAGCCGCCTGTTGCAACCTTCGCGCCCCCGCCGCATTCGGTCGCCGTACTCGCCTTCGCCAATATGAGCGGCGATAGCGACGAGGAGTATTTCTCGGATGGCCTATCAGAGGAGATTCTGCAATCGCTCGCACAGATCGGCGACCTGCAGGTCGCTGCACGCACGTCTTCGTTTTCGTTCAAAGGAGCCGCTGTCGATATTCCGACTGTGGGCCGTAAGCTCAACGTCGGTGCGGTGCTAGAAGGCAGCGTGCGCAGGGCTGGCGCCCGCGTGCGTGTTACGGCGCAGCTGATAAACGCGGTGACCGGATTTCACATCTGGTCGGAAAACTTCGACCGTGAGTTCAAGGATGTCATTGCGCTGCAGTCGGAAATCGCCGTGGCGGTTGCCAGTGCCCTCGAAATTCGACTGTTGCCCGGGAAGGAGCGAGCTCCGGGCGGAACCCAGAATCCTCAGGCACTCGATGCCTTTTTGCGCGGGCGCGCAGGTGAGCGGATTCAGGACGAGAAGAACTTGCGTCTGGCGCTGGCAGCGCTCGACGAGGCCGTCGCGCTCGATCCGCAATTTGCGAATGCGCATGCATTGCGCGGAGATGTGCTGGCCCAGCTGGCGAACGCCTATGTCAAAGATCCGGCAGAGGATCGGCGTCTGCAAGCGGACGCGCTCCAAGCGGTGCGCCGGGCAGTGGCTATTGCGCCTGATTCCAGTTCTGCCTATGGATGGCTCGGTCGAGTCCTGTCCAGCACGACTTCTGACTATGCTGCGACCGACGCAGCCTATCGTCGCAGCATGGAGCTGGCGCCTGGCAATGCCTCCGCATTGGTGGGTTACGCATCATTCGCAGTCTTGATGGGACGCGCCGATGCGTTGCCGGCTGTCGAACGAGCGCGGCAGCTGGATCCGCTCAATCCTTCAGTCCTGGCGACCCTCGGCATGGTCCAGTTCTACTCGCGCCGGTACGACGAGGCACGCAAATCCATGCTGGAGGCAATGGAGCGTTGGGATAACCGCGTGACGCAGGACTGGCTCGCCCTGAATGAGCTGGCCTCGGGAAATCCGGCCGCTGCGCTCCACTATTGCGAGCAACAAACCGCGAGCTGGAGCACTCAATCGTGCCTGGCCATTGCGTATCACAAGTTGGGCCGGAGGCAGGAGGCTGAAGCAGCCATGCAAAGACTCAAAGACGAAGAGGGAGATGCCGGCATGTACCAGTACGCCGTGATCCATGCGCAGTGGGGCGAGCCCGCCGAGGCGATCAAGTGGCTCGAAAAGGCCGCCGAACTGAAGGATCCAGGCCTGATCGAGATCAAAGCAGATCCGCTGCTCGATCCGCTGCGGAAGATCGACCGATTCAAAGACCTAGTCGC
The DNA here is from genome assembly GCA_044866955.1 of Steroidobacteraceae bacterium. Classification (GTDB taxonomy): domain Bacteria; phylum Pseudomonadota; class Gammaproteobacteria; order Steroidobacterales; family Steroidobacteraceae; genus Steroidobacter. The sequence continues at coordinate 3,173 of JBIOUH010000118.1, forward strand.
TGCACAGCACTTCCCGGCTGTTGCACCCTGACGCTTCGTGGATTGCTGCGTCGCCTTTACCGCTCATCGGAGCCACGATCCTGGTCCTGAAGATCACATCGAAGCCGGGCGTTCGCATCAGTAGTGCTGCTTGCGTGCGTATGAGCCGTCGCCAACCGCGAGCGTGCTCCAATGCCTACGACACTCGTGCGCCGACACTTCCTGCGCCGCGCATGACGTCAGATCTGCGGAACCAGCTCTTGTAGGCCGCGCGTTCCGTTAGCGAGTCCCCGTATCGTGCGGGACGATACTGACTTCGAAACGAGGGGCATCATGAACAGATCACGAATCCTGACCGCAACACTGTTGTTGTGTGCGATGGGCAGCGCGCCTATGGCGCAGGACGCGGCCACGGGTGCACAGTCGGCGACTACTACGAGCGCACAGTCGAACGCTTCCGCGAAAGAGTTTGTCGAGAAAGCGGGGACGAGCGGATTGGCTGAAGTCGAAATGGGCGAGCTCGGCGTTCAGAAGGCCAAGAACAGCCAGGTCAAAGCATTTGCCAAGCACATGGTCGAAGACCACAAGAAGGCGAACCAGGACCTGCTGACCGCCATCAAGGGCAAGGGCATGCAGGTACCTTCTTCGCGGACAGACACACACAAAGCCATGATGGAGAAGTTTCAGCAGCAGGAAGCGGGCAAGAGTTTCGACCGCGCCTACATGGCGCAGATGGTCGAGGACCACAAGGCCGCTGTCGAACTGTTCGAGTCCGCAGCGGACGATGACGGTCTCGATATCAATCTGCGTGGCTACGCGAAGCAGACCCTGCCTGCGTTGCGCGAGCATCTGCAACAGGCGCAGACAATCGAGAGCAAGCTGGTCGACTGACAACAGTCCGCCAAGAGGCTCTATTCACAATCATCGGTTCAATAGCCAGGAGACGAAAATGCCAACACCCCATACAGACCCATTCGATGTGTCCGACGTATCGAAGGGGAAGGCCGCGGAAATGGGTCAGCGAGTTGCGGACAAGATTGATGAGAAACGTGGGGCGGCGGCCAGCGGACTGGAGTCGGCGGCCGGCGCGCTTCGCGAAAGGGCCGACACACTCCCGGGCGGCGAGCGAGTCGTCAATGCGGCGCATGCGACGGCGAACGCGGTAGGCGTCGCAGCCGACTACGTGCGAGAGACGGATGTCAAAGCCATGATGACGGACGTGCAGAGCCTCGTGAAGAACAATCCCGGGGTGGCGTTGCTGACCGCTGCGGCATTGGGCTTCCTGATAGCACGGACGTTCTCCCGAGATTGATTGACAGGACCAAGCGAGATTGATGCACAGGATCAAGATCATGGCCGCCGGCATTCGTTCTATCCCGGAAATCCTGCACGACGTCCTGGTCAACATTCAGGAAATCGTCCGCGCCGAAGTGCGTCTTGCCAAAGCAGAGCTTGGCGAAGAGCTGAATGCAGCGCGTTCCGGGGCGCTGTTGATTGGCGCGGGGGCAGTTGCTGCGAGTTTCAGTGCGCTGTTTTTATTGCTGGCCTGCGTCTATGCGCTCAGTCGCGTCGTGCCGGATTGGGCTGCGGCGCTCATAGTCGCGGCGGCAGTCGGGATCGCGGCTGCGGTGACACTGGGCCTCGGTTTGAAACGTTTCAAAACTATACATGCGGCGCCTGAGACGGCGGCCAGTTTGAAGGAGAATGTACGATGGGCCAGAGAACTGACCAGATAGAAAATCAGATCGAAACCAAGCGCGAGGACCTGAAGTCGAATCTCGAGGAGTTGCAGACCCGCGTGAAGACCGCAACGGATTGGCGTCACTACTTCGCAGAGCATACCGGGACGATGATCACAGCCGCCTTCGGCGGTGGTGTGCTTCTGGCTGCGATGGTAGGGGGCCGCAGCAATCGTGCGTCGCTGAGTCAGGCCGGCGGTTCCTCGGAACCCGCGCGCCCGTGGGTGAGAGGAACTAAACACGAGGTTCTGGAAAACGTGGATTCCATCAAGAGCGCGTTGGTCGGTGCAGCCGCCACCAGGTTCAAAGACATTCTTGGCGAGGTCGTCCCCGGTTTCAGGGAGCATCTTGCCAAAGCTGAGGCAGATCGCAGCCGCGAATCCACACACTAGGCAATCGGCAGTTTTGTCGGCGGACCTCAGCGGTCTCGTCATGCGTCTTGGCTGAGTGAGCCTCCAGACTGCGTTTCTGTTCGATCTCGATGGCACGCTGGTCGACAGCGTCTACCAGCACGTGCTGGCGTGGCACCAAGCCCTCACCGAAGAAGGTATAGAGCTTTCGATCTGGCGCATCCACCGTCGGATTGGCATGAGCGGCGGCTTGCTTACCAACATGCTGCTGCGGGAAACCGGCCTCGAGATCGAGCCGGCGCGGATCGAGCGCCTGCAGCGGCTGCACTCGGAAGCCTACAAGCGACGCCTGGACGAAGTTCGTCCTCTGCCCGGCGCCGCAGGGTTGCTCTCCTTCCTGACATCAGCGCGAATTCCTTGGGCCGTTGCCACCAGCGGCAGGCTCGAGACGGCAAGCCTGGCCTTGGAAAAAGTTGGCATTGACCTCAGCAACGTGCCGATCATCACGCGCGATCAAGTGCGATTTGCGAAGCCCGACCCCGATCTGTTCATCGCGGCTGCCGAGAACTTAGGCATCGACATTGCTGCGACGTTCGTCGTCGGAGACAGCGTTTGGGACATGCTCGCGGCACAACGTGCGCGTGCGTTGGGGATCGGCCTGCTCTCGGGCGGCTACGGCCTCGACGAGCTCGAGCGTGCCGGCGCCTATCGCGTGTTCGACGACCCGGCACACCTCCTGCAACACATAGACGAGCTCGGCGCGCGTCGGTAGTTGCAGCTCGCAAGCCGTGACCGGCGGCGGCTCGTGTGAGTAGTTTTCTGCCGGCTGTGCCGGACATTCACAGCTTGGAACCGCTCGGCAAGTGTGGCGTTCCGAATGTATTGCCAAGTACGGTCGGGAGTATCAGCCATGTCCATCCGCAATGCTTTGGCGGGAGTAGCCGTCAGAGATCTGGGCGCTTCGCTGCGTTGGTATGAGCATCTGCTCGACGACACGGCTTTTCGTCCGATGAAAGAGGTCGGGGAGTTTCACTTCGAGCGAGGCGGATCGCTGCAGGTGTTCGAGGATAATCGGCGCGCGGGCGCCTCATCCGTCACCCTGGCGGTCTCGGATCTCGATGAACAGCTCGATGACCTCAAGAAAAAGGGAATTCCGACCGATCAAGTGACCCGTACCGATCAGGTCAGCACTGCTGTGATTCAGGATCCGGACGGCAACCAGATCGTCTTTGCGGCCGCGCATTCGCGCCGTCTGGCTCGCTAGAAGTTGATGGGCACTCAGACACCGAAACCGACCAGCGAGCCCAAGCCGACTGCGCCGGGAAAGCCGTCATCGCGTCAACCGCCCGATGCGAACACTGGCAAGGAAAAGGACAGCGAACGCGATCCCCTGGAGCCGATCGAGGAAGACGCCAGGCGTGATCGGCTCAATGGTTCGAGCCCTGCAGACAATCAGTAGCTCGGTCGGCACGCGCGGGAGCCCATCAGCGGTTCTTCAAGCATGTTTGCGCCGGCGTCGTTGCATGTCTGGATCCTCGAGCGAGGGGTGCTGAATACGTCGCGAACCGGTGGCCCGCCGCTCAAAGTCCTCGCGAGTCAGCGCTCGATTGATGCCGAAGGCAGCGCGTGTGCCTTCCGCTGCCGCAACAATCACCAGTTGCACATCTTTGATGATGTTGCCAGCCACGAACACGCCCGGAACACTGGTCGCCTCGTGCTGGCCGCACTTGATTCCTCCGTGGCGAGCAAATTGACACCCGAGTGCTGCCGCGAGCTGTGATTGACTGCTGCTCGGTGTATCGAAGAAGAGCGCAGACCGTTTGAGTCGACGACCGCCGCGGAAGACAATCTCCCTCAGCTGCCCGCGAGTACCCGCCAGGTGCTCAATACGCTCCTCGATCACTGGAATTCCGTTTCGTTGCAGGTGAGTCTTTTCAGTTGCAGAGAGCCTTGCTGCACCATCGGTGCATAGAACGATGTTGTTGCTCCATGCTGTCATGGCTCGCGCCATCTCGAAGCCGCGCCGCCGCTTGCCATACACTGCAATCGACGCATTGCGCATCTCCCAGCCATCGCAGTACGGGCATTGAAAGATGCTCGTCCCGAAGAATTGCTCGATGCCTTCGAGCTTGGGCAGATGATCGAACACGCCGGTAGCTATAAGCAGTTTGCGGCTGCGGACACGGCGGCGCTTCCCAATGGTGACTGAGAAGTCTCCATTGCCGTTGCGCGTGGCGGAGGTGACCTCCACGGCGCGAAATTCGACACTGGGATATCGAGACAGTTCTTTGTGCGCCAGGCGCCGGAATTCTGCAGGCGGAATGCCATCGCGTGTCAGAAAGCCGTGCATCTCCTTGGAGGCCCAGCTTCGCGGCGTGCCGGTGTCGCACAACAGCACTTTGCGCCGCGCCCGCCCCAGTACCAGCGCCGCGCTGAGGCCGGCGGGGCCTGCGCCCGCGATCACCACGTCCCACAGTTTGACCGCCACTTGCCAGCTCTATTGCCGGGGCGGATCGTCCTTCGCGTCAGCTGACGCCTCGTCTTGCGTCCGTTCGTCTGCGGGCGCAGATGGCGGACTCGTCTCGCTCAAGCTCCCGGGGGCTGCATCGCGCGCAGAGGGCGTGTTGGGCGGATCACCGGGTCCATTGCCGGTCGAGTTCCCGTCCTCCTTGGCGCAGCCCGACACTGCAAGCAGCGTCGCAGCAATTGTTATGATGCTCTGTCTCATGTCATTCCCCGTCAGCTCTTGCTGGCACTCCCGGGCTGCGCCATCTTGCGATGCTGCTCGGCCAGCGCCTCCTTCGGCATGACGCCGGCCATCGCCACCTGCAGCTTGTTCTTCAGGCCGGCGACGACATCGCTTTCGCCTTTCATCATGGCTTCGAAGCCGATCCTGGCGACCATGGCCGGATTGGCCTTGTTTTCCTGTGCGCCCACCTTCGTATCCATCATGTTGGCGCGTTCGAAGAATTCGGTGTCAGTGACCCCCGGCATCAGGCAGGTGACGGTCACGCCGCTGTCCGCCAGCTCGTTGCGAAGTGCGAGAGCGAAGGAGTCGATGAATGCTTTCGACGCGTTGTAGACAGCAGCATAAGAGCCGGGCATGTAGCCGGCGATCGAGCCCGTAAAAAGAATTCGTCCTGCACCGGCCGCCCGCATCTGACGGCCGATCTCACGAACCAGATAGATCGTACCGCTGATGTTCGTCTCGATGACGTGCATTGCCGTGTCCCAGTCCTGGTCGAGGAATGCCCCGCCCAGTCCGTGCCCCGCATTGGCGAGCAATGCAGCGACAGGTCTTCCGGCGGCGACGCGCAGCAGCTCATCGACGCCCGCCTTGGTGGCCAGGTCGCACTGCACGGCTTCGACGGTTGCGCCGAGCGCCTGAAAGTGTGCGATCGCCTCATCCAGCGGCGTATCGGCCGCGACCAGCAAGTGAAAGCCTTCCTGGCCGGCCAGCGCCGCGAGCTCGCGGCCGATCCCGCTCGATGCGCCGGTGACGATTGCGAGTGGCTTGGTCTCGGGCGATTTCTGCGTTGCCATGGTGCGCTCCCTCGTCGATTACTGACTCAGTGCC
>JBIOUH010000119.1:0-15679 GCA_044866955.1 Steroidobacteraceae bacterium
GCGGGACGGTTGTGCTCGAAAAAGAAGTGACCGATCCACGCGCAGCCGTAACCTGCGAGCGGTGCGGCCAGCAGCCACCAGGCTGTGCCGGTGATCGCCGCCGCGACCAGGCACGCGAGCACCAGCACAGTGCCGAGGAAATGCAGCCGGCGACACGCGGGATGGCTGTGCTCCGACAGATAGAACGGATAGAAATCCGCGAAGCTGCGGAAACGGCCCTGCGAGGCGGAAGGCGCGGCGGGATTCATGACGGGCCGGGGCTGGTTCGAGTGGGCGTCCAGTTTCCTCAGCCGCATCAAAGGCGTCAAGCAAGAGGCTGAGGAAGATTGCGACGTTTGCATCATTTAAGTGTTGCCTGAGCCGCTGGCCGCTCGTCGACACTGGCGGGCGTTCCGTCAAGTCTGCCCCTGCGCCTGGGCAACGTGTGCGACCCTTCCGCCCACGATGTCAGGCTTCGAGCTCGCGCTGCTCTCCCTTCTCGCGGCGGCGGTCGCCGGCGTGCTCGCGCGCATAGTGTTCTTGCACGCGCGGATCGCGCGGCGTGCGCGCGCGTTGGAGAGCGAGCTGGCGCGACGTCGCGAGGTCGAGATCGAGCTCGAGGGCACGTATCGCGATCTGCAGCGTCGTTTCGTGGAACGCACCCGGGCGCTCGAAGAGCGCAACGAAGAGCTGACCCGCCTGCGCTTCGCGCTGGAAACCGCGAACCGGCGGCTGAAACATCTCGTCGGCGTCGACGCGCTCACCGGCATCGCGAACCGCCGTCACTTCGATCGCGCGCTGGAGCGCGAGATCCGTCGTGCGCGCCGCGACGCCCAGCCGCTGTCCCTCGTATTCCTCGATCTCGATCAGTTCAAGTTGTTCAACGACAGCTATGGCCATACGCGCGGCGACGAAGTGCTGCGCCGGGTCGCGCAGACGCTCGACGAGACGTTCCGGCGCGGCGGCGACCTGGTCGCGCGCTATGGCGGCGAGGAATTTGCGGTGGTGCTGCCGGGCGTCGATGGACGCCGCGCGGGCCTCTATGCAGAACGACTGCGCCGGCGCATCTGGCGGCTGGCAATTCCGTACAACGCCTCGCAGCTGACGGACCGCGTCACGATCAGCGGCGGCGTCGCGACGATCTGCCCGCCCGCGACCGTCGATCCGGACGAGCTGCTGTTTGCCGCGGACAAGGCCCTGTATCGCGCGAAATGCCTGGGCCGCAATCGCATCGCCACTGCCGAAGTGCAGACCGCCCTCGCCGACCAGGCATCGGCCTGAGAGAAATAGGGACATTCCTCATTTCGCCTCCCCTGATTCGAGGCACGACCTCGGGAAATGAGGAATGTCCCCATTTCCCGGGCGTATAGTGACCGCGCTCGATCGGCAAAGAACAACGGGGAGAGTCGCATGACTGACAAAAAAACCGTCGGCAGCGTCACGTACCAGAATGCCGGCAAGGATTACTTCGAGAAACGCGGGCTGCGCCGTCACGCACGCGTGTGGTCGCTGTGGGCTCTGGGCGTAGGCGCCGTCATCTCGGGCCACTTTTCCGGCTGGAACTTCGGCATCGGCGCCGGCGGCTGGGGCGGCCTGTTCATCGCCGCCATCATCATCGCCATCATGTATCTCGGCCTGATCTTCAGCCTCGCCGAAATGTCGCCGGCCTTGCCGCACACCGGCGGCGCGTACTCGTTCGCGCGCAGTGCGCTCGGACCGTGGGGCGGATTCATCACCGGTCTCGCGGAGAGCATCGAGTACATCATGACGCCGGCCGTGATCGTGTTCTTCATCGGCTCGTACCTGACGAACATCTTCGGCACGCCGCCGACATACCAGCCGCTGTGGTGGATCGGCAGCTACCTGGTGTTCGTCGCACTCAACTACTGGGGCGTAGAGCTGTCGTTCAAGATCTCCGTGGTCGTGACGCTGCTCGCGCTCGGCGTGCTGGTCGTCTTCTGGATCAGCGCGATTCCCTACGCCGACTTCGGGCGCTGGGCGCTGAACGTCGCGGTAGGTCCCGACGGCAAGCCCATGGAGTTACCGGACGGCAACGGTCAGTTCCTGCCGATGGGATTCGGCGGCGTGCTCGCTGCATTGCCATTCGCAGTGTGGCTGTTCCTCGCAATCGAAGAGCTGCCGCTCGCCGCCGAGGAATCGGTCGATCCGAAGCGCGACATGCCGAAAGGCCTGATCTTCGGCATGTTCACGCTGATCGTCTCGGCGCTGATGATCATGCTGCTGAACGCATCGATCGGCTCGCCGGAGCAAGGCAAGCTGCACGGGTCGTTCTCGCTCGCGACCTCGGCCGAGCCGCTGCTCGACGGCTTCCGCATCATCTATCCGGACAAGTTCGCGAAGCTGCTGTCGCTGTTCGCGGTGATCGGCCTCATCGCCAGCTTCCACACGATCATCTTCGCGTACGGCCGGCAGATCTATTCGCTGTCGCGCGCCGGCTATTACCCAGGCCTGCTGTCGGTGACGCACGGCTCGCGCAAGACGCCGCACCTGGCGTTGTTCACCGGCACCGCTATCGGTCTCGCCTTCATCATGGCGGTGTGGTTCGCGCTCGGCGCCGAAAAAGGCGGCGCACTGATCGGCGCCACGTTGCTCAACATGGCGGTGTTCGGCGCGATGATCTCGTACGCATTCCAGGGACTGTCGTTCATCCAGCTGCGGCGGAACATGCCCAACATCGAGCGGCCGTATCGCAGCCCGCTCGGAATTCCGGGCGCAGCGGCCACTGTCGTCATCGCCGTCGTCACTCTGTGGTATCAATTCCAGGATCCGCTGTACCGGCGCGGCGTGTACCTGGTGCTGGCCTGGTACGTGCTCGGCGTCCTGTATTTCGCTTTCATCGGCCGGCACAAGCTGGTGCTCTCGCCCGAGGAAGAGTTCGCGATCACCGGCGGCCAGCACGGCCATCCGGAGCGCGAAGGGTACGGCACGACCAAGGTGTGACAATGCTCGAACCGCGCAAAGTGAAGACGATCGCCGACGCCCGGGCGATCGTCGAGCAACGCAATCTCTCGCACGTCAAAGTCGGCGTGTTCGACGTCGACGGCATCATGCGCGGCAAATACATGTCGCGCGCGAAGTTCCTGTCGGCGCTGGAAAGCGGCTACGGCTTCTGCGACGTCGTGCTCGGCTGGGACTGCCAGGACCAGCTGTACGACAACGTGCAGTTCACCGGCTGGCACACGGGCTATCCGGACGCGCCGGTGCGGATCCTGCCGGAGTCGTGCCGGCCGTTGCCGTTCGAGGACGACAACCTGCTGTTCCTCAGCGAGTTCGCGCCGCCCGCCGAGCAGGTGTGCCCGCGCGGCATCCTGCGGCGGGTGATCGAGCGGGCGCAGACGATGGGCTTCGCGCCGTACGCGGGCTTCGAGTACGAAGTGTTCTTCTTCAACGAAACGCCGCAATCGATCCGCGACAAGCATTATCGCAACCTGCAACCGATGGCGCCCGGCTGGTTCGGCTACTCCGTGATCCGCAACAGCGTCGGCGCGGAGTTCTATCGGCAGATGCTCGCGATGTGCGAGACCATGGATTTCGGCATCGAGGGCTTGCACGAAGAAACCGGTCCCGGCGTCATCGAAGCCGCAATCGGCTACGACGACGCGCTCGCCGCCGCGGACAAGGCCTCGCTGTTCAAGACCTTCATCAAGGTGCTCGCGCAGCGCAACTCGATGATGGCGACGTTCATGGCGAAGTGGTCGCGCGACTGGCCCGGCCAGAGCGGCCACATCCACCTGTCGCTGCGCTCGCGCGACGGCAAGCCGGTGTTCCACGACCCGGCGCAGCCGCACGGAATGAGCACGACGATGCGTCATTTCGTCGGCGGTCAGCAGCGGCTGATGCCGGAGCTGCTCGCGATGATCGCGCCGACCGTGAACTCGTACACGCGGCTGATTCCCGGATTCTGGGCGCCGACCGATGCAACTGTCGGCGTCGAGAATCGCACCTGCGCGTTGCGCATCATTCCGGGCAGCGCCAAGTCGCAGCGCGTCGAATATCGCGTCGCGGCAGCTGACGCCAATCCGTACGTGATCCTCGCTGCCGCGCTCGGCTCGGGCCTGTACGGCATCGAGCACCGCATCGAGCCGGAGCCGCTGGTGGAAGGCAATGCATACGACCACAAGTTTCCCGAAGCTCTGGCGCTGCCGCGCACCCTGTGGGAAGCGGCGCAGCGCCTGAAGCAGTCGAAGGCAGCGCGCGAATATTTCGGCGACGCCTTCGTGCAGCATTTCGCCGCGACCCGCGAATGGGAAGAGCGCGAGTTCCGCAAGCACATTACGGACTGGGAACTCGCACGGTATTTCGAGATTATCTAGAGATGATCAAGGTCATCTCACCGGTCGACGGCAGCGTCTTCGTCGAGCGTCCGCTCGCGAAGACGGCCGACATCGACGGCGCCCTCGATCGGGCACGGATCGCGCAGCGCTCCTGGCGCACCGTTCCCATCACGGAGCGCGCCCGCATTCTCAACCGGTTCTGCGATCTGTTCGAGGCGAAGCGCGACGAGATCGCGCGCGAGCTGACGTGGCAGATGGGCCGTCCGAGCCGCTATGCACCGAACGAAGTGCGCGGCACGCTCGAGCGCGCGCGTCACATGATCGCGATTGCGCCGCAGGCGCTCGCCGACCTCGACGCGGGACCGAAGGAAAACTTCAAGCGCTTCGTGCGCCGCGAGCCGCTCGGCGTGGTGCTGACGATCGCGGCCTGGAACTATCCGTATCTCATCGCGGTGAACAGCGTCGTGCCGGCGCTGATGGCCGGCAACGTCGTCATCCTCAAACATTCGGCGCAGACGCCGCTGTGCGCCGAGCGATTCGCCAGCGCGCTGCAGGAAGCGGGTTTGCCGCACGGCGTGTTCCAGGCGCTGCACATGAGTCATGAAGACACCGAGCGCGCGATTCGCGATCCGCGCGTCGATTTCGTCGCGTTCACCGGATCGGTCGCGGGCGGTCACGCCGTCCAGCGCGCAGCGTCCGAGCGCTTCATCGGCACAGGGCTGGAGCTCGGCGGCTGCGATCCGGTCTACGTACGCAACGACGCAAACCTTGCTCACGCAGTCGAGAACATCGTCGATGGCGCGTACTTCAACAGCGGCCAGTCCTGTTGCGGCTTGCAGCGCATCTACGTGCACGAGCGTCTGTACGGCGCGTTCGTCGACGGCTTCGTCGAGCTGACGCGCAAGTACGTGCTCGGCAATCCAACGGACGAAGGGACGACTCTCGGCCCCGTCGTACGCAAGGCTGCTGCCGATACGATTCGCACGCAGATCGCTGCTTCGATCGAAGCCGGCGCGAAGGGAGCGATTCGCGAAGAGGAGTTCCCCGCAAGTGATCCCGCCACGCCCTATCTCGCGCCCCAGGTGCTGCTCGAAGTCGATCAGTCGACGCCGGTGATGCGCGAGGAAATCTTCGGGCCGGTCGCGGGTATCATGAAAGTGCAGTCGGACGAAGAAGCGATCACGCTGATGAACGACAGCGCTTACGGCCTGACCGCGGCGATCTGGACCTCGGACGCGGAGGCCGCGCTATCGATCGGCGCGCGCGTCGAGACCGGCACGTGGTTCATGAACCGCTGCGATTATCTCGACCCGGCGCTCGCCTGGGTCGGCGTCAAGGATTCGGGACGCGGCTGCACGCTTTCCGTCGTCGGCTACGAGCATCTGACGCGGCCGAAGTCGTTTCACCTGCGAACACACCTATGAGCACCTTGCGCGGCAACTGGAACTACCCGACTTCGATCCGCTTCGGCGCGGGCCGCATCGCCGAGCTGCCCGATGCGTGCAAGACGCTGCGCATCTCGCGTCCGCTGCTCGTCACGGATCCCGCGCTCGCCGCGCTACCGATGATCGCCAAGGCAGTCGAGTCGTGCCGCGCCGCCGGACTGGCATGCGAAGTGTTCTCCGACGTGCAGGCTAATCCGGTCGAGGCCAACGTGACCAATGGCGTTGCCGCGTATCGGCGCGGCTCTCATGACGGCGTGATCGCATTCGGCGGCGGTAGCGCGCTCGACACGGGCAAGGCGATTGCGCTGATGGTCGGCCAGTCGCGGCCGATCTGGGACTTCGAAGATCGCGAGGACTGGTACACGCGCGTGAACGTCGCCGGCATGGCGCCGACGATCGGCGTTCCGACGACGTCGGGCACCGGCTCGGAAGTCGGGCGCGCCTCGGTCATCACCGATCTGCGCGATCACACCAAGAAAATCATCTTTCATCCGCGCATGCAGCCGGCGCTGGTGATCGCGGATCCGGAGCTGACGATCGGACTGCCACCGAAGGTGACTGCAGCGGTGGGGATGGACGCGTTGTCGCACAACCTCGAAGCGTACTGCGCGCCCTTCCATCATCCGATGGCCGACGGCATCGCGGTCGAAGGCATGCGCCTGGTCAAAGAGTGGCTGCCGATCGCGGTCGCGGACGGCAGGAACATCGAAGCGCGCGCGCAGATGATGGTCGCCTCGGCGATGGGTGCGACGGCGTTCCAGAAAGGGCTTGGCGCGATGCACAGCCTGAGCCATCCGTGCTCGGCGAATCTCAACACGCATCACGGCCTTACGAACGGCGTCGTGATGCCGTACGTGCTCGCATGGAACCGCAGCGCGCTCGAAGAAAAGATGACGCGACTGGCGGCGTACCTCGGTCTGCCGCGGCAATCGTTCGACGCTGTGCAGAGCTGGATCCTGGCGTTGCGCGAGCAGATCGGCATTCCGGCCACGCTCGCCGATCTCGGCATGCAGGCCGCGCACGTGTCGGTGTTCGCGCAGCAGGCGTTCGACGACCCCTCGACCGGCGGCAACCCGCTGCCGATGACGACGCAAAAGTTCGCCGAGCTTTACAAAAACTGTATTGACGGCAAGGGACTATAGAACTCTGTCCGATTGAACTCGGACCTACAGGATCATGCAGGTCGGGCTCTAGCCCGATAGCTTTCATTCATTGGCAATTCATCGCCTCAGGGGCATAGTGACGCCATGCGCGCCCTCGTCTCAGCCACTATCGGTGCTTTGCTTCTCGCCGGTGCGGCCACGGCCAGCGCCGACAACATGCGCTGCGGCAGCAAACTGCTGGGCAGCGGCGATCCGCGCGTCAAGGTGCGGCAGTTCTGCGGTGAGCCCGCCGATGTCCAGACCCGCTACATCCTGCGCCGCCCGACCTTCAACCACGGCGGCCGCATCTACAGCTACGGCGATGGCTACGTCGAAGTGCCGGTCGAGATCTGGACCTACAATTTCGGCCCGTACAAGCTGATGCGCCAGGTACGCTTCGTCGACGGCTTCGTCGAAGAGATCGAGACGCTCGGCTACGGCTATCACACCACGCCGGCTTCCACCGCCGACGCCGACAGCGGTCGCCGCGACACATACAGATAGCGGCTGACGAGCAGCACGGCGCTGACCGTGAGGCCGGCGATGAAACCCATCCACACGTAACGCGGGCCGCCGCCCTGATGCACGCCGAACGTGTACGCGAGCGGAAAGCCGACCACCCAGTACGAGAAGATGCACATCGCCATCGGGATAGCGGTGTCCTTGAAGCCGCGCAGCGCGCCCTGTGCTCCGACCTGCACGCCGTCCGACAGCTGAAAGATTGCAGCCATCAGCAGCAACGCTGCAGCGATGTCGCGCACTGCGCGATCGCCAGTGTAGAGACTCGCGATAGCGTCATCGAAGAGCAGGATGCCGATTGCCGACAGGGCCATCACGCTCGCGCACATCACGATGCCGAGCATGCCGACGAAACGACCGCGCTCGCGCTCGCCGCGTCCCAGCGTGTGACCGACGTGAATCGTAGTCGCCGAGCTGATCGCCAGCGGCACCATGAACATGAAGGACGCGTAGTTCAGCGCGATCTGGTGGGCCGCGGTCAGCGTCGCGCCCATGCCGCCGATCATCAGCGCCGCGGTCACGAACAGACCGCCCTCCGCGAGAATGCTGCCGGCGATCGGCGCGCCGATTCGCGTGAGGTCGCGCAGGACGCGCCAGTCCGGCAGATCCACGTGCGCGAAGAAATTGAACTCGCGATACGCGCGCTGCGTGCGCATGTACGTGAACATCGAGAGGAACATCAGCCATTCGGAGATCGCGGTCGCGACACCGCAGCCGACCGCGCCGAGGCGCGGCATGCCCCACTTGCCGTACATGAAGACCCAGTTGCCGAGCACGTTCGCGGCGAGTCCGAGGAAGCCGAAATACATGATCGGCTTGGTGCGCCCCAGGCCTTCGCTGGTGTAGCGCAGCGCCAGGAACGCGAGTAGCGCGGGCATACCGAACGACATGGCGTGCACGTAGCCGATCGACGTCGGCAGGATTTCCGGCGCGATGCCCAGCGCCGGCAACACGCGCGCGACTTGCCACAGGCCGGTGACCAGCAGCACGGCCAGCGCGAGCGCCATCCACCAAGCCTGGCGGCAGTAGCGCGTCACTTGCTCTTTGTCGTTCGCGCCGTACGCATGCGCAACGCTCGGCGAGACCGCCATCAGCACGCCGAGGCCGAAAAGCAGGAACAGGTGGTAGTAGCCGACGCCGACCGCGAGCGCAGCCAGATCGCGCGCGCCGAGCTGCCCCGCCATCACGGTGTCGGCGAATTGCATGCCCATGATGGACAGGTTGTTGCCCAGCAGGGGCAGCCCGAGCACACAAATGGCCCGGGCGTCCGCTGCGAAGCGGCTGGGAGTTGAGGACGTCATCGCTGCTTTGACCGCCAGACGGGCGCGCTGGCATGCTGGCCTGAGGTCGCCATTCTCTCACAGCGAGGCCGCCATGCTCGTCGGATCTTCAGTGCGCAGGGTCGCAATCGTCGGCGGCCTGCGCATCCCGTTCGCGCGCTCGATGGGCGCGTACGCCGAAGCGAGCAACCAGGAAATGCTGACGGCGACGCTCGCTGCGCTGGTCGAGCGCTACCGCCTGAAGGGCGCGACGCTCGGCGACGTCGGCGCCGGCGCGGTCCTCAAGCATTCCCGCGACTTCGGCCTGACGCGCGAATGCGTGCTCGATTCCGGGCTGGCGCGCGAAACGCCGGCCTTCGACCTGCAGCGCGCGTGCGGCACGAGCCTCGACACCGCGATCGTCATCGGCCTGAAGATCGCGATGGGCCAGATCGATTCGGGCATCGCCGCGGGCGTGGACACGGCCAGCGATGTGCCGATGGTCTATCCCGATGCGTATCGCCGCATCCTGCTGCGCAGCTCGCGCGGCAAGTCGCTCGGGGCGCGGCTTGTGCCGTGGTTCGGATTGCGGCCGAGCCACTTCAAGCCGCAGCTGCCGGCGGTGGCGGAGCCGCACACCGGGCTGTCGATGGGTCAGAGCTGCGAGCTGATGGCGAAGACCTGGCAGATTCCGCGCGGCGATCAGGATCAGCTGGCGCTGGAGAGCCATCGCAAAGCCGCGGCGGCGTACGACGAAGGCTTCTTCGACGATCTCGTGGTCGAGTTCCGCGGACTGAAGCGCGACAACAACGTCCGCCGCGACACCTCGCTGGAGAAGCTCGCTGCGCTCAAGCCCTCGTTCGACAAGCAAGGCACGCTGACGGCGGGCAATTCCACACCTATGACGGATGGTGCAGCGGCGGTCCTGCTGGCGAGCGAAGACTGGGCGCAAGCGCGCGGCTTACCTGTGCTCGCGTATTTGAGCTTCGGCAAGTATGCGGCGGTGGACTTCATCGACAAGGAAGGCCTGCTGATGGCGCCCGCCTACGCCGTCCCGCGCATGCTGGCCGACGCCAACATGAAACTGCAGGACTTCGACTTCTACGAGATTCACGAAGCGTTCGAGGCGCAGGTGCTGTGCACGCTCAAGGCATGGCAGTCGCCGGAGTTCTGCCGCGACCGGCTCGGGCTCGCGCAGCCGCTCGGGACGATCGATCGCAGCAAGCTGAACGTGAAAGGCGGCAGTGTTGCGATCGGACATCCGTTCGCCGCCACGGGCGCACGCATTCTCGCAACGCTGGCCAAGCTGCTGGCGACGCGCGGCAGCGGACGCGGCCTGATCTCGATCTGCACGGCCGGCGGGATGGGTGTGACGGCGATTGTGGAAAGATGAGTTGGAAAGCGGCCGGCAGCATCCGGGTCCGCAGCGTACTGCGGCCCTGATACTGCCGACCGCCGTCCAGGCGGCTGCAGGGTAGGAGTTCCTTGCAGCCTGCCGCCGAACCGAAGCTTTCGCGATCCCGGGGAGGGGGCAGTAACGATCGCGAACCCCGATACAGCGGGCAACTCGACTCGAGATAGCTGACGATGGGCTTCCCTGCGTGGCTGCGTGCCCCGAGTCGTGCGGGAAGGCCTCCCTGATCACAAGCACGCACTTCCTATTCTTGTTAAGCGACAAATCCGGGTGTTTTCCCTCACGAGAGGCCGGGTCTTTGGCTGGTTTTGTGCGCTGGGTTCTACTTAAACGCCTGACGCGGCGGGTTGCGGAATTCCACGATGAGATGCCGTTACCGTTTCTTTTCGGCCACACTACTGCATGGCTGATTACCTGGGCGAACCGGCTTTCGAACACGGCAGCGCCGCGACGACCGGCGCTCTGCTGGTGAATCTGGGCACGCCCGAAGCCCCGACGCCGGCCGCGATCCGGCGCTTTCTCGCCGAATTCCTCTGGGATCCGCGGGTGGTCGAGGCGCCGCGCTGGCTGTGGTGGCTGGCGTTGCACGGCGTGATTCTGCGATTCAGGCCGTCGCGCAGCGCCCACGCATATCGCCAGATCTGGACACCGGAGGGCTCGCCGCTCCTGCTGCACACCCGCTCACTGGTCGACCGTGTCCGCAGCGTACTGCAGCGGCAGGTCCCCGCGACCGTCGTGCTCGGCATGTCATACGGCTCGCCCGGGATTCCCGTTGCGCTCGAACAATTGCGCCGTGCCGGCATGCGACGTCTAGTGGTGCTGCCGCTCTACCCACAATACTCGTGCACGACGACGGCCTCGGTCTTCGATAGCGTCACTGCGCAGCTGCAGCGCTGGCGCTGGGTTCCGGAGCTGCGCTTCATCGGCAACTATCACGATGAGCCGGCCTATATCGAAGCGATCGCGACGAGCATCCGCGAGCATTGGCGCACGCATGAGCGCGGCCACCTGTTGTTCTCGTTTCACGGCGTGCCGCGTCGCTACCTGCTCGCGGGCGATCCGTATCACTGTCAGTGCCTCAAGACCGCGCGGCTCATTTCGGACCGCCTCGGTCTCGACGGCGGCGCGTGGACCGTCAGCTTTCAATCGCAGGTCGGACGCGAAGAATGGCTGCGTCCTTACACCGACGAAACGTTGCTGCGGCTCGCGCGCGACGGGCAGAAACGCGTCAGCGTCGTCTGCCCGGGCTTCGCGACCGATTGCCTCGAGACGCTGGAGGAAATCGCGATTCGCAACCGCGCGTTGTTCCTGGCGAACGGTGGGGAGTTCTACGACTACATCCCGGCGCTCAATGCGGGCGATGCGCACGCGGCTTTCCTTGCCGACCTCATCGGCCGGCACGCACGCGGCTGGCCGGCGACCGAGCCCGTCGCGGCCCGCGAGTTGAGCGAATCGCGAGAGCGGGCACTGCGCCAGGGTGCCGCGCGCTAGCGCGGAATGACATTGCTCAGCGTTCCTCTCGGCCGGTTTCTCGAGATCAGCATCGGCACGCGGGTCATCCGCGAATCGCTGGACTTCTACGAAGCGCTGGGCTTCGTGCAGGCGGCCGTCGGTGAGACCTGGTCGCATCCGTACGCGGTCGTGACCGACGGTCATCTGTTCATCGGCCTGCATGGCCGGGAAATCCCGTCGCCGTCACTGACGTTCGTGCTTCCGGAGCTGCACCTCGGCGTGAGCCGCCTCAAGGAGCGCGGCGTCGAGTTCGAGGAAGAGCGCTTCGGCGAAGACGTGTTCAACCAGGCGCAACTGCGCGATCCGGGCGGGCTGAGCGTCATGCTGCTGGAAGCGCGCACCTTCTCGCCGCCGCAGCTCGACGCGCCGATCGAGTCGGCTTGCGGCTACTTCAGCGAGCTCGGCTTGCCGGCACGCGCAGCGACGGACGAAGCGCGGGCATTCTGGGAATCGGTCGGATTCGTGGCGCTCGACGAGGAAGCACAGCCGTTTCCACGTACGCCGCTGGTCAGCGACGGCCTCGACCTCGCGCTGTACCGCACCCGGGCCCTGCGCCAGCCGGTGCTCACGTTCGAGGACAGCGAGATGACGCAACGCCTGACGCGCCTTCGCGCACGCGGCATCCAGGTATCCGATGAGATGCCGGACACTCTGGACGAATCCGGCAACGGCGTGCTGATCGCGCCCGAAGGCACGCGCCTGCTGCTACTGACCGCAACGGACTGAAAATAGCAACGTAAGAACTCCCGAGCCCCCTGCGCGGCGTCTTACATTGACGTCACAACTCTCGAGAACAGGACCTGGCCCATGAAGCGACTCTGCCTGCTGGTGATGCTCGCCGGCTTCGCCTCCGCCGCTCTCGCTGACGAAGGCATGTGGACGTTCGACAACTTCCCGCAAGCAGCCGTCAAGCAGAAGTACGGCGTGGACATCGACGACGCCTGGCTCGGGCGCCTGCAGCGCTCGATCACGCGGCTGGAAGGCGGCTGCACCGGCTCGTTCGTTTCGCCCGACGGCCTGGTGTTGACCAACCATCATTGCGCCCGCTCGTGCATCAGCGAGCTGTCCAGCGCCGGCGACAACCTGATCGAGAACGGCTTCAATTCCGGCAACCGCGCCGGCGAGCGCAAGTGCCCGGGCGACATCGTCTCGGTGCTGGCCGACATCGAGAACGTCACCGCGAAAGTGAATGCTGCGACGGCCGGGCTCGCGGACGCGAAGGCGAACGAGGTGCGCAAGCAGACGCTGAGCCGCCTCGAATCCGAATGCACTGCGGCCTCGAAGGGGCGCGCCGGCGCGCTCGCGTGCGAATCCGTGACGCTGTACCAGGGCGGGCAGTACTTCCTTTACAAGTACAAGCGCTACGACGACGTGCGGCTCGTGTTCGCGCCCGAGCAATCGATCGCCGCGTTCGGCGGCGATCCGGACAATTTCAACTTCCCGCGATGGTGCCTCGACTTCAGCCTCATGCGCGTCTACGAGAACGGCAAGCCGGCGCGCACGCCCGATCATCTGCGCTGGCGCGTCGAAGGCCCGCGCGCAGGCGAGCCCGTATTCCTCGCGGGTCATCCCGGCAGCACCGCGCGTCTGCTCACTCCCGCTCAGCTGAAATTCCAGCGCAGCGTCAGCGCGCCGGCCTATATCGCGCGCAACTCCGAGCTGCGCGGCCGCATGATCGAATGGGCGAAGACCGGCGATGAGCCGCGACGCATCGTCGATGAAAATCTGCTCGGCCTGGAAAACAATCTCAAGGTCTATCGCGGCTTACAGTCGGCGCTGCTCGAAGACGCACTGATGCAGCGCAAGGAGATGGAAGAAAACGAGTTGCGCAGACAGGTCCTGGCCAGTCCGCAACTTGCACAACAGACCGGCAGCGCCTGGGACGACGTCGCCAAGGCGCAGACTCGCTACCGCGAGATCTACGATCGTTACGCATACCTGGAGAGCGGCACGGGCTTCAATAGCAAGCTGTTCGGTTATGCGCGCCAACTCGTGCGCGGGGCCGCTGAGCGCGCCAAGCCGAACGAGCAGCGCCTGCGCGAGTACGCCGACTCGAACCTGGGCAAGCTCAGCGCCGGGCTGCTCGCGACGATTCCGATCTATCCCGCATACGAGCAGCTGACGCTGTCGTTCTCGCTCGACAAGATGCGCGAGATCCTCGGCCCGGACGATGAGGTGGTGCGTCGCCTGCTGAGCAAGGATTCGCCGGATTCGCTGGCGGCGAGACTGATCGGCGCGACCCAGCTCGCCGATCCGGCGGTTCGCAGGTCGCTGTGGGAAGGCGGCGCTGCGGCTGTCAATGCGTCGACGGACCCGATGATCGAGCTGGCGCGCTCGATCGATCCCGAGGCGCGCGCCTTGCGCAAGATCTACGAAGACGAAGTGCAGGCGCCGGTCGCAACCGGCCAGGAGCGGATCGCCAAAGCGCGCTTCGCTGTGCTCGGCACGAAGGTCTACCCTGATGCGACGTTTACGCTGCGCATGAGCTACGGCGACGTGCACGGCTGGCCGGAGAAGGGACAGCAGGTCGAGCCCTTCACGAAGCTTGCTCGTCTGTACGAGCGCACCACGGGCCAGGATCCGTTCCGGCTGCCGCAACGCTGGCTCGACGCGCGCAGCAAGCTCGATCCGAACACGCCTTTCGATTACGTCACGACGCACGACATCGTGGGCGGCAACTCCGGCAGCCCGGTGGTGGACGCACAGGGCCGACTGGTCGGCCTCGCGTTCGACGGCAACATCCACTCGATCGCCGGCAGCTACTGGTACGACGAGCGCATGAATCGCGCCGTCGCCGTGCATCCCGCCATCATCGTGACCGCGCTGCGAGACGTGTACGGCGCCAAGACGATCGCCGCGGAGCTGCTCGGCGGCCACGAGTAACTCCGCAGCAAACGCCAACGCCGCACCCAACGCAGGAGAGGCTGAGGCGGGAAACCCTTTCCGGGATCGTGAAAAACAGGGATGTTTTTCACGAAGCCTCCAGGGACGGATTCACGGCGGTCCCGGAAAGGGTTTTCCGACTCGGACTCTCCGGTCTATCGCGCTCTTACTTCTTCTCCGCCACAACCTTGAACTTGATGTGCAGCCTGTCCTGCACCTCCAACGCTCCCAGCGCCACACTGAACGGCTTCATCCCAAACTCCGTCTGCAGCACATCGAACTCCCCGCTCGCCGTCAGCTTCGCCCCCGCGGCTTCGATCTTCACCGGCACCTCAACGTCCCGGCTCGTCTCCTTGATCGTGATGTGCGCTGTCACCTGCGGCGCTTCGAGAGTGCCGCCGACTTTCGCGGAGCGCAGCTTCACCTCCGGGTAGTGCTCGCCGTCGAGCACCTCGGGCTTGAGCATGTTCTTGCGCGTGCCGTCCTTATCCGATTGCGGGATGTCCGGCGGGAAATCGCTGCCGGCCGCGCGCCGCGCTTCCGCGTCGTCGACGACCAGCTGCGCAACCGGGAACGACAGCTCGAAGCCGGAGCGCCCGAAGTCCGGATGCACCCACACGCGACCGGTCAGATTCTGCGAAGTCATCACGTGATTGTGGCCGAGCCTGGAAAACTTGCCGCCACGGAGCACGTAGATGGCGAGCTGCGAGTTCTGTGGGCTGACGTCGTACACAGTCGCGCCGCGCGTGTCGGGCGCACCGGGCGCTTGCGGCTGAGTCGGCGCAGGCGGCTCCGTGGGCGCGGGCGGCGGCGGACGCACCGGGCGGGGGCACGCGGCCAACAACAGGCTCAGGCCGATCAGACCCCCCACTCGAGTTAGCTGACGCATGCTGTCTCCTGTATGTATGCCAGTCACGTTAGTCGCTTAAACTAGTGGCTGTCTGCCCGGTACTCACACCCATGCACCTGAAGAACACCCTGACGCGCTACGGCGCCGTGGCGCAGCTCTTCCATTGGGTAATCGTGGCGCTGGTCATTACGCAGTTCGTGCTCGCCCAGTGGGTCGAAGGTTTATCGCCGATCCGCAAGATCGGGCCATTGGCCACGCACAAGTCCATCGGCATCACCATCCTGGGCCTGGCGCTGCTGCGGCTCGCCTGGCGTTTCTTCAATCCGGTGCCGCCGCTGCCCGCCGGCGCGCCGCGCGGGCAGGACCGTGCAGCGCACGTCT
>JBIOUH010000120.1:0-34238 GCA_044866955.1 Steroidobacteraceae bacterium
CAGGGGTCACAGGTTCAATCCCTGTACCGCCCACCAACTCCTCCATCATGACTGTTCGTTCCCGTTTCGCACCCAGTCCCACTGGCTTGCTGCACATTGGCGGCGTGCGCACTGCGCTGTTCTCGTGGCTGCACGCGCGCCGGCATCATGGCGTTTTCATCCTGCGCATCGAAGACACCGACCGCGAGCGCTCCACCGAGGAGGCTACGCAGGTCATCCTCGATGGCATGGAGTGGCTCGGCCTGAACCATGACGAAGGGCCGTTCTATCAGACGCGCCGCATGGACCGGTACGCCGAGGTGATTCAGCAGTTCCTCGCATCCGGTCACGCCTATCACTGCTACTGCACGAAGGAAGAGCTCGAAGCCATGCGCGCGCGGCAGATGGCTGCGAAGCAGAAGCCGCGCTACGACGGCACCTGCCGTGGTCGCACGACGCCGCGCGCCGGCATCGATCCGGTCGTGCGCTTCCGCAATCCGCTCGAGGGTCTGGTCGTCGTCGAAGACGTGATTCACGGTAACGTCGCCTTCGACAACGCCGAGCTCGACGACCTCATCATCGCGCGCTCCGACGGCTCGCCGACCTACAACTTCTGCGTCGTCGTCGACGACATGGACATGAAGGTCACGCACGTGATCCGCGGCGACGATCACCTCAACAACACGCCGCGTCAGATCAACATGCTCCGCGCGCTCGGCGCCACGCCGCCGGTCTACGGCCACGTGCCGATGATCCTCGGCGCGGACGGCGCGAAGCTGTCGAAGCGGCACGGCGCGGTCAGCGTCCTGCAGTACCGGGAAGATGGCTATCTGCCCGAAGCGCTGCTGAACTACCTGGTGCGGCTCGGCTGGTCGCACGGCGACCGCGAAGTCTTCACGCTGGCCGAGATGACCGAGCTGTTCGATATCCACGACGTGAACAAGTCGGCGTCCGCGTTCAATCCCGACAAGCTCCTGTGGATCAACCAGCAGCACATCATGCGCGCCGCGCCCGAGATGCTCGCGCGCTATCTGCAGCCGCAGCTCGCGGCAATTGGCATCGTGGTCGAAGATCACGCCAGGCTCGCGGCCGTCGCTCACGCCATGCGGGAGCGCGCCAAGACGCTGAAGGAGATGGCGCAGAACAGCACCTACTTCTTCGTGGAGCCGCCGGGCTATGAGGAAAAGGCAGCGAAGAAAAACCTGACCGCGGAAGCCGTGCGTCCCCTGACACTCGTGCTGGAGAAGCTCGCGGCGCTGACGGATTGGCGGGCCGCTGCGATTCACGACATCGTGAACCTGACGGCGTCGGAGCTGCAGCTCGGCCTCGGCAAGGTCGCGCAGCCGATCCGCGTGGCGGTGTCCGGCACCGCTGTTTCGCCACCAATCGACGTCGTGCTGGAGGTTCTGGGACGTGCGACCACGCTCGCCCGCCTGCAACGGGCGCTAGACTACGCAGCGCGCCAATAACACGCGCGGAAGCAGCGGACCCCGATGGCTTGCAAGATTCATCTGATCGCGGCAGCGCGCCCGAATTTCATGAAGGTCGCGCCGCTCTACCATGCGCTCGCGGCGCAGCCCTGGTGCGCCACGCGCATCGTGCACACCGGGCAGCACTACGACGCGAACATGTCGGACGCGTTCTTCCGCGACCTGCGACTGCCGACCCCGCACTTTCACCTGGAAGTGGGCAGTGGCTCGCATGCGGCACAGACCGCCGGAGTCATGACCGCCTATGAAAAAGTGTGCGAACAGGACCGGCCGGACTGGACCGTCGTCGTCGGCGACGTGAACTCCACGGCCGCTTGCGCCATGGTCGCGGCGAAGATGTGGATTTCGGTCGTGCACCTGGAAGCGGGCCTGCGCAGCCGCGACCGGCGCATGCCGGAAGAGATCAACCGGCTCGTCACCGATGCGATCTCTGACGTGCTTTGGACGCCGTCGCCCGACGCAGACGAGAACCTGTTGCGCGAAGGCGTGCCCGCCGAGCGCATCGATCGCGTGGGCAACATCATGATCGACTCGTACGAGATGATGCGGCCACAGATCGAGGCGGACGCCGGGCCCGCGAAGTTCAACCTGCAGCCCGGCAGCTACGCGGTGGTCACCCTGCACCGGCCGTCGAACGTCGACGACGCGCGAACGCTCGGCAATCTGGTGCAGCAGATGCTGTCGGTATCGGCGCGTCTGCCGCTGCTGTTCTCCGTGCATCCGCGCACGCGTAAGAAACTGGAGGAATTCCGGCTGTGGCAAGCGCTGCAGTCCGCCCCGGGGATCCGGTTGACGGAGCCGCTCGGCTACGTCGAGTTCATGGCGTTGGTCAAGAGCTCGCGCGCCGCTGTGACGGATTCGGGCGGTGTGCAGGAAGAGACTACGTATCTCGGCATTCCGTGCCTGACCCTGCGCGAGAACACCGAGCGCCCCGTCACCGTCACGCAGGGCACGAATCGGCTCGTCGGCGCGCACGAGCTCTCGCAAAGTCTCGATGTCGTGCTGGCGGGGCGCTGGCCGACCGGCTCGCGGCCCGATCGCTGGGACGGGCAGGCGGCGCAACGCTGCGTGGCTGCGCTGCAAAGGCGGCACGCTGCCCGGCGCGTTCCTTGACAGTGCGGGGGTCGCTTCCATACATTGCGCGCCCTCACGTGGGGCTATAGCTCAGCTGGGAGAGCGCTTGCATGGCATGCAAGAGGTCGGCGGTTCGATCCCGCCTAGCTCCACCAAAGTCCCACCACTATGTATGGCCAGTGCGTCCCCATCGTCTAGAGGCCTAGGACATCGCCCTTTCACGGCGGTAACTGGGGTTCGAATCCCCATGGGGACGCCATTTCTTCAGCCCGCCCAGCTTTGTCAGCGCGTCGGGAATTTGCGACGTAGTTACCCTTCGTTGCGCATCAAGGGGTTGAGCCGCACACCTCTCGTGAGGGGATCCGAAACTGTCCCTGAACCGCGACGCTGCAGCGCATTACGGCGGGCCGCGAGTTTATTTTCCTTACACTAACCCGATGGGGGGCTTAAGGTTTTCTCCGACTGGCACGGAACTTGGTCTACAACTTGTCCGTAAGTCATTTACTTAAGCCGTGGGGCGCATGAATCCGACTCGTATGTCAGAGAAACTGAAGACCACCGTCATTGCGCTGGCACTGGCCGTCCTGAGCGGCTGCGGTGGCGGCGGCGATTCGGAAGGCACGGCGCAAAACGGCGGCGGCGGCCCGCCGACCGGTAATGCTGCGCCGACGATCCAGGGACAACCGAGCGGGTCGGTGCAGGCGGGCAACGCCTACACGTTCCAGCCCTCGGCGAGCGACGCGAACGGGGATGCGCTGACGTTCTCGGTCAGCAACAAGCCGGCCTGGGCCGATTTCAACCCGGCGACCGGTCGTCTTTCCGGTACGCCGACGGCAGCCGACATCGCGACCTATTCGAACATCAGCATTTCCGTTTCTGACGGTCAGGCGAGCGCGGCGCTTGCGGCCTTCGCAATCTCCGTGACCGACGTCGGCACGGGCACCGGCACGGCAACCCTGTCGTGGACGCCGCCGACCGAGAACTCGGACGGCTCGGCGCTGACCGATCTCGCCGGCTACCAGGTCTGGTACGGTCAGTCGGAGAACAATCTGAACAAGACGGTGACGCTGAACAACGCGTCGCTCTCGACTTACGTCGTGGAGAATCTGGGTTCGGGCACCTGGTACTTCACGCTGGTAGCAGTCAACAGCCGCGGTACGACCAGCGTCTCGTCGGGCGTCGCGACGAAGACGATCTGACGCTCACTCTTCCTTGCGCATCTGCGACTGGCAGTAGTTCTCGATCCCGACGCGGTCGATGAGCGAGAGCTGCGTCTCGAGCCAGTCGATGTGCTCTTCTTCCGATTCCAGGATGTCCGCGAGCAGGTCGCGCGACACGTAGTCGGCCGCGGTTTCGCAGTCCGCGATCGCTTTGCGCAGCACCGGGTGGGCGAGGCGCTCCAGCTTGAGGTCGCACTCCAGCGCTTCCCTGACGTTCTCGCCGATCAGCAGCTTGCCCAGATCCTGCAGGTTCGGCAGGCCTTCGAGGAACAGGATGCGCTCGACCAGCCGGTCGGCATGCTTCATCTCGTCGATCGATTCCTCGTAAGTGTGCTTGCCGATGCGGACGAGCCCCCAGTTGTCGAACATCCGCGCATGCAGGAAGTACTGGTTGATGGCAGTCAGCTCGTTCTTCAGAACCTCGTTGAGATGCTTCAGTACCGTGCTGTCGCCTTGCATGGGGAGCGCTCCTGGCCGCAATCAAGGCAGCGATCTTGAGCAGGCAGCGCTCAAGAGGCAACAGGCCCTGAGAGTGGAAGATCCGAATTCGAAGGAAAGTGGGGGCGGGGGCTTACGCCGCGACGGCGCGACCGGCCGACTCGACGTGCGACTCGATCACTTCCCGCGCGGAGTCTTCGCAGCGGCCGCAGCAGCTGGCGACCGGCAGATACGCCTGCACC
Organism: Steroidobacteraceae bacterium; assembly: GCA_044866955.1. Lineage (GTDB taxonomy): Bacteria > Pseudomonadota > Gammaproteobacteria > Steroidobacterales > Steroidobacteraceae > Steroidobacter. Next base: position 4,444 of record JBIOUH010000120.1, read on the forward strand.
TCGCACAGCGACTCGGCGCCGCGATCCACGACTTCGCGGATCTGGCGATCGCTGATGGCATGGCACACGCAGATATACATTCGTCGGGTCTCGGGCAGGCCGGCTGGATCGTTCAGCCGGTGGGAATCATAAATACAAACGAGAATGATTGTCAATTACGACCAAGGGCCCATGCCCCATCCGGCGACCGGCGATTTAACCGTAATCCCGTGAACTGGCTTCACCCCCTGTGAGGGTGGTGTGACTAGACTTACGGCCGCTGGTGTCGCGCAGCGGCATTGCGCTCAATGCGCACTCGCAGAGTGGGATGGACGCGACCTGGGGTCAGAGTCTAAGTGGCGATACGAATATTCCAGCATTACTGGCACTTGCACCTGGCAGTGCTGGCAGTGGTCGAAGCAGCGATCTTCTTCTTCGCGCCGTACGCCGGTGTGTTGCTCGGCTTCGACTCGCAAGCGCACCAGGTGGGCGGGCTGTTCGGGCCGCTGTTCTCGCGCGGCGCACTGTTCGCCGTGGTCATGTTCGTCTGCATGGCTGCGATGGGCCTGTACAACGCGCGGCAGCGCTCGCGGCTCGCGGGGCTGTTGGCTCGCGTTGCAGCCAGCGTGCTCACCGGCGCGCTCTTCATCGCTGTCGTCTTCTATCTCTTTCCGCAGCTGCAGATCGGCCGCGGCGCGCTGATGCTGAGCACCGCGCTCGCGTTCGGCGGCGTCGTGCTGGTGCGCGCTATCTGGGACACGCTCGTCGACGAAGACCTTTTCAAGCGGCGCGTGCTCGTCTATGGCGCCGGCCGCCGCGCCGGCAGCATCGCCCGCCTGCGCCGGCGCTCCGATCGCCGCGGTTTCATGGTCGTCGGCTACCTGCCCGCTGCGGGCGACGCGCCCTCCGAAATCCCCGAAACGGACAAGCTGCGCCAGCGCAACGATCTGCTGACTCTGTGCGTCGATGAGCGCGTCGACGAAATCGTGGTGGCGATGGACGACCGCAGGCAGCAGTTTCCGATGGATGAGCTGCTCGAGTGCCGGCTCGAAGGCGTGGAGATCGTCGAGCTCGTCAGCTTCCTGGAGCGCGAGACCGGCAAGGTCCGCCTCGACATCCTCAACCCGAGCTGGATGATTTTTTCCGAAGGCTTCCGGCAGGGGCGCATCCACGCCACGCTGGAGCGCATGTTCGACATCGTTGCCAGCCTGCTCCTGCTGGTGCTGGCCGCACCGCTGATGTTGCTGACTGCGCTGGCCATCAAGCTGATGGAAGGCCCGCGCGCCACGATCTTCTATCGACAGGTGCGCGTCGGGCAGTACGGCAAGCCGTTCCGGCTGCTGAAGTTTCGCAGCATGAGCGAGAACGCGGAGGCCGACGGCAAGGCGCAGTGGGCGCAGAAGAACGACAGCCGGGTCACGCGCATCGGCGCGGTCATCCGGCTGACGCGCATCGACGAGCTGCCGCAGATCCTCAATGTGCTGCGCGGCGAGATGAGCTTCGTCGGCCCGCGCCCGGAGCGGCCGGAATTCGTGGCGGAGCTGAACGAGCGCATCCCGTACTACCGCGAGCGCCACTCGATCAAACCGGGCATCACGGGCTGGGCGCAGTTGTGCTATCCGTACGGGTCGTCCGAACAGGATGCGACGGAAAAGCTGCAGTACGATCTGTTCTACGTCAAAAACCACAGTTTGCTGTTCTATATCGCGATCCTGGTGCAGACCGTCGAAGTGATCGTGTGGAGGAAGGGGGCGCGTTAGCGCCCGGGCGCATCGGACCTGAAGAAGTCCGGCGCGCGAGCTTGCAGGGGAACATGAAGGCAATCGGCTCGATCAGCTACGGCATCGCGGCGCTCGGCTTCGTGGTGCTTGCCGCTCTTCTGGCGGTGAACTGGCGCGGGCGGCGTCCGGGCGGCTACCTGGTCGCTGCCAGCGCGCTCACCGCAGGCTGGGCCCTGCTGCTCGCGACGATCGACACCGATGCAATGCCGCCGCTGCTGGTGTACTTCGCCGAAGTGCTGCGCAGCTCAGGGTGGCTGCTGGCGCTTGCAGCCATCGCCACCGCAGTGGCCCCGCGGGCGTTGATCTGGACCGTGCGGATAGTCTGCGCGCTGGTCATCACGATGACCTTCTTCGTCCAGACGTTCGCGCAGCTTGGCATCCATCCGATGCTGATGTTGTCGCGCGTCGGCCTTCTCATGTCGCTGCTGGGCCTGGTGCTGCTCGAGCAGATCTACCGCAACTCGAGTCAGACAGCTCGCGGCGCGGTGAAGTACCTGACGGCCGGGGTCGGCATCCTGTTCGCCTACGACCTGTTCCTTTACTCGCAGGCGGAGTTGCTGCGCGGCATAACAGCCGAGGCATGGAACGCGCGCGGCGTAGTCAACGCGCTGGCAGTGCCGCTGATCGCGCTGGCAGTGCGCCGCAACTCGCAATGGTCGCTGGACATTTTCGTGTCGCGCCAGGCGGTGTTCTTCACGACGAGCTTCGTCGGCGTCGGCATCTACCTGCTGCTGATGTCCTTCGGCGGCTACTACGTGCGCGAGATCGGCGGCGAGTGGGGTCGCGTCGGTCAGCTGATCTTCTTCGCCGGCGCGGCCGTCGTGCTGTTCTACCTGATTGCATCCTCGGCGCTGCGCCGGCACGCGCGCGTGTTCATCAGCAAGCATTTCTACCGCAACAAGTACGACTACCGCGTCGAGTGGCTGCGCTTCATCGGCACACTGTCCTCCGACCCGGACACCGACGTGCGCCGCACCGGCATCCATGCGATCGCGCAGATCTTCTCGAGCCCGGCGGCCATCCTGTTCACGCTGGACGAGCCCGGCCGGCGCTTCGTGCCGGTCGCCGCCTGGCCGGGCAAGCTGGAGGACCCGTCGGCGCCGACCGAGATGGGCTCGGACGAGGACCTGCCGCGCTTCCTGGAGCGCACGCACTGGATCATCGATCTGCAGGAGTATCGGCGTACGCCCGACATCTACGAAGATGTCACCTTGCCGCGCTGGATCCTGGACAATCCGCAGATGCGGATCCTGTCCCCGCTCCTGCAGCTCGATCGCATGGTCGGATTCGTGGTGCTCTATCAGCCGCCACCGCCGTTCGAGCTCACCTACGAGGATCGCGACCTGCTGAAAACCGTCGGCGCGCACGTGGCGACGCATCTCGCGCAGCACGAGGCGGATCGCCGGCTGGCCGAGAGCGGGCAGTTCGAGGCGTACAACCGCCTCACCGCGTTCATGATGCACGACCTGAAGAACTCGGTGGCGCAGCTGCAGCTGGTAGTGACGAACGCTGCACGTCACAAGCACAAGCCCGAATTCATCGATGACGCGATCGAGACGATCGCCAACACCGTCGAGCGCATGACGCGGCTGATCGCGCACCTGCGCCGCGACTCGGCGGCTTCGCACGTCTCGTCCGTGCAGCTCGACGAGCTGGTGCGCGAGACCGCGGCGCGCTGCGCCGATCGCGTGCCGGCGCCCACTGTGACCATCCAGGATCCGGCGCGCGTCAACGCGGATCCGGCGCGCCTCACGGCGATCCTCGAGCACCTGATTCGCAACGCGCAGGACGCCAGCCCCGCCGACGGACAGATCCTCCTCGAGGTGCGAGCCGATCGGCGCAACGCGCTGTTCACCGTCACGGACAACGGGAGCGGTATGACAGCTGAATTCGTACGCGAGCGCCTGTTCCGGCCTTTCGACAGCACCAAGGGCTCGAAGGGCATGGGCATCGGCGCCTACCAGGTACGTGAATATGTTCGAATGCTCGGCGGCCAGGTGGAAGTGCAAAGCAGTCCCGGCACCGGCACACGCATTTCGATTACGCTGCCGCTGATTCAACCCCAGGCGACGCGCGCCGACGTGGCCGCCCCCCTCGAACGAGCCACGCCATGACCGAAGAAAAGCCCAAACTGCTCATCGTCGAAGACGATCTCGGGCTGCAGAAGCAGCTGAAGTGGTGCTTCGACGAGCACGAAGTCCTGATTGCGGCCACGCGCACCGAAGCGATCGCGCAGCTGCGCCGCTTCGAGCCGCCGGTGGTGCTGCAGGATCTCGGACTGCCGCCGGACCCCGAAGGCGTGGGCGAGGGCATGGCGACGCTGAAGGAGATGCTGCGCATCGCGCCGCTCACCAAGGTGATCGTCGTGACCGGCAACCACGATCGCGACAATGCGATCAAGGCCGTCGCCTCCGGCGCCTACGACTTCTACCAGAAGCCTGTCGACACCGACGTGCTGCGCCTGATCGTCAGCCGCGCATTTCACATTCACTCGCTGGAAGATCAGATCCGCGCGCTGCGCGAAGCGCAGGTGGACTCGCCGTTCGAGGGCCTGATCGCCACCGACGATGCAATGCGCAAGGTGTGCCGCATGGTCGAGAAAGTGGCGCCGACCGATGCGTCGGTGCTGATCCTCGGCGAGAGCGGTACCGGCAAGGAGCTCGTCGCGCGCGCCGTGCACGCGACCAGCAATCGCAAGGCGGGTCGATTCGTCGCGATCAACTGCGCGGCGATTCCCGAGCAGTTGCTGGAGAGCGAGCTGTTTGGTTACGAGAAGGGCGCGTTCACCGGCGCCGCCAAGCAGACGATGGGCAAGATCGAGACTGCCGACGGCGGCACGCTGTTCCTCGACGAGATCGGCGACATGCCGCTGGCGCTGCAGGCGAAGCTGCTGCGCTTCCTGCAGGATCGCAAGATCGAGCGTCTCGGCGGCCGGCAGGAGATCAGCGTCAACGTGCGCATCGTCTGCGCCACCAATCGCGACCTGCAGGCGATGATCCGCGAGCAGCAGTTCCGGCAGGACCTGTACTTCCGCATCGGTGAAGTGACCATCGACATCCCGCCGCTGCGCGACCGGCGCGGCGCTGCGGCCGTGCTCGCCCACGCATTGATCCGCAAGTTCGGCGGGCCGCACGGGCGCGCGCGCCGCGGCTTCACCGAAGGCGCGATCGCGGCGCTCGAGGCGTATTCCTGGCCGGGCAATGTGCGCGAGCTGGAGAACAAGGTGAAGTCGGCGCTCATCATGAGCGACGGCCCGTTGATCACGGCCGGCGATCTCGGCCTGGACGAGGGTGCGCAGGGCGGCTCGCTGTTCAACCTGCGCGAAGTTCGCGCCCGCGCGGAGCGCCAGGTGATCACTCAAGTCCTGGCGATCGCGGACAACAACGTCTCGCGGGCCGCGGAGCTGCTCGGCATGACGCGCCCGACGCTATACGACCTGATGGACCGCTACGGTTTGCGCAACGCCGGGCACAAGTAACTGCAGCCGATGTCGATCGCCTCCCACAGGATGACGCGCCAGCTGTCGCAGAGCGCTGCGCTCACGCCGAGCCGCGCGTTGTGGCCCCTGCTCGCCGTCTGTGTCGTGGGGTTGTGGCCGACGTTCGTGTCGCTGACTCACATCTGGCGCAGCATGTTCGATTACCACCACGGCATGGTGATCGCGGCAATCTCGATCATCTGGCTGTGGCGCATGCGACGCGATATCGATGCGTGCAGCGTGCGGCCAGTGCGCGCCGCCTGGCCGCTGGTCGTAATTGTGCTGCTCGCATGGACGATCGCTTACCGCGCGAACAGCGAGTTGATGCAGCAGATGCTGCTGCCGGTCGTTGCGATTCTTGCCGTGTACGCGGCCTGCGGCTGGCAGATCTGTCGGCTCGCCGCGGCGCCGCTCGCTTATCTCTACTTCGGGATTCCATTGTGGGAACAGCTGCTGCCGTTCCTGCAGGCGCTGACGACGGCGGTCGCCGAAAATCTGCTGGGGCTGATGGGCGTGCCGACGCAGGTCGAAGGCCATCACGTCACGATTCCGTCAGGCCACTTCAGTATCGTGGAAGGGTGCAGCGGCAAGCGCTACCTGATGATCTCGCTCGCGTTCGCCACGCTGGCCGCTGCAATCGAGCAGTTGCGCTGGCGGCGAACGCTCGCGCTGCTTTCGCTTGCGACCGGCCTGGCGCTGGTGACGAACTGGGTGCGGGTCGTGACGATCATCTACGCGGGCCACGTGACTCAAATGCAGAGCTATCTCGTAGCCAACGAGCACCGCTCGTTCGGCTATGCGCTGTTCATTCCGCTGCTGCTCGCGATTCTGTGGAGCGCGCGGCGCATTCGCCGCGGGCAGGTCGATGTGCCCGCGCGCCCGGTCGCCGCCGAGAGCGAGCGCCGCGTCCGGCCCGCAGATTTGGGCATCGTCATGGGACTGGTGGCGCTGCCGATCCTGGTGTGGGCGCGCACGCCGGAGCAGGACACGGCTGCGCACCTTGCGCCGGTTCCGATCGCGACCGGCGCGTGGCAGGGCCCGCTGCCGCCGGCAACTGCGTGGCAGCCGCGCTTCGTCAATCCTTCGCAGGAGCGCCGCGTCGCTTACTCCGCCGACGGCAAGCGCATCGAGGTTTATCTGAACCTGTATGCGTCACAGACCCAGGGACGCGAGCTCGTGTTCCATCGCAACAGCGTCGTGCCCCCCGAGCACTTCACGCTGATTCGCCACTTGCCGGCGCGGGGCGCGACGCCGCCCGCCGTCGTGGTCGCGGACGGCACCGGGACGCGCTGGGTCGTCACACATATCTATGAAGTCGGCGGATGGCTGACCGCCTCACCGCCCGTCGCGCAGCTCTACTACGGGCTGCACGCTGTCGTGCGGCCGGTGCCTGCGGGCACGCTCGCAGCCGCGGTACGGTGCGAGGCCGACTGCAACTCGGCCGAGCAGGCCATCGATGATTTCTGGCGGGCGCATTCCCGCGAGCTAGCGGGGCTCGTACCGGATCGATGAGAACAAGGAACGAGGAACAGATGGTGATGCGTGTAGTGAGATCGGCAGTCGCAATCGTTGCAATCGGCATCGCGCTCGCGGGCTGCGATGCCTTCGTCAGTCCGCAGACGCGCGTCGAGCGCGCGCAGAAGCATCTGGACCAGGCTAACTATCGGGCGGCGATGAGCGACGTGAAGACCGCGCTCGAACAGGAGCCCGACAATGTCGCAGCACGCGTGCTGCTGGCACGCCTGTCGCTGACGCTCGGCGACATCCAGACGGCCGACAAGGAAGTCGATCGGGCAATCCGCGCCGGCGCGAAGCCCGAACAGGTCACCGAGCTGCAATACGAGATTCTGCTGGCGCAGGACCGCTTCGATGACTTGGCGAAGCTGCTGGAGACGTCGGCCCTTCCCGCGAACCGGCGCGCGCTGTACCAGTCGCGACTGCAGACTGCGCAAGGGAAAGCTGCCGACGCAGAGCAGACGCTGAAGGCGGCGCTCGAAGCTGCGCCCGACGACGCGGATCTGCTGCTCGACCAGGCCCGGCTCGCGGCCGCGCGCGGCGATTTGCAGCCGGCGATGGATCTGCCGGAGCGCGTAGCCAAGTCGCCGGCGGCCTTCGTGCGTGCCCAGATGCTGCGCGGCTCGATCCGTTTGGCGCGCGGCCAGCATCGCGAGGCGCTCGACGAGCTGCTGAAAGCGCAGGAGAGCGGACGCGCCGTGCTGAGCATTCCGGAGAAGCTGACGCTCACCACTTACATCACCGAGGCGCATCTCGCGCTCGAGAATGCCGACGCGGCGACCAAGAGCCTGTCGATGCTCGACCAATGGGCGCCGGAAGTCGCGACGACGCACTATCTGCACGCACGCATCGCCATGCTGAAGCGCGATCCGGCGACGGTCGTGACGGAATGCCAGAAGGCACTGCGCTCGGATCCGAATCATTTGCAGGCGCAGCTGCTGCTCGCAGCAGCGCACCTCGGCCAGGGCTCGCTCGAGCAGGCCGAGGAGACGCTCGATCGTCTGCTGGCGACACAGGACAACCTCGCTGCACGCAAGCTGCTCGCACAAGTACATCTGGCGCGCGGGCAGCCGCAGCGCGCACAGGCCGTACTCGGTACGGTGATGGGTAATGCTGACCGAGATCCGCAGCTCGACTGGTTGATGGGCTCGGCACTGCTGCAGTCGGGTAGCGGCGCGAGTGCCTTGCAGCACATGGAACGCGGCATCACCGCGATGCCGGACAGCGTCGAGCGCCGCATCGAGCTCGCGACGGCCTATCTCTCGGCACGCCAGCCGGCGAAGGCGATCGAGATTCTCAGTGCAATTCCCAAGGACTCGCCGTCGGCGCCGCGCGCGAAAGGGCTGCTGGTGCTGGCCACCGCTGCTGGCAAGTCGCCCGCCGAAGCGCGACGCGAGATCGACAACCTGATCGCGAAGTCGCAGGACGACGCAGCGTTGCTCGCTGCCGCGGGAACCTTTCTCGCAGGGGGCGCCGATCTCGCGAAGTCGCGCGCGTTGCTGGAGCGTTCGATCAAGCTCGATCCGAAGGCCAACAGCGCACACATGGCGCTGGCGCGGCTGCTCATCCGCCTGCGCGATTTCGGCGCCGCGGAGGTGCAGCTCAAGGAGGTAGTGCGCAACGATCCGCCGAATCAACCGGCGCGGCTCGGGCTCTCCGAGCTGGCCTGGGTGCAGGGCGACAGGGATGCGTCGCGCAAGTGGCTCGAGGACGCGATCTCGGTCGATCCTTCGGCGGTCGAGGCGCGGCTGCGTCTCGCGCAGATGGCGTTCATCGCCGGTGACGCGAATCGCGGCCGCGACCTGTTGAACCAGGCGGTCGACGTCGCCGAGGACAGCAAGGTGGCGCTGAACGGCTCCGGCAAGGTGCTGGCGCGCGCCGGTCTGAGCGACGAAGCGTTGACGAAATTCCGCGCGGCCGCCGCTGCGGGCCTGGCGGAAGGCGATCTGAATGCGGCGCGCCTGCAGCTGGATCTCAATCGACCGGAGCAAGCGCGCAAGCTCCTCGAGTCCGCGCTGTCGCGCACTCCGGATTGGCGCGAAGCGAGCCAGCTGCTCATCCAGGTCGATGCGCGCACTGGTCAGGTCGACCGCGCTCTTGCGCGTGCACGGGCTCTCGCCGGCGACGTCCCGCCCGAAGCGCTGAGCGAAATCGAAGGCGACGTCTACGCCATGGCCGGCAAATTCCCGCAGGCAATGGCCGCGTACGACAGCGCGCAGCGCAAGCGGCCGACCAGCACGCTGGCGCTGAAGACCTTCGACGTGCGGCGCCAGGGGCGAATGGTGCCTGTCGAACAGAGTCTCACCCAATGGCTTGCGCACAACCCCGGCGATGCCGAAGTCCGGCAGCTGCTCGCGGGCTACTACGAAGCGGCAGGGCGCAGCGACGAAGCTATTGCCGAGTACGAGAAGCTCGCGGATCAGAAGCCGCCCCATCCCGCGATCCTCAACAACCTCGCATGGCTGCTGCACGAAAAGGGCGACGCGCGCGCACTCGACCTCGCGCAGCAGGCGCATCTCGCCGCGCCGAAAGTGCCGGAGATCGCGGATACCTACGGCTGGATCCTGGTGCAGCGTAACCAGGCCGCCGAAGGGCTGGGTGTGCTGCAGTCAGCGCTGGCGGGCTCGCCGGGCAATCCCGACATCCAGTACCACGTCGCAGCGGCATATGCGAAATCGGGTCAGCAGAAGAAGGCGGCCGAGTTGCTGCGCGAGTCGCTGAAGTCGGGCAAGCAGTTCCGCTCGCGCGAGGCGGCCGAGAGCCTGCTTATGTCGATCCGTGCGGCGGGCGCATGAGGGTTGCGTCGATGTGCACAGATTCCCTAGTTCCAATGGCCGCGAGAACGGACGGGGTCCGCACGGGTAGACTCTGCCGCTCAATTGCAATGGGGGGGCGTACGACCACTATGGCAGACACTTTCCGCCGCGGCTTGAGCGCGGCGCTGGCAATCGTCCTGGCTTCCGTCGGAATCGCTCACGCACAGACCCCGGCGTCCCCTTCCCAGCCGTCCACGACACAACCGTCCACGACACAGCCGTCCACGACGCAGCCGGGCACGACGGGCCAGTCGGTCCGGTCGCCGACCGCGACGCCCCCGGCAGCCGAGGCGCCGCCCGTGCCTCCCAATGCGGTCACCAATCCTGACTACGTGATCGGCCCGGGCGATACCGTCCAGGTCTTCGTGTGGCGCAACCCGGAACTGTCGGTGACGGTGCCCGTGCGACCCGACGGCAAGGTCTCGACCCCGCTGGTCGAGGATCTGGTAGCGGTCGGCAAGACCCCCTCGCAGCTGGCTCGCGAGATGGAGACAGCGCTCGCCGACTACATCCGCAGCCCGCAAGTAAACATAATCGTGACCAACCCCGTCAGCACCTTCAGCCAGATCAAGGTGATCGGAGAGGTGGGCAGTCCCCAGTCCATCCCCTACCGGGAGGGCCTGACCGCGCTCGACGCAATACTCGCAGTGGGAAATCTGACCCAGTTCGCAGCCGGCAACCGTGCCAAGATCGTGCGCAAAGGTGCGGACGGCAAGACCGTCGAAATCAAGGTGAAACTGGAGTCGCTGGTCCGCAAAGGGAAGATTGACGAGAATGTCCCCCTCAAGCCCGGGGACGTTCTGATCGTGCCAGCTTCGTTGTTCTAGCTGCTTTTTTTCACGAATCGGTCCATCCGGCAATGCAACCTCTGATCATCCAAATCCTCGACGAAGTGCGCGGCGCCTGGCGCTTCCGCTGGGTCGCGCTCGCCGCGGCCTGGGCCGTCTGCCTCGCCGGCTGGGGCTATGTCTTCACCCTGCCCGACGTCTTCGAAGGCAGCGCGCGGGTCTACGTCGATTCGCAGACTGCCCTCGGCCCGCTGCTGCGCAACCTGGCACTCGATCCCAATGTGGAGTCCGAGCTATCGATCGTGCAGAAGGCGCTGCTGAGCCGCCCGCAGCTCGAGACAGTCGCGCGCAAGACCGATCTCGACCTGCGCGCCAAGACCCCGGAGCAGATGGAGGGTCTGCTGAAGTCGCTGCAAGCCCGCATCAGCGTGGTCAACGATATGCGCGGCGGCCGCGCCAATCCGGACGGCTTGTACCGCATCACGTTCCAGGACCACAGCCGGCAGAAGACCCTGGAAGTGGTCGAGACCCTGCTGAACACCTTCGTCGAGCAGACGCTCGGCACCAAGCGGACCGGTCAGGAGTCGGCGCAGCGCTTCCTCGACGACGAGATTGCCGAGCTGGAGCGGCGGCTGACCGAAGCGGAGCAGCGGCTCGCCGAATTCAAGAAGAAGAATGTCGGCAGCATGCCCGGCGAGGGCGGCGACTACTTCGCTCGCCTGCAGACGGAAATGAGCGGCGAGCAGCAAGTGCGTCAGCAGCTGGCGCTGGCCGAGACGCGTCGCACCGAGCTGCAGCGCCAGCTCACCGGTGAGGATCCGTTCCTGTTCAACTTCGACAGCTCGGGGCAGCTGGCCAACGGCGAGTCCGGCGACATCCCCGTACGCATCGCTGAGCTGGAGAAGCGATTGGAGGAAATGCTGCTGCGCTATACCGAGAAGCATCCCGAGGTGATCGCCGTGCGCGACACCATCGCCGAGCTGAAGCGGCGCCAGCAGGAAGAGCTCGATCGCCTGAAGGCGGGCGGACGTCCGAGCGGCGCGCTCAGCCAGTCTCTCAAGGCGAATCCCGTCTACCAGACCATCCAGGCCGAGCTGAACAAGACCGAAGTCGCGGTCGCCGAGATGCGGCAGGACCTGATTCAGCGCACCGGACGCGTCGCCGAGCTCAAACGGCACGTCGACACCGTGCCGGAAGTAGAAGCCGAGCTGGCGCGCCTGAATCGCGACTACGAGATCACGCGCACTCGCTACCGCGAGCTGGTCGAGCGCCGCGAGACCGCAAAGCTCTCGGAGAGCGCGGAGCGTCAGGGCGCCGTCAAGTTCCAGATCATCGATCCGCCCACCGTGGGCTTCCAGCCGGTCGCGCCGCAGCGCGTGTTGCTGCTGCTCGGCGTGTTGCTGTTCGCTCTGGGCGCCGGCGTCGCGCTGGCGTATGCACTGAATCAAATCCGCCCCGTGTATCAGAATGCGCGCGTGCTGGCGCTCAAGACCGGGTTACCGGTGCTGGGCGCGGTCAGCCGGACGTGGGCGGAGAGTCAACGCGCGTTCGCCCGCAAGGCCACGCTGGGATTTGCTGCCGGCGTTTCGCTGCTGGCAGTGATGTGCGGCATCGTCGTGCTGTGGAGCGATGTGGGCGTGCGTCTGGCACAGCGCATGTTCGGTCAGGCGTGAGGTCAACGTGAGCCTAGTAGAACGAGCGCTGCAGAAGATTCAGGCGAGCGATCGCGCCAAGCGCGCCGCCGCGCCCGCGCCCGCTGTGGTCGTCGGCGAAGTGGTCGCGCGCAGCGACCTGCGGCCCACGCCCGCGCCGAAGCCCGCGCCGCCGATCAATCCCAATCGCGTCGTCAAAGTCGATCGCGACGCCCTGCGCTCTTCCGGGCTGCTGCCGCCGGTCGAGCACGAGAAGATGCTCGCGGACCAGTATCGGGCCATCAAGCGGCCGTTGCTGCGCGCGGCGTTCGAGCACCCGGAACGGCACGAAGGCGCGCCGTCGCAGCTGATCATGATTGCGAGCGCGCTGCCCGGCGACGGCAAGACCTTCACCGGGGTGAACCTGGCGATGAGCATGGCGCGCGAGACCGACCACTCCGTGGTGCTCGTCGACGGCGACGTGGTCAAGCCGCACCTGAGCAAGCTCTTCGGCATCGATCGCGAGCCGGGGCTGCTCGACGTGCTCGCTGACGAGACGCTCGACATCCGCTCGGTGATCCTGCCGACCGACATCCCGGGCCTGAGTCTGGTGCCGGCGGGCACGCCGTCCGACACGGCCACCGAGATGATCGCCAGCGCGCGCATGAGCCAGGTCATGCAGCAGCTGGTGGCCTGGAACCCGAGCGGCATGGTGCTATTCGACTCGCTGCCGGTCCTGCTCACCAGCGAAGCCCGCGTGCTGGCGACGCTGATGGGACAGATCGTGATGGTGATCAAGGCGGGCGGCACGCCGCAGCAAGCGGTCGCGGATGCGCTCGAAGCGCTCGGCAAAGACAAGAAGGTGTGGCTGGTGCTGAACCAGGCCGAGACTTCCGGACCATTGGGTTACTACTACGGCTCGCAGTACGGTTACCGCGGCTACGCAGATACGTCTGCTGCAGCAACGCCGCGCACGCCGGATTCGGCGTGAGGGCGCCGGATACTTCGCAAGTCGTCGAACCTAGAAGGGGAGGAGTAATGAATCGCGAACGCAAGCACGATGCCGTGCGGCTGCGCCGCGTGCTGATGTGCGCCGGCCCGTTGCTGCTCGCCATGAGCCCGGGTGTCTGGGCACAGGCGCAGCAGGAGGAAGGGCAGCAGGCCAGCTGGGGGCTCGATCTGGGCGCCCGCTACACCGACAACGTCGGACGCGTGGATACGAACGAGGAGTCCGACACGGTCGGCATCGCCGGGGTGAATTTCGCCGTCGACGTGAATCGCCCGCGCTTCGGCGCGCGCGCCGCGGCGGACGTGCGCTACCAGAAGTACTTCGATAGCACCTTCGACAATGACATCCAGGGCGGCCTCGACGGCACCATGTCATTCGCATTCGTGCCGCAGCGGCTGGTGTGGGTGGTCCAGGACAACTACGGCCAGGTCTCGCGTAACCGCGAGGTGGCCGACAATCCGGCCAATCTGTCCGACATCAATTATTTCAGCACCGGCCCCGATCTCACGCTGCCGTTCGGTGCGCGCACCTCGGTGCAGCTGTCCGGGCGCTGGTCGGATGCGTATTTCGAGGATGCCGAGCAAGACAGCGAGACGCTGAGCGGTTCGGCGGCGCTGGTGCGGCAGATCTCGGACGCCGTGGCCCTGTCGCTCAACGGTTCTTACTCCGAGGAGGACTTCGACGACGACGCGCTGTTCGTCGACTACGAAGTCACGCAGGCCTTCCTGCGCCTGCAGCTGACCGGCGCGCGCACCTCGCTGTCGCTGGACGGCGGCGGCTCTCGGGTCGAGCGCAAGGGCGCGACATCGAAATCTGAGGCAACGCTCGCGCGCCTGAACCTGACGCGGCAGGTCGGCACTCGCTCCAGCCTGCAGCTTGCCGTCGGCACGCAGCCGTCGAATACCTCGCAGACGTTTCGCCGCGATCAGGAATTCGGCGGCGTGGAGGTCGGGCCCGACGCGGCTGTTGTCGTCGGCGATTCGTCGCAGGCGGACTACGCTTACCTGACGTTCACGACCAACTGGGTGCGCAGCTCGCTGAATTTCTTCGCCAGCGCGCGCTCGGAGGAGCACGAGGTGTTCAGCGACTTCGATCGCGACCAGTACCGCGGAACCGTGACGTACTCGCGCGATCTGACGCAAAGCGTCACGATGGACCTGCGCGGCACGTACCTGGACGAGAAGTTCACCAATACCGGTTTCGCGTTCGACCAGTGGGGCGCCGGGGTCGGCATGCGCTGGGAACTCGGGCGGAGCATCTCGCTGCGGATGCGCGTCGACCACTTCGTGGGCTCGAGCGACGACGGCACGCGCGACTATACGGAGAACCGCGCCTACATCGGCATCGGCTATTCGAGCAACCGCGGCTACTGAGCTTTCGTCGATGACACCGTCTTCAGCCATCGTCAACGCCATGACCATCGACGTGGAAGATTACTTCCACGTCTCGGCGTTCGCGGGCGTGCTGGATCGCTCCAGCTGGCCGAAGCTGGAGTCGCGCGTCGAGCGCAACACCCACCGGCTGCTCGACCTGTTCGACGAGCACCAGGTGCGCATGACGTTCTTCGTGCTCGGCTGGGTCGCGGAGCGCTACCCGGACCTGATCCGTGCGCTCCACCGGCGCGGGCACGAGGTCGCGTGCCATGGGCTCACGCACGAGCTCGTCTACAAGCAGACGCCGGAGCTGTTTCGCAGCGAGACGCAACGCTCCAAGTCGTTGCTCGAAGATCTGACCGGCGCGCCGGTGCGCGGCTATCGCGCGGCGAGCTACTCGATCACCAGCAAATCCCTGTGGGCGCTCGACATCCTGGCCGAGCTCGGCTTCGAGTACGACTCGAGCATTTTTCCCATCCACCATGACCTGTACGGCATGCCGAACGCGCCGCGCCGGCCGCATCCGGTTGCGAACGGCAAGCTGCTCGAGATCCCGCTGACGACCGTGCAGGTTGCCGGGCAACGCTTGCCGTGCGCCGGCGGCGGCTACTTCCGGCTGCTGCCGTACGGCCTGTTCCGCTGGAGCCTGCGGCGCGTGAATGCCGAAGGTCTGCCGGCGGTCTTCTACATGCATCCGTGGGAGATCGATCCGGACCAGCCGCGCATCGAGGCGCCGCTGAAATCGCGCTTCCGCCACTACACCAACCTGCATCGCACCGAGTCGCGCCTGTCGCAACTCCTGAAGGAGTTTCGCTGGGGCCGCATGGACGAGGTCTTCATGGCGCGTCAGAGCGACGGCAAAGCCGCGCTCCGCGAAGCGTGGGGGATTGCTTGAACGTCGAGCGCGTCGGCGACGACGCGGGCCGCGAGTGGGACGCCTTCGTCGAGACCGCGGACGGCGCTTCCGTCTATCACCTGCATGCGTGGCGCCGGTTGATCGGCGAAGTCTTCGGGCACGAATCGTTGTATCTCGCCGCGCGCGACGCGCGCGGCCGCATCTGCGGCGTGCTGCCGCTCGTGCGTCTGCGCAGCGTGCTGTTCGGCGACTTCATGGTTTCCATGCCGTATTTCAATTACGGCGGCGTGCTCGCGGAATCGAATGAAGTTGCTGCCGCGCTGCTGAGCGAAGCGACGGCGAGCGCGCGGGCGCTCGGTGTGTCGCACGTCGAGCTGCGTCACGTCGGCAACGTGCGCCCCGACTGGCCGATGCGCACCGACAAGGTTGCGATGTATCTCGGGCTGCCCGCGACGGCCGAAGAGCTGAGCAAGCGCCTCGGCGCGAAGCTGCGCTCGCAGATCAAGCGTCCGACGCGCGAAGGTGCGACCTGCGTGTCCGGTGGGAAAGAGCTGCTGCCGGAGTTCTACGCCGTGTTCGCGCGCAACATGCGGGATCTCGGCACTCCCGTGTACCCGGAGAAGTTCTTCGCTGCGATCCTCGCGCAGTTCGCGAGCCAGTCGCGCCTGTTCGTCGTGCGATTGAAGGACGCGCCGGTCGCAGCCGGGTTCACCCTCGGCTACCGCGGGCGCCTGGAGATTCCGTGGGCCTCGGCGCTGCGCGAGGCCAACTCCGTGGGCGTCAACATGCTGCTGTACTGGAGCATCCTGGAGTACGCCTGCCAGCAGCGCTACGCGACCTTCGACTTCGGCCGCTCGACAGTCGACAGCGGCACTTTTCGCTTCAAGCAGCAATGGGGCGCACAGCCGCAGCAGCTGCACTGGCACTACTGGATGCGCAGCGGCGGAGCGCCCCCGATGCTCAATCCGTCCAACCCGAAATACCGCCTGGCCGTCGCCGGCTGGCAGCGGCTGCCCCTGGCGATCGCCAATCGCCTCGGGCCGATGCTGGTGAGGAACCTGCCGTGACGCGGCTCACGCAGGAATCCGTGACAGTATGCGAACCTAGCAAATTCAGCGCGTTGCGGAAGGCAGGCGGATACTGACATGTGTGGGATCGTAGGCATTGCGCGTGCAGCGGGGCCGGCCAGCGCCGGCGTCGAAGACGTGCGCCGCATGGCCGCTGCGATCCACCATCGTGGGCCGGACGACGAGGGCTTCTACAGCGGCGACAACGTCGTGCTCGGCATGCGCCGCCTGTCGATCATCGATCTCTCCGGCGGTCACCAGCCGATCGCCAACGAGGACGAGACGCTCTGGGTCGTCTGCAACGGCGAGATCTACAACTTCCGCGAGCTGCGCAGCGGGCTGCTGGCGCGCGGCCACCGCTTCCGCACGGGCAGCGACGTCGAAGTCATCCTGCACCTGTATGAAGAGTACGGGGAGCGGTTCGTCGAGCACATCGGCGGCATGTTCGCGATCGCGCTGTGGGATGCGCCGCGCAAGCGGCTGATCCTGGCGCGCGATCGCCTCGGGCAGAAGCCGCTCTACTATCGCGCCGACCGCAACACGATCGAGTTCGCATCCGAAGTGAAGTCGCTGCTCGCGCTGCGGCGAGATGCGGCGCAGATCGATGTCGATGCCGTCCGCGACTATCTGGCACTCGGCTACGCGGTCGCGCCGCAGACGATCTTCAGGGGCGTGAGCAAACTGCCGCCGGCTTCGCTGCTGATCTGGGAGCGCAGCGGCTGGCGTGTCGAGAGCTACTGGCAGATTCCGGGACACGTGCGCCGCGGCGTCAGCGAAAGCGACTGGGCCGAGCAGGTGCGCGTCGAGCTCAAGCGCGCGGTCGGCGATCACATGGTCGCCGACGTGCCGATCGGCGCGTTCCTCTCCGGCGGCATCGATTCGAGCGCCGTCGTCGCGCTCATGTCCGAGCACAGCAAGCTGCCGGTCAATACCTACTCGATCGGCTACGGCGGCAGCAGCACGGCGAGCTACTACAACGAGCTGTCCTTCGCGAGCATCGTTGCCAAGCGCTATCGCACGAACCATCGCGAGATCCTGGTCGAGCCGCAGGTCGCAACGCTGCTGCCGAAGCTGCTGTGGCACGTCGAGGAACCGATCTGCGACAGCGCGATCGTGACGACGTATCTGGTGGCGGAGCTCGCCGCGAAGAGCGTCAAGGTGATTCTCTCCGGCGTCGGCGGCGACGAGCTGTTTGCGGGCTACCGGCGCTACCTGGGTCATCACTATCAGCGTCGTTACGAACGCCTGCCGCGCTGGCTGAGGCAGCAAGTGCTGCAGCCGCTGGCAGAGTTGCTGCCGAGCGGCCGCAGCAGTCGCCTGCTGGACCTCGCGCGCTATGGCAAGAAATTCATCCGCGCCAGCGCGCTGCCCTGGGCGGAGCAGTATCGCGAGTTCATCGAGATCTGCTCGCGCCGTCAGCTCGCGTCGCTTCTGGTGAAGGGTGGGGGTGCGACCGACGGGTTCGATCGCATCGCGGTGGCGGAGAATGCCGACGACGCGTTGCTGCGCCTGATGCGCATCGACGCGCAGACGCAATTGCCCGAAGACCTGCTGCTGCTCACGGACAAGGTCACGATGGCGACGTCGATCGAATGCCGCGTGCCGTTCCTCGATCATCGCCTGGTCGAGCTGGCCGCGCAGATTCCGACCGAGGTCAAGATGCGCGGCGGCGACCTCAAGCACCTGCTCAAGAAGTCGCTCGACGGCGTGCTGCCGCACGAGATCCTGTATCGCAGCAAGCGCGGCTTCGGCGCGCCGATGGGCTCGTGGCTGAAGAGCGAGTTGCTGCCGCTGCGCCGCGCCTTGTTGAGCAAGAGCGCAATCGAGGCGCGAGGACTGCTCGCGTGGCCGGTCGTGCAGAACATCGTCGAGGCGCACGATGCGCACCGCGACGACTACACCGATCTGCTGCTGGTGCTGATGAATCTGGAGCTGTGGTCGCGGCTGTTCATCGACGGGCGCGATGCGCACGACGTCGGCGGCGAGCTGTCCGAGCTCATGGCGGCAGCTTGATCATGATCAGTGTCGAGCAAAGAGAGGGGATGGCAACGGGTGCGCGAGCGCGGCCGCTGATCGCGCACGTGCTGTTCCGCTTCGACTACGGCGGTCTCGAGAACGGCATCGTCAACGTCGTGAACGGTCTGCCGGCAGGCGAGTTCGATCACGCGATCATCGCGCTCACGGAAGCCTCCTCGTTCAGCACGCGCATCCGTCGCGCCGATGTGCGTGTCTATGCACTCAACAAGAAGCCCGGGCGCGATCTGGGTGCCTACAAGCGCTTGTGGAGCCTGCTGCGCGAGATCAAGCCCACCGTCGTGCATACTCGCAACGTCGGCACGCTCGACTGTCAGCTGTTCGCCTGGCTCGCGGGCGTTCCCTGCCGCATCCACGGCGAGCACGGCTGGGACACGCACGATCCGGACGGCACGAGCCGCAAGTTTCACCTGATCCGCCGTCTCTTCAATCCGTTCACGCACACGTTCGTGACGGTGTCCGACGACCTGAGGAAATGGCTGATCGATCGCGTCGGCATCCCGGCGCGCAAAGTCATGCAGATCTGCAACGGCGTCGACACGCAGCACTTCCGGCCCCGCGCGTCCGATGCGGATCGTCAAGTACTGCCGGCGGGTTTCACGCCGGCATCGATCGTCATCGGCTCGGTGACGCGGCTGACGCAGATCAAGGATCCGCTGAACCTCGTGCGCGCCTTCCTCGCGATTCGCGGACCCATGAAGGCGGCAGGGCACGACGTGCGCCTGGCGCTCATCGGCGATGGTCCGCTGCGCGGTGCGGTCGAAGCGGCCGTGCGCGAGTCCTCGGACCCGAATTCAGTCTGGCTCGCCGGCAGCCGCGACGACGTGGCGGCGCTGCTGCGGGCGATGGACATCTTCGTGCTGGGTTCGCAGCGCGAGGGAATTTCCAATACTGTGCTGGAGGCGATGGCGAGCGGCTTGCCGGTCGTCGCGACCGCGACGGGCGGCAACTTCGAGCTGGTCGAGCGCGGCGTGACCGGCGAGCTGGTCCCGCCGGGCGATTCGCCGGAGCTGGCGAGCGCGATCCACGGCTATGCGGCGGATGCCGCGCGGCGTCGCGCGCACGGCGCGGCAGGTCGCGCGCGCGCGGAACGGCTCTATTCACTCGGCGGCATGATGAATCGTTACGCCGAGCTCTACAGAATGCATTGCAAGCGTTTGACGGAGACTGCCTGATGTGCGGCATCACGGGCATCGTGGATCTGACAGGTCGACGCACGATCGATGAGCGCCTGCTGCGCGCCATGAACGGGCGCATCGGCCATCGCGGACCGGACGGCGACGGCTTTCACTTCGAGCCGGGCGTGGGCTTCGGCCATCGGCGCCTGGCGATCATCGACGTCGAAGGCGGCAAGCAGCCGGTGTACAACGAGGACCACACCGTGGTGGTCACGTACAACGGCGAGATCTTCAATTTCAAGGAGGTCGAGGCCGAGCTCCTGCAGCGCGGCCACAAGTTCCGCACCCGCTGCGACACCGAGGTGATCGTGCACGCGTGGGAGGAGTGGGGCGAGCGCAGCCTGGAGCGCTTCAACGGCATGTTCGCGTTCGCGGTCTGGGATCAGCGCAAGCAGCAGCTGTTCATCGCGCGCGATCGCCTCGGCGTGAAGCCCCTTTACTACACCGTGTTGCCGAACGGGATGCTGTTGTTCGCTTCGGAGCTGAAAGCGCTGCTCGTTCATCCCGAAGTGTCGCGCCGCGTCGATCCGCAGGCGGTCGAGGAGTACTTCGCGTTCGGCTACGTGCCCGATCCGAAGTCGATCTATCTCGACGTCAAGAAGCTCGAGCCGGGCGCGTACATCAGCGTCAAACGCGGCAGCAAAGTCGCACCCGTGCGCTACTGGGACGTGCCGCTGTTCGGCGATCGAAACCCCGGCGGCGCGCCGGCGACGTGGGAGAGGGAGCTGCGCGAGCGTCTGCAGGAGAGCGTCCGCAAGCGCCTCGTCTCGGACGTGCCGCTCGGCGCGTTCCTTTCCGGCGGCATCGATTCGAGCGCCGTCGTGGCGATGATGCGTGAGATCGGCGCCAGCAAGATCCTCACCTGCTCGATCGGCTTCCGCGAGCCGCGCTACGATGAATCGAAGTACGCGCAGATGGTCGCCGACCAGAAGCAGACCGATCACAAGACCGAAGTGGTCGAGGCTTCCGATTACAGCCTGCTGGACAAGCTGGTGGACGTCTACGACGAGCCGTACGCGGACAGCTCCGCGATCCCGACCTATCGCGTCTGCAAGCTGGCGCGGCGTCACGTCACCGTCGCGCTGTCGGGCGACGGCGGCGACGAAGACTTCCTCGGCTATCGCCGCTACAAGCTGTTTGCGATGGAGGAGCGCTTCCGCAGCCGCCTGCCGCTCCCGCTGCGCCAGGCGGTGTTCGGCACGCTCGGCAAGGTCTATCCGAAGCTCGACTGGGCGCCGCGCGTCCTGCGCGGCAAGACGACGTTCCAGGCGCTCGCGCGCAACGCGGTCGACGCGTATCTGCACGGCGTCGGCATCTGCTCGGAAGAGACGCGCCAGATGCTGTTCGCGCCGGCGTTCCGCAACTCGCTGCAGGGTTATCGTGCGAACGAGGTCTTCCATGGACACGTCAAGGACAAGTCCTTCAGCGACGCGATGTCGATGGTGCAGTACCTCGACTACAAGACCTACCTGCCGGGCGACATCCTGACGAAGGTGGATCGCGCCAGCATGGCGCACAGTCTCGAAGTGCGCACGCCGTTCCTCGACTACGAGTTCGTCGAGTGGGCCGCGCGCCTGCCGGCCGGCGTCAAGCTCAAGGGCTCGGAAGGTAAGCACGTGCTGAAGGAAGCGCTGCGGCCGCTGCTGCCCGAGCAGGTGCTGTTCCGCAAGAAGATGGGCTTCGGCGTGCCGCTGGACATGTGGTTCCGCGGCTCGCTGCGCAATCACATCGGAGACGTCGTGAAGGGCGAGCGGCTCGCCGATTGCGGCCTCTTCGACGCCGACGTGCTGAAACGCGTCGTCAACGAGCATCACTCGGGCCTGCGCGACCACAGCGCGATCCTCTGGTCACTGCTGATGTTTGACGGCTTCCTGCGCCAGACCGCGCAGAGCGTCGCGCCGGCCAGCGCGCCGCTGTCGCCGACCGGGACTGCCTGAGCGGCTCCCGATGACCGAGGCTGCCTCAGCATCCGGCGCGCGGCCGCTCAACATCCTGAGCGTCTGCCGTTCGTTGCCGACGCCGCAGGATCCATCGAGCGGCATCTTCGTGCTCAATCGGCTCGCGGCGCTCTCGCAGATCGCCAACGTGCAGATCGTGCAGCCGGTGCCGTGGTGTCCGCAGGTCGCGCCGTTGCCCGCGTGGGCGCGCGCGCCGACGCATGAAGCGCACGGCGTCGAGATCACGCATGCGCCGATGTTCTACGTGCCGAAGGTCCTGAAGTCGCTCGACGGCTACTGGCTCGAGCGGTCGATTGCGTCCATCGCGAAGCGCAGCCACGCGCGCACGCCGCTCGATCTGCTCGACGCGCACTTCGGCTATCCGGAAGGCGTCGGGAGCCTGCGCGTGGCGCGGCGGCTCGGCATTCCGCTGTTCATCACGATCCGCGGCTTCGAGAACGAATACCTGCACAAGCCAATCATCGGCCCGATGCTGGCGGATGCGATGCGTTCGGCCGCCGGGTGTGTCAGCGTCAGCCATTCCCTGCGCGAGCTGGCGATCGAGCACGGCGTCGATCCGGCGAAGGTGCGCGTCGTGCACAACGCCATCGAGCGCTCGATCTTCCATCCGGGCGACGCTTCCGCCGCCCGCGCGCGGCTCGGCTTTCCGACGGGACGACTGATCGTGTCGGTCGGCCATCTCATTTCGCGCAAGCGTCATCATGTGCTCATCGAAGCTTTCGTCCGTGTGCGGGCGCGCTATCGGGACGCGACGCTGGCGATCATCGGCGGCAAGGCGTTCGAGCCCGACTATCCTGCGCAGCTGGCTCAGCTCGCGCAGCGTCTGGGAGTCGCCGACGCGGTCAGGTTCGTCGGCAACGTGCCGCCGCCGGTCGTCGCCGACTGGTTGCGCGCGGCCGCCGTGTTTGCGCTGGGCACTGCGCGTGAAGGTTGTTGTAATGCGGTTCTGGAAGCATTGGGCGCCGGCGTTCCGGTGGTCACCACCCCGGTAGGCGACAATGCGCACTTCGTGAAGAACGGCGAGAACGGTTTCCTCGTGCCGGTCGACGACGCCGCGGCCATGGCGGAGGCGCTGGCCTCGGTGTTCGCGCGCGAAAGCTGGGATCGCGAGCGCATCTCCGCGCAGCTCGCGGTCGGCACGTGGCAGGAAATCGCGCGCGACGTGCTGGATTTCTTCGAGGAGACCCTGGCGCAGCGCGCTTCCGGGCAGCGCGCGCCGGTCGCCCACGCGGCAGCGTAGAGCTGCAAGCATTCGGTTTGGAGAGTTCTGGAGTTTCGCTCATGCGTGTGTGTGTCATCGGATTGGGCTACGTCGGCGCGGTCACCGCAGTGTGCCTCGCGCGCGACGGGCATTCGGTGCTCGGGATCGACCTGGATCCCGTCAAGCTCGATCTGCTGCGACGAGGGCAGCCGCCGATCATCGAAGAGGGCCTGCACGACGTGACGCGCGCGGCCGCGGAAAGCGGCCGGCTGGAAGTCGCCGATCGCGTCGACGAACGCATCGCCGGCTGCGATCTGATCTTCGTCTGCGTCGGCACGCCGTCGGCGCCGAACGGCAGCCAGAACCTGGTTGCAGTGGAGCGAGTCGCCGAGCAGATCGGCGCCGCACTGAAAGCCGCGAAGGGCTTCCCGGTCGTGGTCGTGCGCTCGACCATCTATCCCGGCACGACTGACGCTGTCGTGCGCCCGCTGCTGGAGAAGGCTTCCGGCAAAGGCGCGAATCGCGATTTCGGCCTGTGCTTCCAGCCCGAATTCCTGCGCGAAGGCTCGTCGATCAAGGATTACTACACGCCGCCGTTCACGATCGTCGGCTCCGAGTCGCCCCGCGCCATCGAGCCGCTGCGGCAATTGTTCGGCTCGCTGCCCTGCGAGTTCATCGTGACCGACACGCGCAACGCCGAGATGATGAAGCTGGCCTGCAACGCCTTCCACGCGCTGAAGGTGTCGTTCGCCAACGAGATCGGCCGTCTCGGCCGCAGCCTCGGCGTCGACGCGCGCGAGGTGATGGACCTGATGTGCAAGGACCGCAGCCTCAACATCTCGCCGGCGTATTTGAAGCCCGGCTATGCCTACGGCGGCTCGTGCCTGCCCAAGGATCTGCGTGCGCTGCTGTACATGGCGAAGCGCAACGACGTCGAGCTGCCGCTGATGGCCGGGATCGCGAGCAGCAACGTGCAGCACGTCGAGCACGCCTTCGCGATGGTGCGCGACTCCGGCCACAAGCGCGTCGGCATGATCGGCCTGAGCTTCAAGTCCGGCACCGACGACCTGCGCGAAAGCCCGCTGGTGACGCTCGCGGAGCAGCTGATCGGCAAGGGCTACGACCTGAAGATCTACGATCCGGCGGTGAGCCTCGCGGCGCTGGTCGGCGCCAACAAGCGCTACATCGAGCACACCATCGCGCACATCGGCTCGCTGCTGACACAGTCGATCGAGGAGGTCGCGCAGCATGCGGAAGTCCTGATCGTCGGCCACCGCACGCCGGAGGCGGCGGCGCTGGTTACGAAGGGCCTGACGCGCGGCAAGCGCATCGTCGATCTCGTCGGGCTCACCGAGGCGCGCGCCGAGGCTGGTTACTCGGGGATCTGCTGGTGACGGCGCGCCCGACGCTGCTGTTCGTATCCACGCAGTTCCTGTTCCCGGTCAACACGGGCGGGCGGATACGCACCACACAGATCCTGCGCGGCCTCAAGGGCGGGCGCTTCCGCATCGTGCTCGCGATGCCGGCGACGACCGAACGGCTGCGTTACTTCCGCTCCGACATCCAGCAGGTGGCAGACGAAGTCGTGCACTGGGAGCAGGGCGAGCGCGGCATGCTGTTTCACTACACGCGTCTGCGGCACGTGCTGCACCGGCTGCCGATCCCGATCCGCACCGATCTCAGCAACCGCGCGCTCGCCGTCGTGGAGAAGCAGCTCGCCGCGAAGCCGGCCGTTGTCGTATTCGACTTCCTGCACGGCGCAGTCCTCTCGCCGCGGCAGCTCGACGTGCCCTCGGTGCTGTTCACGCACAACGTCGAAGCGGAGATCTTCAAGCGTCATCTGTCGGTCGCGCGCAATCCGTTGCTGCGCACGCTGTGGCGCAGCCAGTTCCGCAAGATCGAAAAGTTCGAGCGCCACGCGCTGTCGGCCTTCGACCGCGTCGTCGCAGTCTCGGAGCGCGACAAGTCGCAGTTCGAGCAGAACTACGGCGCGAAGGACGTGGAAGTGATCCCGACCGGCGTCGACCTCGACTACTTCAAGCCGGAAGCGTCGGGCACCTCGAAGACCGTCGTGTTTACGGGGTCGATGGACTGGCTGGCGAACATCGACGGCCTCAGCTACTTCATGGACGAAGTCTGGCCGCTGATCGTGCGCGAGGAGCCGGACGCCAACATGGTCGTCGTCGGCCGCAGTCCGCCCGCCGACCTGGTGCGTCGCGCCGAGCAACGCGGCTACGCCTGGAACTTCACCTACTTCGTGCGCGACATCCGGCCGCACGTGGCGGGCGCCTCGGCGTTCGTCATTCCGCTGCGCGTCGGCGGGGGCACACGCCTGAAAGTGTTCGAGGCCATGGCGATGGGCAGTCCGGTCGTCTCGACGTCGATCGGCGTGGAAGGCCTGCCGGTCGTGGCGGGCGAGCACTACCTGCTCGGCGACGACGCTGCGACACTGGCGCAGCAGACTGTCGCGCTGCTGCGCGATCCGGAGCGCGGTCGCCGGCTCGCGGGCCATGCGCGCGCGTACGTTGAAAACCATTGCTCGTTCCGCAACGCTGCGCGCGTGTTCGAGGAGATCTGCCTCAAGGCCATGAGCGGCCGGGCGGGCTGAGGCGATGCTGCTTGCGGTGCAGAGAAATGCGTTGCGCTGGCTGTCGCCGCCGGGCGGCAGCGCGCACCTCACGATCTTCACGTATCACCGCGTCATGGCGGAACCCGATCCGCTGCTGCCCGACGAGTTCCACGCGCGCTCGTTCGCGGCGCAGATGAGCTGGATCGCCGACTACTTTCGCGTGCTGTCGCTGCCCGACGCAGTGCAAACGCTCGCGCAGGGTACGTTGCCGGCGCGTGCCGCCGCGATCACCTTCGACGACGGCTATGCGAACAATCTCGAGGTGGCGCTGCCGATCCTGCAGCGGCACAAGCTCACCGCGACGGTCTTCATCGCTGTCGACGCGGTCGAGCGCGGCATCATGTGGAACGACATGGTGATCGAAGCGCTGCGCCGGGCGCCCGCCGAGATCGATCTGTCGAAGTTCGGCGTCGGCAAGCTCAGCATGCCGGACGCAATGGCGCGCGCGGCCGCCGTCGAGCGCGTGTTGAGCCAACTCAAATACCTGCCGCTGGCCGAACGCTGGCAGCGCGCCGAAGAGCTCTATCGCTCGATCGCAGGTTCGACGCCGCCGCGCCTGATGATGACGCGCGAAGGTGTGCGCAAGCTCGCCGACGCCGGCATCGACGTCGGGGCACACACCGTGAATCACCCGATCCTGAAAGGCATGACGGACGACGATGCGCGGCGCGAGATCGTCGGCAGTGCGCGCTGGGTTGCCGATGTGACCGGACGCACGCCGCGCTCGTTCGCCTATCCGAACGGGCGGCCTGGCCTCGACTACGAAACCCGTCATGCGGTCATGACGCGCGAAGCGGGGTTCGAGCTGGCGGTGACGACGCAGTGGGGCTATGCGACGCGTGCATCGAGCACCTACGAATTGCCGCGCATCGCGCCGTGGGATCGCACGCGCCATCGCTTCTGGGCGCGCATGATGAAAACGCACCTGGGGTCGCAGAGCACACCCGCGACGATGGCCGCCAGCGGGTATTGAGGCAGGGACAAGAAAGAATCCGTTTCGTTCTTGGTCTCCCCTGGCGTCTTGGCGAACTTGGCGAGAGATATTCTTGATTCTTGTTTCTGCCTCCGCAGCGACCCGTCCGTGTGCGCTGGGTGAAGCAGATTCCAGCGTGGTTTGCGGAGCGGAGACGGAGACCGGAATGTCTCTCGCCAAGATCGCCAAGACGCCAAGAAGAGTTCAGAAAATCCGGATCTGAGAATTCCGAACTAGAACTTCCAGAGCCTTCCTTAGCGTCTTGGCGAGACGCGTTCGGTCTTGGGGCTACTCGCCAGCCACCGCCAGAACTTCTCTGCGGGTCCCATCGACCGATGTCGCAGCCACAGATTGCTGAACACGACCTGGGCCACGTACACGGCCGCCGCAATTGCTGCCGTCGCCGTAGCGCCAATGTCGCCCGCCAGTCGCAGTCCGGGCCCGTACAGCAGCAACATCATGGCGACACTCTGCAGCAGGTAGTTGGTCAGCGACATGCGGCCGAGCTGCTGGAACGGCCGGGCGAACCGTTGCAACGACGGCGACGTGCCGATAGCTACCAGGGCCAGCACATAGAAGGCGGAGAGGGCGAGGGTCTGTCCCTGGCGCAGCAGATTGAACAGGAAGTGCTGCAACGTGCCGACGCGCCCCGACTCCATGAACGTCGCTGCCGTCAGCACAACGGCCGCGATGCCCGCGATCGACACCCAGCGCAGGATGCGCTCGCGCGGCGCGGCGATCACGCGCATGCACCAGCCGGAGCGCCAGAAAGTGAAGCCGATCAGCATGCGTCCGAAGAAGTACGCGCCCTGGACCAGCTTGCGCGGGAAGTCGTACATCGCGCTCATCGCATGCGCCGCGTTCGCCTGCACCAATTGCAGCGCGCTGCTTTCGTGAAGCAGTCGGTAGTCCGCCGCGGGAGTCAGGCCGCTATCCGGCGTTGTCCACGAGATGTCCGGCAGCGGCGCCAGTGCCCCCACGAAGCTCCATTCCTCGTAGAACAGGCGCGCGAACAGCGCGAGCAGAATCCCGAGCACGAACAGGACACGGTCCGGAAAACGTCGCAGCACGAGCAGCAACAGGCCGCACAGCCCATACATGTGCAGCAGTTCGCCGTGATAGAGCAGGAACAGTTGCGTCAAGCCGAGCAGCGTCAGCACGACCATGCGCCGCCGCAGCACCTGCTCGCCGTTGGCGCCTTCCGCGCCGCGCTCCATCAGGATCGCGAACCCGAGACCGAACAGGAACGTGAACAGCGTGTTCGATTTGTTGGCGAGCAGCAGGTTCATCAGCCGCTCGAGGCGCCAGTCGAGTCCTGCCGTTGCGAGCGCTTCCGCCGCGGCGGGCGTCAGGTAGTCGTCGTTGGCGTGGACGAAGTTGACGACCGCGACGCCGAACAGCGCAAAACCGCGCCACAGATCGATGACCCCGATGCGCTCAGGCGCGGGGCGCATGCGCTTTGAGCCACGCCTCCAGCATGGCGAAATCCCAGATGGCGTAGCCGTAGTAGGAGGCGTGTCCCGAGCGCTGGTCGGCGATGAGCTTGTCGAGGAACTGCGGCTGCACGATGCGCCGCGCCTTGAGATCGGTCAGGTGCGCGTAGATCAGCTCGCCGAGCTGCGCATGCGACTGCAGCCACACGCCGAACGGCAGGCCGAAGCCGTGCTTGGTCTTGTCGAGGATTTCCTGCGGCAGGAAGCCGCGCATCGCGTCCTTGTAGAACGAGCGCAATTCCAGCCCGCGCATCTTGAGCGACGGCGGCACGCGGTTCGACAGCTCGACGACGCGGGCGCTGAGCATGGGGTACGACACCTCGACGCCGGCGAGCGCGCACATCGTGCCGACCTTGCGCAGATCGCTGTCCGCGAGCGTGTAGTACCAGTCGTAGTACAGCATCTTGTTGAGCGTCGAATCCGCCGGCGCCGCGTGGTAGACCTCGTTCATGACGCGGAACGGTGCGCGCGCATCGATCGACTCCGCGAATTGCGGGTCGAGCATCGTGCCGCCCTCGCGATATACGAAGTTCCAGGTCTCCAGCCGCTCGGGCAACGGGATGCGCGCCTGCTCGACGTAGCTGCGCAGCTTGGCGAGCGGCTTGAAGCCGCCTTCGCCGGGCAGCAGCGAGGACAACGGCTCGATCGCGCCTTTGCGCAGGAAGCCTGGCACGTTGTAGTACCAGTCGAAGACGCGATGCCGCGCATAGCGCTCGTTGCCGCCGAAGATCTCGTCGCCGCCGTCGCCGGCCAGCAGATGCGTGATGCCCTGCTCGCGCGCACGCAACGCGCAGAAGTACGTCGGCACCGCCGAGGAGTTGCCGAACGGCTCGTCGTACGCCTGCGCGATCAGCGGAAACGCGTGGACGATATCGTCGGCGGTGACGTGGTACTGGAACGGCTGGCAGCCGAAGTGACGGTTGGCGATGTCCGCGTACTTGAGCTCGTCGTAGGCGTCGACGCCGAAGCCGATCGAGAACGTGCGCGCCGGACGATCGCTGACGCGGGCCAGCTTGCCCGAGACCGTCGAGCTGTCGAGGCCGCCGCTCAGGAACGAGCCGGTCGTGCCGTTCGGACGCGTCTCGCGCACCGCAGCCTCGAGCGAGGCGTGCAGCTCGTCGCGCAGCGTCTCGAACGAATCCGCGCTGCGCTCGACGAAGCGCGGACGCCAGTAGGTGAAGACCTCGGTGCGACCGTTTGCGAATGTCAGCGCAGTCGCCGCCCGCAGCTTGTGCACGCCCTCGTAGATCGTGTCGGGCGCCGGGATCATGTGCATCATCAGAAAGTCATACAGACCTTGCCGGCGCAGCGGAGCGCTGACGGCGGGCAGGCGGGCCAGGTGCTCGGCCGACGAGCCGAACGCGAGCGCGCCGCCGACGACGGTCCATGCCATGCGCTCGATGCCCATCCGGTCGATTGCCAGCAGCACGCTGCCTGCGGCCTCATCGGCGATGGCCAGGGCGAAGCTGCCTTCGAGCCGCTCCAGGAAGGCGCGCCCGTGTTTGCTGTAGGCTGCGTGGAGTGTGACGGCCGGGTTGCGGTCGGGGGGGAGGTCGGGCCAGAGGGGCTTGCCCTGCACGGCTACGCAGACCGGGCCGGCACGATGCACGGCCGGTGCGGCAACCCAGCCGGCGGCCAGCTCGACCGGCGCGCTGACGCCGCCAGAAGCGGCCAGGCAGCGCTGCAGATGCAGGCGCTGGGCCTGGGGATCGGCGGTCTGCGGCCAGCGCCCTGCGAAACCCAGAATAGTCATCGAGGAACCTGTTTCTTGTACCCGCAAACGGCCACTTTAGCGGTTTCGGCCGCTCCAGACTTTGAACCCCATCGGACGTTCGAGCCGTCGGCTTCGGTATCCTTCCGGGCCATGTTTTCGGGTCGAAAGTCGCCGAGGCCCTTTCGACGGGCGAGGAACTTCTTATCTTTGACGATATCTGCGATCTTTCGGTTGGTCATCAAAACCTCCCTTGGGAGAGGTTGCTTTGTCTACCAGCGAGGGCATGGGCCTACCCTTCGCTCGGCCGAAGCCAAAAAAGCGA